>JBCAWZ010000006.1:0-85699 GCA_038534315.1 Pseudomonadota bacterium | reverse complement strand
TTGGACCCGGCGCTTCGCTCCGGTGCGCCTTGGTTGGAAATCATGTGAATATTCTGGCGGGCGCCCGCATCGGCGAAGCCGGTTTTGGGGTCGCGGAGAGCCCGGACGGAGCGGCTGACATTCCGCAATGGGGGCGGGTCATCGTGCAGGACTACGTAACCATCGGCGCGAACACGTGTGTCGATCGAGGCGCACTTGCAGATACGGTGGTCGGCGAACGCAGTAAGATCGATAATCTCTGTCAAATTGCGCACAATGTTGTGCTCGGGCGGAACGTCTTAATGGCAAGCTTTTCAGGGATTTCAGGCAGCGTTTATGTCGGTGATGGCGCCATGATGGGCGGGCGCGTTGGCATCGCAGATCATGTTCGGATCGGCGCGGGTGCACAACTTGCCGCTTCAGCTGGAATTTTTCGGGATATTCCAGAGGGAGAAACTTGGGGTGGCGTTCCGGCCAAGCCCTTGAAACAATATTTGCGAGAAGTGTCCTGGCTTCAAAAGCAGGTCAATAAAGGACGTCCAACACGCTCATGAGTGTCATGATCCATCCAACCGCCTTGGTCGAGGAGGGGGCGCAACTGGGTGTAGATGTTGCAATCGGAGCCTTCGCCTATATCGGAGCAGATGTCCAAATTGGTGACCACTGTATTGTGAATCCACGTGGCACTGTGGTTGGATGCACAGAGCTGGGAGAGGCCTGCAAAGTCGATACGGGCGCCGTGATTGGTGGACCACCCCAAATTCTCGGTTTCCAGGACAGTTCAGACTCGCGGCTTTGGGTGGGAGACCGTGTCGAATTCCGAGAGAATGTAAATATTCACCGAGGATCGCCTGCGCATAGCGGTACAACGCGGATCGGAACCGATAGCTATTTTATGGCCAATACGCATGCCGCGCATGATTGCCAAATCGGTTCAAAATGCGTGATCGCCAATGGGAGTCAGATTGGTGGACATGTCAGTCTCGGAGACCAAGTCTGGGTCGGTGGTGGTGTCGCCGTGCACCAATGGAGCCGTGTCGGAGCCCACGCCTTTGTGGGCGGTGGCTCAACTCTTGTGGCGGATGTCATTCCGTACGGCTCGGTCGTTGGAAATCATGCCCATCTTGCCGGCTTGAACATTAACGGCCTGAAGCGTCGAGGGTTCACGAGGGACGATATGAAAACACTGCGGGCCGGGTATCGCGCCCTGTTCTTTGGCGACGGTATGTTTGCCGATCGTGTCGAGGCGGTCGCCAAAGCGTACGAATCCAATCCACATGTGATGAACATTGTATCTTTCATCAGATCGGGACGAGATCGCGCATTATGTCTTCCGAAATAGGCTCTCAATTGGCCCCCCTGGGTTTGCTCGCAGGCCTCGGAGACCTTCCTGTACATGTCGCTCAAGCCGCTGAGGCGCGCGGCCAGCCTGTTTATGTCCTTCGCCTGAAGGGGTTCGTGGAATCTGCTTTAGATCACTTGCCGGGTGAGACTGTGGGAATGGGTGAGATTGGAAAAACAGTTAAGCTGTTCCGGGCGGCGGGTGTCGAAGAGATGTGTTTCGCAGGTCGCGTGGATCGGCCAGATTTTGCGACATTAAAACCTGATCTAAAGGGGATGAGCCTGCTGCCACGCGTTCTGGCCGCCGCGCGTAAAGGGGATGATGCATTGCTCCGCGTGATGATCGAGGCTTTCGAATCAGAAGGCTTCCGCGTCATCGGTGCGGACGAAGCATCGAGTTCACTTTTGGCCCAGCCGGGTTTGATTGCTGGGTCTGAGCCGCATTCCAGTGAAATGGATGATTTGGAAAAGGCAGCTCATGTTGCATCGGGTATCGGCGCTTTGGACATCGGCCAGGGCGCGATTGTTTGCAACGGTCTGGTGCTTTGCGTGGAAGCGCAGGAGGGCACAGATGCGATGCTCGAACGTTGCGCGACCCTCGACCCTAAGCTCCGCGGGACATTTGATCAGCGGCGTGGCGTTTTGGTGAAGCGGCCAAAGCCGATTCAGGAGCGGCGGATCGATCTTCCTACGATTGGACTTGGAACCGTTGAGCGCGCGGCTGCTGCGGGGCTAGCGGGCCTTGGGGTGGAGGCCGGCGGTGCACTGGTCATCGATCTCCCCAGCGTCCAGGCCGCGGCGCAGAAGTATGGTGTGTTCGTGTATGGATTTCCGAAAGGCTGGGCCTAGTGGCACAGCCGCACATTTATATGGTCGCGGCGGAGCCGTCCGGAGATTTGCTCGCTCGAGAAACCGTTGTCGCCATTAAGAACCGCGCGCCGGAAACCCGGTTTTCGGCGATCGGTGGCGACGAGTTGGCGAGTCTCGGCCTGGTTTCTGCGATCGATATCACCCCTCTTTCCATTGTGGGTCTGTTTGAAGGCGTGCGGATTTATGGGACCGTTTTGAAACTTGTGGAGGCTGCCGTAGAGGACATTATCACCGCTGATCCTGATATGGTTGTGCTGGTCGATTCCTGGGGGTTTATGATCCGTATTGCGGAACGCCTGAAACAACGCGCGCCGCACATTAAGCGGTTCAAACTGATCGGTCCGCAAATTTGGGCGACGCGCCCTGGTCGGGCAAAGAAACTCGCAGCCGCCGTCGATGAACTGGTGTGTATTCACGCGATGGAGGTGCCGTATTACACGCCGTTCGATTTGCCGGTCACTGTGATGGGACCACCGGCCTTGTCGCGGACGGAGCAAGGTGATCGTGCCGGATTTCGCCAACGCCTTGGCATCTCAGATGACCAGCATCTACTCCTCGTGCTTCCAGGGAGTCGGCCGAGCGAGATTCAGCGGACAGCGCCTGCGCTCGTCGAGGCGGCGCGCCTGGTTCACGCCGCGCAGCCTTCGACGCAAGTCATGTTTGCGCCGGCGCCCTCCGTCCGGGACGCTTTTGAAGTGCGGTTTCCGGGGGTGTCTGATTGGGGACTGTTCGCGCCGGAGCACGTCGCACGTCATGATGTTATGGCCGCCGCAGACTTGGCCTTGGCGTGTTCGGGCACGGTTACCAGTGAATTGGCCGTGCAAGGAACACCCTTTCTCGTTGGCTATAAAACCGGATGGATGACCTGGGCCGTCGCGAAGTATTTCCTGTACAAGCCAAAGCACATCACACTGGTCAATATCGCTGCCGACGACACAGAGATCGCACCAGAATATGTACAGACAGATCTGAAAGCCGACCGTATCGCAGATCGCGCACGTTCGCTTTTGTGCGACCCGAACGCCCGGCGGCGACAGGTTGAGGCTCAGAACGCTGCATTAGAGCAAATGGGCGCCGCGGAGGCGCCGGCGCCCGAGATTGCTGCAGACGCGATTTTGGCGTCTATTTCCGCTGATAAATAGGCAGGAAGTCGCGCTTTGGCGCACCCGTGTAAATCTGCCGCGGCCGACCGATCCTTTGTGATGGATCTTCGATCATTTCGTTCAATTGCGCACACCAGCCCACGGTCCGCGCTAGGGCAAACAGAACCGTGAACATCTCTGTTGGGAACCCCATCGCATCGAGGATGATGCCGGAATAGAAATCCACGTTCGGATACAGCTTCTTCTCGGCAAAATACTCATCTTCTAGAGCGATCTTTTCCAGCTCTTTGGCGACTTGCAAAACCGGTGTGTCGATGCCGAGCTCATCCAGAACCTGGTGTGCAGACTCTTGCATCACCGTGGCACGTGGATCGTAGTTCTTATAGACCCGATGCCCGAAACCCATCAGTCGAAACGGATCATCTTTATCCTTCGCGCGATTGATGAATTCGGGGATACGCGACACGTCACCAATCTCGCGCAGCATATTGAGGCAGGCTTCATTAGCGCCGCCATGGCTTGGTCCCCAAAGAGAGGCAACACCCGCAGCAACGGCGGCATAAGGGTGTGCCCCGGATGATCCTGCTAACCGAACTGTAGACGTCGACGCGTTCTGCTCGTGGTCCGCATGGAGGATGAAAAATTTATCCATCGCTTGCGAAAGCGTCGAATTGTTTTTGTAATCTTCGGCCGGAATCGAGAAACACATGCGCAAAAAGTTCTCGGCGTAAGAGAGCTCATTACGGGGTTCAACGAAAGGACGGCCGATCGTGTAGTTGTACACGCGCGCTGCAATCGTTGGGAATTTCGCGATCAGCCGAATGTAGGCCAGATAGCGTTCATCTGGATCAGAGCTGTCCATTGCACTTGGGTAAAAGGCCGACATCGCGCCAACCGCGCCGGTCATCATCGCCATCGGGTGGCTGTCACGACGGAAACCGTCAAAGAACCGGTCCATCTGTGTGTGCAGCATCGTATGCTGCGTGATGTCTTTCGCGAAGTTTGTGAACTGGCTTTGCGTTGGTAACTCGCCGTGCAGCAAAAGATAGCTGACTTCTAGAAATCCAGAATTCGCTGCCAATTGGTCGATCGGATACCCACGATGTAGGAGGATGCCTTCTTCGCCATTGATAAAGGTTATCTGCGACTCGCACGACCCAGTTGAGGTGAATCCGGGATCCAATGTGAAGACACCGGCTTTCGCATAAAGTGGACGCACATCGACAACGTTAGGACCGTGCGTCCCGCCCAAAACGTCGAGCTCGATCGTCTTGCCATCAATTTCTAATTTGGCCTTGCCGACCAGTTTCGTCTTGTTTTCCATTTCAGACCTCAATGCGGTTCTGTTCCTTCGCCAGCCCCCGCCGGCAAGTGATGATCAATTCTGGCCAAAACAGTGTCCCGCCCCAGCCAAGCGAGCACCGGCACAAGGTCCGGTGCAGGAAGGCCGCCAGTTACTGCCGCGCGCAAGCTTGGTCCGATGTCTCCCATCGTCAAACTGTGCGCCGCACAAAACTGGTCGAGCACTTCGTGTAAAGCCTCAATAGTCCATGTTTCAGCCCCGTCTAGGGCTTCACTTAGATTTGCGAGTAAGGTGAGCTTGTCTGGCCGCAAAGCCTTGCGGGCTTTCTTGTTCAAATTGTCGGCGTTGGCGTCCCAGAGAAAACGCAACCCCTCGGCCAAATCGACCAGAGTTTTGGCTCGCGTTTTGACGAGTGGCAGCGCCGATCTGATGCGCTGCAGCAATCCGTCGTCGGTCTTCGTCAATGTGTTTACAAATGGGGTGACCAGACCAAGCAACCGGTTTTCATCAGCGAGCGAGATGAAGTGGGCGTTCACATCATCGAGCTTGGTCAAGTCGAGACGCGCGGGTGAACGGTTGACGCCCGCGACATCGAAAAGGTTGACGGCCTCATTCCAGGTGAAAACTTCCTTGTCGCCATGGCTCCATCCTAGGCGTGTCAAATAGGACAGCATACCCTCTGGAAGATACCCCATATCACGATAGGCAAGTGTCGACATTGCGCCATGTCGCTTTGAGAGCTTCGCGCCGTCGGTCCCATGGATCATTGGCATGTGCCCATATCTGGGGAGCGGCCACCCCATTGCGGTGTAAATTGGCATTTGGCGAAACGTATTGCGCAGGTGGTCATCACCCCGGAACACCATATTCACACCCATATCATGGTCGTCGACAACAACTGCGAGCATGTAGGTCGGCGTTCCGTCGGCGCGAAGTAGAACCAAATCGTCGATTTCGGTTGCTTTGATGCGAACGTCACCCTGCACCTCGTCCGACAGCACAATATCGCCGTCATCTGGTGCACGAAGCCGAACCGTGAAAGGCGCGTCTGGAGTTGGTGGAGCGGCGCCATCCCGGTAGGGCGACCGGAAAGGTGCCAGAAAGGCGTCTGCTTCGGCGCGCTTTTCCGCCTTGTCTGCGTCAGATAACGCGTCGTCTTTGCTCGCCTCACGCGCGGCCATCCCCGCGGCACGTCGGGCTTCCAGCTCTTCCGGTGTTGTGTAGCAACGAAACGCGGCATCTCGTTCGATCAGTTCCCGAGCGCATTCTGAATGTCGTTCCGCACGTGAGCTCTGAAATACGGGTGGTTCATCTGGCGTCAGCCCCAGCCAATCCATCGCGTCCAAAATTGCTTGTGTTGCTTCTGGCGTGGATCGGGTCTTATCTGTGTCTTCGATGCGAAGCAGAAACTTTCCGTCATGATGACGAGCTAGCAACGCATTGAACAAAGCGGTGCGTGCACCGCCAATGTGCAGCATTCCGGTCGGGGAGGGCGCAAAACGCGTAATCATGCTCATGGCTTTGGGCGGGGGTTACCATTTGATCAGTTGAGGACGACAAGTCCGCATCAACACGCTGGGGACGAATTAGGCAAGGGGCCGAGCGCCGCCTCGTCGGCGGAAGCTATTGAGGATCCGCCCGCTGGTCCAATCGCGCTGCCGATCATTGCATTGGCGTTGAGTTTCGGCGCCGCAGCCTATTTCAGTCTCAGCACGGAACCCGACATCGGATCGTGCGTCATAGCGCTCATGCCTGGCGTAATCGGTTTGGCGCTCAGCCGCATATACGAGGTTGAGCGCGCCGATATCCGAATTCTGGTGATCGCCGTCCTCGCGTTCGGCGTGGGCTTCCTCGCAGGTAAGCTCAGCGTAGAGCGTCGGCCGCCGCCCATTATGTCAGAAGCGATTGGGCCTGTCATGGTCGAGGGTTGGGTCACCGAAATCGAGCCAGCCCGGAGAGGACGTCGTGTCAGGTTGGATGTCCACCGCGTTGCCAATGTAACCAATGAAATGCGTCTCCAGCGCGTTCGGTTGACCCACATTCGGGCGCTTGATGTCGATGTCGGTCGGTTTGTGCGCTGCTGGTCGGTGTTGCGACCGCCTCCTTCTGCGGTTCTTCCGCAAGATTATGCATTTGATCGGCAGGCTTATTTCGAAGGTTTGGATGCTGTTGGGTATGTCCAAGGCAGTTGCAGAGCGATGGCAATGGGACCTCGTGCGGGCATAGGTGGCGGAATCAGCCACTGGGTCGCAACCTCTCGCCGCCGTCTTGCGCTTTATGTTGCAGATCGGGCCGGAGACCGCGCGGGTGGATTCGCCGCGGCGCTGGTGAGTGGAGACCGCAGCTTGATGAGCGAACAGGATCGAGAGGCGCTTCGTCGGTCCGGATTGGCTCACTTAATGGCCATTTCGGGCCTGCATATGGGGCTCGTTTGCGGCCTCGTTTACTTCATCGTGCGTCGGGCACTTGGGTTTGTTGAACCCTTGGCTTTGTCCGTGTTCATCCGGAAGCCTGCGGCGGTTGCAGCGCTGCTGGCGGCCCTTGCTTATCTGATCATGTCTGGTGGGAGTGTATCGACCCAAAGAGCTTACATCATGGCGTTGGTCTTTTTCTCAGCCATCCTCGTAGATCGGCGTGCGCTGAGTTTGCAGAGTCTCGGCTTGGCGATGATATGTATTGTGTTGTGGGAACCATGGAGCGTTCTAACGCCCGGTTTTCAAATGTCTTTCGCTGCGACTGGTGCTTTGGTTGCGACATATGAAGCTTGGCGTTTCCGACGCTCGGCGCGTCAACTGCCGCTCCGCGGGACAGCCTTTTGGTTTAAGTCGCTGGTGGTGACGGCCTTGGTGTCGAGCGTCGCTACGGCGCCCTTTGGAGTATACCATTTTGACCGAGTGGCGGCACTTGGCGTGGTCGCAAATTTGTTCGCAATGCCGGTCGTTTCGTTGTGGTCTGCGCCCGCCGCCATCATGGCTGCGCTACTGGCACCGCTGGGCTTGGACGGTCCAATCTTGTTCGTGTTTGGAAAGAGTCTGGAAACTGTCCTCGCGGTGGCGCACCAGTTCAGTGTTCTTGGTTCCGACTTTGGAAGTGCGCAGAAAAATATGCCAATGCCAGCCTTTGTCGGTTTCTCCTTAAGTGTGGCAGGTCTCTGCATTGCGCAAAAACGTATGCGCTTTCTATCCTGTCTCCCTGCATTAATTGGTGGGATTTCTTGGCTCAGTGCGCCCATGGTCGGTGTTCATGTGTCTCCGCGCGGTGACATATTCTACCGCGCACTGGACGGCAGTATTCAGCGCGTTCAGTTTGAAAATGGAAAGGGCCTTGTTCCGATCGGTTGGCGGGATATCGAGCCGGCAGAAGACTGCCGACAGAACAGTTGCGATCTTCACACCCCAAATGGGGTTTTGCTCGTCATAGCAGATCAACGCGAACTGCGATGTGACGCCCTAGGAAACGTTCGACTTCTGATAAGCCGCAGGCCGGTAACTCTACTCGGTGAGTGTGAACTACCAACTGTCGTATGGCCCGATATCGACCCTCAGCGCGGTGCAACCTGGATGTTTGGCGGCGACGAAGTCTTTGAACGCACGTTGCGAGCCTGTGGGCTTCGTCCATGGCAAATTTGCCCCGGCCCTATTCGTACCGTCGAATAAGCGCCACGAGCCGTCCCTGAACACGCACGCGGTCGGGGCCAAAGATGCGGGTTTCGTAGGCGGGATTAGCGGCTTCGAGTGCCACCGATGCGCCTTTTTTACGAAGCCGTTTGAGAGTCGCTTCTTCATCATCGATCAGGGCGACGACAATATCTCCGGACTCCGCACTGTCTGTGCGACGCAGGATTACGACATCACCGTCAAGTATTCCCGCATCGATCATGGAGTCGCCTTTAACCTCCAACGCATAGTGATCGGAATCGTCCGAAAACTCTTGCGGCGGTATTACGCGATTGATTTCTTGTTGGATTGCTTCGATTGGCACACCGGCGGCAATCCGTCCAAGAACCGGAATCGAGCCGGTCGCGGCGCTTCGCTCAGGTGTTCCGACCACACTTGGTCGGAAAGCTTGGCGTCCACGCGGGGGTGCGGCACTGGTTGCTGCGTCGGGCATTTTGAGGACTTCGAGTGCGCGGGCTCTGTTCGGCAAGCGGCGGATAAATCCTCGCTCTTCGAGCGCCACAATCAGGCGATGAATACCCGATTTTGAAGCCAAGTTCAGGGCTTCTTTCATCTCGTCAAAGGACGGAGACACACCATCAGCTTTGATACGTTCGTGGATAAAGAGCAGTAGCTCTTTTTGCTTGGACGTCAGCAATGGACTCTCCGTGTTTCCGAATCTGTTCTCGGTTTGTTTATTCGCGTTCTGTTCTATTGTCAATTGAAGTGGAATAGGTTCAACGTGCCTGCCGCAACTGGGCACAAGCCTGCGCGCGCTCAGTTTGTTTCATAAGACTTTCGCCGATTAAGAACCTGCGCACTCCGACTTTTCGTAATCGCGAAATGTCAGTGGGTGTGGTGATACCACTCTCTGAAATAATCTCTGTTTCTGCGGGTATTGCCGACATCAGTGCCTCAGTTGTGGCGAGGTCTGTAACCATTCGGGTTAGGTCGCGATTGTTGATGCCGATGATGCCACCGTTCAGCTTAAGAGCCCGCTCGACTTCGCGTTTCGTATGAGTCTCGATCAAGCTTGTCATGCCAAGATCATCCGCGGTCGCGATCAGATCAGAGGCCAACGCATCATCGCTGCAAGATAAGATGACCAGCACCGCGTCGGCACCCATTGCGCGTGCTTCGATCACTTGGAGCGGATCGATCATGAAGTCCTTTCGCAGCATGGGCAAAGATACGGCAGCTCTAATCGCTTGAAAATCGGCGACGCTTCCGCCGAAGCTTGGCCCATCAGTCAACACAGACAGGCAAGCTGCGCCGCCTGCTTCATAGTCTTTTGCGATGTCGACGGGATTGGCACCGGGCAAGATTTCTCCTGCTGATGGCGACTTCCGTTTCATTTCGCAGATCAAGGCGTTGTCGCCCGTGGCGCAAACAGCCGACATGGCAGACAAGAAAGGCCGCGGTTCGGGTTGCGAATGGGCGGTCTGTAGCAGTTCAGATTCGCTTTGCGTCCGTTTCAACGCTGCGACTTCGTCTGCCTTGTAAGCGATGATTGGATCGAGCGCTGACATTAGGCCAATTTTCCATTTGATGCTGACACAAGTGTCGAGAGTGTTTCGAGGGCAGCGCCGCTATCGAGTGCCGTCGCTGCCTGCTGAACGCCAGCGCTCAAGTCTTCGACCCGTCCTAAGACGAGCAAACCCGCCGAAGCGTTGAGAAAAACAGCATCTCTAAATGGGCCTTCGCGCCCTTCGAGCAATTCCCGGATGGCGAGGGCGTTTTCGTCGACGTGGCCGCCGCGAAGCGCGGATAGTGGCGCGGTGTCCAAACCGGCATCATTTGGTACCAGTTCAAACCGGGTTAGATCCCCGTTTGAGACCTCAATGACCTGTGTTGGACCCGCAATAGAGACCTCATCTATACCCCCCATTTCGGCGTCTGGACCGTGGACAACCCAAGCTCTCTTGGTCCCCAGATCTCGCAATGCGGTTGCCATAGGCTCGAGCCATCGGGCTTCATTGACTCCAAGAATCTGGTGCGTTGCGCTGGCCGGGTTCGACAATGGACCCAACAGATTGAAGATCGTCCGAATCCCCAGAGTTTGCCGCGCCGGACCGACATGGCGCATCGCGCTGTGATGCGACCGCGCAAACAAGAATCCAACGCCGGCCTCGCGAATGCAGTCTCTGAACCGCACCTCCGTCAAATCGAGCTCCACCCCGAGCGCTTCTAACACGTCAGCGGAACCGGTCTTTGGCGGCACGGATCTATTGCCATGCTTGGCGACCGTACCACCACACGCGGCCACCAAGATCGCAGACGCCGTTGATGTATTCAGGCTGGTCCAAGGCAGTCCGCCAGTGCCGCACGTGTCGAGGATATCCCCTTCAAGCGTAATCGTCCGTGCATTGGAACGTAACACGCGCGCGCCGGCCACCAGCTCAGCGCCAGTTTCGCCGCGCACGGCGAGGCCCATCATGAAGGCGCCAATCTGCACAGGCTCTGCCTCACCCGACAATAAGGTCTGAAACGCGCCTTCGATAAGATCCGCATCGAGTGGCTGAGATCGGGAGAGCGCTTTGATCGCAAGAGATAAACGAGATTCAGTCATATGCGGCGTGTAGCGCGCTCTTTTCCCTCTGAACAGGGCTTGGCATTCTGAGAATTCGCCCAAGATAAGAATTTGTTCCTTTTGTCACGACCACATGTTAGCTCATCATCAACAAGGGAGACGACGATGACAAAAACACAGGTATCAGTTTTAGCGGTCGCAGCAGTCCTGTTCGCAGGCTGCACGAGCACCACGGCAGTTTCTGCTGAAGACGAAACTGCTGAAGTGGAGGGTGCAGCGATCGCTGAGGTCGAATCCGTAGAAATTGAGGTGGAAGAAGTCGCGATCGCTGAAGAAACAGAGGCGGAGTTAGAAGTGACCAGCGCCGATATCCTGATGGCGGCATTGGATGCGCAGCCACCAGAAGCGAAAGCGCGCTATGATGCGCGCAACCCAGGCGAAACACTGCAATTCTTTGGCGTTGAGCCTGGCATGACTATCGTTGAAGCTCTGCCTGGTGGCGGCTGGTACACAAAGATCTTGATGCCTTACCTCGGACCAGAGGGCGTGATTGTCGGTGCGCACTATCCCGATGGAATCTGGCCTCTGATTCTGCGAAATGCCACCGAAGAGAGCTTACAGTCACGTGTGGACGCGCGCCTCAACTGGCCAGACCGCGCCGCCGAATGGACCGATAAGGGGAGCCCTGAAATCAAGTCCTATGAAATGACGGCCGCTCCGGATGCGATGAAAGGAACTGTTGATGGGGTTTTGTTTGTTCGCGCGTTACACAATCTGAACCGGGCGGAAGAGAGCAACGGCTATTTTTCTCAAACAATCGCTGAATCTTATGATCTTCTAAAACCAGGTGGTTTTGTGGGAGTTGTTCAGCACCGCGGTCCCGAAGCGAATTCAGACGAATGGGCCGACGGGAACGCAGGTTATCTAAAAGAATCCTACGTCGTTGCGGGCTTCGAAGCTGCCGGCTTCGAATTTGTCGGCTCGTCAGACATCAATGCAAATCCTGCTGACGTCCCATCCGAAACCGATTTTGTGTGGCGCCTTCCTCCATCGCTCGCATCGACCGAAGAGGGAACACCTGAGCAGGAAGCGTTTATCGAAATTGGTGAATCCGATCGGATGACATTGCTGTTTGAAAAGCCTTCATAAGGCTTAACTGATCAGGCCGTGAGGGCGAGCCAGTTGCGCAGCAAATCATGGCCGTGCTCGGTTAGAATACTTTCGGGGTGAAATTGCACCCCGAAAACTGGACGCGAGACATGGTGCATTGCCATGATCTCGCCGTCTTCTGTGAATGCATCGGCGACCAAAGTGTCCGGAAGCGGCGTTTTTTCGACGGCGAGAGAATGATAGCGAACAACGTCGAATCTTTCCGGCAGGCTGTCAAATAACGGACCTCCCGTTTGGTGGATTGTGCTGATTTTGCCGTGACGAATTTCCTGTGCATGGACAATGCTCGATCCTTCTGCGGCGCCTATGCTTTGATGTCCCAAGCAGACGCCGAGTATTGGAAGGTCGTCCGGCGATTTCTGAATCAATTCGACACAGATTCCCGCTTCCTTCGGGGTGCAGGGACCTGGCGACAGAACAATACCATCAGCAGATTGGGACAGCGCTTCGTCCGCAGTGAGTTCGTCGTTTCGGACCACAACTGTGCGCGCGCCGATCTCTTCGAGATAGTGGACAAGATTCCAAGTGAAGCTGTCATAATTGTCGACAACGAGAATCTTCGGTTTGCTCATTGGTCAAACTCATAGGTCGCGGCGAGCGCGGCAGCCCGTTTGAGAGCGTTCGCCTTGTGCAGGGTTTCTTCATACTCGTACTGCGGATCACTGTCATATACGACACCGCCGCCGGCTTGAATGTGAAGATTGCCATCCTTGAGCACCGCCGTGCGGAGCGCGATACAAGTATCAAGGTCGCCGCTCCATCCGAAATAGCCCACCGCACCGCCATAAACGCCCCGTTTGGCCTGCTCCAACTCATCAATAATTTGCATCGCCCTGATCTTAGGTGCGCCGGATACCGTCCCCGCGGGTAGACCGGCGAGCAGCGCATCTACGATTGAGACACCTTCACGCAAATCGCCTTCGACATGCGAAACGATGTGCATGACATGGCTGTAGCGTTCCACGACAAATTGCTCGGTGACCTCGACACTACCATAGGCCGATACGCGGCCGACATCATTACGGCCAAGATCAAGTAGCATGAGGTGTTCTGCGATCTCCTTGTGATCTGCTATCAAATCTGCGGCGCGCTTAGCGTCCTCGATCGGGTCGCCCGAACGTGGGCGCGTCCCCGCAATCGGCCTGATTGCGACGCGGCCCTCACGCACGCGAACCAAAATTTCCGGGCTAGATCCGACCAGCCGAAGCGCCCCCAAATTCATGTGGAACATGAACGCCGACGGATTCAAGCGGCGAAGGGCGCGGTAGAAGCTAATCGATTTTCGTTGATAGGGCGCGGTCAGTCTTTGCGATGGGACAACTTGAAAAATATCACCAGCTTGGATGTAGCTCTTGGCGCGATCAACCATGTCGAAATACTGTGCTTTCGACGTATTCGAGCGAAAGTCCAGCTCATCTTCGTCTGCTTCGCGCGGGACCAATGGCAGGGGTGCTTCGAGACGATTTTCAACATCATCAAGCCGTTGCTCAGTTTCTGCTTCCGCTCCAGGTGGACATCTGCCGACCAACAGCAATTCTTGGTAGAGATGGTCGAAAATGATCACGACGCTTGGAATAACCAACAACACTTCCGGAACGCCCAAAACATCCGTTGCGTTGATTTGGACCGGTTCGACATATTGGATCATGTCGTAACCAACATACCCAAAAGCGCCACTGGCCATTGGCGGCAAGGCGGCGGTGTCGCTAGCGACGTCGGCGCGCGCCATTTCTGCAAACTGTCTCAGTGCCTCAACCGGCGCGAGATCGAAGTTCTTGCAATCGGAAAAGTCGGCTGTCTTAGACATCGATGCTCGGCCATCTCGCATCTGCAACCATGCCAATGGTTCGATACCGAGAAAGGAATAGCGACCCAGTCGTTCACCGCCTAAAATCGATTCAAACAGAAAGCTACCGGGTTCGTCTGGTCCAAGTTTGAGCATCGCCGAGACAGGCGTCTCAACATCCCCAGGTCGACGGCGAACAATAAGTTTGTCCCGTTTCATTGGGTTGTCGTGATCCGCTGCTTGTAGGCCTCGATTGCAGAGCTGTTCACGCGTAAATCAACCGCTTCGCTTATTTCCATGAAGTAGGCTTGGAAGAGATCTTCCGAGAGCGCTTCGCGTTGTTGCGATTGGAGTTGCAAAGCAAATTCCGACAACGCATCCGGCCCAGGGGTCAGTATCTGATCAACTTGCAGGATCAGGCTACCTTCTGCGCCGATGGAAGATACGGCGATATCGCCAACACTGCTTAAGCTAAAGAGCTGGCTTGCGGCCTGTGGGTTTAGCCGCCCGTCAAGTTGGCTGCGCCGAACGGGTTCGGGTAAGGACTGAAGAATGGCGCTAAATCGAGCTGCCTCCTCCGCGAGCGTCGTTTCATCGGTCTCCAGTCGATTTACAATTTCCGCCGACATTTCTTGCCGGCCTTGTTCGATCGCGCGTTGCGTCCAAACTTCGGTTAGCAGAGGACGAACTTCATCTAGTTCGGGCAATCGCGACGCATCTACCTGATCAAGACGGGCAAGCCAGATTATCTCTTCCTCGCTCAGCCTTTGTGTGGTTTGTCCCGGTTCTCGTTCAAACAATTGCGGCAGAAGTTCCGGGTGTGCACGCAAGTCCTGATTCAAGATTCCTGCAGCACTGCGCCCAGTCGCGTCAACGGCCGAATAGGAGATGACCGGCGCTCCAAGGTCTTCTCCGATATCTTCCAAATTAGAACCAATTCCAATCAGGTCATCAAGCCGAGGTAGCGCTTCGTAAAATTGTTCTGTCGCGAGCTCTAGCGCCAATTCGCTGGCGATTTCTTCCCGTATGTCTTCCAGAGGTGTCGACTCACCAGGCGTGATCTGCTCCAGACGGATGACTGTCCAGACTGGCCCATCCGGTTGCGGGCCGAAAATCGCATTCGGTTGGGCATTACCTGAAAACACTTGCGTGCGTAATATCTCGTTGTCGACGAGATCGTCGCGCCCGGTTTCTACACGCGTGTTTGTGAGTCCGTCCAAATTGCTTGGATCAGCGCCCCCTGCGATTCGTCCCAATCCTGTTCGGGCCGCGTCTTCAGAATCAAATTGGTAAACAGTAAAAGTCCGCGTATCGGGACCGGTATAGCGATCCAACCGATAGGCTTCATAAAAAGCCACGATGTCGTCCTCAAGGATATCGACTTGCCCTGTAAAGTCCTCCGGACTGATCCTAAGTAAGCTGACCTGTCGACGTTCGGGTTCTCGCAAGCGTTCCTGGAGCTCGGTATAAAGCTCCTGCAGATCCGACTCTTCTGGTTCTTGGATATCGGGAATTGCATCTGTTGGTAGAATGAACCAGATGGCGCCTCTGCGTTCCAATTGGTATCGCGCTTCGATCAGCGACAAAACTGAAGGGATCTGAAGCGCCGCAGGCGGCAACTGCCGAAGCCGTTGCTGGGTGAGGTCACTCTCTAGCGTTGCTTCGAACTCTGCCGGCGTAAAGCCATTGTCCCGTAACAATTGATCGTAGCGAATCGGATCAAAAACGGCGGTCGTATCCTGGAATACCGAGTTTTCGACGATTTCCTGACGTATAGCCTCTTGGGTCGCTGTGATTCCAAGCCTGTCGCCATACGCGTCAAGTGCGAGGACCAATTGTTCTCTTTGTAGAAGTTGGTCGATTAATCCTTGATCTAGCGCTTGTTCTTTCGTCAGCGAACGGCCCCGATTGTCCGTGGCGTTCTGCAATTCGCGTTCTACAAGATTGTCGAATTGCTGCTCCGAAAGCGTTCGATTTCCAGCGCCTATGAGATTGTTTCCAAGCCCCCCGCTAAAAACATCAGTGATGCCCCACGCTGCCATAGCAACGATAAGCAAAGCGAATAGCAATCCCGCGGCGCGGGTTCGAAGCATTTCGCGGATCATGGTCAGCATAGCGTGGCCCTCATCGAAGAAGAGGTTGTGAGACCCTCACCCGCTTGCTAGGCGAGCCTGAAGAGTTCTTCAAGATGGTGACTGAAATGGCGCGAAGGTTGATTGCTGGCAACTGGAAAATGAACGGGTCTCGAACTTCTTTATCTGAGTTCGAAAAAATGGTGTCGCTGATTTCGACATTTCCAGACCATGCCGACTGTCTGGTTTGTCCGCCGGCGACGTTGATTTCGCCATTCAAACAAGCTGCAGGTGGGCGAATTAGCTTGGGTGGGCAAACCTGTCATTGCGAATTGAATGGCGCATACACTGGAGATTTGTCAGCGGAAATGCTCGCCGAGGCAGGAGCTACTTATGTGATTGTTGGTCATTCCGAGCGTCGCGATAAACATGGCGAAACTGACGAAATTGTCGCGGCCCAAGCCAGCGCAGCAGTTCGCGCCAGGTTGATCCCGATCATTTGCGTGGGTGAGTCATTGGCAGAAAGAGAAGCGGGGAATGCTCTTGAGGTCGTTGCGCGTCAATTGGAGGGGTCGATTCCTGGCTCTTTCGCGAGTGACCAGAGTTTTGCGATTGCGTACGAGCCCATTTGGGCGATCGGCACGGGACAGGTCGCCAATCCGCCTCAAATAGAGGAAATCCACACTCATATGCGCCGTTTGCTGACGAAGCGCTTTGAGACTAGCGCCGAGTCAATACCGTTGCTTTATGGCGGGTCAATGAAGCCTGGGAATGCGGTGGAAATCTTGGCGGTCGAGGATGTCGATGGTGGCTTAATCGGTGGCGCAAGCTTGAAGGCTGATGATTTTATGGCCATCTACGCGGCGGCAGTTTCGTAATACTGAACTCCAGGGCTTGGCGCTTCTTGCCTTAGCGCGTATGGGCTCGGCTTCAGATTTAAAGGATTAAGTATGCTCACGGTCATCTTGGTCGCGCATATCATTGTTTCGATCGTTTTGATCGGCGTTGTACTGATGCAGCGTTCAGAAGGTGGTGCGCTTGGCATTGGCGGCGGCGGTGGCGGCGGACCCGGCGGTGGTCTCGTTTCCGGTACCGGTATGAAAGGCGCATTGATCCGAACCACGATTATTTTCGGGGCGATTTTTTTCATCACCAGTCTTGGGTTAACTACCATTTCGACTGGACGCAGCAGTGACGGACAGACTGACATTCAGCGTCAGCTAGAGGAAGAGTTCTTGCCGGACGCAACCGAGGACGATCTCGGACTAGGAGCGGTTGAAGACTTTCTCGATACAGGAACGTCGGATTTGATTGACGACCCGCTTGCCGTACCAAGTGAGCCGTCAGGCACGGTGCCAAATTCTGATGCACCCGCTGACCAAGCTGACGATCCTTTGCGACAATGATCCTGGTTCGGAAAAAAACGAACATTCTCTTTCTGAACTTCGACCGAATCAGGCAATCTACATGCCCATGACTCGCTATATATTTATCACCGGCGGCGTGGTGTCCTCTCTAGGAAAAGGAATAGCCTCTGCGGCATTAGGCGCCTTGCTCCAGGCGCGAGGATACGGTGTCCGGCTGCGTAAGCTTGATCCCTATTTGAACGTTGATCCTGGGACCATGAGCCCACGTCAACATGGCGAAGTTTATGTAACGGATGACGGCGCCGAAACAGATCTTGATCTCGGGCACTACGAACGCTTCACCGGCGTGTCAGCACGGCAATCTGACAATATCACGACTGGCCGTCTGTACTCGACGATTATTGAGAAAGAACGGCGTGGCGATTATCTTGGCGCGACGATTCAGGTTATTCCTCATGTCACCAACGAGATAAAATCATTTATCCTTGCTGACCCTGGGGAACATGTTGATTTCGTTCTGTGCGAGATCGGCGGGACAGTCGGAGATATTGAAGGACTACCCTTTTTTGAGGCGATCCGACAGCTCAGCCAAGACCTGGGTCCGACGCGAAGTTGTTTTATCCACCTAACGCTTTTGCCGTATATTCCTGCTGCAGGGGAAATGAAGACCAAGCCAACTCAGCATTCTGTAAAGGAGCTTCGGTCGATTGGTATCCAGCCTCAAGTTTTATTGTGTCGGTGTGACCGCGCGATCCCAGCCCCAGAGAAGTCGAAAATTGCAAGTTTCTGCAATGTCCGCCCTGAAAGCGTGATCGAAGCACGTGACGTTGGCCACATTTATGATGTTCCTGCAGCTTATCACAACGAAGGCTTAGACACAGAGGTTTTAAGACACTTCGGTATTGACGACGCGCCGGATCCAGACCTGACGCGTTGGCAGCAGATTGCCGATACCGTGCACAATCCAGACGGGGAAGTCTGCGTTGGTCTTGTTGGAAAGTATGTTGATGTTCCTGATGCATACAAATCTGTGAGCGAGGCCCTCGTTCATGGCGGCTTGGCGAACAATGTTAAAGTGAAAGTTCGGCTCATCGACAGTGAGACCTTTGATGATGATACGGCGCCGCTGGACATTCTCGAAGGAGTAGACGGGATCATTCTACCAGGTGGATTCGGTGAACGTGGAGCGCGCGGTAAAATGCGCGCGGCTCGTTTTGCGAGAGAGCGCCGTGTCCCGTGTTTTGGAATTTGTTATGGAATGCAGCTTTCTGTTGTGGAAGCCGCCCGTAACCTCGCCGGGATTGACGATGCGGCAACCTCTGAATTTGGTCCCACCGAGAAGCCAGTTGTCGGCCTGATGTCAGAATGGACCAAAGACAATGAACTCATCCAAAGAGACGAGACTTCCGACTATGGAGGTACGATGCGGCTTGGCGCCTATCCAGCGAGGCTGAGGGAAGATTCGAAGGTTGCGGGGATTTACGGGCATACGGATATTAGCGAGCGCCACAGGCACCGCTACGAAGTGAATGCTGCGTTCGTCGAACCGCTTGAAGCGGCTGGCATGGTATTTTCTGGCATATCGCCAGACGGTAAGCTTCCGGAGATCGTGGAGCTGACAAACCACCCTTGGTTTGTCGGCGTGCAATTTCATCCTGAACTAAAATCCAGACCATTTGCGCCGCACCCATTGTTCGCTAGTTTTATTGAAGCTGCGTTGGCTCAAAGTCGCCTTGTCTAGAGCGCAGTAAGGGACTTGCGCGCTGTTCGCGAGCCGGCTATATGCGCGGCTTGGTTTTTGGCAGAGTTAAAGTCCAGAACGACGGGAAAACATCATGGCTGTACCAAAGCGTAAAACAACACCGTCTAAGCGTGGCATGCGTCGCGCGCATGATCGCCTGCAAGGTGCAGCATATATCGAAGATGCCGAATCCGGTGAGCTTCGCCGACCTCACCATATCGATTTGAAGTCAGGCATGTATCGCGGACGCCAAATTCTTGAGCCGAAAGAAGACTAGCCTGCTAGCATTTCGGCTGCTTTGTCTGCATAGTAGGTGATCACACCGCTAGCGCCTGCGCGTTTAAAACAGGTCAGCGTTTCCAGATAGATCCGGTCTCCGTCTACCCAACCATTTTGGGCGGCCGCTTGGATCATTGCGTATTCTCCAGATACTTGGAAAGCGATCGTTGGAACGCCGAATGTGTCAGACACGCGCCGCACAATATCGAGGTAGGGTAGACCGGGCTTCACCATCACCATATCGGCGCCCTCAGCGAGATCCATTGCGACTTCGCGCAGCGCTTCATCCGTGTTGCTTGGATCTTGCTGGTAAGTCTTCTTATCCCCAATGAGCGCCGTCGCCGATCCGATCGCTTCTCGATAGGGACCGTAAAATCCACTGGCATATTTGGCGGCGTAAGACAGAATCAGAGTGTTCTTGTGACCTTCACTTTCAAGGCTCTCACGCAGCGCACCAATCCGGCCATCCATCATGTCAGACGGCGCAACGACATCCGCGCCAGCGGCGGCCTGTACCAAAGCTTGCTCAACGAGGACCGATATCGTCTCGTCATTCAGCACATAACCCGCCTCATTTATGAGCCCATCATGTCCGTGGCTCGTGAATGGGTCTAATGCAACGTCACAAATGATGCCCACATCTGGTGCTGCCTCTTTCATTGCTTTGATTGCGCGGGGGACCAGTCCGTCAGGGTTTAAACCCTCCGTTCCTTTTTCATCTTTTTTGGATGGATCGATGTGTGGGAACATCGCAATCGCGGGAATGCCAAGCGATTGCGCGCGCAGCGCGACATTCGCGGCCTCTTTTTCTGAAACACGATCAACTCCTGGCATTGCTGCCACCGGAATCCGAGCTTCGGCTCCGTCATGAACGACGATAGACCAAATTAAGTCAGAGGGAGTCACATTAGTCTCCGCCGTTAGATCACGAACCCAAGGTGATTGGCGAAGACGGCGTAGGCGTGTTGCGGGAAACCGCTGCGGGAAAGGCGAAGTCATAATGGCGTTCTTACTCCAAACAAAGTACGGCGTACACGTCGGCGCATAAAGCATCGTTTGCCAACATCCATGTACTTTCTCTGCGCATCCTCAATTTCGTACATGTAAGATTCGTACTTCTCACGGGGCAATTCAGCAAATCCCATCGATGCGTAAAAGGGTCCGTTCCAAGCCAAATCTCGAAACGTCGACAGCGAAACATGTGGCAGTCTGCGCGCTTCGGCTTCGCGTAACACCCGCAAGACAAGGGCACGACCAATGCCGTTTCGTCCGTAGTCTGGGTGAACGCTCACCTGATCTAGATACAGGCCTTTCCCGCGAGGCCGTGTGATCGCAAAACCAACCGCATGGCCATCGTTCCGGCGCGCCGCAAATACGGTTTCGTTTGGAATTTCATCCACGAAGACGCTTGATGGAACGTGATCGCCTAAGCCTTCGGGTTCGATCAATCCTGTCGGTTCAAACAATTTGCTCGCCGCTTTGTCAGCCCAAATCATCGCTGGGATATCGGCCTCGATTGCAAGGCCGATTTCGAAGTCCTCCGGTAGATCTGACATGGGTTAAAACCCCTTTTTTGGGAGCTGCAACGTCCGTTTTACTCGAAAGCGTCGCGACTTGCCAATCGAGGGTGCTTGGGTCAAGACACCGATTATGCCATTTTCCCGATTGTCAGAAGAGCAAACCCTTATTCAAGAAACCGCGCGCAAATATGCGTTGGACGTGTTGGCGCCGAATACCGGCGAATGGGATCGAAACAAGCATTTTCCAGTCGACATTATTCGCGGGTGTGCAGAAATCGGCTTCGCTGGGATTTATGTCAATGAGGCGCATGGCGGTACAGGGCTCTCACGTTTGGATGCTGCGCTTATTTTTGAGCAATTGTCTTATGGTGATGTATCGACCGCGGCATTCATATCCATCCACAATATGGCGACTTGGATGATTGACAAATTTGGCGATGACGCGCTTCGGGAGACGTTTGTTGAACCGATGACCAGCATGGAATTGATGGCAAGTTACTGTTTAACTGAGCCAGGCTCAGGATCAGATGCTGGCGCTATGAAGACGACCGCAAAACGAGACGGCGACAGCTACATTCTGAACGGCTCGAAGCAGTTCATTTCCGGAGCGGGCGCATCTGATATTTATGTACTGATGGCACGCACTGGCGGTCCAGGACCTAAAGGAGTCTCAGCGTTTGTGATTCCCAAAGACACTGACGGGCTCGGTTTTGGCGGAAATGAACAAAAAATGGGTTGGAATAGCCAACCTACGCGCCAGCTCAATCTTGATGACGCTCGCGTTCCGGCAAACAATCGGATCGGGGCTGAAGGAGACGGTTTCAAATTCGCCATGGCCGGCCTCGACGGTGGGCGGCTGAACATCGCGGCGTGCTCGCTCGGCGGGGCGCAGCGGGCGCTCGACAAAGCCTTGGCGTATGCCAAAGAACGACACCAGTTTGGGCAGGCCATAGCCGATTTTCAAGCGATCCAATTCAAGCTGGCGGATATGGAAACGGAGCTGCAAGCGGCGAGAGTTTTCCTTTACGAAGCTGCGGCTAAGCTGGATGCCGGATCGCCAGACGCCACCCGCTGGTGTGCGATGGCGAAGCGCTTCGTGACAGACGCCGGCTCCAAGGTCGCTAACGACGCGCTGCAGATCCATGGTGGATATGGATATCTGTCGGAATATGGAATCGAACAAATTGTACGAGATTTGCGTGTTCACCAGATATTGGAAGGCACGAACGAAATAATGCGGGTCATCATCAGCAGAGATATGCTGAAAGCCTAGAGACGCTGGATGGGAGCTCTCGACATATGATTATTCGTCGAGCCCAAGCGCGCGACCAGTCCGCGATTTGGGGCATATTGAAGCCGGTCTTCCGCGCCGGTGCGACATACACCATAGATCCCGATATTACTGAGACCGACGCGCTCGAATATTGGTGTTCGGCCGACAAAGATACCTTTGTCGCAGAAGCGGAATCAGAGGTTGTCGGAACATACTATATTCGGCCAAATTACGCCGGTGGTGGCGACCATATCTGCAACTGCGGATACGTCACGGGCGCGCGTGGTGTTGGACGTGGCGTGGCCCGCACAATGTGCGCCCATTCATTGGAGTTTGCCAAAACCTGCGGATACAGAGGTATGCAGTTTAACTTCGTTGTCAGCGCCAACACTCGCGCAGTGGACCTTTGGGAACGTTTCGGTTTCGAGATTGTCGGCCGTTTGCCACTCGCATTTCTTCACCCGGTTGAGGGATATGTCGATGCGTTGGTGATGTATCGAGCGCTTTGATTGCAACGGGCCATTGCAAATTTTCGATCCAACGGTTTCGCTTTCCTTTTGACGCAAGGATCGTATCGCAGCTAATAAGAGTGATGCGAACTTCGAAGAAAAACCGAAGACGCATCGGGAGGACGAATGGCCATGATAATTACACCTGTTGATGGGCTCGGCGCGGAAGTCTCTGAGGTTGACCTACGCAGGTTGAGTGCTGGAGAGTTTGCGGCGATTGAGAACGCTTTTGCCGAGCATGGCGTCGTTTTTTTTCGAGGTCAGGAGTTGAGCGAAACTGATCATATCGCCTTCGCGGAACGTTTTGGCGACATTAACATTAACCGCTTTTTTGCGGCGCATCCAGACTATCCTCAAATCGCGCTCGTGGCGAAAGAGGCGGATCAAAAAGACAATATCGGTGGCGGCTGGCACACCGATCACTCTTATGATCATGAACCTGCATTGGGATCAGTTTTGGTTGCCCGCGAACTACCGAAGTCTGGCGGCGACACCATGTTTGCGTCGATGTACAAAGCTTATGATTGTCTGCCGGAATCCCTCAGGCAAAGGATCGAGGGTCGAACAGCAATCCATTCTGGCAAGCACATTTTTGGTGAAGGGCCAAATAGCTACTATAAAACCTCGGATGCCGGTTCGCATGATGAAGGCACGAGCAGAATTGGAAATGCTGCGGTTGCTGAGATGTTGGCTGACCCGGAGCATCCAGTAGTGGTCACTCATCCGTTGAGCGGAAAAAAGGCGCTTTACGTCAATCCTGCATTCACCCGAGAAATTGTTGGGCTGGAGAAGTCGGAAAGTGATCAGCTTCTTTCAGATCTCTATACCCATGTCTTCACCGGCCAGCACTTTCACCATCGGTTTCAATGGCGGCCTGGATCGATCGCCATGTGGGATAACCGGTCAACATGGCATTGGGCGTTGAACGATTATCAAGGTCAAAGACGCGTTATGCATCGTATCACCATTGAGGGATGCGCGCTGCACTAGCATTTCCCACAGAGATATTTTTGAAGGAGCGGTCTTTCTCGTGACTGAACACGTTCGTATTGCTGAAAGTCGAGGTGTCGGGCGAATAACGCTGACCCGGCCTGAGGCATTGCATGCTCTCAACGAGCCCATGTGTCGGGCTATTCTCGATGCCTTGCAGAATTGGAAGGCTCGAGATGATATCTACTTGGTTTATGTTGACCACGAAGACCAAACCCGTGGCTTTTGCGCCGGCGGAGATATCGCTATGCTTCGGGAAAGCGGTTTAAGCGATGGCGCGGAAGCGAGGGCATTCTTCGCGACCGAGTATCAGATGAACGTCGCAATAAAATCCTTCCCAAAGCCCTATGTCGCGGTCATGGACGGCATTACAATGGGAGGCGGCGTGGGTCTGTCCGTGCATGGGAGCTATCGAATTGCGACGGAGAGAACCGTTTTTGCAATGCCCGAAACAGGAATCGGATTGTTTCCTGATGTTGGCGGTGGTTGGTTTTTACCACGTCTATCCGGTGAGCTTGGAACTTGGTTAGCGCTCACCGGCGCTCGCCTAAAGGGAACCGATGTTTGCGCTGCGGGCATTGGCACACATTTTATCCCGTCTGAACTCATACCCAATCTGAAGGCGCAAATTGCGGATGCGGATTTTTCAGCTGGTGCAGCAGAACTTCTGGGCAGTCTGTTGGCCAGCGTGGCAAAGCCAGTTCCAGAACCCACTTATGCTGAGCACATGACCGTCATCAATTCCGGTTTTGCTATGGATCGGGCAGAGGATATCCTCGACGCGCTCGAAAATACAGAAAACGAGTGGGCACAAGCGCAAGCGATTAGTCTCAAAAGGAAGTCGCCCGAAACGGTAAAAGTGGCGCTGAAGCAGATCCGACTGGGTCGGGCGCTGACGGACTTCGAAGACAATATGCGTATGGAGTACCGGATTGGATGGCGCAAAATCCAATCGCCTGATTTCATTGAGGGGGTTAGAGCGGTGATTTTGGATAAAGACAATGAGCCGAATTGGATGCCAGCACGCCTTGAAGATGTGACAGATGCCGACGTCGATCGCTATTTTGCATCTCTCGACACGGAAGAGTTGCAATTTGACTGAACTGCGATCTCAACTCGAGGCATGGTGTCAGTCCTACGTCACCGCATTTAGCGCTTATAATGCCGCAGCTATCACTCAGCATTGGGCATTTCCTGCCGTTATTGCGCAGTCCGGACGGCGGATCAGTTTCAAATCCCAAGACCATTTCACTAAAAATACGAGTCTTCTTCTGGAGTTTTACAAGGCGCAGGATGTCGATCGTGCCAAGCGCTCACTGCTCAACATGCTGCCTATGGATCACTCAACCGCCAGCATAATCGTCGAGGATGAGATGCTAAATTGCGATGGAGAAATCATCGTCGCCTGGAGTGCTGCGTACGTTTTGCAGCGGACGGAATTAGGCTGGAAAGCTATTCTGGCGTTAGCGGAAGGTGAAATCGCTGCATGGATGGCCCGAGGGACGCCTTTGGGAGTAAAACGCTGACGAACCTTCATATTCAGAGAAAAATGTAACACTTTTGCTTTGTTTGTTAACCAACTGACACTTGGGGGTACACTTCCTTAACTGAATATAAGGGCGATCATTGTAACTCTACTCAAACTACAACAAAAGTTGAGTGGTGATGGAAATGACAATGCAATTTGACACAGCAGATGCTGTGAACGAACCGGCGACCCTTTCTGAGGCGTTTATCAAATCTCTATCTCTATTGGAGCAGGCGCATCGTCGGCTTCATGATGTCGTGAAAGACGATTTGGAACGCAATGGCGAGCGTCATCTCACAGGTGTTCAAGCTCTACTAATTTATGAAATTGGTGAAGGCGAAACACCAGCTTCTACTTTGCGGTCTCGTGGCGCCTTTGCCGGGACGAGCTTGTCCTATAATGTAAAAAAGCTGCAAGAAGGTGGCTACCTCGAGCAAACGCGGTCGAAAGCAGACAAGCGTACAGTTCGGTTGAAATTGACCGAGCGTGGATTGCGCGTCCGTGGAAGGGTCCAGCACTTGTTTGATCGCCAAGCCAATGCTTTGGAACCAACGGCAAGTGTCCGCCCGGATGACCTGACACAGCTCAACAAAACGGTGTCACGCCTCGAACGTTTCTGGTCAGATCAGATCCGATTCCAACTTTAGCGAATTGATGCGGATTTTCCTATCATAAGTTCATCTCTATTGGGGGTGAATGAGATCCGCGCTCGCTTTACTGCACCTACTTTCTTCTTGGGCGATGAGCGCACATGCGTCTCCATGGGCCCAAGAAGAAGGTGGGCTCTACGCTCGAGTGGCATGGGCGGATGAGACCATTGACTCAATCGCGGCGGACCGAACGGATATTTATGCGGAGCTCGGACTAGGTGACGGATATACGGTCACCGGAAAAATAGAACGTGTAGACTATGCGGAGGCGGATAGGTTCGACACGACCGCATGGCGCACGACGCTTAGGCGGCAAGTCTTTCGTAGGTCTGGCTTTGTTGGGTCAGTGGAATTCGGCGCGCTACAGGGGGCAGCGATCGGCGGCCGAATGGGCTGCGACCGCCTTGGAATGGAAGGGCGTGTCAGCGTTGGCTGGTCAGGCGAACTTAGAAATACGCAGTCTTTCTCATTTGTTGAAGTGGCCACGCGTCAACACGAGGCGTGTTACCGCAACCGAATTGAATTTGGGCTTGGCCGAAAAGCGATGGATGAACTTTGGTTGGTGACACAAGTCTGGCTGGAGCGAGGCGACAAAGATGCGCTGTCAAACAAGACGCAAACCGATTTGGTTTGGACCGGGGGTCAGGTTGACCTCACTTTGAGTTACCGCGAGGAGTTTAGTGGCGCGTTTGAAGAACGCGGCGTGGTGATCTCTCTTTCACGGCAATATTGAGCCTTCGTTATTCGGTGCCCGCATATCCAGTCTGTGACATAATATAGGCAATAACAGCGGTACGGTCTTCGTCTTTTCGGACGCCGGCAAAACTCATTCTGTTGCCTGGCAGAAATGAGCGCGGATTTGTGAGCCATTCATCAAGCTGTTCCGGCGTCCAAACGAAATCTGCTTCCTGCAAAGCGGGCGAGTAGGCAAAGCCTTCAGAAACACCGACACCTTGTCCGAATATGCCGTGTAAGTTCGGTCCAACCAAATGCGTACCACCTTCTTGAAGCGTATGGCAGGACTGGCAGAGGCGATAGGTTTTCCGTCCTTGTTCGTAATCAGCCGACTTGAAGGGTTCAGGCAGCGCTTCAAATTCAATCGACGGCGTTGACTCTGTTTGGTTCACAGTCACAACATCCGCCGCGGTAGTGTTTTCGGACGGGGCAATTGTATTTGTCGATTCGGTTTCTGAACACCCAGCAAGCGTCAACGCAGCCAGGCAAAAACCAGAGAACCCTAGTCGAATTGCCATGCTCAGATCCTTTTCAACGCTACGCTCCCAGTGAAAGCAGAAGCGAATGTTCACATCAAGTGGTCGCAGGGTCACTTGATGAGGATTTGCTATTCTTCCATTTCGGCCAGTAGATCGTCCTTGCTGACGGTTTTCTCGGTAACGTTTGCCAGCTCAAAAATGTGATCGACGACTTTGTCTTCGTAAATCGGTGCGCGCAATTGGGCCATCGCATTTTCGTTCTTTTGAAAAAACTCAACCACTTCGCGTTCTTGACCGGGGAATTTCCGAGCTTCAGCGATCAAAGCTTGTTGAACTTCTTGCTGATCCAGCTGAATCTCAGCTGTTCGCCCGATCTCTGCCAATACGAGGCCGAGACGGACGCGGCGTTCGGCGATTTGACGATATTCTGCTTTCAGTTCGTCTTCTGATTTGTCCTTGTCTTCGGGATCGCCACGGCCCGCATCCATTTCTGCCTGCAATTGCTGCCAGATCTGTGTGAACTCCGCTTCGACCATCTTTGGTGGAAGTTCAAAGTTATGAGCGTCATCGAGCTTGTCCAACAAATCGCGCTTTGCCTTCGCCCGTGATGCTTCGCCAAATTCGTTTTTGATCTGGTCGCCGACCAGTTCCTTCATTTGGTCGATGCCTTCTAGACCAAGCCCTTTGGCAAACTCGTCATCCAGATCAGGCGTCTTAGGCGCGCGAACCTCATGGACTTTAACCTCAAACACAGCTGGTTTACCTGCGAGAGTATCGACTTGATAAGACTCTGGGAATGTGACTTCGACGTCGAGTTCCTGACCTGCTTTGGTGCCGACAAGTTGTTCTTCAAATCCCGGGATAAAGCTCCCAGATCCGAGCACCAATGTATGCTCTTCGGCAGCGCCGCCGTCGAAAGGTTCGCCATCGAGCTTTCCTAGGAAATCGATGACGACCGCATCGCCGTCCCGAGCCTTTGCGGTTTTCCCCCGCGCATCAAAGCGAGGATTGGCTTCCGCGATTTGGGTCAGGCGCGCATCGAGCTCTTCATCGCTGATCTCAGCAACTGGGCGTTCAATCTTCAATTTTGACGGATCGACGGGCTCAAACTCTGGCATGATGTCGACTTGCATTTGGTAAGCGAGATCGGCGTCGCCGTTCACGACGGCATCCATATCCGATTCCATCTGCATCTCTGGCTGCCCTGCCGGCCGAACATCTGCGTCGGCAATTGCTTTCTGGCTGGTTTCGTCAACCACAGCCTGGATGACCTCACCCATAATCGATTGACCGAACATTTTTCGCACATGGCTCGCCGGCACTTTGCCCGGCCGAAAACCTTTGAGCTGCATTTGCGGACGGATTTCTTCGATCCGATCGTCGAGACGTTTTTGTAGATCGGCTTGTGGGACGCTGATTTTGTAGGTCCGGCTGAGGCCGTCGACGGTTTCGACACTCTCCATGATTGGCTTCCTTTGGCGTGCCGAGCATTCCGCTCGGCCTATCTATTCTGTTCAGTCTGAAACGGCGCTCTATAGGGCAGGGTACGCCACCTGTCCACGCATCGTCATGCGCGAATTGCAGGTCGATACCACAAGAGGGCTTGAGCCGATTGCATTCGGGAATTACAAGCCAAGCCGACGCGGATATGGCGAAATTGGTAGACGCACCAGATTTAGGTTCTGGCGGGGCGACCCGTGGGGGTTCAAGTCCCTCTATCCGCACCATTCAATTCATGATGAACGACGCATATTAGGAGCCTCACTCGCACAAAATGGCTCGCAAAACGAATTGTGTTCCGGTCTATTTGTGCAGTGTTTGTCGTTTCCGCCATTCCCTTGACGACATAACGAATGCTTGCGACGGTTCCGGCAAAGTGGCGGGTTTCAATTCGTCTTACCAGCGGCGCTTGCGTCGGAACAAACCGCCTAAGGGATACTTTATGAGCACTGCAAAGACCGGCGACATAGTCGTGATTGACTATGTCGTTCGAACCACTGATGGCCGCGTTGTTGGCGGAACCGAGGACAACGGTCCGCAAACACTGACGATAGGCGGCGCCGAAATATTTCCAGAAATCGAAGCCATTCTCGAAGGCATGGATGAAGGGGCCTCGCATAATGTCACCATTTTGGCGGACAATGCGTTCGGTCCCCGACGCGATGACTTGCTCGTTCAGATACCACTGGAAAATCTGCCCCAAGATCAAAAACCAGAGCCGGGAATGATGCTGACAGCTGGCCAAGCTGACGGCAGCTCGGTCAACTTGTTTATCGTTGAAGTCGGCGACACTGTAATCACAGCGGATGGTAACCACCCACTCGCTGGAGAAGACCTCCATTTTGGTGTGACGCTTGTTGAGATTAAACCGGCGGCTTAGGGCGCCCAGCGGGTAAAACCGGATGAAGGACGCGGCAGGCTGTGTGGCGCTTCACCTCTGGCTGCGTGGGTAACAATTGACTCCCGCCGACAAAAACACATTCTGCGCCCAACACAAGACAAAAGGAGGCAACGTGATGGCAGACGGCATGACTTTCACGACCGAAGAGGTATCGAACTATATCGCCGAGGCAGGCCGGCAGGCTTGGGTCGTGCCCGAAATTCCGGGAACGACCGGTCGGCGAGATATCCGACGCGTGGGTGTCATTGGCGCGGGCACGATGGGGGGTGGAATTTCAATGAATTTTGCCACCGCGGGCATTCCTGTCACCATGGTAGAAACCAAACAAGACGCTCTCGATCGAGGATTGAGCGTTGTGCGTGGCAACTATCAGCGCAGCGCAGATAAAGGCCGTTTTCCCCAAGATGAAGTCGATGCGCGAATGAGTCGACTCACGGGAACGTTAGACACGAGCGATTTGGCTGAGTGCGACCTCGTCATAGAAGCTGTTTTCGAAGACATGGATCTCAAAAAGAAAATCTTTGCGAACCTGGATTCAATTATGAAGCCGGGCGCGATCCTCGCGACCAATACATCGGCGCTCAACATTGATGAGATTGCGACCGCAACAAACCGTCCGCAGGACGTCATTGGGCTTCATTTTTTCTCTCCTGCCAATGTGATGAAGTTGCTCGAAATCGTCCGTGCCGACCATACTGCAGACGATGTCATTTTGACCTGTATGGAGCTGGCTAAGACCATAAACAAAGTTGCCGTCCTGGTCGGTGTGTGTCCCGGCTTTGTGGGTAACCGAATCCTTTTTGCGCGCCAAGCACAAGCGCAAAAGCTCGTTTATCAAGGCGCTATGCCATGGGATGTGGATGCAGCTCTGAACAGCTTCGGGTTTCGTATGGGCCCTTATCAAATGTCGGATTTGGCGGGTCTGGACATAGGGTGGAAGCCTGGCGCGCAAACTGCAAATCCGATCCGAGATCAGCTTTGTGAACTCGACCGGCGAGGGCAAAAGACCGGCGCTGGCTATTATGACTACGACGAGTCCCGCAAACCTATCCCGTCGGATGTCACTGCCAAAATCATTCAAGAGGTCACGGGTGTTGAAGCTGCACAGGCGCCGTCACAAGAAGAGATTATCGCGACCTGTATCTATCCGATGATCAATGAAGGTCTAAAAATTCTTGAAGAGAGCAAAGCCCAGCGTGCATCTGATATCGATATTGTTTGGCTCAACGGCTACGGCTGGCCATCAGACAAAGGCGGGCCAATGCTCTATGGCGACATGATGGGAGCTGGCGTTGTGCTCGAAACAATGGAACGTCTCGGCGCCGAAGATGACCGGTTTCTGCCAGCGGAAACATTGAAGGCGCTTGCGAGGGATGGTGGCCGCTTTACAGAGGTGCAGCCTGGCTGATGGACGCGCCAACGCCCCTTGAAGGCGACTGGGATTACATCATTGTCGGTGGTGGTTCAGCGGGCTGCGTGCTCGCCAATCGACTCAGCGCAGATCCTAAGATCCGGGTGCTACTCCTCGAAGCCGGAGGTGAAGACAATTGGATTTGGTTTCACATTCCGGTGGGGTACCTGTTCGCGATCGGGAACCCCCGAGCTGATTGGATGTTTGAGACCGTCTCCGAAACGGGTTTGAATGGTCGTAAACTTTCATATCCCCGAGGGCGCGTGTTAGGCGGCAGCTCTGCGATAAACGCGATGATATCAATGCGTGGGCAAGCCGCAGACTATGACCATTGGAGGCAAATGGGGTTGCCAGGGTGGGCTTGGAAGGACGTTCTACCGGCGTTCCGTAGAATTGAAGACCATTTTTTGGGTGAGTCTGAATTCCATTCGATCGGCGGTCCTTGGCGTGTCGAAGCGCCGCGCGTCCGTTGGGATGTCTTGGATGCGGTCAGAGACGCTGCGCTCGAAATGGGCATTCCCGATATCCCTGACTTTAATCGGGGCGACAATTTTGGCGTCGGTTACTTCCATGTGAACCAAAAGAAGGGGCGGCGGTGGTCTAGCGCGCGAGGATTTTTGAAGCCGGTGCGACAGCGCCAGAATTTGCAAGTCCAGACGGGCGCGCAAGTCGATCGAATTGTGGTCGGTGATCACCGCATTCGCCGCGTTGAGTTTGTCCGGAACGGACAACGTTGCTCCGCGCACACGGGTGGCGAAGTTGTGCTGTGTGCAGGTGCCATTGGGTCCGTACAAATTTTGCAGCGTTCGGGCATTGGGCCCGCTGCTCACTTGCGAGCTATCGGGGTCGAGCCTGTTCTCGACCGCAAGGGCGTTGGCCGGAATCTTCAAGACCATTTGCAGCAGCGCATGATCTACGATGTATCTGGCGTCAAAACGCTCAATGAGACTTACCATACGCTCTCCGGAAAGGTAATAATGGGGTTGGAGTATGCGCTTTTTCGTCGTGGACCTTTGACGATGGCGCCGTCGCAGCTCGGAATTTTTACCCGGTCAGATCCCGGACGTAGGCGAGCAAATCTGCAGTTTCACATTCAACCTCTGTCATTGGATCGGTTTGGGGAGCCGCTCCACCTGACTCCTGCGATAACGGCGAGCGCCTGCAACTTACAACCGACATCTAGAGGGCATGTAAAAATCACGTCCAGCGATTTGAATTCTAAGCCGGAAATAGCGCCAAACTACCTGTCTACGGACGAGGACCGGCAGGTCGCGGCTGATGCAATAAGGGTAACCCGCACGCTTATGGCGCAATCCGCTTTAGCCAAGTATGCACCGGTCGAAGTATTGCCGGGAAATGCGGTCTCTGACCATGAAGATGCTCTCGCCAGAGCCGCTGGTGATATCGGCACAACGATATTCCATCCGGTCGGCACAGCGCAGATGGGACGGATCGAGGACCCGATGAGCGTCGTCAATGCCCGCTTGCGCGTTATTGGCGTCCCGGGTCTGCGGGTAATCGATGCTTCCGTGATGCCAACCATAACCTCTGGAAACACCAATACGCCGACAATCATGATCGCAGAAAAAGGGGCAGAATTTATGCTCGAGGATCGGCGTTAAGTGCCATCTGTCTCAATCTTTTGAGACGCACGTACAATGTTTTCCCAAATCTATCCCCGGTAAGCGCGGTTGAGTTTTCTCATCCCACCAATCCAGCGGTCATAATCTTCCGTCTTGTTGCGCATATATTTGATGACCTCAGCGTGCGGCAGCACCAGGAAGGTTTCCTTCGCAATCGCCTCGACGCACGCATCCGCAACGGGACCCGGCTCCATCATGCCATCAATGCTGGCAACCCCGTCTTCATTGCCCGCCGTCATTTTCGTGCGGACCGCTTGCGGACACAGAACTGAAACTTTGATCCCATCATCGCCATGCGTCAGCGCGAGCCATTCGGCGAGGCCGACCGCAGCGTGCTTGGTGACGGCATACGGCGCCGATCCGATCTGCGACAACAGACCAGCGGCCGATGCGGTGTTCAGCAAATAACCGCCACCACGCTCAGTCATCAAAGGGATCAAGTGTCGAGCGGCCCAAACATGGGCCATGACATTGATATCCCAAATCTTCTGCCAACCCTCATTCGATGCTTCGGCGCCGCCCGGAATGCCGATCCCGGCATTCGAGCAAAACAGGTCGATCGGGCCGATGTCTTTTTCCACCGTATCAATCAACGAAATGATGTCAGCCTCTTTGGAAACATCGGTGGTAAAAGCCGTTCCGCCCACGCTGTCGGCTGTTGCTTGTGCGCCTGCGCCATCAATGTCGCTGCATACGACATGTTTCGCACCGGCCGAATGTAGCTTCTCTGCAAGCGCCTTTCCGATGCCGCTCGCAGCGCCCGTGACAACGCAAATTCGATCCTGAATTTCCATTCTATCCTCCCAATTTCTTTTTCAGTGCCCGGCTCCCATACCCGGCGTCAACACTCTCTTAGCGGCAGGCCGCGAGGGCGGTGGATAAGTGTGGGACAACAAATAGACAATAATACAAATAATACAGATTGAGAAAAACTGTGAGACTCAACAGTATAAAGAGACGAATACTATTTTAATGTCACTCTTGTCATGGATTGGTTGAAGGATATGAAGAAAGTAAAATACCCGATGCGTGAAAAGCGCAAAGCAGAGTCTCGCAGGCGTCTGATCCAAGCGGCTCAGGAATTGTTCTCGACGCGTGGCTATGAAAACACGACATTAGAGGAAGTTGCAGAAGCGGCAGGCTTGCACGTTCAGACGCTGTATCGGCACTTCGCCAATAAGCAGGATCTCGCAGCGGCTGGCTTCAGCCTGACGGTGGCACAGTTTCGTCAGGAGATTCGCGAGCCGGACCGCGCCCTCAAAGCCTTCGACTTTTGGCGCGAATGGTTGAACCGCACACTGTCGGATCTCGAACAAGCAGATGAAGAGCAGATTCGGCGGCAGACCGAACTGCTCCAAAGACAGGTGATGATGGGCTCGAGCTGGATGCTTCATCGGGAGTATGAAAACTTGCTCACCGAAGCCTTGGCGAAGGATTATGGCCTGCCGGAAGATGGTGTTGGCTATGCGCGCCTGGTTGCAGGTATGCTCGCCTCAGGCAATCTACACGTTATGCAGCGATTTGCACAAAGAGATATCGATGTGCTGGCTGAGGCGCTTGCTGTCGTTGATACGGTTGAGAAGCAATTCGAACGCATATTGCAGGACGATTCATTTGAAACAAAGGCTGCCTAATCTATCGGGTTGCCGAGCAGGTTTGGTCTGGTGCCGTTGGACCGCGCGGCAGAATGCTGTTCGGCAACGTTCTTCATCAGGGCCTGCGCTTCAGGCGATTCCATGAGCTCACCGAAGCGACGAGACTCTTCCGTCAAAGTATTGCGATCTATCGGTGAGGTCGATTGCCGGACCAGCGCCTTGATGTGGGCAACGGCGAGAGGCGGATGGGCCGCAATTTCGAGCGCTATGGTCCGCGCCCGATCAGCAGCCGTTTCGCTGCTCTCGGCAGGGACGAGTTCCTCGACAAGGCCGATCGCGAGCGCTTCGCTTGGAGATACGAGGCGGCCGCGCAACATCATTTCCAAGGCGCGTTGTCGCCCGATCAATGCTGGCAGGCGTTGCGTGCCGCCCGCGCCAGGCAGTATCCCTACGGTAACTTCTGGCAGGCCAAACTGAAACGGACCCTCCTTTGCGATGCGGAAATCGCACGCGAGCGCGGTTTCCAAACCCCCGCCTGCAGCCGACCCGTTTAGCGCAGCGATCACCGGCTTTGGCAAATGTTCAAGCTGCCAAAGCGTGTCATCCATATTGGCATCCCACGTTGCGCCTTCGCCGCGCGTGATGTTGTCCAACTCCTCCACTGAAAAGTGTCGGATGAAATAATCCGGGTCGCTGCCGGTAAGGATAACGGCGCGGATATCGGGCTCGGCGAGACGCGGCAAAAGGCGATGCAATTCGTTCATCGATTGCGGCGTCATTACCTGTAGCGGTGGATTTGCGAATGTCAGTGTGGCGACACTGTCCGTAATATCCATGGATAGATGCGGCATAGATGATCCTCCTGAACGTCGACCTGTCTTTGCGGCAGGCCTTTTGTTGGTGCCAGGATAGTGCTGTAACCAGGGGATACAAGCGGTATGAAATACCGATCTACTGGGGATGAAACGAGAGGAAACAGGGTATGGCAGTGGTATCTGAATCGGGCTCTGTGTCGGGCGAATGTGATCCGCGCTTTGCCGAGGTTCGCGAGGCGTTCGAACGTAATTTCGCCGAGCGAGGTGAAGTTGGTGCATCTGTAAGTTTGAGCGTCAATGGCGAGACGATGGTCGACCTGTGGGGCGGTGTTGCGGATAAGGAAACCGGCGCAAGCTGGGACAAGGATACGGTCTCGATTGTGTTTTCCTGTACCAAAGCCGCAACGGCAATTTGCGCCCACATTTTGATCGATCGTGGTCTCTTGGACCTAAACGCGCCGGTGACGAAATATTGGCCCGAATTCGGCAAGCACGGTAAAGACAAGACCACCGTGGCAATGATGCTGAATCATGAAAGCGCCCTTCCAGCCTTGCGAGAGCCGGTGAAGCCCGGCGGCTTCCTCGATTGGGATTACATGATCCAGCGGATGGAAGACGAGGAGCCTTTCTGGGAGCCAGGGACCCGCAATGGCTATCACATGGTCAATTTTGGCTGGACGGTTGGCGAGCTTGTGCGGCGTGTGTCGGGCAAGTCGCTCGGCGATTTCTTCCGCGATGAGGTGGCGGGCCCGACCGGTGCTGATTTCTGGATCGGCATCCCCGACGATTTCGATCGCCAGATCGCTCCGATCCTAGTCTACGAGCCAAAGCCAGACGATCAGCTGACAGATTTTACCACGGCCTTGGTGAGCGATCCTACGTCGATCCAGCATCTATCCTTCCTCAACAATGGTGGCTGGAACCCGAACGACCCAGACGCGCACAAAGCGATGATTGGCGGTGCTGGTGGAATTTCAAATGCGCGTGGCCAAGTCGCAATGTACACGCCATTGGCCATGAATGACGGATCCCTTGTGTCGCAAGACCGCGTGGCACACATGCGGATGGTGACCACAGCGACGCATCGCGACGCGACCTTGCTCGCGCCGACCCGATTTGGCCCAGGCTTCATGAAGTCAATGGACAATCGCGGACAGCCAAGCGGTGATCAGATGTCGGCGATTATTGGCGAACAAGCCTTCGGTCATGTCGGCGCGGGAGGGTCGATTGGCTTCGCTGACCCCGAATGCGGCCTCGCTTTCTCTTACACTATGAGCCAAATGGGGCAAGGATTGTTGCTCAATGAACGCGGCCAAAGTCTGATCGATGCGACGTACAAAGCACTGGGCTATCGGACCAATATCCCGGGCGCTTGGGTACGCTAACGGGCGGACCTTTGCGCGCTCCAGTCTGCGCTGAGTGACTCGCGAAACACCGGATCTGCGATCTCGGTTAACGCTTGGGCGCGCTGTTCCGGCGTCTTTTGACGAAGCTCCGCAACGCCATGTTCGGTGACGACCGTATCAATGTCATAACGGCTGAGCGCTATGGGGCGGTTCTCTAATCGCGGAACGATGCGGCTGACGGTGCCTTTGGCCGCTGTTGAAGGCAGGGCGATGATGCTGCGACCGCCTTTGCTCAACGCGGCCCCACGCACAAAGTCGGACTGCCCACCAATCGCAGAGACTTGCATTTGATCCCGGAACTCTGAGTTTACCTGCCCGAGCAGGTCAACTTCTAATGCCGAATTGATCGACTTGAAGCGTTCAATCTCGGCAAGTTTCAATACGCTATGTGTGACAGTAACAGGCTCGAACCGGAACTCTTTTTGAGCTGCGGCGCGCCGATAGAGGCGTTCTGAGCCATAGGCGATGCCGGTCAGAACAGAGCCCAGTTCCGGCGAAACGGCGCCCGCCTCAATCAGATCCACGACATCATCGCTGATCAAGCCCGAATGAAATTTCAGGCCGCGGCGATCGTGCAAGGCTGATAGGATCGCACTCGGAAGACTGCCAATGCCAAATTGCAGAGTGTCGCCGTCTTCGATCAGAGGCGCGATGTGTTTCGCAATGCGTTTGGCAATCTCGTTGGCGCGCGCGGGCTCCGCACCAGGCAGATCGGCTTCCGCTCGACACTCGATCGAGAAACGGTCGCGCGGGGCTCCATGTGACGCAATTGGCGTCGGCATGGTAGGCTGGGTGATTGCCAGGCATTGAATGTCGTTCCGAGCCAGCAGGGCAGGACCGAAATCCGGCGAAACGCCGAGCGACAAATGACTGCTAGAGCCCGGCTCGCTCGTGACGAACACCGCAGCGTCAATCGGAGTCGATGCAAGCCAATTCCAGGTCTGGCTATAGGTCAGCGGTAGGATTTGCGTCTTTCCCTCACGAGCGCTGTCTCGCCACGAGTCACAGAGAAAAGTTGTTTCCGCCCGCGTGGTTGGATGAAGGCTCGCCCAGTCAACGGTATCGAGTCCCGGGATCCAAGCGCCCAAAAAAGTGACGCCATTAGCCAGTTCAGGCGCACGTCTCAGCGCTGCGGCCAAGGCGACCGGCGTGCCACTTCCGCCGCCGACATAAATTCTCGGTGTGCTCGGCAAATACCGGCGCAATTGGGCGAAACCGTCGAGCAGATTCTGTGTGGTCATGACCGCGTCATAGGACTTTGGTTAAACGCGCTCAACTGGGGCCAGGATCAACGGGTCGAGCGGACTTATGGGCATCACACCACTCGACCTCGCTGCGTGGGACGCTTGGTCTCCTCAATATCTGGCTGAGCGACTCAAAGGCGTTCGATATCACTGGTATGTCGTGGGTGGCTGGGCCCTTGATCTTTGGCACGGCGAGCAGACGCGGCCGCACGAAGATCTAGAGTTTGCTGTATTGCCCGAAGATGCGAGCGCTGTTGCCGCCGAGCTGTCAGAACTGGCCTTTTTCGAGAACCGCAAAACCGGGTTCACACATTGCACATTTGAGCAGACGCCAGCTTCGGATGTCTGGCAGTATTGGGGCGGTGACATTGAGCAAGGCGTCTGGCGCGTCGACATGATGATTGAACGCGGCACTCCGCAGACTTGGTGCTACAAAAGAAATGCGTCGCTTCGGCAGGCAAGACGCGAAGCAGTCCGAAAAACCCCGCAGGGCATCGCATACCTCGCTCCAGCCAATGCATTACTGTTCAAGGCGAAGCATTGTCGAGGCAAGGACGATACAGATTTCCTACGAGCTCTGCCGCACCTTACAGCGCGGGATGTTGAGCTATTGCGCGGCTGGCTTCAAACCTGTCATCCGGATCACAAATGGCTGAAGATACTTGGTTGACTTGCCGATTGCCGGTTGGGCACGCATCTATGCCGGAATGTTGGATTATCGATTCTCTGTTGCGCCCATGATGGATTGGACGGATCGGCACTGCCGGGCCTTTCACCGCTGTCTCTCAAAGCGCGCGCTGTTGTGGACAGAAATGATCACCGCGGATGCGGTGATCCATGGCGATCGGGCACGATTGATTGGCTACAGCCCCGACGAACACCCGCTCGTGCTTCAGCTTGGCGGTAACGAGCCAGACAAAATGGCGGAAGCGTCGCGGATCGCGGAACAGCACGGTTATGATGAGGTGAACATCAATTGTGGGTGCCCGTCCGACCGGGTCCAGTCCGGGGCGTTCGGCGCCAGTTTGATGCGGGAGCCCGAAACCGTGGCGGCCTGCGTGCAAGAGATGCTGAAAGCCGTATCCATTCCCGTGACCGTGAAGTGTCGAATTGCAATTGATGAGGACCCGCCCCGCGAAACGCTGTTTGGATTTGTCGATCGGGTTGCTGACGGGGGTTGCAAGATTTTCACAGTCCACGCTCGAAAAGCGTGGCTCAAAGGCCTGTCGCCAAAGGAAAACCGAGAAGTGCCACCGCTTGACTACGAGTTGGTGGCTGAGCTGAAAGCGGAGCGGCCGGAACTCCAGATCATATTGAATGGTGGATTGGGTGATTTGGAGTCGGCCCTACCACAATTGAAGCGGTTCGATGGTGTCATGTTGGGGCGCGCGGCGTATCAAACGCCTGCGATTCTTGGTGAGGTCGATCAGCGCATTTTTGGAGCCCCGAACAGCATTCGCGCTGAAGATGCGGTGGCGGCATATCGGCCATATATGGCGGCGCAGTTGGCCGAGGGTGTGCGTCTGTCGGCAATGACCCGGCATATGCTGGGACTGTTTAATGGTCGGCCGGGTGCGCGACGCTGGCGGCGAACGCTGAGCGAAGACGGACCAAGACCGGGTGCCGGTCTCGATGTGCTGGACAAAGCTCTGGCGCATATCGCGCAAGATGTGTCCGTCGCATAGATCCGCGCGCGGCCATGCAAATCCCGTATAGGGGCTATGAATAGTCTGGCAGTTTTCTGTCAGAGCAGCCTCACTATCTCAACATCCGGATTGGCTCAGCACGAGTCTTGCAAGGAGTTGGATCATGTTGAAAGCGATGGGACTTTCACTCGCGCTGTTCTTCGCCACACCCTCGGCGATGGCAGACGCTGACGCGCCAAGCGGACCCGTTGAGCTGGTTGAGACAACGGCTTCGGATCTGTCGACTACGCATGGGGAGGCTGTTGCCGACATTTTGCTGCGGCATGTTGATGCGGATGCCATTGCGCGCTTCACATTGGGCCGGCACGCTAATCGGTTGGATCAGAGCGAGCTCGCAGCCTATGAAGCCGCATTCGAAGGCTTCTTGCGGCGGCAATTGCAACGCCATTCTCATGAGATTGCCGGTGTTCGGATTGACGTGGTTCGTGCGGATCAGCGTTCCCCTCGCGACGCCATTGTGACGACACGCATCTATCAAAATGAAGCCGGCCAGGCTCTGCGTTGGCGGGTGATTGAGCGCGGCGGTCGGTGGCGTGTTGTCGACCTCGAATTCGCGGGTGTTTGGCTGGCCATTGAGCAGCGCGCACAGATCAATGCACTGCTTGATCGGCCGGGTGCGACGATTGATGATGTCATCGCCCAACTGGGTTGAGGCTTAACAAATCGGTGACGAGCGCGTAACGCCCCGCCATGGCAGAATTGTTTAACCTCTATGGCGGCCTGATCCTCGCTTTGGTCGCATGTGGATTGTTCAGTGGTCTGGTCGCCGGCTTGTTCGGCATTGGTGGCGGCGCCGTCATCGTCCCGGTATTGATCTTATTGTTTGAGGCGCTCGGCTATGGCGCGACCGCCTCTCATGTCGCAATCGCTACGTCGCTGGCGACCATTGTGCTGACCTCCGCGCGATCGGTTTGGGCGCACCATCAGCGCGGCGCTGTCGACTGGTACGTCGTCAAAAGCTGGGCGCCTTGGATCATGTTGGGAGCGGTGGCGGGTCAACTGGTCACCGGCGAACTGAGCAGCGATACGCTGAAAGCAGTGTTTGGCGGCATGGCGCTGATCCTCGCAGCGCAACTTTTCTTTGGGCGGCCGGACTGGCAGCTTGCGTCTGACATGCCGACCGGATGGCCGCGGGCAGGTCTGGGCGGGCTGATCGGAACCTTGTCAGCGATTATGGGCATTGGGGGCGGCACATTTGGGGTCAGCTTGATGACTGTGTGCGGCCGAACCATCCACTCTGCCGTGGCCACGGCAGCGGGGTTTGGCATTGCGATCGGACTGCCGAGTGCGCTCACCGCAATCTATGTCGGTTGGGGGCGAGATGGGTTGCCGCCTTTCTCCTTTGGTCACGTCAATATCGCTGCGTTTCTACTGATCTCGACGTTTACGGTGATCACCGCGCCGATCGGGGCTCGCCTCGCGCACAGCCTTGATGCGGGCCTGTTAAAGAAGTTGTTTGCGATCCTGCTCGCCATCGTCGCCGTGCGATTGATCAGCAGCGTTATTGCCGGATGATCATCCGTTCGCCGCGAAACTCATAAGAATAGAGTTCGCGCAGGAAGCTCATTCCGAGCAAGCTCTGATCGAGCGCTTCTGGCAAGACCATCGCCTCAACATTGCGAATGTGAACTTGATTGATTTTGATCGAGTCGACCACAACGCTCGCACCTTTGACGACGCCGCCAGCGGTCCGAATGTCCCAATTATAGTCAAGTTTCGAAGGGTCGAGCCCGAGCTTCTGTGCGTCACGATAGGTCAGGGCAACCACGCTGGCACCGGTGTCGACCATGAACTCGACACTGGCTTTGTTGTTGACCAATGCGCGCGCCCAGTAATGGCCATCTCCGCGCAATTGCAGCGTTGCCGCACGCCGCACTTCCGGCGTCGAGCTGGCCACGATCGGATCCGGTGTTGCGTCAGATGCGGCAATCTCATCGGGCGCATCCATACGGTTCTGCAAATTCGGGGCGATCATATAGGAGGTCATCGCAGAGATTACCGCGGCCAGACCGAGCACAATAAACACTTGGCTCCACTTCATTGTGCTGCTGCTCCGTCTCTCGCATTGAGCGCCTCAAGACGCGCCGGCAACTGATCCATAATCGCGCGGCGTTCCTCGGGTGTGCGCTGACCCCAGCCAGCAATTTCCGGCAAAGTACGGCCACATCCAAGGCATTGGCCGAGGCGTCCATCGACGGCGCAGACTTTCACGCAAGGGCTCTCAATCGCGTCGCGCGCCATGGCTCTTCCTCTTCACAGATCATTCTTAGCAAATGACAATTGCGAATCTTTTATCAAAAAGCCACATCTTTGATTGACTCGGACGCGCAGAATGTCGTTTGCAAGCGACACAAAGAGAGGTGCAGTTTGACACACACGTCGGAGGACTCCTCCCCATTTGACGATGTACGTGACCTCGCTTGCCGTCCTGCGGAGAGCGACCAAGCGCATATGGAAACCGTTTATGCCAGTTTGCGTGGCATGGGACGGGAAGGCGATTTCGGAAAACTGGGTGATATGGCCGCCTGGCTAGCGGGGTGGCAACACCGCTATCCGCCGCGCATTGAAAGCCCAACGTTGGCCATTTTTGCCGGCGCACACGGCATCGCACAAGAAGGCGTCTCCCTGTCATCTAACACCAATACCCATGATGCGGTTGAGGGGCTTCGCGAGGGCACATCGCCTTTGGCCCTTATCGCGGCGCAGGTCGGGGCGAATATCCGGATCTTCGAGCTTGCGATTGATCGACCAACACCAAACATCGCGCATGAAGCCGCGATGACCGAGAAGGAATGTGCGGCCACGATTGCGTTCGGCTTCGAGGCGCTAGAGGGACAGCCTGATTTGATTGCTTTGGGCGTGATTGGCGCCGGGATTGGAACGTCTGCAGCTGCTGTGGCCTGTGCGCTATATGGTGGAGCGCCAGAATATTGGGTGCGCCCGGGTCCGCAAATCCCAAGAGAGATTGGCCAACAAAGAGTCAATTTGGTGAGCGAAGCGCTCAAGACACACCGCGGTCGGTTGAGCGACCCTTTGCACGCTTTGCGGTGCCTTGGCGGGCGTGAACTCGCCGCTTGTGTCGGAACCATTCTTGCGGCGCGCTTGCAAAACATTCCGGTCTTACTCGACGGTTTTGCGACCACTGTTGCCGCGGGCGTCGTCCACGCGCTCAATCCATTGGCAGTCGACCATGTGCGAGCAGCCCATATGACACGTCGCCCGGCGCACGAGGCGGCGATGGAGCGCCTCGGCATGGCGCCGCTTTTGCCGCTCGATTTTAATACCGGTGGCGGCATGGGCTCTGCCGTGGGCGTCGGCCTGTTGAAAACCGCTTGCGCCCCGTTTTTGGGGCGTCCAGACGCCTAAGGATCTCGCTGCGGCGAGAGGAGTATCATGACCGTATCACCGCACTTTTCTGCGAACTATCTCGAAGCGCGAGAAAAATTCCTATCGGCCTCTGCAGAGCGCGGACTCTCCGTTGATAGCCGGCTTAACCCCAATGCCAAAGGCGCGCAGGGTGAAGAACTGTTCACAGATATTATTAGAATTGGATCTGCAACCGCGCCGACAGTATTGGTTTTGCTCAGCGCGACTCATGGCGTTGAAGGTTATTGCGGATCGGGCGTTCAAGTCGGCCTGTTACGTGAGGGCTATTTCTCAGAGCTGCCGGAGGCGCTGAGCATTGTGATGGTGCATGCCATGAATCCGTATGGTTTCTCGCATGACCGACGCGTCAATGAGGACAATATCGATCTCAATCGGAACTTTTTGGATTTTGACGATCCGGATCGCCCGGATTGTGGATATTCGGCACTTCACGAATGGCTCGTCCCTGATGATTGGGACGGTCCGGCGCGCGCACAAGCCAATAAAGATCTGGCGCGATTCATTGAAGAGAATGGGATGCGGGCTTTCCAAGCTGCTGTTTCGGGCGGGCAATATCAGCACGCAGACGGGATCTTCTATGGCGGCGAACGCCCCAGCTGGTCGAATGAAACCTTCCGCGCTGTTCTATCCGATTATGCTGGGCACGCGCATAGGGTTGGCGTCATCGATTTTCACACCGGGCTAGGGCCTTATGGATATGGCGAACCGATCACGGTTGGCAATTCGAAGCAGAAGTCGCTAGCCAAGCAGTGGTACGGGGATGCCGTCACAGATCCCGATTCTGGTGATTCAAGCTCGGCGCCCGTGGTCGGCTCTACGGGAGACGCTGTCGCCCAAACCCTTCCCGATGCTGATATCGCCTTTATTGCCCTAGAGTATGGGACACGGGATCTGACCACGGTATTGACCTCACTCCGTGCCGACAACTGGCTATACGCCAAAGGCGATGTGGACAGCCCACTTGGCGCCCAAATCAAAGCAGAAATTCGCGATGCTTGTTATCCAGACGCGGATGATTGGAAGGCGGCGGTTTGGACGCGGGCTGTTGAAATCATTGATCTGGCCATAAAGGGATTGGCTCGAACGCGCTAAGCGACACCCTGTTTGGCAGGGCATTCTGTCTCATTGTTTTTAAACTTCGTTGAGTTATTTGACGTTTACGTTCGCGTTAACTTGCTTTTTTGCGAGTGAACCGCCACAAAGTCGAAAACGAAACTGGGATAAACGCCATGAATCTAGAGTTTTCTCCGGAAGAGATCGCCTTCCGCAATGAAGTTCGGACATTTATTGAAGAGAATTACCCCGATGAGCTTAAGAGCTTCGGCGCACGAGAGGACCTCGGCCGCGAAGACATGTTGGCTTGGCACAAAATTCTCGGCAAAAAAGGTTGGTCTACGCCAGCATGGCCGAAGGAATATGGCGGCACGGGTTGGAATTCGACGGAACGCTACATCTGGTCTGAGGAAAATGCTCGCGTTGACGCGATCATGCCATTGCCATTTGGCGTTTCGATGGTCGCCCCGGTGATCTACACGTTCGGTTCGCAGGAACAAAAAGATGAGCATTTGCCCGGTATTCGCTCCGGCGAAGTCTGGTGGTGCCAAGGGTATTCAGAGCCGGGTGCAGGATCGGACCTGGCGTCATTGAAAACCACCGCGGTGCGTGATGGCGACCATTATGTGCTTAACGGACAAAAAACATGGACCACCCTGGCGCAGCATGCTGATTGGGGCTTCTTCCTTTGCCGCACCGATCCAAATGCAGCGAAACCACAAGAAGGCATCAGCTTTATCCTGGTCGACATGAACACGCCGGGTATTGAAGTTCGCCCGATCATCACGATTGATGGTGGCCATGAAGTCAATGAAGTCTGGCTGACAGATGTTCGAGTGCCGGTTGAGAATCGTGTCGGTGCTGAGAATGAAGGTTGGACCTATGCGAAATTCCTGCTGGCGCATGAGCGTTCTGGGATTGCCGGTGTCGCCCGTTCAAAGCGTGGAATTGAAAAGCTTCGCAACATCGCCGCGACAGAAGTGATTGATGGCGAGCCGCTGATGGAAGATGATTCTTTCGCTCGCAAGGTAAGTCAGTTGGAGATCGATCTCACAGCGCTTGAGTTCACCGAACTTAGAACGCTTGCGGGTGAAGCCCAGGGCAAGGGCCCAGGACCGGAAAGCTCGATCCTGAAAGTCAAAGGCACGGAAATCCAACAGCGTTTGACCGAATTGACCCTCGAAGCCGTCGGTCATTATGGCGCGCCTTATTTCCGCGGCTTCCCGGAAGATGGTTCGAACGCGTTTCCGATCGGGCCGAATTATTCGCACATGTCGGCTCCGGCCTATTTCAACATGCGGAAGACGTCGATTTATGGTGGATCGAACGAGATCCAGCGCAACATCATCACAAAGATGATCCTCGGCCTATAAATGAGACGTGGCGCTGCCGCGTTAGCCTTTCTGGCGCTGTCCTCTGGGGCAGCGTCTTCGCAGGCTGTTGAGGCGCTCGATTTGGGTCCTGGCTCTCAAGTGTTCTGGATCAACAATTATGATGGTGGCCTAGATCACTTTCAGGAGAAGCTTGTCGGTCAAGCTGGCGATGTCGGCGTCTATAAGAATGTGTATGACGGGGTCGAGGAAAGTCCGAGCGAGTATTTCGCTTTGTTTTCAGGTATCTACTATATTACCTGTGACGATGAGATGCCGAGCCAGGATGAGCAGGACGCAATGGCAGCCCTTCGCCCCTTCGAAGCGGGAAAGACCCTTGTGGTCGCCAGTGGGAATGACGCAGAAATCGTGATTGGTGAGCCAACGGAATTTTTTCTTATGGGGCGCTCCTGGCCGGCGCATACACTGCAGCTGACATACGGAAACGATGATGAACGGAGCACAGAAACAATCTCCGTCCTGGATGATTATCCGCTGACGGTGCAAATCGATTGGGAAGACAATTCCAAAGACACAGCAATGCTTGTCACCCGATCGAAAGATATGGCCCAAATTGACGCCGATGAGGACTTGATCGGAAACTGCGCCGGTCTATTGAAAGAGCAAATAGAACAGGAATGATGGGAGGACCACAAAGTGGACTTTAATTTCTCAGAAGAACAGACGATGATCCGGGACAGCCTGGCTCGGCTGATCCGTGAAAAATACGATTTTGATACCCGCCGCAAAGTGGTCGCAAGTGACTCCGGTTGGCAGCCTGAGATCTGGCAACAGTTCGGTGAACTTGGCTTGCTCATGGCGCCATTTTCTGAAGATGATGGCGGACTAGGTGGTGGCGCGATTGATGCCATGGTCGTGATGGAAGAATTCGGCAAAGGCCTGGTCGTCGAACCCTATGTTCCAACCGTTGTCTGCGCGGGCGGCTTCTTGAAACATGCTGGCTCTGCTGAGCAGAAGGAAGCTTATCTCGGCGGGATCATGAGCGGCGAAACTGTGTTCGCTTTCGCCTATGCCGAACCACAAGGCCGGTACAATCTGGCTGACCTAGAAACCACTGCGAAGAAAGACGGGACCGGTTATGTGCTGAATGGGCATAAGGCTGTTGTCATCGGCGCGCCTTGGGCCGAATATCTGGTTGTGACGGCGCGTACGGGCGGAAGCCGTCGCGACACGGGCGGCGTGTCTGTCTTTATCGTGCCGAAGTCTGCCGATGGCGTGACCACACGTGACTATCCAACAGTTGATGGTCGGCGCGCATCTGAAGTTTACTTCGAGAATGTACAACTTGGTGCGGAAGCGCTGATCGGCGGCGAGGGAGACTCTCTGCCTCTGATTGAACGCGTTGCCGACGAAGCCACAGCAGCGATTTGTGCGGAAGCGGTCGGTGCGATGGGCGTCGCGCATCAGCAAACGGTTGAGTATTCGCGTCAGCGCAAACAGTTTGGAACCGCGATTGGCAAATTCCAGGTCTTGCAGCATCGAATGGTTGATATGTTCATGGAGCATGAGCAGTCGATTTCCATGACATACATGGCGACGCTTAAACTCGATGAAGATGATGTCGAACGGAAGAAGGCGGTGTCAGCCGCGAAAGTCCGGATCGGTCAATCTGGCCGCTTTGTTGGGCAGAGCGCGATCCAAATCCATGGCGGTATGGGCATGACCGAAGAGCTTGCGGTTGGCCATTACTTCAAACGGTTGACCATGATTGATAGCGAATTTGGCAATGTCGATCACCATATGCGCCGGTACACGAATTTGTCTGCCGAGCCTATGAAAGCGGCGGCAGAATAGGCTTAACGCCTTGTCTCGATAATTGACAAATTGCCCTGTCGCGCGCCTTTTACGCGGCAGGGTTTTTTGTTGGAGCAGAGTTGATCAGCGCACGTCTCGCCATGGTGTTTGCAATTGGGTTTCCCGCGGCGGCTCAGGCCCAAAGATCAGCCCTCATTGACCCGAGAAAGCGAAACAATTCGCCGCGGCTCCATCGACAGAAGAGTGTCCTTCGCTAAAACCCAGCACATGCGTTTTGGAGGAAATATCGATGGGTGTTGTCAAACTTGAGAAACAGGGTCCGATTGCGACCCTCACGCTGAGCCGACCGGATATGCTCAATGCTTTGGGGCAAGATGGTGACGGTGCGGACATGGTCGCCGCCTGTGCCGAAATCGAAGCCGATCCGAGTGTCCGTGTCACCGTTCTCACCGGCGAAGGCCGCGCCTTTTCAGCCGGTGGCGATGTCAAAGCGATGAAGACTGAAACGGGTGCGTTTGGCGGATCGCCAAATGATATTCGCGAAGGCTATCGCCGCAACATCCATTTGATCGTGAAGTCCTTGTACAATTTGGAGACACCCCTGGTCGCTGCGGTCAATGGCCCAGCGATTGGGCTCGGCTGCGACGTGGCGTGTATGGCGGATGTTCGCATTGCATCAGACAAGGCAAAATTCGGCGTTACCTTCCTCAAGCTTGGTCTGATCCCCGGCGATGGTGGCGCTTGGCTTCTGCCGCGTATCATCGGGGCAAGCCGCGCAGCTGAGCTGCTCTTCACCGGCGATGTCATCGACGCAGAGACGGCGCTTGAATGGGGCTTGATCTCCCGCGCTGTGGCACCGGATGTCCTGATGGAGCAAGCGATGAGCTTGGCCGGACGGATGGCGCAGCAGCCGCCGCAATCGCTGCGATTGGCGAAAACGCTGCTGCGGCACGGCGCGACCAGCTCATATGAAACCATCATGGAATTGTCTGCCGCATCCCAGGCATTGATGCACAAAACCGACGATCACATGGAAGGTGTCGATGCGATCCTCGAAAAGCGGACACCTGTCTTCAAGGGCCGGTAACCTCCGAACGCTTGACAAAAACCACCGACTCTCGGCCTGTAGCATTTGCGGCAGCTTGGCGCAGGGCTAGGCGCTTAAAATGGGGAAATCCATGGCTGGAAAATTCGAGCTCTATAAAGACAAAGCGGGTGAGTTCCGGTTCCGTCTGAAAGCAAGTAACGGACAGAACATCTTGGCGAGCGAAGGCTACAAAGCCAAGCCGAGCGCTAAAAAGGGTATTGAATCTGTTCGCAAGAACTCGGTTCGGAGCGGCGCGGTACAGATGATGACGTCGAAAAGTGGCAAAGCCTATTTCGTGGTCAAAGCCATGAATGGTCAAGTCGTTGGTCAGTCACAAATGTACGATTCAGAATCTGGCTGTGAGAATGGCATGAAAAGCGTCGCAAAGAATGCACCCGACGCCAAAATGGACGACCAGACTTAGTCTCTCCTATAGCACTGGGAGCTGCGGTGGCGACTGTACCGCGTCCCATATGACATAGATGCAAAGCGCGATCCCGCCAATATAGGTGGTGAGCGCGCCGATGGCTTTTGCCCAATGCGGCGTGTCCAAAGTCTTGCACGTTAGGAAGCCGAAGGCGTGGAGATAGCGCGCGGCTGTGATCCCGATCATAAACCCGCCTGCGACCGGGCCATGCGTTCCGAGCCACATGCACAAAAGGAACAGCGCAGTAATCGCGCCGGCATATTCGCTCGCATTGCCGTGCGCACGTTGCGCTTTTGCGAGACCGGAGGTCGGGTCCAGTGTTGCGCCATAGTAAATCACTTTGTCGCCTGTCGACCGTTGGATTGATGTCCAGAAGCCGAGCGCGAAAACCAGCAGGGCATTCAATGCAATGGTGATGATTGGGACCAGCATGTTAGGCTCCACGAAATGTCGACGTCTATGTCGGGTGTTTGAAACAGGATAGGCATAATGCCCTCGGATCGAAAACGCTACACAACCGGATCTCCATTTGAAGCCAGCATGGCTTATTCGCGCGCTGTGGTGCAGGGAGATTGGTGCTTCGTGTCCGGTGTCACGGGCTATGATTATGAAACCATGTCATTGCCGAGTGATGTGCCGGTGCAGGCGGAGCAGGCGTTCAAGACCATCGATGGCATCCTGGTGGAAGCCGGTTTCGCTCTGGTCGATATTGTTCGGGTTCAATATACGGTCACGGATCGCGATGACGTGAAGCGACTTGGCCCCATCCTCGAAAAGTGGCTTGGAGATGTCCGTCCAGCTGCTACCATGGTGATCGCAGATTTGATTCAGCCCGAAATGAAATTCGAAGTCGAAGTCACGGCCTTTAAAGGCTGAATAGCTGCCCTTTGGGCAGGGCTTGCCGTTTGACCCTACGGCCATATGGTGAGGCAAAATTAGGAGGATGATCGCGTCATGATTGGCTTAGTTGCAAAGCTCGAAATTCAGGATGGCAAGCAGGCAGACTTTGAAGCTGTCGCAAAGGATTTAATGGCCAAAGTTAAGGCAAATGAGCCCGGCTGTTTGACCTATCAGCTTTACAAAGAAAAGGGCTCTGAGACGTCCTACATCTTTATGGAGCAATATGCGTCAGGAGAAGCGCTCGCGGCGCACGGCCAGACCGACTATTTCAAGGCAGCACAGCCTGGCCTTGGCGCCTGTCTTGCAGGCGCGCCAAAAATCGAAATGTACGACATCGTCGAATAGGAGCCCGATATGGACCTGTCCTTTACCGATGCTGACCTCACATTCCAAAAAGAGGTTCGCGACTGGATTGCTGAAAACTATACCGATGAGCTGCGCGCGCGGAATGCTCTGTCAAAGAATGGCTATCTCGACAAGGACGGCATGCTCGAATGGCAGCGTAAGCTCGACGATAAGGGCTGGTTCGTTTCAAATTGGCCGGAAGAGTTTGGCGGCCCCGGGCTGAGCGCCGGCCAACGCTACATTCTGAATATGGAAATGGCCGCTGCCGGAACGCCGGGCACATCCCCTATGGGCAAATCGATGGTCGCGCCCGTGATTATGGCTTTCGGCAATGACGCTCAAAAGGCTGAGCATTTGCCGAAGATCAAACGCTCAGAAGTTTGGTGGTGTCAGGGATATTCTGAGCCAGGCTCTGGGTCTGATTTGGCCTCCTTGCAGATGAGCGCCGTGCGCGATGGCGATGAGTATGTCCTAAACGGATCGAAGATTTGGACGACGCACGCACAATGGGCTGACTGGATTTTCTGCCTGGTCCGTACCTCCAAAGAGGGCAAGCCGCAGGAAGGCATCAGCTTCCTCGTCTTCCCAATGGATTTGCCTGGCATCTCTGTTTCGTCTTTGCCCACCCTCGACGGGCCAACCGACAATCAACAAGAGATCAACCAGGTCTTCTTCGAAAACGTCCGCGTCAAAATCGATGATGCCCTGGTCGGCGAAGAGAATAAGGGTTGGACCTACGCAAAATATTTGCTGCAGTTTGAGCGCGGTAATGCTTATGCGCCGGGCCTCAGAAACGCTTTGGAGAAAACCAAAAAGCTCGCAAGCGTCGAGCAAAATGGTGGAGAGCCGCTTTTGCGAGATCCCGATTTCCAGCGCAAACTGGCCACAATGGAGATGAAGATCGAAGCATTGAACGCGATCGAGCTTCGGATCTTTTCCGCCCTTTCGGCTGGCGAAGCTTTGGGTCCAGAAAGCTCAATGCTGAAATGCGCCGGATCAGAAGCACAGCAGGCGATTTCGGAATTGTCGCTTGAGGCTGTCGGTGGATACGCTGCGCCATTTGTGCAGGACACCTTTGCCGTGGCCCGTGCGGGCGCCAATAGCGACCTGTCGACGCCGGATTATGCGTCGTCTGTTGCGCCGAGCTATTTCAACTACCGCAAGACATCGATCTATGCGGGCTCAAATGAGATCCAGCGCAACATCATGTCGAAAATGGTTCTTGGTCTCTAGGCCAGCCGTCGAGCTGACGCGCGCGCCAAGAGACTTGCACGTCGTCCACTCAAGGAGGGATGCATGGCGGACACCGAAGGGGTGGCAATCCACAAACCCGGTCTTCTGACGCGCATTGCTTATGGGGTCGGCGGCGCTGCGGGCGGAATCAAGAATAATGGTTTCGACTATGTCCTGCTGCTGTTCTACAGCCAGGTGCTCGGGCTAAATGCGGCATTGGTCGCTGCAGCCCTGTGGATCGCGCTGATATTTGATGCCTTTTCGGATCCCATCGTTGGCTATTGGTCGGACAATCTGACCCATAAATATGGCCGCCGGCATCCGTTCATTTATACGGCCATGTTTCCGATCGCCATTGGTTACTTTTTTGTCTGGAACCCACCGGAGGGCCTTGCCGGGATGGGGCTCTTTGGCTGGCTTCTTTCGCTGACCATTCTCGTCCGATTGATGTACACACTGTTCGAGGTGCCAAGCACCGCGCTCGCAGCAGAACTTACACAAGACTATGATGAGCGGACATCTTTGATGTCGTTTCGTGGCTTCTTTGCGTGGATTGGTGGGTTATCTGTACAGGTCATCTTGTTCGCGTTCTTGCTGCAACCCAGTGAGCGTGATCCATCCGGCTTCTTCCATATCGAAGGCTGGCATAATTACGGGCTGCTCGGTGCGGGCTGCATCTTTACTGCGATCCTGATTATGTCCCTCGGCACCCACAGCCAGATCCCGCATCTCAAACCACCGCCTGCGCCCCGGAACCTAACACCGCTCAAAATGGTTGGTGAGGTTTGGGAAACGATTTCAAACCCGTCCTTCCGGGCACTGTTCATCGCGACTCTTTTCGGGCTTCTGGCGAGCGGCGTGTCTGCAACGCTGAACCAATATATCAATGGCTTCTTCTGGGAATTCACAGCAGACCAGATTTCGGGCCTCACCTTGGCCGTCTTTCTATCCGCAATCATGGCTTTGATCATCGCCCCAATCGCCGGCAAAACGCTCGGCAAAAAACGTGCGGCGATTATCATTGGGGTTATGGCGTTCACCATCGCGCCGGCACCGGTTTTTGCCCGATTGCTTGGTTTGCTTCCGGAGAATGGCACAAGCGAGCTCTACACAATCATCCTCATTGTCACGGTTTTCGACATCGCTCTGATCATTGCATATCAGATGCTGGCCGCGTCGATGGTCGCCGATATTGTCGAGCAAAATGAAGTGGCGACCGGTCGACGTTCGGAGGGAGTCTATTTTGCGGGTATCAGCTTCATGCGGAAACTCTCACAGGGTGTCGGTGTGTTGACCGCGTCGGCGATCCTAGCGTTTGCCGCGATTTCGCCGGGGATGCGGCCGGACGAAGTAAGCGATGAAGCCGTGCGGACATTGGGTCTCGGTTATGGAGTGATGCTGCTCACACTATGGATGTTGATGCTACTCGCCGTGAGCTTTTACCGGATCAGCCGCGAAGACCATGAAAAGAACCTTCAAGCCCTGTCAGAGAAGAGCGCCTAAACGGGCGTTTCCTGAAGGAATCACAGTGATCTGTCCAAAATGTCATCGCTGCCCGATTGCGCACAGCTCTGTGCCGGAATAGGGCCATATTTATGGCCTATGTAACACCCATGACAAAACATGTTTCCAAGTTGCTCGCAGCCGTGCTGCTGGTGCTAACCATTCTGCTTGCCGCCGTATTGAGCCCGCTCTTCATCGGGCACACGCAGGCGCAACAGGTCGAATTCACGGCTAAGCAAGTGCCGGAGTCGCAACAGCAAATCGAGATGAGCTATGCGCCTCTGGTGCAACAAGCTTCGCCAGCCGTTGTAAATGTGTACACACGCAAAATCGTCCAGCGGCGCGATATTATGCGCGATATTTTTGGCCGGCGTTTCGCGACGGGTCCAGGCATTGAAGAACGGGTTCAAAACTCGCTCGGATCGGGCGTCATCGTTTCTGAAGATGGCGTGATCGTGACCAATAATCATGTCATCGAAGGTGCCGACGAATTTCTGGTCGTCCTGTCCGACCGCAGGGAATATGAGGCGGAATTGATTTTGGCGGATGAACGTACCGATCTCGCCGTGATGCAGATCGATACAGGCGGCGAACCGCTTCCTTCGCTGGGCTATGCTGACACCCGTGCCGTCGAAGTTGGCGATCTCGTCCTTGCCATTGGCAATCCATTCGGTGTCGGCCAAACCGTCACAAGTGGTATTATCTCCGCGACGGCGCGAACGGATGTTGGCGTGTCTGATTATGCCTTCTTCCTGCAAACAGATGCCGCTGTGAATCCAGGCAATTCTGGCGGCGCATTGGTGAATACGCGCGGCCAGTTGGTGGGTGTGAACACCGCTATCTTCTCACGCTCCGGTGGGTCAAACGGAATTGGCTTTGCGATCCCGTCGGAAATGGTCCGGCGTGTCGTGGATGCGGCTGTCAATGAAGGCATGATTGTTCGCCCTTGGTTGGGCTTGAAAGGGCAATCTGTCACCTTCGACATCGCGCAAGCGCAAGGTCTGAGCCGGCCCGTTGGGGTGATTGTCAGCGAGGTGTTCGAAGACGGCCCCGTCGATCGCGCCGGTCTTCGTCGTGGTGACCTCGTCATGGAAATCGATGGGCGCGAAGTGTTCGACGAAAAGGGTTTGAAGTTTCTGGCGGCGACACGGTCGGTTGGCGATCTCGTTCCGCTCACTGTGCTGCGCGGTGGAGAGCAGCGCGCCATCCTCGTGCGGCTTGATGTGCCGCCAGGTGCATCGGAAGCCGATTTGGTGCTGCTGCAAGGGCGCCACCCTTTCAATGGCGCCGAAGTGGCAGAGCTTTCACCGCGTCTCGCGGAGGAAATCGGTCGTGATCCATTTGATACCGGCGTTCTTGTGACGCGGATTCAGAACCGAGCCTTTGCCTGGCGTGTGGTTCGGCCTGGCGACATTATTCTGTCTGTCGATGGCCAGCAAATTCGTTCGCTTGATGGGTTGGAGGACGCGTTGGACCGCGACAGTGGCCGCTGGAGCATCGAAATCGATCGCAACGGTCGTACGATTAGCGGCACCGTGACGCTTTAACCCGGTGGCGTTGGCCCATGCGTTTCCATCGCGGCGTCATCGAGTTCTGAAGCGCGAATATAGGCTGAACGTGCTGTGACCCGGTCGCGATACTCGGTGAGAACAGCGTGCTCTGGCAGTGTGCCAAATTGTAAGCCCCAAGCCACTTGTGACCCAACATAGACATCGGCGGCCGTAAAGCTGTCGCCGCAGACATAGGTCTTGCCGATGAGCGCGCCGAGTAGCGTGTCATAAGCCAGTTCGAAACTGCCATAACCCGCCATGGCTTTTTGCTCATCGCTCGGTGCCCATCCCATGGCTTTATTGGTGGTCGCGGACTCCAATGGTCCAGCTGCGAAAAACAGCCAGCGATAGTAATCCGCGCGGTCATCTGTTGCGGGCGCCAGTTTTGCCTCTGGAAACGCGTCCGCGAGATAGGCGCAAATCGCGGCGCATTCGGTGACTGTTTTGCCATTGTGGCGAATGGTTGGGACCTTGCCCATCGGGTTGATGGCCAAATAGGCGGCGGACTTCATCGTGTCGCCATAGCTGAGATAATGGGTGTCATACTCGACACCTGTTTCTTCCAGCATCCAGCGCGCAATGCGGCCGCGTGACATTGGATTGGTGTAGAATGCTAAGGGCTCAGCCATGCGCGTTTCCTCCTGGATTTAGGTATCCTCCGTTTGTCGGTCAGCATGTCAACGCTCTGTCGATGGGGCGATGACTGCCCGGTAATGCAGCAGGAGATGGCGTGACGACCGCTGCAAAAAATCACGACTTGTCCAATCAGCCGAGATCTGTTCGGTTGGTCGCAAATTGGAGGGTCACTTGAAACCACTATATTTATCCGCGGCCGCACTGTTGATGTTGGCCGCCTGCAATCCTCAAGATGATGGCGCCGGCAGCACGATCACGCCGCAATCTGAAGCGCAGGAAGTGGATCTTCATCAGTCTTTCTTGATCATGGACAGCCATCTCGACACGCCCGCTTATTTCCACCGAGGCACATATGACTTTTCTAAGCGCGGATCGTTCGAGGAGGATGGCACCCATGTAGACTTGCCACGCATGCTTGAAGGCGGCCTCGATGGCGGCTTCTGGGTGATCTACACGCCGCAAGGCCAGCTGGATGAAGCCTCCTACATTGCAGCGCGAACGTCGGCGCTTCTGCGGCAAATGGCAATTCGGGAATTGGCTGCGAAATATTCGGACTCTGTCGAACTGGCCTTCACCGCCGATGACGCAGTGCGGATCAATGATGCGGGCAAAATCATCGTTTTTCAAAGCATGGAAAACGCCTATCCCTTGGGCGAAGACGTTTCGATGCTTGAGACATTCTACGTTGGCGGCCTGCGAATGGTCAGTCCGGCGCACTTTCGGAACAATCAGTTTTCCGACAGCGCAACCGATGTGAACGAGGACTTTGACGGCTTGAGCCCGCTTGGCGAAGAGCTGGTGCGGGAGGCCAACCGGCTCGGCCTCATCTTGGATGGGTCGCACGCCTCCGACGATACGGTGTACGACATGATGGCTCTGTCTGAGACACCGATCATTTTGTCGCATAGCGGCCCCGCTGCGGTGTTTGATCATCCCCGCAATGTTCCAGATGAGCTTCTGATCGCGCTCGCCGAAGATGGCGGCGTCATTCAGATCAACGCGCTCGGCGCGTATCTCGAACAGCTGACACCGTCGCCAGAACGCCAAGCCGCCTTGGCTGAGTTGACCGATGAATTTGGCACGGATTTTATGTCGATGACAGAAGAGCAGGTCGCGGCCTTCCGAGCGGCGCGCGCTGAAATCGGCAAGCAGTTTCCAGCGCCGCGTTCGACCTATGAAAAGTTCATGGAACACTTGCTCTACACGCTGGAACTGATTGGACCGGATCATGTCGGCATCGGCGCAGACTGGGATGGTGGCGGCGGTGTCGACGGCATGGACGATATTGTCGACCTGCCCAAGATTACCGACGATTTGCTCGCAGCGGGCTACACAGAAGAAGACCTCGCCAAGATTTGGGGCGGCAATATGCTACGCCTCATGCGCGCAGCGGAAGCGGCCAAAACTTCCGAAATCGGTTCGCCCGACGTCTTGAATTAGGCCAAACCAATGGATCTCGGATGGCTTACAATCACGCCGCCTTTGTTGGCGATTGTCGTCGCGGTGTGGACCCGGAACGTGTTCTGGGCTTTGGGCATCGCAATCTGGTTGGCCGAGACCATGATCGCAGGCTTCAATCCACTGATGGGTGCGCTCGGCAGTATTGATCGTGCAGTCGGCGTGTTTGACAGCCCATACAATACGCGGGTGCTTTTGTTTTGCCTGATCATCGGCGCGCTGATTGTTTACATGCAGCGGTCCGGTGGTATCAGCGCGATGGTCGAGCGATTACAAAGCTCCGGATTCGCCTCAACGCCGCGGCGCGCAAGCCTCGTCACCGCGATTTGCGGGGTTCTGATTTTCGTTGAGACCAATATCAGCCTGCTTACTACAGGCATTCTCGGCCGACCCCTCTTCGATAAGCTGAATGTCAGCCGCGAGCGGCTCGCCTACATCATCGATTCGACCTGTGCGCCAATCAGCGTCTTGATCCTGTTCAATGGCTGGGGGGCTTACCTGCTTGGATTGCTGAATGAGAATGGCGTGGAGGGCGCCACTGGCGTCTTGATGGCCACGATCGGGTTGAATTTTTATGCTTGGATCACGATCCTGATCGTGTTTTTCACAGTCTTCTCCAATCGCGTCTTTGGGCCCTTGGCGGCGGTTGAAAGCGGGGGACGCTCTGCCAGCGTAGCGGTGTCGACGGGACCGTTCAACGAACCACCAGAACCGGCCTCAAAAGCGATCTATATGGCGATCCCGCTGATCATCATGATTGGCGGCACAATTGGCTTCATGATCTGGACGGGTGAGGGCGACATCCGCCAGGGCTCCGGATCTCAGGCGATCTTGTGGTCGGTCATTCTCGCAACCGCGGCGGCCTTCATTTGTCTCGCACATTCGCGCCGCGCCAAAGGGGAATTGGTGGAGATCGGATTTAAAGGCATGGGAGATTTGCTTCCAGCCGTGACCATGATTTTCCTGGCCTTGGTCCTGGGATCAAGCTTGAACGCGGTCGGCATGCGCGAATTCATCGCCAGCATCGCGTCGAGCTTCCCCGCGCCATGGGCAATCCCCGCCATCTTATTTTTGGCCGCGGCGATTACGTCTTTCACGGCAGGAACCAGCTGGGGCACGTATGGGATCATCGTCCCTGTCGCTGTTCCTTTGGCGATCGGCGCCGGTGTGCCAATGCCATTGGCCATCGCGGCTGTGATGGGGGGCGGCGTGTTTGGAGATCATTGCTCGCCGATCTCGGATACTACGATCATCGCGTCATTGGCATCGGGATGCGATCATATGGAACATGTCAGAACGCAGCTGCCATATGCGCTCTTTGCCGGCGTGTTCGCAACGGCGCTCTATATCGCTGCCGCACTCGCCGCATAAGCATCCCGCACCGCGTGCATAAGCGGGGCTGTGAACCCATTGAGCGCGGGATGGTCCGCTGACCTGGGGCCCATTTGCGGTGTGCCGGTGACGGCGTAAGCGAAGCTGAGTTGCAAGCTTGGCGCATGCCATGCCCCGGCATAAAGGCCATAGGCTTCGCCATGATGACCGGCAAGCGCCACACCCGGCCAGAATGAGTTTGTCTCATTGTAGAGCTGCACGCCGCTGCCGAAGGCGGTGTAGTAGCCGCCATCGGTATCGCCGTTCGAGAGGTCGGAATTTGCCTGCCAAACGGGCTCCGTCAAGATTGGCTCACGTGCGGCAGCCTCCACCAGTTTAACCAGGTCGAGCAGGTTCGCGCGCAGTCCGCCTTGCGGCGAGAACAACGCACCGTTCTGGCCAGGCGTGTACGGAATATGTTCCGCACCGGTTTGCATCAGGATCGAAGGTGCTGAGCTGTTTCTTGATGCCGGACCATCGATTTGAATCTGCCAACCAGTTTCGTCTTCACGATACAACGCGGCTGCCATCTGACGTTTTTCTTGGCTGACATTGGACCAGTTGAACCCCGCATCCAGTCCGAGCGGGCCCGCAACATGCTCATCGATCAACTGATCAAATCGCCGACCTGAAACGTCTTCCAAAGCGGTCGCTAGAATACCGTAGTTCAAATTGCAGTAGTGAAACCAATTGTCAGTTTCTGAACTCGCATTTGGCGCATTTGCCTTCAGCAATTGCTGCAAGGTTCCAGGGTGCGCTTGCCAATACGCATCGGGGTCTTTCAGTCCGGATACATGTGCGAGCAAGGCACGTGGTGTCAGGACCGCTCCATCAATCCCGGGTCCTGATGGCAGGGATATGCCCAATGACCGGATGTCGATATCGAGATCAAGCTGTCCAGCGCCAACCAAATGGTTGCACACTAAAGCGACTGCCATTTTTGAGATCGATGCCGCGCGGAAGGGTGTTTCGATTGTGAACGGGCTCGCGCCGAAACCGTCGGCCAGTTCTGACGCGCTCAAACCAGAAGCGGACCCGACCGCTTCAGTGGCGATGACGTCACCCCCTTGCAACAGCACGAAACCAGCGGCCGGCGCGCGTTGGCCTGAAGGCGCGTCGATCAACGCTTCGAGGCGTGCTTTGGGTGAGAGGGGCAGCGGCCCCGAAGACGTCGCACAGCCAACCGTCATCGCAGCTGGGATCATCAAAAGCGTTTGGCGCCGATCAAAGGTCACCCGGTTCAGCCGTAAAGCTCTGCGAGGAAGTCTTTCAACGCTGCGTGACTGCGGCGATCCGCTTCTTTCTTGTATTGTGTCCCGAAACTTGGATCCTGCGCGTCTGGATTGGTGAAGGCATGTAGTGTGTCGCCATAAGCGTGGAGTTGCCAGTCGGCTTTTGCGGCGTCCATTTCTTTGGCAAAGGCGAGCACATCATCCGGCGTCGCCATCGGGTCGCTCCAGCCATGCAGGACCAGAACTTTTGCGGCGATTGTATTGCCGTCCGTGTTGCCGGGCGCGCCGAGCAGCCCGTGGAAGGAAATCACCCCATCGACACTCATTCCAGACCGAGCCATATCCAGCACGGACAAGCCACCAAAACAAAACCCCATTGCGGACGCTTTTTCACAACCGCTTTGCGCCCTGGCTTCGTCCAAACCGCGTTGAAGGCGTGCTTGGAGCAAGGCACGGTTCTCCGCCAGGGGTGTCATCAGCGCCTGACACTCTTCGACGCTTTCTCCGCGCTGGCCGACCCCATAAACGTCCACGGCAAAGCCTGCATAACCCCACTCTGCGAGCAATTTGGCTTTATCTTTGTCAAAGTCTGATTGCCCTCCCCAGGCGTGTGCAACGGCGATGACGGCTTTTGGCGCTGTCGACGGCATGGCCAGAAAACCCTCATAAGAGGTTCCATCCATTTCGTATTCTACGGCTGAGGTGGTGACGGACATCGAGTGCTCCCTTTTGTGTTTCAAAGGGTTTAGCGAATGCGCTGTTGGAGGACTAGACCTGGAAAGGATGCAATGCGCATTTGGCGCGCCTGGCCCAAATATGGATCAAGCTTTGACCAATCCAATTTCGATCAGACGCTCCATTAAATAGTCCGTCGCCGTTATCGGCGGTTCTGCTTTTCCACCCTCGTCCAAGCAACCCGGAAGCGCCTTAATCAACACATCCGGATTGAAGTGTAGAAAATACGGCATCGAATAGCGCGAGAATTTGGCGCGCTCGGGAGACGGGTTCACCACGCGGTGCGTTGTCGAGGGCAGCACGCCGCCTGTCATTCGCTGCAACATATCTCCGCAATTGATGACAATGGCCGAGGGTGGCGGGTTCACCGGCAGCCATTTTCCAGATCGATGCAGAACTTCTAGTCCTGCTTCATCAGCGCCCAGTAGGAGTGTTATCACATTGATGTCTTCATGTGCTCCGGCCCGCACCGTGCCCGCGGGTGGCGGCGTCTGTTGCGCTGGATAGTGGAGCAGTCTGAGAATCGAGTTGCCGTGGTTCACTTTGTCTTCGAACCAGGTCTCTTCTAGTTTCAGATGACAAGCGATGCCGCGCAACAACTCGCGCCCAAACATGTCGAGCGCCGTAAACACTTTGTACGTCGTCTCATCAAAATTCTCTACTTCCGCGACATGAGGCGTCGGCAACATCTTATCTTGGTAAGGGCCATTCGGATCTAAGGCGCGGCCTGTATGCCAGAACTCTTTGAGATCGTGATTGGCAGCTCCTTTCGCATTCTCAGTTCCGAAAGGTGTATATCCGCGCTGGCCGCCGGCTTCCTTGTCATAATAAGCCTGCTTGGCGTCCGGTGGCAGGGCGAAAAAGTCCTGCGCCGTCTCTAGCGTTGCCTGGATTAGGTCTGTCGCAATCGGATGGCCGTCGATGACGGCAAAACCGGTTTCCCGAAACGAATTGCCAATCGCAGCTGCAAAAGCGTCTTTGTCACTCTGCCAAAGCGCGAACGGTATCGGTGTGAATAAATCTGTCATCGCTGCCAACATAGGCAGCTTGATCGATCACGAAAAGAGCGGTGCTGACGCTAAAATCCGGTTTCGTCTGGCATGAACCAAGATCCTTCGACCGAGCGGCAAACCTCAACCGGTTCGCGAACAATATTTCCGTCTGGTAGGCTGGTTTCCCGTTGAACGGTCGTACACTCAGGCTGAAACTCAGTTGGCTCTGTCGCGGTCACCCGATACGGCGTTTCTATGGCAGGAACAATGGGGGTTGGGCCGCCCGCCAATTCCCCGGGGAGAGGTTGGTTTGAGTATAAGACACTTCGCGGGGGATTGCCGTAATTCGACGTTCGAGGCGGTGCGTTCCAGGCGCCGCCAAAGGCTTGTCTTGTGGGTGGCGGAACTTCAGCGTAATTCCACTTTGGCGTACAATCGACACTGCTCCCCGCCAGCTCACTGCCGACCACTGCGCCAAGCACGCCGCCGATCAGCGCCCCTGCGATTTCGTCACCATCACTGTCATGATGATAGTAGCCGCCGTGCCTGCGCCCATGGCGCCAGCCGCGATGACCGTAATAGCCGCGGTGACCGCGATATTTTCGATGATAATGGCCGTCATCATCATCGTCGGCAATCGCAACGCCAAGTGCGCCACCGGCCACAGCACCGATCAAGCCGCCGACAAGACGCTTGTCGTCGCGGATTTGCTCGCAATGTGAATTGACGGGTTGCGGTGAGTGGCCATAGCCATATCCACCACCGTACTGGGCCTGCGCGAAGGCGGCGGGCGCGCAGATCAATCCTGTAGCGCCAGCTGCGACTAGGTATCGGGCAATTCGCATTTCACGCCCCTTTCTAATGTCTCTCAGCGACCACCCATAATGATCCAAGCTGAACGGGAACTGAAGCCCGTGTTAAAGTGCCACTGGACGAATGCGGAAGAGTCCCCCATTTTGAACCTATGTCTGTATTGGATCGTCTCTCGCAATCGGCTGGTCGTGCGCGCTATACAGCAGCGCAAGGATTACGGTCCGCTTGGTATGGTGGGCAGTATTTATTGGCACGGCGTCAGTCGGCTGGCTTCGATCGGCCCGGCGAGCCACCGTTTAAGCCCGAGCATCCGCCTCAGCCGAAAGCGTTGCGCAAAGCGTATTTTGAACTGTTTCAGAAGGACCGTGCCAATATTGAGGCCGGTCTCTATCCCGATCCCGTTCCGTCCGAGATGTCATTTTCAGCCTTGCCGAAGACGCTGCGCCGGGCGCGATCATTTTTGCGGGACGTGTCGGATGTTGACCGTCGTCGTGTGGCGCGAGATGGCACGGAAATTCGACGCGATGCGCCAACCGATTTGAGTCGTTTTCCGGCTTATTATCGGCAGAATTTTCATTATCAGACGGATGGCTGGCTGAGCGATGAGAGCGCTGAGATTTATGATCATCAGGTCGAGGCTTTGTTCACGGGCGCCGCAGCCGCGATGCGGCGGGCCGCGCTTGCAGAAATCGCCCATGAGTTGCGCGGCAAAGATCAACGCCGGTTCGAGCTGCTTGATCTCGCCTGTGGCACGGGCAGCTTTATGCAGTCGACTTTGCGTGCCTTCCCACGGCTGCGCTTGACCGGTCTGGACCTCTCGCCCGCGTATGCCGAGCGCGCTCGCGATGCGGTTTCAAACTGGCCTTGCGCGACGGTTGCGGAAGGCCAGGCTGAGGAGATGCCATTTGAAGACGGCAGCTTCGATGCCATTGTATCGATCTATCTATTCCACGAACTTCCGCCGCGTATTCGCCCCGAGGTGATGCTGCAAGCGGCGCGCGTATTGAAACCGGGTGGTGCGTTTATCGTTGCTGACAGTCTGCAATTCGGCGATGTCCCAGGCCTCGATGGCTTTTTGGAGTATTTCCCAGAAGGTTTTCACGAACCTTACTATAAGGGATATCTCTCCTATGATTTCGCGCCAGACATGGCGCAGGCCGGGTTCGCCGCAGAGAAAACCGAGCACGCTTTCCTGACCAAGGTGAAAGTCTGGCGCAAACCGGATGCGGCCAATGACTGATCGGCGTCTCGTTCTCATCACCGGAGCCTCGTCCGGGATTGGTGAAGAGTTTGCTCGACAATATGCTATGCGAGGCTGGGACGTTGCGCTGACCGCACGGCGCATCGATCGATTGGACAAATTGGCCAGGGAGATCGAGTCCAAGCACAAGGTCGCGACAATTGTGATTGCGCAGGATCTGGCCAGAGCCTCGTCCGTTGATGATATATTGAAGACGCTTGCGTCGGAAGGACGCCAGCTTGATGGGCTCGTGAACAATGCGGGATACGGACCGAAAGACGATTTTCTTGAGACAAAATGGAAACAACATGCGGACTTTATCCGCGTTCTCTATTCAGTCCCAATCGAGTTCACCCACAAAATTCTACCCGGCATGATCGAGCGCGGTTATGGCCGGATCATCAATGTTGCGTCTTTGGCCGGATATGCGCCAGGAACAAGTGGTCTATATGCCAGCGTAAAGACCGGCTTGATTCGTTTCTCGGAGGCGGTGCATGCCGAGCTCCGCGCGGACGGCTTTGACAATATCAACTGCACGGCCGTTTGTCCGGGCCTCACACAGTCTGAGTTTCACGATGTGAATGGCACCAGAGAACAATTCGGTGCGGCACCAGACTGGATGTGGATGGATGCTAAGCCTGTTGTCGAAGCAGGGATTTCAGCCTGCGAACATGGCCGTCCTGTGGTTGTGCCAGGCGCGGTGAACAAGGGCCTGGCGACGCTTAGCCGCTTGCTGCCGGAACCCGTCACGCGGATATTGGCCTCTGAACAGGCTCAACGTCTTCGCCGTTCTGAGTGAGCGCCATCTTGCCGAAAAAAAGAAAGCCGCCTATGGGCAAGGGATTGAATGGAGACAGGACCCTTGAGTGAACTCCTCTTAGCGCTGCACATCTATTTTATCTCCCCGATTCTCACGATCTTTTTCTTCGCTCTGTTGGTCTACGTCATCATGAGTTGGTTGCTCGTGGGCGGCGTGGTCGATCAGCGGAACCAAACCGTTCGTGGCATCTACAGTTTCCTCGACCAGATCATTGAGCCTGTGGTGCGACCCGTGCGACGGGTGGTTCCGCCGCTTGGTAGCCTGGATTTATCGATCCTAGTTATTGCTTTGGCGATTCCGTTTCTGCGCGACTATTTGATTCCAAGCGTGATCCGCGCCATTCCCTTCTAGCGGAGGTTTCTGCCATGATCGTGTCCGGAAAAGAGCTGGCGCAGAACGTCCGCGCTCGTGTCGCGGCCGCTGTTGCTGCAAGTCCAGAAGCGCCGACACTGGCGGTGGTTCTCGTCGGTGAGGATCCCGCCTCTCAAGTCTATGTCAGAAATAAAGTTCGCCAAACCGAAGACGTAGGCATGAAGTCGGTGCACCACAGATTACCGGCAGATGCCACGCAGCACGAAGTTGAGGCATTACTGGACCGGCTAAATCATGCGGCAGACATCGATGGCATCTTGCTGCAACTGCCCTTGCCATATGGTCTAGATGAGGCGTCCGCGATCGCGCGGATCCACCCATCTAAGGATGTTGACGGCTTGACCGAAACAAGTGCCGGTCGACTGGTGCAAGGCAAACCGGGCTTGCGCCCGTGCACCCCTGCGGGATGCGTTTTGTTGGCGAAAACCGCGCTCGGCAATGATCTGTCCGGAAACCATGTTGTTGTGATTGGCCGTTCGATCCTGGTCGGCAAACCGGCGGCTCTGCTGTTCCTAGCCGAGAATTGTACCGTCACGATGGCGCATTCTCGGACCCAGAATCTTCCCGAGATTTGTCAGCAAGCAGATATTTTGGTGCCTGCGGTTGGCCGCGCCAATATGGTCCAGGCGGACTGGGTGAAACCTGGCGCATTGGTGATCGATGTTGGGATTAATCGCATTCCGGCGCCGGAAAAGGGTGAGAATAAGACCCGACTTGTCGGCGATGTGGATTTCGAACACGTCAGTCAGGTCGCAGGCGCGATCACGCCGGTTCCAGGTGGTGTCGGGCCGATGACGATCGCATGCTTGCTTCAAAACACTCTGTTCGCGGCCGCAGAACGCCGAGGTTGGCCCGTGCCATTTCAGCTTTGAGTCAGCCGTTTCAGATCCCAAACACGCCATTGTGGCGGCGACTTTGGACGGCACAATCGGGACGTTGCGCTTTGTGTCAGGGCGAGATGATGCGAAACCGGTTCGAAGCGCCACATGCCCGTATCTGGGCCCGGCAGCGTGCAACGCTCGATCATATTCAACCCAAATCAAAAGGCGGCTCAGATGCTGAGCAAAACTATCAGCTCGCGCATGCCGTCTGCAATCGTCGCCGCGGTAATGCGAGGCTCAATTAGGCAATAAGTGTTAAGCGTCGGGGATCGCCTGATCCATATTTCTTGCCGGTTCCTGGCAGGGCGCACCAACAATTTTCGCCGGAACACCGGCGACGGTGCACCGAGCCGGGACATCCTTTAGAACCACCGATCCAGCGGCGACTTTGGCTTCGTCACCAATTGTGATGTTACCCAGGACTTTAGCGCCCACCGAGAGCAACACGCCATTGCCAATTTTGGGGTGACGATCACCGACCTCTTTGCCGGTGCCGCCCAAGGTAACGCCATGCAGAAGGGAACAATTGTCTCCGATAATCGCCGTTTCACCCACTGTGATGCCACTCGCATGATCGAGCATGACGCCGCGACCAATTTGCGCGGCGGGATGAATGTCGACACCGAATTTCTCACTGGCGCGAGATTGAAACTGGAAGGCCACCGTTTCTCGTCCTTGCCTCCAGAAATGGTTGGCGATCCGGTGTGTTTGAAGGGCGAGGAACCCTTTGAAAAACAAGAAAGGTTGGAGCATCCCACGTGCCGCGGGATCGCGTTCGAGAGTCGCTTGCATATCGGCTTCCGCCTTCGCAACGAGCTCCTGGTCGCTGTCATACGCCGCGCCGATCACTTGCCGCACTTGCTGAGCACTCATTTCGGGCCCAGCGAGCTTTTCAGCAAGATGGAAAGACATGGCCTGACAAATTGTGTCGTGGCTTAAAATGGCGGCCTCAATATAGCTCGCCATGGTTGGCTCATCGGCCGCCGCCGCTCGGGCTTCGAACCGTAGACGCGTCCACACAGGGGGAGGGACGCCAATGTCCGGATTGTCGATCATTTTTTTGCCTCCGCCTCAAGAGATGGCAGTGAAGGCGTTCGTCTTCAAGTTAGGTTTCTTCAACTTCGGAAGCAGTTTTGTGCATGAAACGGATTGCAAACTCACCCGGAGTGACACGGACAACTTCGCCTTGAAGTTTTCCGGCACTGACCGTTTCGCCAACCATCGGTGATCCATCCATGCTCTCAAACGAGGCGCCTGTCAGCGAAATATCAATGACCCGGCAAGGGAGCGCTTCTCCATCCTCACGAAGGACCATCGCGGCCGAAGCGTCCAATTTTCGGGGCGCATCGCGCTCGTCCTCAAGGGCAAAAGCATCCACATTGAGAAGCCAAATCAGGCGATCAGCAAGCTTGTCGCGTTTTCGGGGACTGGCTTCGAAAGACACCGAAAAGCCCGTCTCATTGTGGCGGACCACACGTGCGTTGACCCGGCCCAATTCGTCAAAATAGCAGACGATAAGATGGCCAAGGGGAGGCTGCGCCGTCGATTGAATGGTGGCACCACCGCACGATATGTCTGTTGTGATGAGGTCGAAATCACCTTCATCGTAGAGAAAACGACCGGTCAGATTCAACTCGACACGCTGATAGCGGCGGCGGTCCTTGTTGGTGTTCAGAGCCAAAGACTCATCTGAAGCTTGTTTCGCCATCGCACTCATGAGGACGCTCTCCTGCGCCACATTCAAGTAGCGTAAGTAAAAGAATAAAGACAACTATACTCATACTATGATTGCGTTCATGAAAGGTTGAGACGATAAGTGAATTCAAAAGGATAGGGAGTGAACACGGCGTTATGACCGATCATCAGTTTGACTTTGTAATTGTCGGGGCGGGCAGCGCCGGGTGTGTTTTGGCCAATCGGTTGAGCGAAGATCCTGATGTCAAAGTCTGCCTCATCGAAGCTGGGAAACGCGACAATTCTCTCCTCATTCGGATGCCTGCAGGGGTCGGCGGTCTCTTAAAAGGCGAGAATGATCATAATTGGGGTTTTTGGACGGACCCCCAGAAACACATGAATGATCGAAAGCTGTTCTGGCCACGGGGGCGCGGGTGGGGCGGCTCGTCCTCGATCAACGGCATGCTTTATGTGCGCGGTCACGCGTTAGACTATGATCAATGGCGACAGAGCGGTTTGCGCGGTTGGGGCTTTGCTGACGTGTTGCCTTACTTTCGAAAGTCTGAAGGCTATGAAGGCGGCGCAAGCGATTATCATGGTGGCGATGGCCCGCTGAATGTCACTGAAAGCCCGATGGATAGTCCTGTATTTGAAGCCTTTGTCGAAGCTGGCCGACAAGCAGGCTACCCGATCACGGAAGACTTCAATGGGCTGGAGCAAGAAGGGTTCGGAGCCTATCAGCGCAACATCTTTGGTGGTGAGCGCTGGAGTGCCTCATTTGCCTATTTGCGACCGATCGAGAAGAATCGCCCGAACCTAACCATTCTCTCGACGGCGCTGGTGTCTCGGGTCTTGTTTCGAGGCGGAAAAACGACCGGCGTAGAGATCGTGGCCAAGCGTGGCGCGCAGCCGGAAACAATCCATTGTGACGGCGAAGTGATCCTGTGTGCCGGCGCGGTCCAGTCGCCTCAAATCTTGATGCTGTCAGGTGTCGGCCCAGCCGATGCTATTCGGGATGCCGGCGTGGCAAATATCGTCGATCTGCCCGGCGTAGGGGCCAATTTGCAGGATCATCTGGATATCTCGGTCATCAGCACGTTGAAGGACAAAATATCAGCCTATTCGAAACAGGCCGGGTTGAAAAAACTCGCGGTTGCGGCGCGCTTTTTAATGACCAAATCCGGACCCGGCGCCGATAATTTCCTGCAAGCAGGGGCTTTTCTGAAAACCCGAGAAGGGTTGGATCGCCCTGACATTCAGCTTCACTTGGTGAATGCGATTATGTTGGATCATGGAAACACCCAAGCCAAGACAGATGGCATGACGCTGCATACTTGCCAGTTACGCCCGGAATCGCGTGGAACGATAGGCCTTTCGTCAGCCGATCCATTTGATCACCCGCGCATCGACCCCAACTATCTCGCCAGTGAAACGGATCGCAGCGTGATGCGCGAATCGATCAAGATGTGTCGTGATATTTGTGCTCAACCGGCGCTGGCCGAACTGATTAAGGCAGAGATGTTCCCGGGCGATCATGTGAAATCGGATGATGAGATCGATGCTTTTGTACGCGAGAAGGGCGAAACCATTTATCATCCCGTCGGGACTGTCCATATGGGCATTCATGATGATGCGCCGCTCGACCCAGATCTCCGGGTTCGGGGCGTAGAAGGGCTTCGCGTGGTCGACGCGTCCGTGATGCCGACCTTGATTGGTGGTAACACCAATGCACCGACCATTATGATCGCTGAAAAAGCTGCCGATTTGCTCCGAGGTAAGGTGGCGCCGGCGCCTGCGGAGGTTCCTGTGCCGGCCTAGTCGATGGCGCAAGGTCATGCTTGATTCGGGGCAATTGGCGCCTAGGCTCTCGGACAAACGAACCGAGCAGGAATGATGCAATGATTGAATCGGAATTTCTCAATACGACTGTCGACGGCAATCTGTTGATCGTCGAGATGAACCGTCCAGAGAAAATGAATGCGCTTCATCCGCCGGCGAACAAAGCGCTCGGCGAGGTGTTCGATGCTTTCGCTGAGGATAAAGACCTTTGGGTGGCCATCATCACCGGTGCCGGTGATCGGGCTTTCAGCGCCGGCAATGATTTGCGCTATCAGGCAGAGGGGGGCGAAATGTTTCCCGTACCCTCCGGGTTTGCCGGACTGACCAATCGGTATGATCTGGAGAAACCCGTCATCGCGGCCGTGAATGGTGTTGCGATGGGGGGTGGATTTGAAATTGCGCTCGCATGCGACCTGATTATCGCATCCGACACCGCCCGGTTCGCATTGCCGGAACCGAAAGTCGGCTTGGCCGCGCTGGCGGGTGGGTTGCATCGATTGCCGCGGCAAATCCCACTCAAACAGGCCATGGGCATGATCCTGACGGGCCGGCATGTGCCTGCCGAGGAGGGCCAGCGTCTTGGCTTCGTCAATGAAGTGGTGGCGCAGGCCGATCTCATGGACACGGCTCGAAAATGGGCTGGGCTGATCATGGAATGTAGCCCCATGTCGATCCGGGCGTCAAAGCAGGCGGTGATGGGAGGTCTCGACGTGGCGGACTTCGAAACGGCTTTCAATACCAAGTTTCCGGCCATTCGCGACATGCTCAAAAGCGAAGATTTTGTCGAAGGGCCCCGCGCCTTTGCTGAAAAGCGAAAGCCGAATTGGAAAGGCGCATAGGCTAAGCGTTTACCAAAGCGCTCCGCACCACTATGGTCTCGCCGAAGCGGGATGGAGAGAGTGCGATGTGGATGCTGGTTCGGGCAATGTCGAGCGCGGGCTCGAAAATCGTTGCGACGTTTTTCATGGTTCTTGCGTTGATCATGTTCTCAATCCTGTTCTGGCCGGCAGGCTTCAACGCCCTGAATGATTTTGCGAATGTGATCGCCAATACAGAAATGATCCGCAATCCGGATCTCAGTGACCGCGGTGTGACGCTGACGCGCCTGTTCATCAATGAGGCGTCTATCTTCGGTATCCTGCTAACGCTGGTCGCACGGATGGTGGTCGAAATCATTTGGTTCACGACGATTTTACTGTGGCGGGTCGCTAATCCGAAATCGGAGCCGCAAACGGGCGATGAGGCTCAGCGTTATTACGCAGAGAGCTGAGGAAATCCCACCTGTAAGACTTGTTCAACTGTGGGGTGTCAGATTAAGCCAGTCTCAGAATGAATACGGAGCTGGTGAATGACCCCCGAAGAAGTCTTGCGCGTTGAAGCGTATCTCAAAGAAAAACTGAACCCTGGCCTACGCCTTGTGGCGCGGAAAGAGACAACCGACTCTGTCGAGGTCTATCTTGGCGCGGAATTTCTCGCCGTGGTCTACAAAGACGTTGATGATGGCGAAACCAGCTATGCCCTCAACATGACTGTGTTGGCCGAGGATATCAGCTAGGCAGGATCTTGGATCCGAACGCAAAAAAGCCCCGGATTGTTCCGGGGCTTTCGCATTTCGGGCGTTTGAAGTCAGTGCCACTAAAGCACGTCAAGCATTTCCGCGACCAGCGGATGGCGGACAACGTCTTTCGCTTCCATCTCGATGACCGCAGCGCCGCTTAGTGTTTGCAGTTTGGTCGCTGCAGTTCGCAGTCCTGATAGCTCGGGAAGCAAATCAGTCTGTGCTGGATCTCCCGTCACGACCATCGTCGAGTGCCAGCCCAGTCGGGTTAGCAGCATTTTGATCTGGGTGTAGGTGCAGTTTTGCGCTTCATCGATAACGACATAGGCATTGTTGAGGGTCCGACCGCGCATAAAACCGATAGGCGCAATTTCGATCAGGCCTTCGGCCATCATGTGTTTCAATTGAGCGGGACTTAGCCGATCTGACAAGGCGTCGTATAGGGGGCGGAGATAAGGGGCGAGTTTCTCTTCCATTGCGCCCGGCAAGAAACCGATCTGCTCACCTGCTTCGACGGCCGGTCTCGAAAGGATGATCCGGGCAACATCGCCGCGCTGAAGTGCTTCAACTGCTTTGCAAATTGCCAAGTAAGTCTTGCCGGTTCCGGCAGGTCCAATCGCAAAGACGAGCGATTTATCGTCGAGGGCGTTCATCAGCTGGGCTTGGTTTTCCGAGCGCGGCTTGATTGTTTTCTGGTATCTTTGGGGCCGTGTCCCATGCGTCGGTTCAACAGTTTTTGGCGCATCGGAATCATCAGGATGCCATCCTCCTCCAGGGATCGCATATAATTGGGGTTCGCGTTGTGCACCTTTCTCGAAGAAGTTCGAGGCCTCGAAAGCGGCCTGAGCTTTCTGGCGTTTGGTTGCTGCGCGTTTACCCATGAGTGTCTCCTTTCAGGGTGAAAAAAAGCCGCTGGCTCAATGAGGCAGCGGCAGCAGAATCGGAATAATTTGGGGAGTCATGTCCAGGGCCAAGTCGTTGGCCGGGTGGCGCGTGGAAGACGGATCGACTATCGATCATACGCAGTGAACTCCGCGAATCTCTGAGTTAAGTAGAGCCTAACAGAGTTAACCCCGGATTAAATACGAGACGGGCGAGAAAGTTATGAAGAAGGGATGACAGCATGGCTGTGTACACACTCGATGGCGTTGGGCCAGACCTACCGGAAAGTGGGAATTACTGGGTCGCCGATAATGCTGCCGTCTTGGGCCGCGTCATTCTAAAAGAGAATGCCAGCGTCTGGTTTAACGCAACGCTTCGCGGTGATAATGACCCGATTACCATCGGTGAGAACTCGAACATTCAAGATGGCAGCGTTTTGCACACCGATGTCGGTTGCCCTCTGACGATTGGTCGTGATGTCACGGTGGGGCACATGGTTATGCTGCATGGTTGTACAATTGGCGCTGAGACGCTGATTGGCATTGGCTCGACCATACTGAACAGGGCGAAAATTGGTAAGAATTGTATCATTGGCGCCCATAGCCTGATCCCTGAGGGCAAAGAGATCCCCGACAATTCATTGGTTATGGGGGCTCCCGGCAAAGTTGTTCGCGAGATTTCTGACCAACAGGCGGCCATCATAAAAGCGTCCGCGCAAATCTATGTCGACAATTGGCGACGGTTTAAATCCGGTCTCGTGCGGACGGATCTTTAATCGTTCGAAACAACCAGTCGAATGCTCGGGCGGCGCGTTTTCGGAGGTTGCGCCGATATCAATTCATGCCGCCAAATTGGGCGATGATTGAGCGGTGAGGCGCTGCCTATGGTTTGGTACAAGCAAAGCAGTCGATCCGCACCGGGCGCATCCTTCGTCTCCCCAAATAGGGGGATATGGCAAATTTCGGTTGTGATGCAGTTGCCATCAAGCACCGTTGCGCGCGCGGTCAATATGCCTGGCTCACCAATTCGCTGAACCGTCGACAGGAACGTGTCAACCATTGGCCTATCGGCTTCGGTCCACAGCGACCGGTAATTGTGACCTTGAAGATCACGCGCGAGCAAATCTTCGATCGCCGCGCCGACATTGCGGAACACCCAACCGGCGCCATGATCCTGCTCGATAACAAAAAGGCTCGGGATAATCTGTGGATGCCGCTCTGGGTCCGGCAAATTTTGCGTACCCGCTTTGCTTTGAACAATCCGCGACCATGACGCGATGAGCGTTTGGGTGTTTGGATGCAATTCGTTCAAATCCACGCGGTTTTCCCAACAAATACGGTCTGCGGGTCCAATTCCCGCGAGAAATTAAAATTCGGGAATAGGGTCGCAAACATCGAGCCAGTTCTGCTTCACCTGTTGAGCGAGAAATTCGGCTTTTTCCGAAAGAGTTCGTGAGCGAGGCGAATGATGTGCCATTTGAACCGCCTGTACGCGGTGCTGCAGCGTGTTTCGTTAAGCTTGATACGTCTCGACACGGAACAATTATCCTCATGTCTCAATCATTCTAAATCCTCAAAAAAGTGTAGGTCAGATCGACGCAAACTGAAGCAAACACTTCACATCGAGGGGCAATCAGTCTAGCCGATCGACAACGCGGCAAGCGAACCGCGAAGAAAATAATGCGATTTCCCCCCAGATCCTTGAGGAGACTCCTTATGAGCCGTTCCGACCGCTCTTCTATTGTCACAAAATCAACTCTACTTAGCGGTGCGTGCGCTTGCGCAGTCGCCTTCACCCCTGCTTTCGCCCAGACTGAGACGGAAGAAAGCGCTGTCGATTCGCGGCGCCTCACGACCGTGACCGTCACGGCCACCAAACGTGAGCAAACGCTGCAAGAAATCCCTGTCGCGGTTTCTGTTGTCGATGAGTCGGTGATTGCCGATGCAGAGATTCAAGACCTCGGCGCGCTTCAGACACTCGTTCCGTCCTTACGGGTTGGACAGCTTCAATCGTCTGCCAACACGAACTTCGAGATTCGTGGGTTTGGCAACGGCGCAAACAATGCCGGTATTGAGCCGTCTGTTGGTGTCTTCATTGACGGGGTCTACCGGTCTCGCTCTGCGGCTCAGATTGCCGACCTTCCCAATTTGCAACGTGTTGAAGTGCTTCGCGGCCCGCAATCGACTTTGTTCGGTAAGAATGCATCTGCCGGTGTGATCTCGATCGTTACACGCGCTCCGCAATTTGAACAAATGGGGTCAATTGAAGCCAGTGTGGGCAATTACAATGCGTACCGTTTGAAAGGTGACATTACCGGCCCCATTACAGAGACACTGGCATACAGCCTGGCCGGTAATTTGAACCAAAGAGATGGTTACGCCGACGATCTAAATACCGGAGACGACGTCAATTCTCGCGATCGTTACGGTGTTCGCGGACAGCTTCTGTTCACGCCAAGCGATCGGCTTGAGTTTCGCGCGATTGCGGATTTCGACAAGATAGATGAAATCTGTTGCGTCGCCGGCAATTTGATCAACGGCCCGACAGGCGAAGCCATCTTCGCATTGGGTGGTGCGCTGGATCCTGAAAATCCGTTTTCGTATGACGTGTTTAACAATTTCGGATCGGCGAACGATATCGAGAATTCCGGTGTCTCCTTGCAAGGAGACTACGAGATGGACTTCGCCACCATCACCTCAATCACCTCGTTCCGGACGTCGGACCTGATTCAGAATGCAGATTCAGACTTCACGAGCGCGGATTTGATCGGCCGGAATTTCAACGAAACAAACATTGAGACGTTCACTCAGGAAGTGCGTGTCACATCTGAGCCTGGCGAGAGCCCGTTTAATTGGATGGTCGGCGGCTTCTTCTTTGACGAAACCGTCGAGATCGAAAATGAGTTCTTCTATGGCGAAGACTTCCGCGATTATGGATCTATCCTCGCCGCCCAGCTTGGCGCCGCGGCCGCTGGCGCACCGGTGCCGTCAGCGACGGATGTCCTCGCCGGTATTGATGCGGGGGTGTTGACCAGCGCATATGAGACTGTGGAGCTCGCGCTTGGCCTTCCAGTTGGTGCTTTTATCCAGCCTGGGCAGGGCCTGACAGAGGCATTTGGTCAAGACAACCAATCTTGGTCGGTTTTCGGAACGCTCGATTATGAAGTAACCGACCGTCTGACGGCGACGCTCGGTCTGAACTATACATCGGACGAAAAGGAAGCGTTTGGACAGGCGACGAACACGGATGCCTTTTCTGGCTTAGATTTTGTCGATATCGGCATCATCCAAGGTCTGCAGGCAGGCGGTTTTGTAGGAGATCCAAACGATCCCGCAGCGATTGGCGCCTTTATCCAGGCCAATCCGCTTGTGTACGATGCCGCTTTGGCGGGCGCGACGGATCCTGTCACAAACCCGCTGCTCGGTCTGACAGCGCTGCAATTCTTGCCGCCGTTTTCAGACTTTCCGAATGTTGTCGAAAACGGCCAATCGGATGATGAGGATGTTAGCTACACCTTCCGGCTCGCTTACGACATCACGGACAATCTCAACATCTACGGATCTTGGGCGACAGGGTTCAAAGCCTCTTCTTGGAACCTGTCTCGGGACAGTCGGCCATTTGCCGCCGACTTCATTCCCGGTGCAGCGCTCACCTTTCCGCCAGCGTCTCCGCTGCGGGATGCGGGCCTCGCCGTACCCAATTTGACTGCTGGTACGCGGTTCGCGGGTCCAGAAGACTCGGAAGTGTTTGAGATCGGTTTGAAGGCTGCTTTCGATCGTTTGGCGTTTAATCTGACCGTTTTTGATCAATCGATCGAAGGCTTCCAGTCAAACGTTTTCACGGGCACCGGGTTCTCGCTTCGCAATGCCGGTGAACGTTCGACGATTGGCCTGGAGTTCGATACAACGTGGCAGCCCACCGATCAGTTGACATTGGGATTTGCCGCGACGCTGCTCGATCCGACCTACGATGAGTTTACCGACTCGGGGACGGGCGACATTTCTGGGACCCAACCATCCGGGGTGTCAGAACAGGCCTTCTCAACATCCGCGAAGTATGACTTCCTGCTGGGCGCGATCGACGCTTTTGTGCGTGCGGATTGGCAGTATGAAAGTGAGACGGACTATTTTGATGCGATCGAACCTGGCTCGGATTTCACAGATGCCCAAGCGGTGCTTGGTTTTGGTCGCGAGATCAATACGGTGAACGCGTCGACCGGGCTTGTTACGCCAAACGGTCTAGGGATCACGCTTTGGGGCCGAAATCTGTTCGATGATGAGTACATCACCACGGCCTTCCCATCGGTTGCTCAGGATGGGTCTATTTCAGGCTATCCAAACCAGCCCGCGACCTATGGTGTGACCGTCCGCAAAGAGTTCTAGGACCCTTCACTTCCAAAAATTACAGAGGCTTTCCGGATTCGGAAGGCCTCTATTTTTTTGGCGTGCGCAAGAGGAGAACGGCCAGCGCAAAAACAATGGCTTCGAAGCCAGCAAATCCCCAACTGGTCGAAAGGGCGGTGTCTCCCGCAATCAACGACGCGCCGCGGCCGAGAATATAGCCGCCCATATAGGCAACCAAAAAATACAGCGCTGGACGTTCAAGATCTGGTTTTAGACCGCCTGCTAAGCACAATAGGGCTGCGCCAAGGCTAATGCCACCATATACGCCGCGTATTTCGAACGCGCCCGCCGGGCCCGTAACTTGGACACCAAGTTGCGACGTCATGCCCAAGGGGTCGACAATGGACCAGCCACCGAATGCAAAAAACATGAGGGCGATCGTGAGTAGAAAAATGCGCGTTACCATGAAGCGCCATATAGTCGATTTTGAGCGCAGGGCGAGTTGGCTTGTCAGAGGGCTGTTGGGCCCGTTAAACGCAGACCGAAATGAAAAGAGTTTGGAAAAAGCATGAGTGATAAGATTGAAGCCGTGATCTGGGATTTCGGAGGCGTGATCACCTCGTCGCCATTTGAGGCGTTTCGGCGCTATGAAGCCGAAAGAGGGTTACCGGAGGATTTTATCCGTGGCGTGAATGCTCGCAACGGCGATACAAATGCGTGGGCGAAGCTCGAGCGGTCGGAAGTGAATGCCGACGAATTCGACGCACTGTTTCGCGAAGAAAGCACTGCGCTTGGACATGACGTGCCCGGTCGGGACATACTCGGTTTACTTTCGGGTTCGATTCGTCCCGCCGTCGTCGAGGCGCTTAAAGTCTGTAAATCAAAGACAAAAGTCGGCTGCATCACCAATAATGCTCCGATTGGCAAAGGCGCTTCAATGACCGAAGACTCCGATCGAGCGAATGAAGCAAGACAGGTCTTTGACCTGTTTGATCACGTAATTGAAAGCTCCAAGCTTGGCATTCGCAAACCCGATCCGAAGATTTATGCGCTGATGTGTGAAGCATTGGAAGTTGATCCAAAACATTGTGTTTATCTTGATGATTTAGGGATCAATTTGAAACCGGCTCGCGCAATGGGCATGGCGACGATCAAAGTGCTGAACGAGCAACAATTATTGAGTGATTTGAAGGCGGCGACGGGATTTCCAATTTGATCCGATATGCAGCGTTTTTGGCAGCGACATTCGCTGTCGCGGCTTGCGGCGGTAGCTCAGACGAGGTGCCGAGCATGACGCTACAAGTTGGACCCGCGCCGGCCATTATGAGGCCTGTCGATCCAACAGTGGTCACGCCTTTGACACCGGAGGCCGAGGCGAAAATTGAAACGCTGCGAGACATATTAGACCGGAACTCTCTGCGCCGTCTCTCGAACCAGGCCAATGACGAACCCGCTTTTGTCTCAAACTTCGCCAATCAGTCTCATCGCGTGCATTGGGATTTGCTGCGGCGGACGGGATTTGATCCACTGCTGCAACTGACGAGACTGCTAGATGGCCCCTATGCGACCCGACGGGTCGGCGACCAAGTCTGGTACATTTGGCCGGATCTCGCGGCGCTGGATGCTGAAGCGTTAGAGCCCGAGCGATTGAGCTTTTCAGACCGCGCGAGGCTGCGAGAGCTGGTCGGCGATCCCGGCATTGCGCGCATTCGTGATGGGCAAGCTTATCCAGGCGTGCGAACGGCAATCGCCGAAGACGGTCGGTGGCTCTATTTCATTCATCAAACTGAAGACGAAGGCGAAAGGGAAGAGTGATGGCAGATCGAATTGGTGCCGACGCAGCGCTGGCGAAACTGACAGGCTGGTCGAAGACGGATGATCACCGCGACGCGATTGCAAAAACCTTCAAATTTGCTGACTTCAAAACGGCATTCGCTTTTATGAGCGCGTGTGCGTTGAAGGCTGAAGCGATGGATCACCATCCGGAGTGGTTCAATGTTTACAGTACGGTCAAAGTCACTTTGACCACACATGATGCTGATGGCGTGACCGATCTCGATCAAACATTGGCGGCCTTTATGGATGGGTTCTCCGAAAAATTGAGCTAATTCGGCGTCAATGGTCGGCGCGCTGTTACGAAATAGGCATAGGCGGCCAGCACAATCATAAGGGTTGCGGAGAGGATCATCGGCAGCGCCGGAGCCAATTGATACAACGCCGCGCCAATCAGCGGTCCAAACACAAATCCCGATGGCGGCGCCATTGACAGTAAGGCTGCGGCAGATCCTTGTTCTTGTCGAGCGACGGACAGACTGCCGAGCGCGTTGGCTGACGGCACGGTTAATGCGGCGCCGATGCCGACAATTAGGAAGCTGATCGAGACCGCCCAAAATGGGTGGAACACATCCGCGCAAATGTACCCAATTCCGACAAGAGCCAGGCCAATGGGAAGCATTCGTCGGGGATCTGGTTTTCGCGGCTGAATGTAGCCAAACTGGACGACGATCATCATCACAGCGAGGCATGAAAACGCAATTCCCGCATACCGCACGGCGTCTTCTCTTCCGAGGCTATAACGATCTTCCAAAAACCATCCCAACGTTTGTTGGATCATGCCGACACCAACGAAATAGATGAACAAGAACAACAGATGTGGGAACACACGGGGGTCTCGGATCGCAAGCGGTTTTGGACGTTGACTGGTGCGCTCGCGCTTTTGAGTTGGCGGCAAAACAAAGGCGAGAACCACAGCACAGAAAAGGTTGAAGATGATTGTGCCCCAGAGCGGAACGAGCGCGCCGAATTCAGCAAGCAAAGCCGCACTTGCTGGGCCAAGAATGGACCCAAAACTCATCGCCGCCCCAATCATCCCAAGCCCAGACGCGCGCGTCGTCGCGGTGGTCGCATCGGTCATAGCGGCCATAGAGGCGGGCTGCAGGCCAGGCGACAATAGGCCGAACCAAACCCTCACAAACACCAGTGTGAAGAACATTGTCGACCCGGTCAAAACGCCCGCAAGCGCGGCGTCCAGCGCAAGCAGAAACGCCATATTTGTTAGGCCCATTGCTGCAAGCGAAAACACCATGATGCGCTTGCGGCCATACTGGTTTGCCCATTCGCCCCAGCGAGGAATCATCAATGCGTATATGGCCGCGGACAGGGTCAATATGCCGGCAACCTCAATCTCTGACAGACCGGCTTCTCGCGCGAGCGGTGCGACGACGACGAAATTGATCATCATGCCTGCGCCCATTGCGACCATGGCGAGCGCAATCATCGCCTGCTGTACAGAAGTCAGCGGGCGCAGCGGAACTTCCGGAGCAGTTTCAGTGTTCATGTCAAATACCTAACCAAGCGGACTGTAGGTTTCGACACATTCGTGGCAAGGCGTTCCCTTGGATCAACTCCGCGCATGTTCCGTCTTACTGAAAACGACCATCCCTTGGGGAACCGATTGCCGGTGCCTAATTGGCGTGCCAGATATCGAGCATGGATGGATTTGATAGCAAGCCCGCGCGCCCAGTGCTCGACTATCCCTTTGGCGAAACAACGCCAAATGTCGGCGAAACGATTGAGGTGGCCGACCGCGTCCACTGGGTTCGCATGCCGCTGCCATTCTCGCTGGAATGGATCAATCTCTGGCTGATTGATGACGGTGAGCGTGGCTGGACCATTGTTGATACAGGCATGCCGCTCGACGAAACAAAAGTGGCTTGGCGGAAGATCTTTGACACCCACCTTGGTGGACGCTCTGTCTGGCGGATTATTGTAACCCATATGCACCCCGACCACATCGGCAATGCGGGATGGTTGTCACGAAAGTTTCCAGACGCGGAGCTCTGGATTTCGCGGCTCGAATACGTGACCTGCCGAATGCTGATCGCCGACACGGGTCGCGAGGCACCAGAAGCCGGCGTTGAGTTCTATGCGCGCGCTGGATGGTCCGAGGCGCAGATCGACGTTTATCGCAAGCGCTTTGGTGGGTTTGGGCGCGCAATTTCTCGGTTGCCCGACGCTTATAAGCGGCTTGTCGATGGTGAAACGTTCGAAATGGCCGGATCCGATTGGCAGATTGTGGTTGGCAATGGCCACTCTCCAGAACACGCCTGTTTGTATTCGGAGTCGCTAGGGCTTTTGATTTCGGGCGATCAATTGTTGCCTCGGATATCCTCCAATGTGTCTGTTCACCCAACCGAACCAGAAGAAGATCCGCTAAAGGATTGGTTGGAGAGCTGCGCCAAGCTCAAGGGTGCCGTGAGAGAAGACGTCTTGGTTTTGCCGGCCCATAATGAACCCTTTATCGGGGCGCATCCACGTTTGGACCACCTCATTCGAGGTCACGAAGTCGCTTTGAAGCGACTTCTGCAGCGGTTGCAACAGGAACCGCGCCGCGCCGTGGATATTTTCCCGGCCGTGTTTGGACGCGAGATTGGGGATGACTTGCTGAGTATGGCAACCGGCGAGGCGATCGCGCATTTAAATTATCTGATCCGGAGCGGAGAGGCCGTGACCAGCGTTGATGAGGATAATGTGCTTTGGTACCGGGCCGTTTAGCAGCGCAAACTGACATATTTTGAACATGAAGGTCGCGTTTTTCGACTGAACCGTTTAAGCGCTATGGCGGCATGATTGAAGAAACCAATTTCGGGTCAGAACAAAGTGTGCGGGTGGCATCTCTAACACGATCGCACAAGGGTGTTGAATGACTGACCAGACAACGATGCAGGCGGAAGATACCGAACCCGAATCCTTTCGTGACAAGGTGATCAAAGAGCTGCGCGAATGGGTCGTGACGCTGTCGATATTCGTTCCGATCTTTTTTGTTTTTTCCGGCTTTGTTTATGAACTTCGGGTGATCCCCTCAGAAAGCATGGTGCCAAACCTGCAAGTTGGCGACCGGGTCGCGGTGAACAAGTTTGCGTATGGCTATTCGAGAAATTCGCTTCCTTTTAGCCTTGGCCGATATGTTCCGCTGCCGGAAGGGCGGATCTTTGCCAACGACCCTGAGCGAGGCGACGTCGCTGTGTTTGAGCATCCTCATACGCCGCGCGTTATGATCAAACGCATTATCGGATTGCCAGGTGATCAGATTACCATTCGCCGCGGCCAAATCATCCTGAACGCTGAACCCGTCTCGCGTGAATTCGTGCAGCGGATTCGCTATACCGAGAATGGCCGGCGCGGGACCGTTTTTGCGCGCGAGTATCGCGAAACCACCGCAAACACATCTTGGTTGGCGCACTCCATCGAAAATAGCGGCAAGCTATCGGATACGGTGACATTTTCGGTGCCTGATGGTCACTACTTCTTTATGGGAGACAATCGGGACAATTCGCTTGATGCCCGAGGATTGTCGGGGCACTGCCCGGAATCTGCACCCGGCTTGATTTCGGAGACGGGTTGCCCACCCCGCGCCAATACGCGGAACGACGACGCTTCGATCGGCTTCGTGCCATTCGATCATTTGATCGGACGTGCAGATACCGTTCTGTTCTCGACATATAGTTGCGGTCGCGCAAATGCCGATCCATGCATGAAACCTCGCCTCTGGAGGGGGTTGTAGATTTCCATTCTTGGCTTGATGCATGTGCGCAAACAGCGCTAAGCGCATTGAATTGAATTGTTCGTCCGTGCGGGGAGGCTATGAGCGAATCCAAAAGGTCTCGGGCAAGCCGGGGGCCGATCATCATCTCGCGCCATGGTCGTCCGGCATTGGACCGCAGCGCTGGTCCGAAACTGGATTGGCGAGCTTATGTCGAGTGGTGGGACGCGTATGAAGCCGGTGGTCTCGCAGAGGGACAGGCGCCGCCACCGGATCTCGTAAAAGCTGTTTCAAACACAGATTTGGTGCTCAGTTCAGTGCGCAAGCGCGCTGTTCAGACGGCGCTTTTGGCAACAGAAGGACGCGAGCCAACGCAAGACGCGCTGTTCAACGAAGCACCCCTTCCGCCGCCAAGGCTTCCGGGACAAAGGTATCTGCCGAAGACCTGGAACATTCTCGCCCGAATGGCTTGGTTGCAAGGTCACAGCTTAGATGGCGAAAGCGTTTCCGAGGCCCGTCGACGCGCCATTGCGGCGGCAGAGTGCCTCGACACTTATGCCCAGCAAGGCAGTGTGTACCTCGCCGCGCACGGTTGGTTTAACCGGATGCTTCGTCGCCCCCTACGGGGCCAGGGGTGGGTTTGTGTGCGTGACGGTGGAGACAAATATTGGAGCTTCCGTGTCTACGAATATCGCGGAAAATCGAAGGATGAGCATTGAGACCCGCGACACCCATGTCTAGGGTGCTTTTTGCACGAAGACAGAATGGGATTGAGTGATGGCGCAACCGGGCAAACCCGTCGACAAGATGAGCTTCGAAGAAGCCTTATCTGAGCTAGAGACGATTGTTCGGAAGCTCGAGCAGGGTGATGTCGAGCTCGAAGAGTCGATTCGAATCTATGAGCGCGGCGCCGCTTTGAAAGCGCATTGCGAAACAAGGTTGAAAGCGGCTGAATTGAAGGTTGAGCAGATCGTGCAAGGCCAGGATGGCGCGATCCAAACTGAACCTGCGAGCCTAGAATGAGATCTGCGCAAGACGACATCGATTTCGGTCGTCGGCTGACAGAAATTGCCGATCGCGTCACCGTCGCATTGGACCAACTTATTCCGCCGGCGCAGGGTCCGGAAGCAGATCTTATGCGTGCTATGCGCCATGCGGCTCTCGCGAACGGTAAACGCATGCGTCCGTTTTACGTGATTGAAGCGGGAGCCCTTTTCGAAGCGCCTGAACGCGCTTTACTGCGGACTGCGGCAGCGCTCGAATGCGTTCATACCTATTCCTTGGTTCATGATGATCTGCCGTGCATGGACGATGATGATTTCCGTAGAGGTCAGCCAACGGTTCACAAAGCCTTTGATGAGGCGACAGCGGTGCTGGCGGGAGATGCTCTGCTAACTCTGGCGTTCAAAATACTTGCGAGCTCAGAGACCCATTCAGATCCAGCGATCCGACTGCGCTTGATAGAGCGCCTCGCAGACAGTTCCGGCGCAATCGGTATGGTTGGCGGTCAGATGATCGACATGTTGGGTGAAAACTCACCTCGGGATTTGAATACAATCACCCGCATGCAGCGACTTAAAACGGGCGCATTGATTTCATATTCGGTTGAGGCCGGTGCAACAATTGGCGGTGCGAACGATGCAGAGCGTAACGCATTGCATGGGTTCGCGCACGATTTAGGGCTCGCTTATCAGATAGCCGACGATATTTTGGACGCTGAAGGTGACGAAGACGTTGTTGGAAAACCGCTGCGCACGGATTCTGCCCTCGGCAAAGCGAATTTCGTCACACTATTGGGGATCGATCAGGCAAAAGAGCGCGTGCGGCTGCTCGCCGCGCAAGCGCGGGCGCATCTAGCTATTTTCGGTGATCGTGCCAGTGTCCTTCTGCAATCTGTTGATTTTGTTCTGGATCGTCCTCGCTAAACGCGGCAATATGGATGGTCAGTTGTTGGAGACATGCTCGTATGTCGGATCTGCCAAATGCTCGCTTGTTGGACGGGATAACAAACCCGGACGATCTTAAGGATCTGTCTCGGGAGGCGTTGAGGCAGTTGGCGGATGAAGTCCGACAGGAAGTGATTGACGCGGTATCCGTCACGGGCGGTCATCTCGGCGCGGGCTTGGGCGTGGTTGAGCTTACGGTCGCCATCCATGCCGTTTTCAATACGCCGAAAGATAAATTGATTTGGGATGTTGGACACCAGTGCTATCCGCACAAGATCCTAACCGGGCGCCGGGATAGAATTCGCACGCTTCGCCAAGGCGGCGGACTTTCAGGCTTCACCAAACGTGCCGAGAGCGAGTTTGACCCATTTGGTGCAGCCCACGCGTCGACGTCGATTTCAGCCGCCCATGGCTTTGCGACGGCGCGGGATTTGAAGGGCGAGGATTTTGACGTCGTCTCGGTGATCGGCGACGGCGCGATGACGGCCGGTATGGTCTATGAAGCAATGAATAATGTTGGCGGTGATCAAGTCCGCCAAGTGGTCATTTTGAATGACAATGACATGTCAATTGCCCCGCCTGTCGGCGCTATGAGCCACTATTTGTCGCGTCTCGTGTCCGGACGGTCTTATCGAGGATTGCGGCGGCTCGCAAAATCGATGGCGCGGCCGATTGGCTTGGAGACTGCCGGAAAGAAAGCGGAAGAATATCTTCGCGGCTTCGCGATGGGCGGGACGATGTTCGAAGAGCTCGGATTCTATTATGTCGGACCGATTGACGGCCACGATCTTGATGTGTTGATCCCCGTTTTAGAGAACGTAAAGCAGATGAACCGGCCTGTGATTGTTCATGCTGTCACGCAAAAAGGCAAAGGCTACGTCCCGGCAGAAAGCAGCGCCGACAAGTATCACGGAGTAAGTCGCTTCAACATCGTTACGGGGGAGCAGCAAAAAGGTACGCCGAAAGCGCCTGCCTACACAAAGGTATTTGGCGAAACCCTGGTGAAGCTTGCTGAGAATGATCCGAAGATTTGTGCGATTACCGCGGCCATGCCGTCCGGTACAGGTGTGAACGTATTTGCCAACGCGTTCCCAGACCGAAGCTTCGATGTTGGCATTGCAGAACAGCATGCCGTCACAATGGCGGCGGGAATGGCCGCGGAAGGTATGCGCCCTTATGCGGCGATCTATTCGACCTTCTTGCAACGCGGATATGACCAAGTTGTGCATGATGTTGCCATTCAGAAACTTCCGGTTCGGTTTGCAATTGACCGTGCAGGATTGGTCGGGGCCGACGGGCCGACGCATGCCGGAAGCTTCGATATTGGCTATCTCGGGACCTTGCCAGGCATGGTCTGTATGGCTGCGGCCGACGAAGCCGAACTTGCGTTGATGGTGGCAACCGCGAACGAAATCGATGATCGACCGAGCGCATTTCGCTATCCACGTGGCGAAGGCACCGGCGTGCCGATCCCAGAGCTTTTGGCTCCGCTTGAGATCGGCAAAGGCCGCATCGTGCGCGAAGGGACGACAATCGCGCTACTCTCCTACGGCGCGCGGTTACAGGAATGCCTGTCGGCGGCGGATATGTTGGGCGCTCAAGGTTTTACCACGACCGTTGCTGACGCGCGCTTTGCCAAGCCACTAGATGCTGATCTTGTTGAGCGTCTCGCCCGCGATCATGAAGTGCTGATCACAATTGAAGAAGGCGCCCGTGGCGGTTTTGGTGCATTCGTGCTTCACCACTTGGCAGATGTTGGTGCATTGGATCAGGGTTTGATTGTGCGGACGCTGCATCTACCCGACATTTTTCAGGACCAAGATAAGCCGGAGAAGATGTACGCCGAAGCTGGCCTGTGCGCTGGCGATATTGCTGCAAAAGCGATTTCAGCGCTTGGTCGTGGAGATGAGGCGGAAATTCGTCGGATTGCGGCAACCGCTCAGCTTTAATTCCGCAAGAATTCAGAATATCGCCTTAGTCTGGCCACGCGCCAGCGGAAGCTAAGCATGAACCGTTTTCTCGTTTTGGAGTCTTCATGCGTATTCTGTTTTTTGCTTCTTCGCTTTTGGCCCTTACCGCATGTGCGTCAGGTACATCCGACCCGCTTCCCGCAGTAACTGTTCCGACGCCGCCGATTACAGAAACCGGAAATGTCGATACTGTCGCACTGGCGATGGGCTCAGTTGAGTCGCTTGTGGAAGCCGGTAATGAGCAGGCAGCGATTGATCGGCTCACCCAATTGCTCGGACAGCCAGACCTGTCGACGGAAGATAAGACGGCCGCGCTGCAAAAGCGTGCTGAGATCCGATTTGACGTCGGCAATGATGTCGAAGGGGCGGTTTCCGATTTCGATGAACTTATGATGCTTCTGCGCGCGCAGGGTAAAAGTGTTGAGCCGATGCCGATGGCGGTTGAAGCCCGGCTCGAAGCGTCGAGCTTGTTGGAAGCATTGGCGCAAGCAGATCTCGAACCAGGGAATGAGTTTGAGATTTTATTTCGCCTCGGCCGGCATCAAGACGCAGCCGATTTGATGCTGTCACGCAATTTGACACCAGACCGGGCGTATTTGCTCGATATGTACCAGATCGGCTACCTCTGTGATGATGCGATGCTAAGCGGTCCGAATTATGATGTCACAGACCTGGACGGCACGCCGATGACGCTTCGATTTTGTGACTTTGGTAAATAAACAATTAAGAACTTGACCCAGATGCGAAACTGATCTTTCTGGGTCCTGGGCCGGGCACATTGGGGCACGTAGAGTTACAGAGGTCCCGAATTGCAAACAGCGCTTACCGTTATTACCGCCGCCATGATCGCCGCCGTTGCCGTCTTAATATTGCAATTGTGACGCTGCGGCTTTCTGCGAAAATTCCCTTCTGAAATGGCCTAATGGTCACAGATTCGTCGATAATCGTGCCATATCGTTGCTAAGTCCTTTCCCTTAGGTCGGCCATGCTCCATATCCCGGAACAAAGAAACGATTCCGGAGGAAACAGATGAGCACAGCGCTTCCAGAAGGTTGGCCTGTCATGTCCATTGCGGACGCCAACGCCTTTATCGCCGCATCGGATACACCGTTAAAGCTTGGCGACGCGACGGTGGATGGGGTCCAGATGAAAATTTACGAAGACGCGCCGCCAACGGTCCGGGCAATCCTGGAGGCGTCAGACGTTTGGGCGGAGAGAGACTTTCTCGTCTACGAGGATGAGCGTGTCACATTCGACACTTTTCGCCGAGCCGTCGAACATTTTGCCGGCGTGCTTATCGAAACCTATGGAGTGAAGAAGGGTGATCGGATTGCGATCATTATGCGGAATTATCCGCAATGGCCCGTCCCATTTTTCGCAGCACTTGCGATTGGTGCGATAGCGGCACCGATGAATTCCTGGTGGACGGGTGATGAGCTTGAATACGGGCTTCAGGATTCCGGCACGAAATTGGCCATTGTCGACCCCGATATCCTTGAGCGCGTTCGACCCTTTTTGGACAAGCTTTCCGATTTGGAGGCCGTCATTGTCGCACGAGCCGTGAAGCCGGAAAGCGATACACGCATTCAGTCGCTTGAGCATCATATCGGACCGGTTGGGAATTGGAGTCGGCTGCAAAACATAGGGCTACCTCCCATCGCG
>JBCAWZ010000005.1:0-87010 GCA_038534315.1 Pseudomonadota bacterium | reverse complement strand
CAAGCTGCCCCTCTGCCAGTTTCATGAAGTCATCCCAATCCACTTTGACAGTCGCGTCGGCGTCTCCGTCATCATTGCTGACTTTGCCATTGGCGCCATCGATCAACAAAATTCCTGTCTCACCAAAATCGAATTTTACGATTTTTGAGAAGTCACCGCCTGCAGAAATTGCCTCGGTTGCGCGGCTTGTAAGCTCTGCGAGGTCCATTCGCATCCTCCTGTCATATACCCGTCACTTGTAAAGCAGGCCTGTCGTGCCGAGGCAAGTGCGACTTTTACCCTGCACTGACCGCCCATATTGCGAACATGATTTTGCCCGCTTTGTAAGGCCCTGTGCTAAACAATAACGAGGGAGGACCAAATGCGGTCATTGCATCTAACCGGCATGAGCCTCAGCTTGCTCTTGGTGGCCTGCGGTGGAGGCGGCGATAGCCGACCGGCAGAGGCGCCGTCGCCAATGACGCAAGTCGAGTCGTTTGAACCGGTCAGAGATATGAGCGTTGCAAGATCGAAGGTCATGTCTGACCCGTCTCCGCCGGCGCAAGCTGAGCCTTCGCCAGAGTTTGAGCAGCAATATATTGCATACAGCCATGCGTATTCGATCAGCCTACCGCGTGGCGGTGTCGATCCGATGATGACCACGCACACGCAAGAGTGTCAGGCCGCCGGCGCCACGACCTGTATTGTCATCAATTCGAATGTACGCTCCGAGGATGAAGCCTATGCGTCGGGCAATCTCAGCATACGCGCTACACCGGAATGGATTGAGCAATTTCTTGCTGATCTCGAAGAAGAGGCTGAAGCCGCAGGCGGCAGTATTATACAGCGGACCACCTCAGCGGAGGATCTGACCCGGTCAATCATTGATACGACGTCGCGGCTTGAGGCGCAGCGGACGCTGCGTACCCGCTTGCTTGGTTTACTCGAGCGGCGTGATGGCGAGCTTGGCGAACTGCTCCAGATTGAGCGCGAATTGGCCCGGGTCACAAGCCAAATTGAAAGCGTCGAAGCGCAGCTCAAAACGCTGCAACTCCGCGTTTCGATGTCACGGCTTGATCTATCTTATCAAACGGAAGTCCCTCCGTTCAGCGCAACGCGGGAAAACCCTCTGGGTGAGGCGATTGGTGACTTTTTCTACAATTTCTCCGGAGCGATCGCCGCGGTGATCACGGCCTTTGCTGTGGGATTGCCTTGGATCGTGTTGATCGCAATTTTCCTTTGGATCTGGTTGAAACTGATCTGGCCACGCCTGCGCGGTCGGAAGAAGAAAGCCGGCGAGTAGGCAGGGACTGGGGGCACGGCAAATGGCGGCACCTAGGATATCGCGCGTGACCGAGCGGTTGCCCACAGCTTTCTCGCGCGTGCTGGATGCAAGCAGAGCCAAAGGCATTCGTAACTTGGCGACCCCTCGAGCGTGCTGGCCGTCAACCTAGCATCAATTCGTGTTCAAGTGATTGCAGCGCGCCGGGGTCGCCCACATCGGTAAAGGGAATGCCAAACTCGGCCGCTTTTTCAACTTGTAGAGCATTGTCGCGCAAGGAGCGGTCGACAAAGGCGGAGACAATGCGCTGGTGCTCGGCGGAAAGGGTGTCGAACGCACTGGATGCATGGATACGCTCAGTGATGAAAGCATCGTCGGCTGTGAGGCAGACCGCCTGCAGCGATTCACTCAGCAAAGGGCCGATATATTCCGGGCGCAGCGCGCAGCCTTCGAAGACGAAGCCTTTGTCTTCAGACATCTTGTTCTGGATCAACGGCTCAACGTAGCGCCACATATTTTGGTGATGGATGAGCAAAAACTGAAACACAGTTTCTGCTGAAAGCTTTCCAAAGAACTCGCGGATGAAAGGTTTCACTTTCGGCCAAGGGCGTCCGGGATGTCGCCCCATCTTGTCGGTGTGCAAGAGCTCGGTCTTGTGTCGCTGGCTGAGTATCGTTGCCAGCGTGGTTTTGCCAACGTGTGATGTGCCAGTGATGAGAAGACTCTTGCTCAGGAGGGCGCCTTCGTCTTCAGCGCGAGCGCATGTAGCTCACCGCCCATTTTGCCCTTTAGTGCCGCATAGACCATTTGGTGCTGAGCCACGCGGGTTCTGCCGGCAAACTCTTCCGCGATGATCTCGGCTTGCCAGTGATCATTGTCGCCGGCGAGATCGGTCAGCGTGATCTCAGCGTTGGGAAAGGCTTCCGTCAGGAAGCCCTCCAGAGTTTCACGTGTCATTGCCATGACTATGCGGGCTCAGGTTCGCCGCCAGAGAAGCCTTCATCACCGCCTTTTTTTCGGCGTTTGCCGATGACCGGAACGGTCGAGGTAGTGCCGGTTGGCTCGTCGGGTTCGTCCGGACGGTCCGGCATTTTACCGTTGTCCATCATTTGGCGTATTTCGTCACCGGTGAGGGTCTCATACTCCAACAAGCCTTCCGCGATCAGCGTCCACTTATCGCGGTGAACCGTCATAATCTCGCGCGCATCATCCATACCTTTTTGGATCAGTTTGCGAACTTCTTCCTCAATCTTCTGCGATGTCTCTTCGGATACGGACGAGGATTGCACCAATTGTTGGCCAAGAAAGACCTGACCTTGATCCTCACCATAATCGACTGGGCCGATTTCATCCGATAGTCCCCAACGGGTGACCATGGCCCGTGCCAGGCGTGTGGCTTGCTGGATATCTGATGCCGCGCCCGCGGTAACCGCATCGTCGCCAAATTTTTCTTCTTCGGCGACACGTCCACCCATAATGATGGCCAGGCGAGAGGTCATTTCGATACGGCTCATTGATAGCTTATCGTCTTCAGGTAGCTGCATCACCATACCGAGCGCGCGGCCGCGTGGAATGATGGTCGCTTTGTGAACGGGGTCCGCCTTTGGCACCATCATCGCAACGATGGCGTGTCCGGCCTCATGCCATGCTGTGAGTTCTTTCTCGTCGGGTGACATCACCATCGAGCGCTTCTCTGGTCCCATCAGTACCTTGTCCTTGGCGTCTTCAAACTCGCGCATGGACACCACTCGGCGCCCACGGCGCGCGGCCAGAAGGGCCGCTTCATTGACCAAATTGGCAAGGTCCGCGCCGGAGAAACCCGGCGTGCCACGAGCGATAACTTTGGGCTCAACGTCTTTCGCCAAAGGCACATTGCGCATGTGTACTTTCAGGATCTTTTCGCGGCCTATGACATCCGGATTGCCAACAGTCACCTGACGGTCAAAGCGCCCAGGACGCAGCAAGGCTGGGTCAAGAACGTCTGGGCGGTTTGTCGCGGCCACAATGATGATTCCTTCATTGGCTTCGAAGCCGTCCATCTCGACCAGCAATTGGTTGAGTGTCTGCTCGCGTTCATCATTGCCACCGCCAAGGCCTGCGCCTCGCGACCGACCGACCGCGTCAATTTCGTCGATAAAGATGATGCACGGCGCGTTGCGCTTAGCTTGTTCAAACATATCTCGAACACGGCTGGCGCCGACACCGACAAACATTTCGACAAAGTCTGAACCGGATATCGTGAAGAAGGGAACGCCCGCTTCACCGGCGATCGCACGCGCCAACAACGTCTTACCGGTTCCCGGTGGGCCGACGAGCAGCGCCCCTTTTGGGATCTTGCCGCCGAGGCGTTGGAACTTGGCAGGGTCTTTCAAAAAGTCGACGACTTCTTCCAGCTCTTCCTTGGCTTCGTCTACACCAGCGACATCATCAAAGGTTACACGGCCCTGTTTCTCTGTCAGGAGTCGCGCACGCGACTTGCCAAAACTCATGGCGCCACGGCCAGCACCACCGCCCTGCATTTGCCTCATGAAGAAGAAGAGGATCGCGACAATCAAGATGATCGGCAAGAGGCTCATCAGCAAATCGCCAATACTAAAGCCGGTTTCTGGATCATCGACGACAGACGGAACGTCCAGCTCAATCATCCGCTCTCGCATCGCGCCCAGGTCTTGACCTTTTTGCGCGGTAAAGCGTTCGCCATTTGTCGTGGTGCCGGTGACCTGCGTTGGCTTTATGACAATTTCCGAGATTTCACCTCGTTCAGCCATCTCATAAACTTGAGAGATATCGTATTGCTCGGCTCCGGCTTGCGATGGATTGCTTTGCAAAACGGCCAAGAGACCGAGCAGGAGGAGGGCAATCAGGCCCCAGACGGCGAGGTTCCGCGTGTTCATAGTTTCGTCCAGTCTTTCATCTTCATAAGTGATATAGGCAATTCGTTTCGTGAAAACGACTCAAAACCTGTCAATCTTGGAAAGAGCATGTCAATTTGGCGCAATCTAACGCAATAAAAGTGGGGAGAGAGGCGTGACGCTTAGACCAGAAGTACGGGTTGCGCTCACCATATTCTTGCCGATCGCACTGATTTTGCTGATCGGTATTGTTTTGGGCGCCCGCATGTTCGCGCCGCCACCCCCCGGCTCGATTCGAATCGCGGCGGGCAGTGCGGAAGGTGCGTATTTCGCGCTGGCGCAGCAATACAAGACGGATTTGAGGCGACATGGGATCGACGTTGAAGTCGTGGAAACAGCGGGTACGTTGCAAAACTATGAGTTGCTTTTGTCGGGCGAGGTCGATGCAGCACTGCTCCAGGGCGGTCTCGCTCAGAATTCGCACCGAGAAACTGTGCAAACGCTTGGCGGGATGTTTGCTGAGCCGCTTTGGATTTTTACAGCAAGGAACGTCGACGCCGCGAAGTTCGGGAGTCTCACCAACGCAAGGTTGGCCGGCGGTCCGGAAGGCTCAGGTACCCGAGCTCTGGTGACGCAACTGCAAAATGCTTGGGGCGAAACTTGGCCGGAGATTTTGCCGATCGGCGGTGCGAGCGCCGCCGACGCTTTACGGGCGGGTGAGCTAGATGCGGTGGCGTTCACTGCATCCATCGAAGCCGATTATGTGAAATCCTTGCTGCAGGATGAAGAGTATAGTCTGCTTGCGATGCCACGCGCAGACGCGATTTCTATGCGGTTTCCAGCATTGGCACCGGTAACGCTTTACCAGGGTGTCGTCGATTTATCGGGCGATCGCCCAAATGAGGATGTTCCGCTAATCGCCGCAATCGCTCAGCTTGGCGTGAGTGAAACGCTACATCCTGCGATTCAGGCCGTTTTACTCGAAGCCGCAGAAAAAGTTCACCGACGCGGAACGCTCATTTCGCGTCCTGGTGCGTTTCCAGATCCCGCTCTGATCGATTTGCCGCTCTCTCCTGAAGCGGAGCGCTATTATCGGGATGGTCCAACCTTTCTGCGCCGGTTTTTTCCGTTTGCGGTCGCAAATTTCCTAGAGCGCGCTTGGGTGTTCCTGATTCCGCTCGCGACGGTGTTGATTCCCTTGGTTCAAATGGCGCCGCCAGTGTATCGCTGGCGTATCCGACGCAAAATCTATGTCTGGTACGACGATCTGCACGAATTGGAGCAACGTGGCTTTTCAGCGAAAACAAATGACGAACGACAAGGTGTGCTTGCCGATATCCGGAATTTGCAAATGGAGATTGGCGAAGTCGACGTTCCAGCGTCCTATAATGACGAATTGTTCCGGTTGCGCAGCCACATCGACTTTATTCAGTCTTTGATACGACGCGAGCAGGGCGAAGCGCCCACCGATACGGCATTTATTTCCTAACCCGCTAGTTGAGCGCGGCGCTTGTCTGCGGCACTGACCTTCTTGCTTTCTGAGCGCAGCTGACCGCACGCCGCAAAAATGTCTCTGCCCCGCGGTTTCCGTATGGGACTGGCAAAGCCAGCCCGCTTCAAGATGCGGGCAAAGGCTTCGATGGTTTCCCAATCTGAGCATTCATATTGTGAACCTGGCCACGGATTGAATGGTATTAAATTGATTTTTGAAGGTACGCCTTTCAGCAGCTTCACTAAGTCCCGCGCTTCCGCCAAGCTGTCGTTGACGCCTTTCAACATGACATACTCAAAAGTGACCCGTTTCGCATTGCCTAAATCCGGATAGGCGCGGATCGCGTCGAACAAGGTCTGCAAATCGTACTTGCGATTAATCGGAACAATTTCGTCGCGCAGATCATCACGAACAGCATGCAACGAAATCGCCAGCATCGCACCGGTCCGCGCACCAAGCTCTGGGATTTTCGGCGCAACACCAGCGGTTGACACTGTGATCCTGCGCCGGCCGATCGAAATGCCTTCACCATCTGACAGCGTATCGATGGCTTCGGTGACATTATCGAGATTGTAGAGAGGTTCGCCCATGCCCATAAAAACAACATTGGCGAGCTCTCGACCTTCAGCCGTGGCGGGCCATTCGCCCAATCCATCGCGGGCGATCAACACTTGGCTGACAATCTCCTGGGCCGTCAAATTGCGGACCAGTTTCTGTGTGCCAGTGTGGCAGAAAGTGCAGTTCAGCGTGCAGCCAACCTGCGATGACACACAGAGTGCGCCGCTTTTGGCGACGGCTGGAATGAACACGCACTCACCTTCGACGCCCGGTTGAAATTGAATTAGCCATTTCTGCGTCCCGTCTACTGAGACTTTATGCTCCGCTATGCCTGGACGGTTCAAAGAACAACGTTCTGAGAGATCTGCACGGAGGCCTTTGCTGATATCGGTCATGCCAGCAAAATCGGTCACACCGAAATGATGCAGCCAGCGTCGCAGTTGACGCGCGCGCATCCTGGCACTCTTGGGATCAACTCCCAGAGCCTCGACTTCGGCTTGGAGGGCTTCAATTGATAAGCCTGCAAGGTTACGTGGCAGTGCGTCCATAGTGGCACGCCGAGTAAGATCCAGTTCGTGTTTCATGCCGGCTTATGCCCCAATCTATGCCTTCGGATAATTGGCTTAACCCAGTGCGTCTTCAAGGGCGGATCTGCTGGCGTCTCGTGGTTCCGCATATCGCAAGGTCATCGCTTCAAGCAGCTTCGGGTGGGCCAGGTCCGGATGGCCAGATTTTATCGGTGGGTCGGGATTGTACTCTATGCCGAGTTGAATGGCTTCAGCAGTTTGTTGACCGGCGATGTCTTTGATGAGGGCGAAGGCAAAATCAATCCCGGCCGTGACGCCCCCGCCAGTAAACACATTTCCGTCTCTCACGACTCTGCCAGGTGTGAACTTTGCGCCGCAAAGCGCCAACAAATCTGTGTAGGCCCAATGTGTGGTGGCCTTGCGTCCGTTCAACAAACCAGCGCCTCCGAGCAAGAGCGCGCCAGTACAAACCGACGTCACATACGTAGCGGTCTCGCCCATCTTTCGGATGAAGGCCATCGTGTGGGCGTCGCGCAACGCAGCTGTTACGCCAAATCCACCCGGCACAACCAAAATATCGAGCGTGTCGACGTCGTCAAATGTATGGGTTGGGACCAATTGAAGCGGGGTGTCTGTCGAGACAGGGTCTATTGTTTTCGCGACAATCAGGCTTTCGGAGTCTGGCAGACGAGATAGGGCCTGCAGTGGTCCTGTCATGTCCAGCTGAGTCACATTTGGAAAGAGAAGAAATCCAATTTTCATTCGCGCTGCGTATCACGCGCGCTAGGCAACGGCAATTTCAGCAGATTGGTCGGTGCCGCCGCGGACATAAGCGCCCCGAACCGAACGGGATGGTTCCATATCGTCACATAGGCCGATCAGCGTTTCGTTCTCACCAACGAACATTAGACCCTCCGGCAGCAATTGAGCCTTTAGACGATCTATAATCTGGAGTTGTGTTGTGCGCCCCATGGACGGTAAAATGTTACGGCAGAAAATCACATCGAAATAGCCGAGTCCATCGGCCGCTTCGAGCAAATTGTGCGGACGAAAACGAACGGCATCGCGGAGCGATTGAGACGCCTGCCAATCGCCGGAATCTAGGCGCGTAAAATGCGCCATCATGCGCTGAACGGATAGTCCTTTTTGGATCTCAAAATGATTGTACAGTCCAGAATCTGCTGTCGCGAGCGAGGACTGACTGATGTCGATACCGACAATCTCGATTTCTGCTTTGCCAAGTGGCGTGTCGCGCATTTCGCTGAGTCGTATCGCCAGCGAGTAAGCCTCCTGTCCCGTGCCGACGCCGCAGCATAGGACCCGCAGCCGGCCGGTTTTGGAAGCTTTTAGACGCTCGGGCAAAGCATGAGTATAAAGGCGTTCTATTTGTTCTTTGTCGCCAAAGAATGATGTCAGCTTGGGTGTCAAAGCGGCCGCTATTTCCGCTTCAAAACGGGGGTTCGGGCGAGCGGTAAGACAGTGTGCCAATTCATCGAGATTTGTCAGGTTCTCCCGCCGGCAAATCGCCGCGAGGCGAGCTTCTATCAAATACGCCTTTGATGGTGACAATTGCTGGCCGGTTTCCCGCAACGCAATGTCAGAGATCCGTTCAAACGTGCTTTCTTGCATATCGCTGACTCGACTATCCTGACCCAGTTCACCCCATAGATCGCTAATAAAAGAAGGAAGTTTGTTAAGAAAGTCTTCAGACGAGACCGACTTCGCCGAACTTGCTACGAACGATGTCCGCGTCAAACGGCTTCATGATGTACTCATTTGCGCCAGCACGAATAGCTTGACCAATATGTTCCGGGTCATTCTCATTGGTGCAGAAGATGACGACAGGTCGCTCTCCGCCTTGGATTCGACGCAGGGCCATCAGAAAGTCAAGGCCGTTCATTACGGGCATGTTCCAGTCGAGCAAAATCGCGTCCGGCAATTGTGCTCGGCAGAGATCAAGTGCGTTCGCGCCATCGCCGGCCTCCGAGACAGAGAAGCCCATGTCCTCAACAATTCGGCGCGCCACCGTGCGAACCACGCGGGAATCATCAACAACCAAGCAATGTTTCATGAGAAAGCACCCTTACCGGTTCAAGGAGCAAGCGACCTCTGATTTATCACTCTTAATGTGCTAATGTGCGGTTAACCCTGGCTGCGCAGCGCGCTCGCCGTATAAGTGACGCTGTCCTCTCCGAGGCTGTAAGCAAGGCGACCGGACAGATCATCAATCACCATTTTTGTGAAAAGCGGCTGAATGGTTCGTGCCGACCAGCCTTCTTCGGGTTCTTCGTCCTTAAGCGTTGAAATGGTGTAATCGCTCACCTTTGCACGTGGACCCGTCGCTGTCGCGTTGACCGTCACCCCGCTCTGGTCGTTGAAAACTCGAAGCGAAATGATACCGCCGCGGGGAACGCTTCCAACCGCCAAGATTACCAAATTCATCAACACACGGGCATGACCGCAGCTGAAATCATCAGTTTCTATGCTCCACTCCACGTCCGCTTTATGTGAGTTCATAAAGCCGTCGACGATGGATTTCACCTCATGGCGATCCGCTGCGGAATCTGATAAGCCGGCGGAGCCAAACGCGTATCGCAATAATTGTATACGAGCTGCTGCCGCTTCTGCACCATTGTTTAATAGTTGCTCAGCCTCTGCTTTCATATCGGAGTCGTTGGGATCATTCAGCAATTCAAGCGCTGAATTTACCGACGCGACGGGCGAGATGAGGTCATGGCAAATGCGGGACGCGATGTACGCCGCAAGACGGGACGATTCGAGCATGACAGTGTCCTTCTCTGCTTGCCCGAACTGTAGCCGATTCGGTTAGCCTCGGCGTCCCTTATCCGACATATCTTCTGGGCGATCTAGGTCGTCATAACCTTCACGCGCGCTTTTGAAAGTGAGAAAGAACAAGCCACTTGCCAGGGCGAGGCTGCCAAATCCTCCCAATGCATAAGCGATCCAGCCATGCATGGTCATGTGTACGCCCAGTTCACCCCACATCCAAACGAGGCCTGCGGTGGTTAAAGCTAAGGCGCAAATGGCCGACAGAGCTAAGGGAATGGACGTGTTCATGACTAAGATATGGCACAGTCTACTTCCGTGTCCAACCGCCGTTCTCAGTCATCACATGGGTTCCTGGAGGTGCTTTAGCGATTTGCTTTTCACCGGTGATGCGCGCAACTTGCGCTGTGGTTGTATTGGTCTGTTCAGCGAGCTGAGCGTAGAGCGCGCGTCGCTGATTATTGATATCATTCATTTTGCGCATCAACGTAGGCTCAACATCGCTGGCAACCGCGCCAAGATAGCCGTCAATGCGTTCACCAATCAAACCTTCTGAGACAGCCGCATCGATTTGTGGATCACCCGCTTGGGCTATCGGGCTCGCCAGCACGTTTGCTACGATCATTGCGATACTGAGGCATGCGACTTTGATCAGATGGGTCATTGCTTGCTCCTGAACCTAAAACAGGTCGGGATTGTCCGCGATGAGCTCTTCGACTTCGCGATCGAGCTTGATACGGACTTCCTGGTTGATGGTGACGTTGAGATTGATCTCAATAGGCTCCGTAGGCGCTTCGAGGCGCACGGTCGGCGTGCAAGCGGCTATAGTCGGTCCAAGGATCGCCACAAAGAGGACAACGCGTAACATCGGTTCGGGCTCCAATCTGACCAAACTATGCTTGGTTGTGGCTGAATGGGGTTTGAATAGCAGGTCATGGACGGACATCAAAGTCATTCCGCCTCATCAGACTCATCTGTTGATGGATTCGCAAGCGTAGCTCGAGCAAGCCATTCCGTGCCGAGCGCGCGTCGTCCAGACTGGATCAAATCAACAAATCGGCTATCGATCGTAATGTTGAAGCTGAATTCGGCACCGCCAAGAACGTCGGGATTAAAGCCAAGCAGCTTAACCCGCAGCAGCAAATCGCCGATAAGATTTCCGTCAATTCCAAGCTCTAGCACTGAAAAACGAAAATCGCGCAAGGCTTGAAAAGCTGAATCAACCCGAACGTCCTGAGTTTGAACTTCGGAAACAGACTGACCGATATAGCGAATGAAACCGCCACGCTCGTCCGCGGTTAGAAGCGCGTGCTGAACCAGCACATTGCCGCCTTCAAATGTGATTGGCACAAGGCCGCTTACCGTACCGTCCGCATCTAAATCAGGAAGCGCCAATTCCTCAATTAATCCACTCAACTCGATCGCTTCGGCGCTCACAATCACGGCGTCGCGCTGCCCAGCAATCGTCCAACTGACCGGTTGAACCACCAAGTTACCGCCAGCGAAAGGCCAGCGCGCTTGTTCCAGTCGCGCTTCCCCATTCTCCTTCAGCTGGAATCGGATGTCGCCCTTCTTTAGAAGTAAGCCGGGTTCAATGCTTTCGATCGTTACGGTTTGGCCTGGGGGCGTCGTGAGTTTAAGCAAATCGTCAAATACCAAAGCGCCCTCGACGCCAGTCACTCGACCCACTCGCAGCGTATCGAACCCCAGATCGAGGATTTCGACGGTGCCACTGCCTGACAGCGCGCCACCGTCGAGATTCAAATTGGCTTTCGCTGTGAGTGCGCCGCTGGCATTCGTAAGTAACCCTCTGACGCGTTCTGATAAGCGTGTCGGTTGAAATCCACCAGGCACAAATTCGAGGCGATCACTCCGGATGTTGGCGTCACCTGTAAGTGTAACAAGGTTGAGTTCCAAACCGGCTTCACCGACGCGATATCCGTCACCATCGAGCGCCAAATCGGCTTCTCCGGTGAGGTCAGAATTCTGAAAATTAGCCCGAACATTCGCTCTTACAGGCTCGAAAAGGGGGTCTGGTCGTGCATCTTTGACCACGGCTTCATCAGCGATCGCCGTGCCGTCGAACTTGCCATCTCTTAGCGTGCCATTGAAAGACAGTGACGGCACCACGACATCCGCGGGGATCAACGCCCCAGACAAAAGCGTATTCTCAAGGGTGGCATTAAAGCGGGTCTGTTCGCCAAGTTGGATGCCCAATGACGGTGCTTGCGCATTGATCAGCAGGCTGCGCCCGGCAATCCGCATATCCAGCTCGGCTGTTGGGGCGACAAGGCTAAGCCCCAGTTCGCGGCCAGACTGCCAGTCGATTTTGACATCCGGCAGCGACGCCGTACCGGCCAAGTTTAGCCCAGAAAACGGAATTTCGATATCGCCCAGTCGAAGCTCCCCTCTGCCAGTTGCGCCTGTACGGTCAAGCAAGCGTCCTTCCAATGGGCACAGTGCTGTCGAAACCGAGCCGATGCTCAATGTATCGGACCTATCGGCAGAGCTCAGTGCCAATCCCAAGCAGTCAGACTCGAGCATTTGCACGCGGAGGCCAGCCTCGCTTGTGCGCGCGTCCACGCCTCCAAAAATGCGGGCGTCGTTGAGCCGCCAACCGAACGCGTCGCCGTCGAACGTAACTTCGCCAAGCAGCTCTGTCGAAACCGTGCCGTCGAGGCGACGCAGCGACCCTCGATTAAGTTTGGCCGAAATTGTCGTGCCGTCCACCGTCCAGGGGTTGAGCTCGATTCCACCTGCGCTGAGTTGGAAGTTTTCCCCATCGAAACTCAACGATTTGAGATCTGCGGTCAATTCCGGTCCGTCGCCGCCACGGAGGCTCGCAATCCCACTTAGTCTTAAATCATTCGGCGTCGCTGAAAGGACAGCACCTGAAAGCCCAGGCGATAGGGTGAGGTTCGTGCCATTGTCTCCAAAGAGGTCTGCTGTCGATGTGACCAGAACCTGCCAATCGCCAGACCAGTCGGCATCGAGACGATACTTTACGCGTGACGAAAACGCCGATGTAGCCTCGCGAAGGGTTTGGGATAAACGCTCACCATGCTTTGCCAATGGGCCAATACCGGCAGGAGAATGGGACAGAGGATCAAGGATTTCCGCTGAGAGCTTGGCGTCGTTCAAAATCAGCTCGCCATCACCTTCTATCTGACCCCGTGATGGATCGAGCTCACCCTCGTAAATGAAGACGAGATCGCTTGCGCCACCGAGCGAACCACTGACTTCAAGGAGACCGAGTTCGGCTGAGATTTGCACCTCCGAGTCGGTCTTCCTGGAGAGGTCAAAAATGAAGGCGGTTGCCTCAGCGCTTGCATTGCCGACGTTGAGCTTTGCTGTATCGCCCGCGCCCTGAATGTTCTGCAAAAGCTGCCAAATCGGCGAGTCGGACGTTGCATCCATATTAGGGGCAATGATTCCGGAGGCGTTGAACATGGAAACGCTTTGATCTCTTCGTTCAAGCTGGTCTGCAATGATCGACCATCTTACATTTTCGATAGAGGAATCGGCGCGACTGGCTGAGAAGAGGAGGTTTTCTAATCGCGTCGCTCCAAACGCCAGCGTCGCAATTTGCAGTTCTGCTTCACCAAATACGACATCATCCTTTGACTGGAGTTCCAATCGACCCGCTTCGAGAGATAATCGCCCCTGCCTAGTTTCCAGTTCCGTCGGTGCGACGTGTATTTCAGCGGCCAAATTTTGCGGCCAAATGCCTTGCGCTTTGAACAAGCCCGTCAGTTCGCCCGCCGGTGTGTTGATACGCAATGCCCCGTCGGTGATATCAAGTTCGGGGGCAGGGCTGGCGCCTCCATCACCGCGCAAACGGCCCAGTCCTTTTAAGTCAATTGCGGTGCCGTCATAACCAATTTCTAGAACCGGCTCGTTGATAGCAACCCGGGTCGCGAAGGGAGTTAGTCCCTGCCAGCTAAGCTTTGCGACGACTGAACCGATCTCGAGAGCAGGCGGCTCTCCATCGGGGCCGATCTGCACCTTATTCGCCTCGATCGATCCAAACGAAATAGAATGAATGTCCAATTGACATTGAAGGTCTAGCCCAGCGCAGTACCGCGACAATGCAAAACTCGCCAACGGCCCTCTCAGGATCCAGGCGAGACCGAACGCAACCATCACAATTCCGATGGCGACTCCCATCCAGACGATGGGCCGTGGAAGGTGTGAACGGGCTTTGGTCAAACTTTTCTCAATCAACACTTTCTGTGCTCACGCGCGAACTGCCTGTTTCTTGCATGCAATTCCAACGTGAATTTAAATCGTCTGTCGGTAAGTTTCTGATACAGGATAATTAACGCTGTTAGTACTTTTCGAGGCATACGGGCAGAATGCTCGCCAAGGAGTGATGAATGAGTTCCAATTCTAAGACGTCAAAAGGCGCACGCAGCCTGTTCGGATTGCTCGCAATTGCCAGCGTTTGCCTGGCCACGGCAATGACTCTCAGACATCTCCAGCTGAATGAACAAATTGACGTCGTTGAAGAACCCATCGCACCTCCTTTGGCCAGTATTGTGTACATGCCAGAAGATTATGGCGCAGCGCCGCCATTGCAGCGGATTGACGACAAACTGAAGCGACGCGAAACCCTGTCTGGAATGATGGACCGTCTAGGCTTAGAACGGGCGGCAGCGAACCAAGCGTTGCTTAGCCTAGTAAACGCGGGATATTTGGATGCGCGCAAGACCCAGGCGGGTTTGTCTGTGTCCGCGCATTTGGATGGCGCACAGCTCACCGCTCTGACCATCGATATCGAACCGGGCCGACGCCTCATATCGAAACGATTGGCAGATGGCGGGTTCCATCCGGTTGAACTGAAATCAAAATTGCGAGCTGTGCAAAAACAAATCGTTGGGACCGTGTCGACCAGCCTTTACCATGATGCTCGAAAGTTGGGGGCTGGTGACCAACAAGTCGTCGATTTTGCCAGTGTGTTCTCATATGATGTCGACTTTCAGCGCGAAGTTCATCCTGGTGACCGCTTTGAAATGGTTTATGATTCCTATGTTGATGAACGCGGCGTGGAAATTCAGCGTGGTGAAGTTCACTATGCTGCCCTATCTGGACCTGTAATCGATAAAGGCTTTTATCGATTTACCACGCCGGATGACGGTGTGACTGATTATTTCGAGCACAACGGCGACAGCGCGACGCGGTTCCTTATGAAAACACCTATTAATGGGGCGAGATTGTCGTCCCATTTTGGCAAACGCCGTCACCCAATCAGCGGCTATACGCGCTTGCACAAGGGCACGGATTTCGCGGCGCCAACCGGCACACCTGTTTATGCTGCCGGTCATGGTGTTGTAGAGCGTGCGAGTCGATATGGTGGGTACGGAAACTATATCAGGCTCCGTCACGCAAACGGATACAAAACCGCTTATGCTCACCTCTCACGATATGGAAGAGGGATTCGCTCAGGGAAACGCGTGCGCCAAGGCGACGTGATTGGGTATGTTGGATCCACGGGAGCGTCGACTGGACCTCACTTACATTACGAAGTTCATGTGAATGGCCGTGCGGTCAATGCAATGCGACTCAAACTTCCGACGGGACGCAAATTGAAAATGGCGCCTGAGGTGTTTGACGCGTTTGAAATACATCGAAATCAGATTGACGCCGTCCGCTTGCAGAGTCAGCCGGCAGATGATGTGGTCTTGGTTGCGGGTACGTCAGCGGAGCCCGATTTGCGCACCGCAACACCTTAGACCTGAAGATTGTGGGGTGCGATCTTCGCAATTGAATAAACCCGACGCCGTGGACGTCGGGTTTACCAAATGGTGTATTAGGTCAGTCGTTCGTTAGGCTCAGTTCTGAGCGAAGACCTGACCGGTCATAGCGGAGTCGTGCAATGCGCTGAGTTCTGGCGCATTGATTTTGCCGACGGCTTGGTCGACGAGATCCGCCATACAATTGAAATCCGTGGCTGCGATCGCGCTGTAGCCAACCTTTTGGACTTTGCAAGCGCTTCTCGCTTGGCGGCGGATCTCTGAATAGACAGTCCGAGCGCCTTGCGCGGTTTCAAGTTGTGTCCGGTCAAACGCAATTTCTGTGGTCACGGTTTGATCGGCATGTGCTGCGGTTGGGAGGATAATGCCCGCAACGGCAAAGGCCAGGCAGGAACCTAGTGCTGCAATTTTCATTGTAGTTTTCCTTTTTGGCGCCAGCATTTTGCTGGCACCACGGAACCTATTCTGAATCTGTTGCGCCGCAACATAAAATGCATTGCGGTGCAACATTGCTGCTATCGTCAAGTGCAAGCCTTGCACTAATGCAATGCTGTGGCGCCCTTTGCGATATCATTCGGAACACCGTTGATGCTGAGACTCGACCCCTCCACGCCAACTTGGATGGTGTCACCGTCATGGATCCGGCCCTCCAGCAAAAGACGCGCGAGAGGATCTTGTAGTTCTTTCTGGATTACGCGCTTAAGTGGACGCGCGCCATAGACAGGGTCGTATCCCTTTTCGGCGAGCCAGTGACGAGCAGCCTCCGTAAGCTCGATGTCCATTTTTCGATCGCTCAGGAGTTTCGCAAGACGACCTGCTTGGATATCTACAATATAGTCGATTTCACCACGGCCCAATCGTTTGAAGAAGACGATCTCGTCAATCCTATTTATGAATTCTGGTCGGAAATGCGCCTGGATGGCACCGGTCACAGCCTCGCGCTGCGCTTCGCTTAACGCGCCCTCATCACCGCTCGCAAGCGCGTCTGAGCCGAGATTCGAGGTCATGATGATGACTGTATTCTTGAAGTCCACAGTGCGACCCTGACCATCGGTCAAACGCCCGTCATCGAGCACCTGTAGCAATGCGTTAAACAGGTCTGGATGGGCTTTTTCGACCTCATCGAACAGCACCACCTGATAAGGTCTGCGTCGAACTGCTTCTGTCAGTACGCCACCTTCATCGTAGCCAACATATCCAGGGGGTGCCCCGATTAACCGCGCAACGGAATGTTTTTCCTGAAACTCCGACATATCCAGCCGCAAAACCGCGCTGTCATCTTCAAACATGAATTCGGCCAAGGCCTTGGTGAGCTCGGTTTTGCCGACACCGGTGGGTCCCACGAAAAGGAAAGATCCTATAGGGCGGTTTGGATCTTGAAGACCCGCGCGTGCCCTCCGAACGGCATTGGAAACCGCTGCCAATGCATCGTCCTGCCCCACCACTCGACCACGAAGCGTCTCCTCCATGCGCAGTAGCTTTTCACGTTCACCTTCGAGCATCTTATCGACGGGAATGCCTGTCCACTTCGAAACCACCCCCGCAATGTGGTCGGGACGAACCACTTCAGAAATTAGACCGTCGGAATCGCCAGTACCATTCGCCCGTGTTTCGATTTCCGCAATCCGAGATTCGAGGTTGGGAATGGTCGCATATTTCAGTTCCGAGGCCTTTGAAAGATCGCCTACGCGTTGTGCTTCTGCCATATCGGCAAATGCCCGGTCCAGCTCTTCTTTGGCAGATGCAGCGCCCTTCAGCTTATCTTTCTCTGCAGCCCAAGCGGTGGTTAGTTCGTCCGACTGGGTCTGCAGATCCTTGATTTCGGATTCTATCGTTTTGAGTCGATCTTTTGACGCATCATCTTTTTCCTTCTTCAGGGCTTCGGCTTCGATTTTTAGCTGCAAGAGCCGCCGATCGATCTCATCGAGTGCTTCCGGTTTCGAATCGACCTGCATCCGAAGTCGTGATGCCGCTTCATCCATCAGATCGATCGCTTTGTCTGGCAGAAATCGATCGGTGATATAGCGATTGGACAAGGTTGCTGCAGACACGATTGCGCTGTCCGCGACGCGGACTCCGTGGTGCGCTTCGTATCGACCTTTGAGACCGCGTAGAATTGAGATTGTATCTTCGACAGTCGGCTCCTCGATGTAAACAGCCATGAACCGTCGTGCGAGCGCTGCGTCTCCTTCGACATATTTGCGATACTCGTCGAGGGTTGTCGCACCCAAACAGTGCAGTTCGCCACGCGCGAGTGCTGGCTTTATCAGGTTTGAGGCGTCCATCGCGCCGTCGGTCTTGCCGGCGCCTACCAGCGTGTGCATTTCGTCGATAAACAGAACGATACCGCCTTCAGATTGTTCAACTTCTTTGAGCACAGCTTTGAGTCGCTCTTCGAACTCTCCCCGAAATTTCGCGCCGGCGATCAAAGCGCCCATATCGAGTGCCAAAAGGCGCTTATCCCGCAAACTTTCGGGGACATCGCCATCGACAATCCTCAGGGCCAATCCCTCAGCGATCGCCGTTTTGCCCACGCCGGGTTCGCCGATGAGAACGGGATTGTTCTTGGTCCGGCGCGACAGAACTTGAATGGCGCGGCGGATCTCTTCATCCCGCCCGATCACAGGATCTAGCTTGCCAGACCGCGCATCGGCGGTCAGGTCTCGGGCATATTTTTTGAGCGCCTCATAGCCTTCTTCTGCATTGGCGGTGTCGGCCGTCCGACCTTGCCTCAATTGCGCAACGGCGGCCTCGAGCTGAGCCTGATCAGCACCTGCATCGCGCAAGGTCTCTCCGGACTTGCTGGACGTCAGACCTGCCATGGCGATCAGCAATCGTTCGACGGTGACAAAGCTGTCGCCAGCGGCTTTTGCGCCCGCCTCGGCGTCAGCAAATAATTTCGCCGTTTGTTGATCGAGCCGGAGACCTTGCTGACCACCTGTCACCGCCGGCGCTGCGCGGAGCGCGTCATCCACCCGTTGCGCCACCATTTCGGGCTGGCCTCCCGCGGCGCGAATGAGGTTCGCAGCGAGCTGGTCGCGATCCTCCAGCATCGCCTTAAGGATGTGTTCCGGTAAGAAGTGTTGGTGACTTTGCGCGAGCGCTTGTGTTTGTGCGGCTTGCAAGACCGATTGAGCGCGTTCGGTATACGTGTCGAAGTTCAATTTCCATCCCCTTTCAAAGGCAGATACATTGGCAATCTCCCCAGTCCGATTGGCTGCGGAGGCTTTGTCAGGTCCCGCTCAGCGGCAACCATCTGTCTTAGATTTGGGAAGGAAAACGATCGCCGCAAGATGTGGCGATGCATAATCTATAGAAAAATTCTATGCCTACCGATCCTCTGGGATCAGGCTGTACAGATCGGCTTCACCAACGATGCCTGTCAGCGCTTTCCGGAGCTTACCGAGTGCTTGATGTTCGATCTGCCGGACACGTTCTTTGGAGATACCGAGCCGCCGACCAAGCACTTCCAATGTCACGGTGTCGTCAGTCAGCCGGCGTTCGAGAATGATCATTGTTTCGCGATCATTGAGAGATTTTAGCGCTTCAGCGATCCACTCTTTGCGGCGAGCTTGGTCATGTTCATATTCAACACGTTGATCGGGTGTATCGGACTCGTCTGGCAGCAAATCTTGCCATTGCGCATCTGCGTCAGTGGCCAAGGGTGCGTTGAGCGAGCGATCGGAGGCCGACAAGCGAGATGCCATAGCTGCAACATCGCGCTCAGGAACGCCGAGATGTTCGGCCACCCATTTCCGGTTCGTCGACGTCATTACTGCGTCGCCGGTATCGTCAATTTTGGCGCGGAGGCGACGCAAATTGAAAAACAGTGACTTTTGTGCGGCTGTCGTTCCAGTTCGAACGATTGACCAATTGCGAAGGACAAAGTCCTGGATTGAAGAGCGGATCCACCAAGAGGCGTAGGTTGAGAAGCGAACTTCGCGTGACGGCTCAAAACGTGCCGCTGCTTGCATCAAGCCGACATTTCCTTCCTGCACGAGATCCGACAGGGGCAGGCCATAGTGTCGAAACTTAGAGGCCATAGAAATGACGAGGCGCATGTAAGCGGTGGTCAATTCATGAAGAGCGCGTTCATCTTGATGCTCCCGCCAGCGTTTGGCCAAATGCATTTCATGGTCGGCCTCGAGCATCGGGGCTCTCATCGCGCGGCGCACAAATTGGCGGTCCGCATTTCCTCCAGATTGGGCAAGGCTCACGCTGCTTCTCCCCTTCGCATTTGCGAGTGTGTTTACAGAACTTACGCGTGCATTGACCAATTGGATCACTCCGACTCTTGAAAAAAAACAAAATGATCTAAGCCTTGCTCTCCCGCGGTGATTTCGCTTTGCTGTTTTGTGGAGGAAAATCATCATGTTCGACAATGATACCTGGCTAAATCAGGTACAAGAAGACGCCTTGGATCCAGATCGAGAAATCGTCGATCCGCACCATCATTTGTGGGAAGGGCCACAGCTGTTTTACTCGTTATCCGATTTACACAAAGATACGGGAAGCGGGCACAAAATCGTTCAAACGGTCTTTATGGAGTGCGGCGCAAGCTATGACCGGGACGCACCGGATGCGTTCGCACCAGTCGGCGAAACGCGGTTTGTGACACGAGCCGCCAAAGCGTCCGCCGAGGCCGCCGGTGACGCGACCATTGCCGCGATCATCGGACATGCCGATCTTACCAGCAACGAGCTGGACGCTGTTCTTGATGCGCACATAGATGCCAGCAACGGCTTGTTTCGAGGTATCCGCCATGCAGGCGCCTGGGATCCAGAACCGGATGCGTTGCGGATCAAACCCCGTGGGCGTGAGGGGCAATATTTAGATTCAGCCTTTCAGGCGGGCGTGGCGCGTTTGGGTGAGCGCGGCCTGACGTATGATACGTGGCATTACCATCACCAGAACCGGGACTTTTTGGAACTGGCCAAAGCGGTTCCCGACACAACAATCATTCTCGACCATTTTGGCTCACCGCTCGGTGTCGGTCGTTTTGCGGGCAAGCGCGCAGAGATCTTTGAAGCCTGGAAAGACGACGTTGCCGCGATTGCAGAATGTTCGAATGTCTATGCCAAGCTCGGTGGCATGGCGATGCCCGACAATGGATTTGGCTGGGACACGGACGAGGTGCCGCCAAACTCAGATAGATTCGTCGAGGCGCAAGCCGCTTGGTATCATCATATGATCGCTTGCTTTGGTCCGTCGCGTTGCATGTTCGAAAGCAACTTTCCGGTGGATCGTTGGTCGATCGGTTATGGTGTTTTGTGGAATGGGTTGAAGAAGATCGCGTCCGCTTATTCGGAAGACGAAAAAGACGCGATGTTTTCCGGCACGGCACGCCGTGTCTACACGCTACCGCCTTTGTAACCAGCGTAGGTGAAACAGAAAAAGGCCCGCATCACCTGCGGGCCTAATCCTAATTCTAGTCTTCGCTATCCGCCTTTCAGGCGGCGGCCTTCTTTTTTGCCAGGGACTTTGCCAACCGATCCATAGCTGATTCATGGTCAATGCTTTCGACGGCCGCCAATTCGCGGGCCATACGATCGAGTGCGCTCTCATAGAGCTGGCGTTCTGAATAGGACTGCTCTGGCTGATCTTCCATACGGTGCAGGTCGCGAACCACTTCAGCGATAGAGATCAAGTCGCCAGAATTGATCTTTGCCTCATACTCTTGCGCCCGGCGAGACCACATGGTCCGCTTGATGCGCGCTTTACCGCCAAGTGTTTTCAGCGCGTCTTCAACCAGCTTCGAGCCAGCAAGGGCTCTCATGCCCGATGCGATTGCGCGATTGGTTGGAACGCGCAAGATCATCTTGTCCTGATCGAAAGAAACGACGTAAACTTCGAGCGTCATACCCGCGACCTGTTGCTGGTCGATGCTGGTGATTGTTCCGACGCCATGCGCAGGATAGACAATCTTCTGACCGGTTTCGAAGTCCAGTTTGTCCGTCGTTTTAGATTTCGCCATTTTAGGACACCTCTCTACGCAAAAAAGCCGATGCAAGACCGCCGCTTCAGGGTGTAGCGACAATTTATGGCATGGCTGTTGGAATCTGATCTGATCTGCTTTTATAACAGATTGTTACCGATTACTCAACTCTCACCTTCAGCGCTGCGTCTATGCGTCGCCGTCGCCGGGTTTTGGGCTGAAAAACTTTTCGAGCTTTCCGGTCTGGTCCGCAAACGCTTCGCGATCTTCTGGTGGGTCCTTCATGCGCGTAATGTTCGGCCACACTTTCGCATAATCGGTGTTGATTTTGAGCCACTTCGCATCCGGCTCGTCCTCTGTATCAGGTTTGATCGCTTCGACCGGGCATTCTGGCTCACAGACACCACAGTCGATGCATTCGTCGGGGTGGATGACGAGCATGTTCTCGCCCTCATAGAAGCAGTCGACCGGACACACTTCAACACAATCCATATACTTGCAGCGGATGCAGGCATCCATCACGATGTACGTCATTCAATTCCTCTGGATCGTTTACTGGTTGGGCAAATGGCGGGCCAAGTCGCGATTGTCAATTGGCATTAACGTCTACCCTATTTGCTTTCTGCGCGGCGCCTGGCATGTGCGCGCGTTACGTCATCAACGTGCAAAAGACTGGCCACATGCCGGATAAAGGCCTCTTCAAACTTGCAGGTTTCGCCATCTGCAAAAGAAACGCGATACAGGCTTTCAATGACGCGGGCGCGATTGGTCTCGTCTAAGGCCTTCACATGCCGGGTGAGGGCGTGCGCGTCCGTCGCCTTCTCAGCCAGCGCTTCGCCTTTTTCGAGCGCGGCGTCGGCATCCGCCGCATCCATATCCAAGCTGGTCACAAGGATTTCGGCGATCATGTCGCTTTCGAGATTTGCATAAATGCCATCAACCAAAGCGGCTTCGACAAGCAGTGCGGCTGCCGCTTCATACGGATCGATGCCTCGTTCCGGTGGAGGTGTTCGGTTCGCACCAAACAGTTTGGATAAGAAATTCGCCATTGTTCCTATGTGTGGTTGTCAATCCGTCTGTAAAGGCCTGCAGCTTCTGTAGCCGGTCCGCGGCGGGTGCCAAGCTCAACAATTTCAATCATATCGGGGTCCGGTTGTCGCTTAAACAACAACACGTCTCCGCAGGTGATACGCGTGCCTGGTTTGTCGGTTTTCCGAGTGTGGCCATTCCGCGTGATCCGCACGCCACGGCGTGCGACATGATCGCTCGCTAAGGCGCGTGTTCGAAAAAAACGAGCGCGCCAAAGCCAGATGTCGATACGCAATGTATCCTCGTCAGAAAGCTCAGGCATCCGTCGAATTGGCGTTCGGCTTATCCCCGGCTTGCTCCGGCACAGAAGGGGTATCTGTTTGGGAAGCTGGGGGTATTGAACTCGGTTCAGATCCGGATCCAGTCACCGTGTCCGGGGGGCTTTCCGCCACGACCTGCATGTCCTGAGATTTCGGTTTTGATTTGCCAGATTTGCGACGTTTCTTCTTGTTCGGTTTTCCAGCTGGTTTTTCAGGTTCTGGCGGCAGCAAAGCGGCAAGCGCGGCAAACGGGCTGTTTGGATCAGGCTTGCGCTCGGTGGAGCGCGCCGGACCGCGATGACGTTGCTGCGGTTTACCACGTTTGTGCGGGGGCTTTCCAGACCGCGCTTTGGTTGGACCGGATCCGTTCTGTGCTTTCTGCCGATTGGTTTTTTGTTGGCGTTGTTCTTCGAGCCGAGCCCGTGATTGGAAGCGCCAATGTGTCACGCTGCCGCTTTCGCCATCTCGGGCCGCGGGCACAACCCCAAAGCCTTTTAGAATGGCGCCAAAATCGTCGAGAGGACACGACACAATCGAAGCGAGGTCAGGTGGCACTTCAAATTGCGATTGGCCGGCTTCCTTACGCCGTTTCGACAATTCCCAGCCGAGCCGCTCCGCCAGATCAGCGCGGACTGCGCGCTTTCCAAACCGCAAATAGCCTTGGGCGGCGAGGTCTTCGTCGGGCCATGTACCATCCAATTCGAAACTGCCCGCGCCTTCGGGTGCGACCGCTCGAACACGGCCATCTGACAAGGCGTGCAAGATTGCGATCAGCCTTTGCCCAGCAGGCTTTTGCGCATCTGGAATGTGTGCCGCGATACGCCCGGAACGGATGCCGGCTTCTTTCAATTTCACCCGGTCTTCAGGCCCCGGATGCAGAGCGCGATCTTCATCGCGCAAATCCGCTGCAGCGCCGGACTCTAAGAGGCGAAAAGCGAGGCCGCGAGCCAGGCCTTCGAGTGGGCTTTGGTCGGGGAGGAATTTGAGCTTGAAATGGGTTGGAAGTCGTTTTTGGATTTCTGAGCCAAGCCATTCGTTCAGACGATTGCGCGCCGCGTCTTGCTGGTGCGTTTCTGCGCCATCACCGCCGATCAGGTCTGCTGAGGGCGCCAGCCAATGGGGACCGGCGACCAGCCGCGCCACCGGCGCATCCTGCCAAATGATTTCCGCTGAGGTGTTGATCGAAAACGCCGTTTCGGGCGCGCCGGCGATTGATTTGAGGCGGTCGGCAATCACGGGCACCAAGGCGGTCAGTGCCGCGTTGCGAACCGTTCGTCCTTCCAGGGTTGAGGCCATGGTATCGGGAACGAAGGCCAGGCCAACCAGGCGGCCAACGGCATGCCCTTCAATCACGACATCGCCCGTGTCAGATAGCTCAGTGGTCAAGACGTCTTCCCTTTTGAGACCGGCCATCAATGCGGTTGTTCGACGGTCGACAAAGCGCTGTGTTAGCGCGTCGTGTAGCGCATCTGACAGGCGGTCTTCAACCTGTCGCGTCTTTTCTTGCCAAACTGTAGGGTGTTCGAGCCAATCTGGACGGAATGCGGCATAGGTCCAGGTCCGGATCATCGCCAGTCTTTGCTGCAGCGTCGAGATGTCTCCGTGGACATTATCAAGCTCGGCAATCCGCTTCTCCATTCCCGCGTCACCAAGTCTGGCATCGGGATTTGCGAGGGTTTCTGCGAGCCCCAAAATCAACCGGCCATGACCCTCATGACCTGCCTTTCTGAAATCTGGCAGTCGTGCCAGGTCCCAAAGGCGCTTGACGTTTTGAACGCCGCGGACGTCTGGACCGACGCTCGCATCCTCGGCCATTCGGCGCAGGATCCATTCATCTAAGCCGTGGACATCCTGTCTCAGAACGGGGTGGTTGGACTTGTAGGCCAAGCTCGCAATCAGTGTACGGATGGATCGGTAATCCAGGTCGCTATTGCGCCACTGCAGCTCGGCGACGGACTCATATCTGTGCTCTTCAATCGCATGAACGAGTTCCGGCTCAAAAGGCGGACAATCGCCGGTTTCGCCAAATGCACCATCATCTCTAAACCGGCCCGCGCGACCAGCGATCTGTCCGCACTCCGACGGGCTTAGGGCGCGGTGGCGGCGACCATCGAACTTGGTGCGTCCAGCGAACGCGATCTGATCCACATCAAGATTGAGGCCCATGCCGATTGCGTCAGTGGCGACGAGATAGTCCACTTCACCGCTTTGATAGAGTGCAACTTGTGCGTTGCGGGTGCGCGGGCTAAGGCCGCCCATGACAACGGCGCTGCCGCCTTTTTGGCGCCGCAACACTTCGGCGATCGCATAGACTTGATCGGCGCTGAACGCGACAATGGCGGTGCGTTTTGGAAGCTTTGTGATTTTCCTCGGACCGGCATAGCTGAGTTCCGAAAACCGCTCGCGAACATCAGTATCGATATCGAAATCCAGCTGCCGCAACGGCTCGCGCATGGTTTCCGCGCCAAGCAGCAAGGTTTCATGCACGCCGCGCGCATGCAAAATGCGGTCTGTGAAGACGTGTCCGCGGTCCTCATGTTCGGCCAATTGGATCTCATCGACGACCAGGCAGTCGACCTGCTGATCCTGCGGCATCGCTTCGACGGTGCAGATCCAATAGCGCGGCGCGTCCGGGACGATGCGTTCTTCACCGGTGATCAGCGCCACCGCGCGGGCGCCTTTCGCGTTCACCACGCGATCATAGACTTCTCGCGCCAACAAGCGGAGCGGCAGGCCGATCATGCCGGTACCGTGCCCCATCATGCGTTCGAGCGCATAATGCGTTTTCCCGGTATTGGTCGGGCCAAGAATAGCTTTCAGCGTGGACATGGATCCTCTCGCTCAGATCTGGGGCGGCGCGCGACCACGTCCAGACTAGTCTTGCAGCTGCGGGCAGGGGGGTGGGCGATCAATATGCTGATCACGATAGGTCTCAAACCAGGCGGCATCTCGTGGCCTCTGCACATAATCACTGACCAGATACAAGTGAAGAATTCGGTTCAGAGGGCAGCCATTGCCGCGCCGCCCAAGATCAACGCCGATTTCGCCAAGCGGCGTCCAAGTCGCGAAATCGCCCTGGATTTGCGGCCGGCGATTGGACCGGTAAGAGGCGACCAGAACGCGATCATCGATGGCATCGGTCATCGGTATCTGTTCGGCGAAATTTTTCGGCGTTTCCAGATAGCGCCACAGGATCAGCGGGACATCTCGTTTGTTGTGGGTGTAGAAATCCAAGCCGTGCCAGATTTCCCGTTCATCGACGACGATGGCAGAAGGTTGCTGACGCTCCGCTTCTAGAAGCAGCTGATTGGCGAGATCTTCCCAACCGCGTGTGCGTTTGAAACTATTGTCCATGCCCACAGCACCGATCCAGTGGGACGGTCCAAGCGAGATCACCGCTAGAAACGCCGTCAGCGCGACATGCAGTCCGACCCCAGACCAGAACAGGCCGATCGGACGCCAATTGGAGCCAAACCCGGCCGCGGCGAGAATGACCCCAACGCCAAACCCAAGGCCGAGCTTTACGGGTGCTGTGAGGTCCGGCGCGAGTTGAATGGCCAGCGGCACCAAAATGATGACGGCGATCCACAACCGCCGATCGGTTTGGGCGCGACTGAAGACGCTGGCAACAAAGATACAAGCCGCCGGATAGGCCGTGGCCGCCCAGTTTGCATGCGCGCGGGACAAGACGGCCTGGATCGCAATAATCACTAGAACCGGGACAATGAAACACGCCAGCCAGTCTTCACGCGTGGCGGTCTCTTGATCGCGACCCCGCCGCATGAACATCAACCCGGCCAGCAGGCCGAGAAAGCTGACAGGTCCAAACACACCCATCTGGTCGCCAAGAAATTGTGGCAAATGATCGAGGTTAAACAGCTCACCACCCAGATTTGCATTGTCGACCGTATGCCCAACGGTTTGAAAAGAGTTGGCCGCGTTCCATGCCAAATGCGGGGCCAGCAGCGCTGTTGCGACAACCGCGATGGCGATGCCTTTCCGCGTCAGCATTGCGCGCCGGGTCGGGGCGTCGATGAGCGAGGTCAGGGCGATCCCGATGACAAAATAGAGGGCGGCATATTTGGCCAGGAAACCGAGCCCAATGGCGGCACCAAGGGCTAAGGTTTCTGGCCACCCTGCATCGTTTTCACGGTGCCGCCAAAGTAAGTAGAGCGCGATGCACCAGAACGGAAAGAGCACGCCGTCTGTCGAGATGATTGTCGATGACAGGACGATTCCTGGCATGAAGACATAGGCGGCGGTTGCGATCAGGGCTGGCCCTGGCCCCATCATGCGTCGCGCCAGGGCCCAAATGGCAAGCGCAGCCACCGCATGGAGAATGGGCGCGAACAGACGGACCCCGGCTTCGGTGTCACCAAGCAGGTTTGACGACATTGCGATCGTCCAGGCGACCAGCGGAGGTTTCGAATAATAACCCCAGTCCAGGGTCTGACCCCACCGCCAGTATTGGGCCTCATCTGCGTAAAGCTCAAACGGCGATGCGAGAACCAGGATAAGACGGATCAGAAGAAGGCCGGCGATCAGGCCGAGCGCGAGCCGGGACAAGGTATCCCGCGGCAGCGAAAAGGATGACATATTCCGATCCTACCCGATTCGGAGACAATAAATCCTGTGCGCGATGTGTGGCCTATTTGCAATGGTCGACATGACTCTGACGGGTGTCATGAACATCTCACAGGCTTGTTACATTACTGTCGTACTAGGGCAGTAATCGCCGCTTAGATGCTCGGGGTTAACCGCTTCGAGCACCGCACTCAAAAAACAGTGACAATACGAGGGGAATACTCATGTCCAACTGGAAGTTTCTTTCCGGTGTTGCAGCCGCCTCCCTATTTACCGCAGCGATCGTCGCTCCGGCTGAGGCTCAGGTAACAACGTCCGGTGTCAGCGGTTCAGTGGCCGCTGAAGATGGCACAGCACTTAGCGGTGCGCTGGTCACAGTGACCAATTCGGCAACGGGCCTGACCCGATCAACGACGACGTCGTCGACGGGGGGGTATTTGATCCGCTCTTTGCCAGTTGGTGATGGGTATACGGTCACGGTCACCGCTGATGGCTATCAGGGACGGACAGTTGAAGAAGTGGCGCTTGGCTTGGGCGACACGACCCGTCTCGGCTTTTCGCTGACGGCCGACGATGCGCGGACCCTCGAAACCATCGTTGTGACGGCGACCACAGCAGATGCGATCCAGACGGCGCCGGGTCCAAATGCGACGTTCGACCTTCAGGTTTTGCAAAATGCGCCGTCATCGAACCGGAATATCGCTGACATTTTGCGGATCGATCCACGCGTCTATGTCGACGAAAGCCGCGGCGACATTAACCCCGTACAGTGTGGTGGTAAGAACCCTCGCTTCAACTCGCTGACATTGGATGGCGTGCGTCTGAATGATGGCTTCGGCCTGAACTCAAACGGTTACCCAACCGAGCGCCAACCGTTCCCTTTCGATGCGATTGAACAGGTTGCTGTCGAATTGGCGCCGTTCGATGTTGAGTATGGCGGTTTCACCGCGTGTAACATCAACGCTGTTACCAAGTCGGGTACGAATGAATTTTCTGGCTCGCTCTTCTATGACTACACATCAGACGATTTCCGCGGCGACTCGCTCGAGGGCGACGATGTTCAGCTGACACCATTTGACGAAATCCGCTACGGTGCGCAGGTCTCTGGTCCGATCATTCAGGACACGCTGTTCTTCTCTGTTGCTTATGAAAAGCTTGAGGGCACGAACACATTTGATCGTGGGGTTGAAGGGTCTGGTGCGGTCAACGAAGTTGAAGGCCTCACGCAAGCGCAAATTGATGAAATCCTCGATATTGCCCAGAACATCTACCAGTATGATCCAGGCGGCATCCCCTCAAGCGCCGACAATGAAGACGAAAAGCTGCTCGTCAAATTGGATTGGAACATCAACAATAATCACCGCGCGAGCTTCACCTACAACTACAATGATGGCTTCAACATCACCGAGTCCGATGGCGATCCGGATGAGTTCGAATTTGCCAACCATTTGTATGAGCGTGGCGCTGAGCTGAACCAGCTTGTCGGTGCGTTGTACTCGGATTGGACTGATAATTTCTCAACTGAATTCCGGATTGGTGACGTTGAGCTGAAAAACCGTCAAATCTCTGTCGGCGGAACTGACTTTGGTGAGATCACGCTCGAAACCGGCGATGTGGACATCTATCTTGGCGGCGACGACTCTCGGTCACGCAACGAGCTAAGTTACGACATCTTCCAGATCGCGGCCAAAGGCTTCTATCAGTGGGACAACCACTCGATCACCTTTGGGTGGGAGCGTGAAGAGTTTGATGTGTTCAACGTTTTCGTTCCGAACAATCAAACGGAGATCGATTTCGAAAACATCTCGCTTTACGACGTCAACACATGGGTCGACACCGACATGGACGGCCGGATCGAACGGGGCGAAGCTGATCTGTTCACAACCGTTTCGGCGATTGATGCCTTCCGCCTCGGTTTTGCGGAGAATGTCGACTACAACAACGCACCATCGCTTATTGCTGATGAAGCAGCGGCGGTATGGGGTTATGCCACGGACACTTTCTTCATCCAGGATGAGTTCCAGGTGAATGACAAATTGTCGATCACAGCCGGTCTTCGCTATGATCTCTGGTCGACAGATGACGAGCCGGCAGAAAATGCAGACTTTGTGGCGGATTATGGCTTCTCCAACAGTCAGACCCTTGACGGCGAAGGCCTTCTCCAACCGCGTTTGGCATTCAATTACGACGCGGCAGACAATCTGACGATTCGTGGTGGTGTCGGCCTGTATTCCGGTGGTGATCCAAACGTTTGGGTGTCCAACGCTTACAACAACAATAACGTGCTTCAATTCGGTGTGGCAGGCAGCCAGATTGGTATTGAAATCCGCGAAGACAACGTTGCGATCGACCCGAACACACAGACGGTTGAGGAAGCTCTTGGGGCGGCCTCGACCTCACTCCTCGACCCGAGCGTTGATTATGCGCTCTGCGAAGACAGTGCGCCTGTCGAGGGCCCCGGTTGGTGTATTCCACAAGGGCTGGTTGACCTCGTGCAGTTGGGCGAAGGCTCCAACTTCGAGATCAACTATCTTGATCCAGACTTTAAGATCCCGTCCGAATGGAAAATTGCCTTGGGCGCGACCTGGATTCCGAACCTTGCAGTCGACGGCTTCATGGGCGGCGAATATGTCGTCAATGCAGACCTGCTGATCACTGAGGCACAAGACTCAGCGATTATCTTGCGCGCAGATCTTGAGCAAGTCGGTACGAGTGCCGCTGGCTTCCCTGAATATGACAGTGTTCGCGAAGGCGCATTCGTTCTTGCCAATGCCGACGACGGCAATGAGTCGACCACAATCTCTTTCAGCGTGGCCAAAGACTATGACAATGGCTTCGATTGGGCGTTTGGTTATGCCTGGAACGATTCCAAAGAAATTCAGCCGATGACCAGTGCGGTTGCGTTCTCAAACTACAACAACCGCGCCGTGTTTGATCCGCAGGCTCAAACTTTGGCAACGTCTGACTACAATATTCAACATCGTTTCACCTTGCTCGCCAATTACGAGAAAGCCTTCTTCAGCGACTATCTGACAACGGCGACCGTCTTCGCAACCGCGCGTTCGGGACTGCCCTTCTCGAATGTCATAACAAGCGATGATATCGACCTCGACCCAACGCTTGATGCCGATTTCGGCTTCTTCAATGACGTGGAAGTTCTCTTCCCCGGCGGCGAGCGCAACAGCGAAGAAGGCGATTGGTGGACCAAGGTTGACCTGCGCCTGGAGCAGGAATTCCCGGGTCTGCGTCCGGCCGATCGGTCGTCTGCCTTTGTCGTTGTCGATAATCTAACCAACCTCATCAACGATGAATGGGGCATCCTAGTTGAGCCTGGCTTCCCGCCAACTCAGTCTCAGTCTCGCGTTGGTGATGCATCGCTTTGGCAAGTACGCCTCGGCGTTCGCTACGAATTCTAGGCAGAACGCTTAGATGTTTTGCGGAAGGGCGGCCCAGACAGGGTCGCCCTTTTTCTTTGCGGCGTGATGTGGCAAGGCCGCGCTCATGATCGCGAACTGTCACTCTGTTCCGCCTGAATGGGCACCTCAAGCTGCGCTTTGGGTGGGTTGGCCGCACCTGCGAGACGAATGGGGCGATGCGTTCGATCAAGCGCGTTTGGAGATTGCAGCTTTCGTGCGGGCTGCGGCCCGGTTCCAGCCTGTGAGCATCGCCTGCGGATCTGAAGACGCGCGGAAGAGTGCCAAATCGACCCTGTCGGATTTGGACGGCAATGTCACTTTTGAAGCCATCCCGACCGGCGACATCTGGTTGCGAGACACCGGTCCGATTGTTGCGATTGACGGGGCAGGTGAGCCGCGCGCGCTGACCTTTCGGTTCAATGGGTGGGGTGGGAAATACGTCATGCCTGGCGATACGGAAACGTCGGCCGCAATGGCGATGCGCGCCGGTCTGCCAATCATCGCCCATGACTTTGTTCTGGAGGGCGGCGCGATTGATGTTGATGGCGCCGGCCGCTTGTTGACCACACGTCAGTGCCTGCTCAATCCAAACCGAAATTCAGGCTGGACCGGAGCGGAGGTCGAGGCGGCACTCCATTCTGCTTTCGACATCGATGAGATTGTATGGCTCGATCAAGGGCTTATCGGCGATCACACAGATGGCCATATCGATAATCTCGCCCGCTTTGTCGGGCCTGGTCATGTGCTGTGTCAGCGCCCGTCGGGCGTGGATGACCCGCAAGCGGCGGTGCTCATGGCCGCGGAAACACTCCTTCGTGCGTCAGGGCTTAAGGTGACCACGCTGCCATCGCCCGGACGGATTGTCGGGTATGACGGCGAAACCCTTCCCGCCAGTCACATGAATTTCACTTTGATCAACGGTGCCGTGATGCTGCCCTTCTACGAGCCAGTGTTCAGCGATGAGGCGGCGGCGGTGCTGAGCACACTTTTCCCAGATCGCGAGATTGTCAGCTGCGCGGCAACCGCCATACTACACGGCGGGGGGAGTCTGCATTGTATGACGCGGGAAATACCTCAGATCGGACCGGTAGCAGTGACATGAGCGGAATGACACAGACACTGACCGTCGCAGCGATCCAGGACTCCTTTGGCGATGAGGTGCAGGCCAATATAGATGCGATCGCTGCCCATATTCGAGTTGCAGCGGGGAAGGGCGCAGATGTCGTTCTGCCGCCAGAGCTCTTCTGTGGCCGCTATTTCTGCAAAACCCAGGATGAAACGGCTTTTGCGCGGGCCGCGCCCTGGCAGACGCACCCCGCGGTCGTGCAACTGGCGAAGCTCGCCGCAGAGCTTGATGTGGTTGTACCGGTGTCGATCTTCGAAAAGGAGGGTCCGCATTACTATAATAGCGTGGTGATGATTGACGCGACGGGCGAACCGATGGGGGTTTATCGCAAAAGTCATATACCCGACGGACCCGGCTATCAGGAAAAGTACTATTTCCGTCCCGGCGATACCGGATTCAAAGTTTGGGACACGCAAAAGGGCAAAATCGGCGTCGGCATTTGCTGGGACCAATGGTTCCCGGAAGCTGCGCGGTCGATGGCGCTGCAGGGCGCGGATGTTTTGGTGTATCCGACGGCGATTGGGGCAGAACCTCAGGATCCAAGCCTCGACACTGCGGCACGCTGGCGCCGTGCTATGCAGGGACATGCGGTGAGCAATGTCATTCCGGTTGTCGCTGCCAATCGCGTGGGTGACGAAGCCGGACAAGTCTTCTATGGCACCAGCTTCATTGCTGGCCCGGCCGGAGACGTTGTTGCCGAATTGGGGCGCGAGGAGACAGGCATCATCACCGCAAAATTCGATCTCGACGCGATCACAAAAGACCGCGCTGCTTGGGGCTTTTTCCGCGATCGACGCCCGGAGCTTTACCCATCGTGACCGGGCTTCTCTCGACCAATTTCCCGGTGACCCTTTTGCTCATCGTGGCGAACACGGCCTTCTTTGTGTACTCGCTTGCGAACCGCGACTTTGTTGAAGAAAACCTGCTCCATGTCGGGTCGGTCCGGGAAAACCGCGAATATCATAGATTGCTGACCAGCGGTTTCCTGCATGGCGGGTTCATCCATCTCGCCGTGAACATGTACGTGCTGTTGTTTTTCGGCAGTATCGTTGAGCAGCTGCTCGGAACGTTTGGCTTCATCATTGTCTATTTCGCTGCGCTTCTGGGTGGCAGCGCTTGGTCGGTGATCGAGAATCTACAAAAGCCTGATTATCGCGCGCTCGGTGCATCCGGTGCGACGTCAGGCGTTGTGTTGAGCTTTATCCTTATCGAGCCATTCGAGCCGCTGATGATCTTTCCAATCCCGGTCTTCATGCCGGCTGTTGTGATCGGCTTCTTGTTCATTGTCGGATCGGCCATTTTGGCGCAGCGAGAAAACAAAACCATCGGCCACGAAGCCCATCTTGGCGGTGCCCTGACCGGTATCTTGGCAACCATTCTGGTCGAACCCCGCGCCTTGAGCCGGTTTTCCGAGCAAATGTCCGCCTTTTTCAGCGGGGCGATGTAGTGGACACAGTCACGGGGCGTCTTGAACATCGCATCGAAACCGGTCAGCTGCAGCATGATCCAGCACAGATCGAAGCGGCCGCAGCGCTCGATGATTTGCTGCAGCGTTTGGCCGGCGCACCGAAAGGCGGCTGGTTCCGCAAACCCCAACCGGTTCGCGGCCTGTATATGTGGGGCGGCGTGGGACGCGGAAAATCCATGTTGATGGATTCCTTTTACGCGCTCTCGCCGCTTCCGGCGTGGCGGGTTCATTTCCATGAATTCATGGGTCGGGTGCATGACAAGCTTACGAAAGCCCGGGCGCGCAGTGATGTCAGCGATCCGATTCCGCCGGTTGCAAAGGAGCTTGCCGACGGTATCCGCGTGCTTTGCTTCGATGAGTTTCAGGTCACCCAGATCGCCGATGCAATGATTTTGTCGCGCCTGTTCGAGCACTTGTTCGAACTTCGCGTCACTGTGGTCGCGACATCAAATCGTCCACCCGACGATCTCTACAAGAATGGTCTCAATCGCGAGCTTTTCACCCCGTTTATCGATTTGCTGAAGACCAAATGTGACGTGCTAGAATTGGCAGCGAATCGCGACTACCGCCTCGAGCGATTAAGCGAAGCACCGGTCTGGCATATTAGCCCGGCAGAAGCCGCTTTGGATCGGGCATTTGAACGCCTGACCTTGGGCGCCGAACCGCAAAGTTGCGAGCTGTCGGTTCAAGGGCGAACGCTGAACGTACCGAGAGAAGCCGCCGGAGTGGCGCGGTTCACTTTTGAGGAGCTGTGTGCGCGCCCGCTGGGTGCGCGAGACTATCTCACGCTCGCCGCGACCTTTCACACTTTGATCCTGGAGGACATTCCGCGGCTATCTCCAGAAAATCGAAATGAGGCAGCGCGGTTTGTGGCGTTGATTGATGCGCTTTACGAGTCGCGCGTAAAGCTTGTGGCGAGTGCGGCGACGGAACCAGAACAACTCTATGTACACGGGACGGGCAGCTTCGAGTTTCAACGAACAGCCAGTCGGCTGCACGAGATGCGGTCCACCGAATACATGGCGGAAGAACACAAAATTCCGGATCTGATCTGAAAAAAAGACCGCGTCGGCAGTGTCGAAACTAGGGAGGGAGGAAACGTTTCGGTTCTGCGCCGACGCGGTTGAGAGCGTGCTCTCTGAAGTTCATTACGTACAGTCTTCGAAACTGGATGACGGCAACGTCAATTTTTTTTGAAAATTTTCCAAACACGCTTTTGCGCCGGCCAACCCCAATGTCTTGGTAGGCAAACGCTTTGCGAAATCTGAAAAATCGAACAATCAGATTTCATTCTTGTTTCACGCCGACCAATTATTTTGCGCCGGTAGTGAGAGGGGGATATCTCATGATCAGCACGTCCAGAATGGCTGCTTTGGTTTTGGTCTCAGCCGCCATGAGTGGCACCGCGATGGCAGAAGGCAATTTTGCTTTGAGTGGCGGTGTTGGAACAGCGGGTGGCACGGTCGAAGGTCAGATCCGTCTGAATGACCGATTGCAGCTCCGCGCAGGCGCGAACTATCTTGCCTTTGACGAAGACATTGATGTGGATGACATCACCTATGACGGTGAGTTGGATATTTCGGGCCTCGGCGCGTTTGTCGATGTGCACCCATTTGGCGGAAGCTTCTTCGTCAGCGGCGGCGCAATGTCGGGTGACAAATCAATCGGTTTGACCGCCAGCTCTACGGTACCGATCGAGATTGGCGGCGTGATCTTCACGCCAGAAGAATACGGCCGTTTGGAAGGCGATGTCGCGTTTGAAGACATCGCGCCATTTGCTGGGCTTGGCTTTGATACGACCTTTCAGGGTCGCGGTCATTGGGGGTTTAGCGTGATGGCCGGCGCGGCGCTGTTTGGGTCCGGCGATGTCACGCTCGACGCTGTGGGCGGCACGCTGTCAGACGATCCGCTGCTTCAGGCCGCACTGGAAAACGAAATCCTGGAAATCGAGGAAGAGATCGAGGATTACGAGCTCTACCCGGTCTTACAGCTGGGATTGAGCTACCGGTTTTAGTCCACCGCGCTCATATAGTTTGGCAGCCAACCCTCATGTGCTTCGCGCAGACGGGAGAGCGGGATAATGTTCCCTTTCTCCAAGTCTTCAAATGTGATGAACACACCTGGTCCTTCCTCAAAAGCTTCCGTGGAGAATTCGCCCACATGCATCGCGGACAAGTTCTCAGCGGTGGCGAGGTCCCAAATTTGGTGCATCTTTTCGGTTGAGACAGCGCACAACATAATACCCTGACTCTCTCCGAAGCAAAATTGCAGGGCGTTTTCGGAGCCTCCCATTAGGTGAACATGCTCCCCACTCGCCAACGCCATTTCAGCGGCGGCACATGCGATCCCGCCCTCGCTGACATCGTGCACTGCGTTGACCAAGCCCTGCTCAATCAGTTCGCGCACAAAGTCCGCATTGCGTTTCTCCGTCTCCAGATCCACCGGCGGTGGCGGGCCTGCGTCTTCGCCCTTTAGGCCCAAAACCTCACGCGCATAAAGGCTTGCGCCCATATGCCCTTGTGTCTCGCCGATTAGGATCAGCACATCGCCAGGCTGTGCGCCTTTTAGGGTCGCGACCTTGCTGACATCTTCGATCAAGCCGACGCCGCCGACGACGGGAGTGGGTGGAATGCCGACGCCATCGGTCTCATTATAGAGGCTGACATTGCCGGACACGACCGGGAAGTCGAGCACTCGACAGGCTTCTGCCATGCCCTCAATCGCTTTGACGATCTGACCCATTACCGCCGGGCGCTCTGGATTCCCGAAATTGAGATTGTCGGTGATGGCGATGGGCTTGGCGCCAACGGCTGAAAGGTTGCGATAGGCTTCCGCAACGACTTGTTTGCCGCCTTCATACGGATCGGCGGCGACGTAGTGCGGATTGCAATCTGACGTGATGGCGAGCGCTTTGTTCGTGCCGTGAATGCGGACAATCGCGGCATTGCCCTGGCTTTGTGAACTGTCCACGGTGTCGCCCATGACATGGCGATCATACTGCTCCCAGATCCAGCGCTTGGAGGCCATGTCCGGCGAGGACATTAGCTTCAACAGCACCTCGCCATAATCTTCTGGCTCTGGATGTTGGCTCACGTCTAGGGGTGCGCGCGGCGTCGGCTCACTCCAGGGGCGATCATAATTCGGTGCATCTTCGGCGAGTGGTGGCACCGGGATGTCGCACACCACCTCGCCAAATTGGGTCAACACCATGTGTCCCGTATCGGTGGTCATGCCGATGACTTCTGCGTCGAGGTCGTATTTGTCGAAGATCGACTTGGCGAGTGGCTCTTTGCCGGGCTTCAGCACCATCAACATACGCTCTTGGCTTTCCGATAGCATGATCTCATAGGCGCTCATGCCGGTCTCGCGTTGCGGGACTTTGTCGAGATCCATCTCAATGCCGATGCCGCCCTTGTCCGCCATTTCCACGGACGAAGAAGTTAGGCCCGCCGCGCCCATGTCTTGGATGGCCTGGATCGCATCGGTCGCCATCAATTCCAGACAGGCTTCGATCAACAGCTTTTCGGTGAACGGATCTCCGACTTGCACCGTGGGGCGGTTGTCTTCTTCACCCTCTGAAAACTCCGCCGAGGCCATGGTCGCGCCATGAATGCCGTCGCGCCCCGTCTTGGAGCCGACATAGAAGATCGGATTGCCCGGCGTCGCGCCACGCGCATAGAAAATCTTGTCTTGGTCCGCGAGGCCGACCGCCATCGCATTGACGAGGATGTTGCCATTATAGCCGCTGTCGAACTGGGTTTCACCGGCCACGGTCGGCACGCCGACACAATTGCCGTAACCGCCAATGCCTGCGACGACGCCGGCCACAAGGCTGCGTGTCTTAGGATGGCTCGGATCACCAAACCGCAGCGCATTGACCAATGCGATCGGTCGCGCGCCCATGGTGAAGACATCCCTCAAAATACCGCCAACACCGGTCGCGGCGCCTTGATAGGGCTCAATGTAGGAGGGGTGGTTGTGGCTCTCCATTTTGAAGATTGCGGCCTGGCCATCGCCAATATCGATGACGCCCGCATTCTCACCTGGCCCTTGAATGACATGCGCGTTCTTGGTCGGGAATTTCGACAAATGCCGGCGCGAGGATTTGTAAGAGCAATGCTCTGACCACATCACCGAATAGATGCCGAGCTCGACCAGATTGGGTTTGCGATTGAGCCGTGTGATCAGGCGTTGCCACTCCTCCGCATTGATCCCATGGCCCTGGGCGTCGGCTTCGTCTTGCTCAGCTGTGAGTGCTGCGATCATCGCGGATGTGTCAGTCATGCGCGGCATTTAGCGTGCCCGCGAGGGATTCGCCAGTGGCCAATCGGGCAAACCTTGGATCAGACGTAATCGCGTAAAATCCGAGCACCGCGTGATCTTTGTTGCAAGGCTCACACGCGCCGCCTTGCTTCTGCCCAAACTCCACGTCACGCCAGACACAGAGCGAGTGAGGAGGCGAGGATATGAAGCGACGCGATTTTTTGGCGGGCGCCGGCGCAGGGGCCGCTGCTGGTTTGATCGGAGCGCCTGCTGCCGCCCAAACCCCACCCGAAATTGGTGGCCCCTTCGCCCCGGTGAAATCCAGCATGGACCGAGTTGTGCGCACCATTGTCGGATTGCGACCTTATCGCCGTACCGGATTTCGACTCGAGGCAGAGCGCCAGGGTCGGCGCACCATCATCCACAATTATGGTCATGGCGGCGGCGGCGTATCACTGTCCTGGGGCTGTTCTGAAATCGCAGCAGAAATGGCCCAGCAGACCGGCCGGTCTGAAATCGCCGTGCTCGGCGCCGGCGTGATGGGCCTCACCACCGCGCGTGTTCTGCAAAAAGCTGGCGCCGAAGTCACCATTTATGCCGAAGCGGCCCCACCGGACACAACGTCAAACATCGCCGGAGCGCTTTGGTATCCGACCACTTTGGTCGATCGTGACAAGATCACGCCCGGGTTTCAGTCGCTGCTCGATCAAACCTCGCGCGTGTCGTTTCTGCGGTTTCAGACCTTTGCCAATGATCCAAATTATGGCGTGTTCTGGATCCGTCATCATCAATTGCGGCAAAGTCCGCCCTCTGAGCCACGTCCGCTGCCAGGCGGCGATGCGCTCTATCCGGGGCTGCGCAAGGACCAAACCGGCTGGGGGCCTTTCGGCTATCCAGCCTGGAGTGCGTATTACACGCTGATGATTGATCCGGACATCTATCTCCGCGCGCTGCTGATGGACTTTTTTGCGGCCGGCGGAAAACTTGTCAGTCGGCGGTTCGAAACCGATAGCGACGTGAATCGGTTGAGCCAGCGAACCATCGTCAACTGTACAGGCCTTGGCGCTGCGGCCCTGTTTGGCGACGAAGATCTGATCCCTGTTCGGGGCCAGCTTAGCCTGTTGTTGCCACAGCCAGAGATTAATTATGGCTACGCCACGTCCTTGAATGGCGGCACAATCTATATGTTCCCGCGCAAGAGCAGCATTGTGTTAGGGGGCTCAGGCGACATGGATGATTATTCGCTCGAAATTCGCCCCGATGAGGTCAAGCGCATGGTCGATGGTCATGCCGCATTGGCCGCGCGGCTTTAGCCGGCATCGCCCTCTTGAGTGGCCAGCCAAGTTTCGGCCTGTTGCTCGGTAATTTCGATGAGATTGCCGATGGCAACATTCATGTCGATCAGGTGTAGGCCCCAATCCGCGAGCTCTGCACCCTCGACAATCACTTCACCTCCCAGTTTTCCCGCGCGGATATCTGCGGTGTCGCTGACGGTATCAATGGCGAGCCAATCATGCGTGGCATTGGTGCGGCAAGTGCCGCTGGCAAAGCCGGGCAAGGTTACAAACGGCGTGTCGACTTTGACACCATAATCATTGTCGCGAAATTGGCCGAGCGATTGCCGCGGCATGTAGGCGTGGAGCGCGCCATCCCCCGAAAGCGCCGCAGGATTGACGCACATCGCGCGGTCATTGTTTGCATTGATACGACCGAAAAAGCTGGTGACCGGTGGCTCCTGCACGGCCTTGAAGCTCATATAATTGATGATACAGCCGGTTTGGTTCGTTGACGTGCACATGGGTACGCCTTCGAACGTCTCGTTCTCGTCTACATGTGCCGGGCTGCCAATCGCCTGGATCGAAATCAGCTGATCCGCGGCGTCAGAGGCGATGAGGTCTTTTTGCAGCATTTCAAAGATCATAGACGCACCTTGGCTGTGGCCGATCAGTGCGATGCCGCGTCCGTCATTGTGGTTTTCGAGATAATGATTCCAACTGTCGATGACGTCGGCATACCGCATTTCGGTGTTTTCGCTCGACGCGCCTGTGGTAACGCGTTCCCGAATTGAGACCAGGGTTGCCTGTCGATAGACCGGCGCAAACAGCCGGCAGGTGGAACCATAACGCGCAAACTGATTGGCGATGACGTTGAGCTCTTCAATGCCTGGCTCGAGGTCACTGTTTGGTGTGACGTCAAATGAAACCGTTGGATAGATGTAGAAGCAATCAAAAGCGGGATCGGTCGCGGCTTCGAATGGCAGAATCTCGGTTGAACCATCGGCATTGATCGCGGTGGTCGTCAGATCAATGGTGCAGGCATCGTCGGCTTTGTCCGGATGGCACAGCCAGACGTCCATCTCGCTATAATCGGTCCGGTCAAATTCTGCTGACTGAGCTGTCGCGCCAGGCAGGCAAAGCCCGGCAATCGCAACAATCGCTCCGCTGACTCGCAATGCGCGCATGGTCGATATCCTCCTATTGTTTTTTCGCCGTTCGCGGCGCTTGCGACCAACCTATGTCGCTGCGAGCAAACTTTCAAATAGAGCGCGCCCGTCGACACCTCCTTCATGGCCCCCAATCGCCCGTTCAGGATGTGGCATCATTCCGAGGACACGACCATTTTCACTGGCGATTCCAGCGATGTTGCGCGCCGATCCATTGGGATTGCCGACATATGTGAAAACGACCCGACCCTCATGCTCTAAGCGATCGAGCGTGTCGGTGTCGGCAACATAATTTCCGTCATGATGCGCCACAGGCAGGTTGATGTCTTCCGCTGCGCCATAGGCCTGTGTGAACGCCGAATTGTGTTGCTCAATGTGCAGCGATTGCGGGCGACACACAAAATCCAAACCGGCATTGCGAATGAGCGCGCCAGGCAGCAACCCAGTTTCGCAGAGAACTTGAAATCCATTGCAAATGCCAAGCACAAATCCGCCGCGATCAGCATGCGCTTTCAAGTCCGAAATGATTGGAGAGTTGGCCGCCATCGCACCACATCTAAGATAGTCGCCATAGGAGAAACCGCCGGGAACAAGGACCAAGTCTGTATCTTCGGGCAAGGACGCATCCTTGTGCCAAACCATGGTCGGTTCCTCACCGGCAATGTCGCGCAAAGCAACCTGGGCGTCTCGATCGCAATTCGATCCTGGAAAAACAATTATCGCGGCTTTCATGCGCCTTGCTTTAGCAGGGAGTCGGTCGAGAAGGAAACAGGCTTGTGCAAACCCACCGCTCCGTCGTACTGCAAGAAAAACGGAGCGCGACGATCATGCGAGCAATACTTTTATCGAGCTTTATCCTTCTCTCAGGGTGCGCCACTGTCGGCGGTGTCGGCGAAGATTTGGGACAACTCGGCCGCGGCATTTCAGACATCGCTGAAGAGGTGCAGGCCGACGTCCAAACGGAGGAGTGTGATTCCGCCGCAGGCGAACTGGCGGGTGGACCTGATCTACCGGCTTGTCCGGACTGATCTGCGCGCATAGATTGTCGAATTGGCGGGGCGCAAACTCCCTGCGTTTTGCATTTGGAGACACTAATGAAAGCGTTTTTTGCTCTTCTGTTTATGCTGCCGGTACTCGCGGCGTGCAATACGATCCAAGGCGTTGGCCAAGACATTGAGAATGTCGGCGACGCTCTCGAAGAAGCCACAAAAACCGAAGACTAGCCCAACCAGTTCGGCAGAGACGTCCGGCAAGGTGGCTTGACCTTTTGCCATTTCGAGTATTTACATAGCGTGTTATATATAACGTTATGTAATGAGGTTTCGTGATGAGTGATTTGTTGGACGAGCTCGGTGTTTTGGCATTGGCAAGCCGATTGAAACGCCTTGCAGAGCGTTTGCAGGCCGAAGCCAGCCAGGTTCACGATGCTTATGGAGATGGATGCCAGCCGGCGCAGTTCCCACTCCTTGCAGCCTTGGATCGCTATGGCCCCTTGACGGTGGGCGAGGCGGCCGATCGCCTCGGAGTGAGTCAACCCTCGGTAACGCGAACGGCGAACACAATGATTGAAGCTGATTTGGTCAGCACAGAAATCGATCCCGGAGATCGTCGTCAGAAACGCCTTTCGTTGAGCGCAAGCGGCCAAACCAAAGTCTTACGGCAGAAAACATCGGTTTGGCCCGGCGTTTCGAAAGCCGCGCACTCGCTTCTCGGTGAGGATATGGAGTCCTTTCTCGAGATGATTGGGCGTATCGAAGACGGCTTGGCGGAAGGTGGTTATCTTAGAAGGATAGAAGGCATGGTTGAAATTCTCGAATTCACGGATGAGCTCGCTTACCTTTTCAGGGACATCAATGAGGAGTGGATCAATGATATGTTCGCTCTTGAGGAGGCAGATCGAAGGATCTTGAACCATCCAAGAGCCGAAATTGTCGACAAAGGCGGCCAAGTCTATTTCATCAGCACGCCAGCGCTCGGCATTGTCGGAACATGTGCACTGATGCCGAAGGGAGATGGCGCTTTTGAGCTAACCAAAATGGGGGTTCTCGAAAGTGCTCGCGGCCTCAAAATTGGTGAGAAATTGCTTGCTCATGTTTTGGCGGAGGCGAAGCGGATGGAGATGAAGGAGCTCTATTTGCTGACAAATCGCAAGTGCGCCGCCGCCATACACCTCTATGAAAAGCTCGGCTTTGAGCACGATATGGGCGTGATGACAGCGCATGGCGGTGACTACAGCCGGTGCGACGTTGCGATGAACTATCCTTTGCTCACCGCAGCTGTGGATTGACGTGAGGACGAGAGCGGCGCAACACGGCGCTCATGTCTGTTACGCACGTTTACAAAGGGAATAGCCCGATCCGTTTGAACAAATGGATGGCCGAGCTTGGCTTGTGTTCTCGCCGAGAAGCAGAAGCGCTGATCGAAGCCGGCGGCGTTGTGGTCGATGACGTCCGCGTTGAGCAGCCCGGGCATAAAATCGAACCTGGCCAGACCCTCACTCTAACCGAGCAAGCGGCTGAGGCGATTGCGACTCGGTTCACAGCCGTGCTCAACAAGCCTGTTGGGTATGTATCGGCTCAGCCAGAAGGCGATCAAATTCCCGCCGTGAGGCTGTTGACCAAAAAGCGCGCCGCGCGCGACGAGATAGGGCCTCATAAGGATGAACGGCTAGCGCCTTTGGGGCGGCTCGATCAAGACAGTCGAGGCCTTTTACTGCTGTCCGATGATGGTGTGTTAGCGAAAGCAATTATTGGCCCGCAGCATACGCTGGACAAGGAATATGTGGTTGAGGTTCAGGGCAAGATCACGGCCGGAAAACTGACCCTGCTCCGCAATGGCATGAGCATGGATGGTCGCCGTTTGAAATCCGCGATTGTCACCCAGGAAAGTGACAAAGTGTTGCGCTTTGTACTGCGCGAAGGTCGCAAGCGTCAGATCCGGCGCATGTGCGACTTGGTCGACCTCAAAGTGGTTGATCTGCATCGGGTTCGGATTGGGCCGCTCAGTCTGGGTGATCTCGAAGAAGGCCAATGGCGACAGCTAACGTCCCACGAGCGCATGAAGCTGATTGCCGCGTCCGTTCCAAAAAAGCCAAATCGACCGACCTCCGGGCGTCCGCCAAAAAGGCGCATGACGCGTGGAAAAAGTCGCGGCCCTGTGCGGCCGACTTAGTCGCGACGTAGCGTCGGGAGGAGCGGAGATGTTTCCCCGTCTTCGGGCGGCGTGAGAATATTGGCTGGACCCGCCAATTCGTTCCCGCGATAGACACGAGGTGCCGGACCGGGATCTTGGAACAAATCAATCGCCCACGTGTCACGCTTGGCCGTCGGTTGCGATGGCAAGGCGTTTGTTCCGCCGCTGAGTTCGTTTTCGGCTGTCATATCGATTGGCGTGACGCGATAGCGTGCCGAGATTCCGGAAACAGCACCTGGATAGTAAGTCGACTTGCCGACGGAGAATTTGACTTCGCAGCGTTCCGGGCCGTTCACCGTGGCTGGCAAATATGACCAGGCATCGCAACGCACGTCCGTATCGCATTGCAGGCGACAATTCGCGGCGTCCGACGTTTCAACGACTTCAAAAGCCGTTCCAAACTGATACGTGTTCGGCAGGGCGTCTTTATGGGAATCTGCTGCCGGTGGCGATGCGTGCGACTCCGCAAACGCGACCCCACTCAGCGCAAGCGCAGCGATCGAAAATGAAAGGCTTCGAGAAAGTGCCATGGCGCTCACTCCTTCACGGTTTCATCGCAGAGAGTATGAGGCGCGCCTTAAGAAAGACTTGCTGAGATCAGTCGAAGCTTAACTCTGGGCAGATCGATGTGTTGTTCGGTAAATCTGGCCAATAGGCCCAGTGCAGTTCTGTCGTTAGCTTTCGGAACTGTCCGTTGCGCTCATCCGGCAATGAGTAGGGGTGCTCAAACAAGCAACGAATATCATCGGTGATGATGCGGGACTCAGCATAGGTTGAATGCTTTACACTGAACAGGAAGGAGCTCTTCCTTGCAGCTTCCGAAACATCAATCGTTCTGACAATATTGCGGTCTTGTGCGTCTCGCATGTCAAAGGCAGCGGGTTGGCCAGAGTCCTTGTAAAACCCAATACGCAGTTTGATGTCGTCATTGGGCTCGCCCCAAAATTTCAAATTGTTCGACAAGTTGCGAAGCGTTCCGCTGAACCCGATGGCGGCGTCCTGGTTTGATGTGTACAGTGTTACACCTTGGTAGACCCTTGCCGCAGCGCCCATCCACTCTTCGAACAAATTTGAGTCTAGATCCCCCGCAGCGAAGACAATGTGGCCAAAGTCAGGAGCATCTTCAAAGTCGCTCAAGCGCGCCAAAGCTTGCGACGTGACCCGAGTGCCCATGCTGTGCGCGACGATGTGCAGCTTCATTTCAGGATCACCAGCGCGGACGGTCTCATGAACAAAGCGGAGATATCTAGCGAGCGCATCAACGCTGAGATCTGCATCTTCTTGATCGCTGAGATAGTCCAGTAAGCTGCCATTCGAAGGCCACGAAAAGAAGAAGACAGGTGCATCGATCTGCATGTCATATTTCAGCTGCGCCGTTCGGAAGGCCGCATTTCGAAATGGGACATTGAAGCCGTGAATGTAAACAAAAGCGTGTCGATCATCAGGCGCACTGTTGCGGATGATCTGCTGCACTCTTGTCGCGAATGCTGCTTGGTCAGAATCGTAAGATGTGTGGTCAAGCAACGCGAATTCTTTCCGAAGCTCATTCAGGCTTAGCGCTTCTCCCGAACGTGCCGCGTCAAAAGCGCCTCCACCGGCCTGAAGGAGACGACGTCGTGTGTCCGGTATGCTGATCACCACCTCGCCGAGATGACAGACACGTGTGCTGTCCCGCGTTTCCGAGTAGTCACGTGAATTTGGCTCGCAATTCTTGCGTCGATCCGGGCGAATGGAAAACAGATCTCCCTCATCTGTCGCGATGTCCTGGCGGCGTGAGCGGATTGGACCTTGATAGGTCGTCGGCGCGCGGTTGGTGCCGTAAAAAAGACTGACACAGGTGAACCCGTCATATCCGGCCGCGCGCAGTTTGGTACAGCCATTTGAATCGGCTTGAAAAGACTCGGTCGCTCGCGGTGCAGGCACTTCAATGGTCCCGGTCACCGGTGTGCTCGGCACAGGCGGCGGAGAAATGCCGCGGCTGCTACCCAATTCTGATCCGTCCATCTCCGCACTTTCCTCCGGTGCGATCGGCGAGATACCAATAGGCTGTTCTTCCGGAGCAACAGGGGGAGACGGCATATTGGCTTGCTCTTCCGGCACCGAAACCGGCGCCGGCGCCGGATTGGTTTCACAAGCGGCAAGTAGCAAGGCGGCGATAAGTGCGCGTTTGAGGGTCATGCAAAGCTCCCGAAAACCAGACTTACTCGTACATTAACCGGTCGCAATGGCCAGTCTGCTTAAGGTCTGGAACGGGCTCAGTCGGACGAAGTTTCGAGCGCTTCTCGTCGCGCTTCTATGTCGAGCCAATCTGTTTCTGCAGTTTCAAGTTTGGCCCGCAGATCGGTCAATTCCTCCGTCAACGCAGTGAAACGGTCAGGATCTTTTTGATACAACTCCGGATCGGCCAAAGCCGTTTCGCGCGCAGCAATCTCTGATTCCAATTGCGGTATCGCTTGTTCCACTTCTTTCAGCCGGTGGGTATCTTTGAAGGATAGCTTCTTTTGGGCGGACGATGTCGATTTGGATTTGTCTGCTCGTTTCGGGGTGGATGTCTTCTGACTTCGAGCGTTGGCACTCGGTTTTGGCAATTGCGATTGAGCATCGCTCCAACCGCCGGCGGTTTCGATCCACTCGCCATCACCGGAAGCCACCAAGCATGACGTAACGGTGGCATCCAAGAAGGCCCGATCATGGCTAACCAGCAATAGAGTGCCCTCATAATTCAGAAGGAGTTCCTCCAGAAGGTCGAGCGTCTGCATATCGAGATCATTTGTCGGTTCATCCAGGACCAGCAAGTCTGCTGGTTGAGTGAAGGCCATGGCGAGCGTCAAGCGATTGCGCTCGCCACCGGATAGGGCCGCCACCGGTTGTCGCAATTGTTCGGATCCAAACAGAAAGTCTGCAGCATAAGATGCAACATGCCGGGTCCTGCCTAGAACCGTTACGGAGTCGCCGCCTGCTGGCGTTAAAGCATCCCAAAGCGTATCATCAGGTTTGAGGCGGTCGCGAGCTTGATCGAGATAGCTGATCTTGAGCGATGGGTTTCGCTTCACGCTGCCTGAATCGGGCTCAACGACGCCCAAAAGCAGCTTAATAAGCGTTGTCTTTCCAGAACCATTCGGACCAACCAATCCAATCCGGTCGCCGCGAACGATACGAAGCGAAAAATCCTTCAGCAGTGTGAGGTCGCCATAGGTCTTGGACAGCTTGCGGGCCTCCAACACTTTGCGCGCTTGCGATGCTCCGGTTTCCACACTCAGCTCGGCCGACGCACCTGAAGCGGCAAGAGCGGATCGCTGGCGAGCTTGTTCGGCCCGCATCGTTTTTAGCTTTGTCAGCCGTCCCATATTGCGCCGGCGCCGTCCGGTCACTCCGCGCGCGAGCCAATGGTGCTCGGCTTTGAGCTTCGTTTGCAACCGGGCGAGCTGTTTTTCATCTGCGGCTTCAATTTTTTCGGCCCATGCGTCGAATGCTTTGTAACCTTCCGGCGATTTGAGCACTTTTCGGTTACGCAACCACAGCGTCGTTGTGCTCACCTGCTCTAAGAAGTGTCGGTCATGGCTTACGATGAGCGCCGCCCCTCGAAACTTGAGTAGACGATCTTCAAGGGCTTCGATCATTTCAATATCGAGGTGATTGGTCGGTTCGTCCAAGAGCAACACGTCGGGGTGTTCCGCAAAGGCCCGCGCCAAGGCAGCCCGTCTAATTTGCCCACCAGATAAAGTGCCAGGCTGTGCCATTGGATCCAAGCCGAACCGTTCGAGCTCGGCATCGGCTTCCCACGCCTCGGCGGAACCGGCGGAGGCATAATCCTGAAGCGTGGCAAAGCCGGCGAGGTCGGGTTCTTGCGCGATTTTGGCAACGTGGATTCCAGGCTGAAACCAGATCTCGCCGGAATCCGGCAAATGCCTGCCGGAGACCAGATTCATCAGGGTCGATTTGCCGGCGCCGTTGCGCCCGACCAATGCTGCACGTTCACCCTTGGCCAGCGAAAAGCTGACCCCATCGAACAATGGCGAACCACCAAAAGACAGGCTTAGCTCTGAGAGAGCGACAATTGGTGTGGTCGACACGAGGCGCTATGCTTTCAGCTTGTAACCGGATTTCAGCATCCACCAGACGCCCGCCGACGCAAGAAACGCCATCAATCCCGTAATCAGGACGCCAGCCATGATGTCCGAATTTGCAGCGCCGAGGAAGCCGTACCGGAAACCGTCAATCAGATAGAAAATCGGGTCAAACATCGCTGCTGTTCGAAACGGTTCGACCAGGACTTTGATGTCGTAAAACGTGCCGGATAGGAAGGCGAGTGGGACGATCACGAAATTGGTCACTGCCGCAAGGTGGTCGAATTTGTCAGCCCAGATGCCGCCCATTGCGCCAAGTGCGGCCAGAAAGATTGCCGCCATCAAACCGAACCATAGGATTGGCCAAAGCGTGACAATGTTAAGGGTGGCGAGGCCGCTCATATGAATTGCGATCGCGCCAACCAGCCCAACAACGACACCGCGTGTGACGGCGCCGAAGATGAAGCCAATGGTCAGCTCTAAAGGCGACAGTGGTGGCATGAGAAAGTCGACTTGGCTGCCCTGAACCTTGGCTATGGTCAGCGAGGATGACGAATTTTGAAACGCGTTTTGCAGCACCGACATCACAACCAATCCAGGGGCCAAGAAGTCATTATAGTTCAAGCCGGCAAAGTCGCCGCGTAACTCGCCGCGATCGCCAAAAGCGAGCTTGAACACCGTCATAAACAGTATGGTCGTGACGACAGGGGCAAACAGGGTTTGCATCCAGACTTTCATAAACCGTCCGACTTCGCGCTTATACAGCGTCCAAAGGCCGAGCCAGTTGATCGCGCCATAGGTTCGCGGAGCAGGTGGGAGCGGCGCATTGATATTTGTTTGTGGTGTGACTGTCGTCGAATCTGGCATGCCTCCCCTTACGCGGTCTAATACCGTTTGACGAGGCCATACATTTATCCACATGCCACACTAAATGTTGATTGATTGTGGACAGACGGATCCTGTATGTTGTGCTATCATACCCAAATGCTACGATATGTTGAGTGAAAGCAGGGCTGATGGGCGGCCTTGAAACTACATATAGGGGCTGCCAATTTGGCGGAATAGGGCTATGTCTTGGACAGAAGAACGCGTTGAAGTGCTAAAGAAACTCTGGGCGGAGGGCCATTCGGCCAGCCAGATTGCAAAAGAGCTCGGCGGAGTCACGCGAAATGCCGTGATCGGTAAGGTTCACAGGCTCGGACTGTCGGGCCGCGCAACACCGTCCCGGCCGGTGAAACGTCCGCCACGCCTAGCGAGACCAAAACCGCGTGTTGGAAATGATGGGGCTGTCATTGCGCCGAAACCTGTGAGGCCGGCCGCGGAGTCCGTGCCACTTACCGCAGAACGAGCGGCACTCGCCGCGATACCGCCTCAAACACTCGAAGATGGTGCAGCAGCGACCATTCTCACTATTCGCGACAGTATGTGCAAATGGCCGATAGGTGACCCCGCTGACCCCAAGTTTGCCTTTTGCGGACGCAAATCGACCTCCGGCCCCTACTGCGCCGAACACGCAAAGCTCGCTTTTCAACCTGCAAAGAAGAGAGAGCGTCGCAAAACGGATGAGCTGAATGTCCGGAAGATTGCCGGCTAACCTATTCAAGCCGAGCGAAAGCCCAACAAAAAAATCGCCGCTCTGTTCTGGAGCGGCGATTTCTTTTTGTCAGATTGTCGAACCGCTTAAAGTGCGCGGCTCACAGTGACGACGAACGTTTCGTCATTTCCGTCCACATCAGTACCGATGTAACGGAAATCCAAGTCAACATAGTCGACAATCGATGTGGTCAAGCCGATCGAATAGTCGGTGTAGGCGGCATCTGGCCCGGAATCGTCTTCGTCATAGAAGTCCTGGTAGCCGATCGACGCGTCGACGCCAAAATTCTCACCCAGGGCTGTGCCGATGCTCGCATTGAAGTAACCAGCAGCACCCGTCTCTAGGTAGAAATCCGGTGAGTAAGCATAAGACGCTCCGACATCAAAGATGCCGAGCGTTGTGCTCGCGCCGGCATAAACTTCGACGAAGTTCTGCTCGGGTTCATCTGGTGCATCTGGGTAGAGATAGTAAATGAAACCCAGGTCGAAATCGAACTCACCCGCTGATGGGGTCCATCCCGCATAGAGATCAATCTCTGTGCTGGTGCCGTCCGCAAAATCAACGCCAGACGCCCAAGTACCGGCGTAGAACGTATCTGTTGCGTAATCGAAACCACCTTGAATGGTCGGCGCACCGTCTGCTTGTGAAAAGCCACGGAAGACATAGTCTGACGTGAGTGCGATGTTGCCGCTGAACTCACCTTCAGCGAGGGCAGCTGGCGCACTAAACGCACCCGCCGCGACGGCGAGCAAGAGCGCCCGCGTAAGTGTTTTGCCCATGATAAACCTCCAACTTGGACCGAGTTGATGGCTTTCGTTTGGAGCGATTGATCCCTTTCTGACCACTCCACAACAGCAGACTTTGTGTCATTTTTGCGCAGGCGCTCGAATTTCGGGCAACGTGACCTCAATCCGCCTAGTTCTGCACCGCTCTTTGTTTTGTCTGTTTAGCGTGCTTTTAAGGGCGCATATTGTAAATGCATTCCGGCATCGACCATCAATGTTTCGCCCGTCACATGGCGGGAAGAATCTGTCAGGAAAAACAAGGCCGAAGCCGCGATATCATCTGGCCCACTGGCCACATCTAACGGCACTGAAGCGGCCACACCCGCTTCCAATTTCGCGTAGCTCTCTGCACTCATCTCCTCCTTGAACCAACGTGTGCCGATGAAACCGGGACAAATCGCGTTGACTCTGATCGCTGGGGCGAGCGCTCGGGCGAGCGACAAAGTCATTGTGTTTAACGCGCCTTTGGTCGCCGCATAGGCCACGGACGATCCAATCCCAGTGACCCCTGCAATCGAGGATACATTGAGCACCGCACTGGCCCGGCCAGACACTTTATGCGCTTGTCTGAGGTAAGGTTCGCAGGCCTGAAACATCAGAAATGGACCAGCGACATTGACGGCGTAAGTGTCAAGAAAGTCACCTTTATTCAGAGCCTTAAGGTCTGAATGATCGCGCGCGTGACGGGTGATGCCAGCATTGTTGACGAGAATGTCCAATTGACCCCAGCGGGCCGCGGCATCGGCCAGTTTCTTAACACCCGCTTCGTCGGATACGTCGGCTTTGACCAGCTGGGTTTGCGCGCCTAGGGCCTGGCAGTCGGCCATCGTGGCCTCTGCGTCTTCGATCGAGCGCGTGCAATTGATGATAATGTCTGCGCCGCGCGCTGCCAGACCGAGCGCAATGGACCTCCCAAGTCCGGTTGCAGACCCGGTCACGAGCGCTTTTCGACCTGAAAGATCCTGATCGGTTTGCATGCCTGTCTCCTCCTGTTTGACGGAGGTTTTGCGGCTAAAATCGGGGACGTCAATCCGGGGAAGGGCACTAGGCCTTGTGGTATGGATGCCCGGCGAGCAAAGTTGCGGCGCGATAGAGTTGCTCAGAAAGCATAATTTTTACAAGGCGATGAGGCCAGGTTTGTGCGCCAAAAGCAATTTGGTTTGGGCACTTTTTCAAGATTGCTTCGCCAAATCCGCTGGCGCCGCCAATCAGGAAGACGAGATCTGAGACGCTACGATCTCGCCACTGGCCGATCTGATGGGCAAGCTTTTCCGACGGCAAATTCTCGCCGTGTTCGTCGAGACGGAGCGCGGTCGCGCCGCTTGGAAGCTTTGCCAAGAGTCGCTCTGCTTCGGCGTCCGGTGTCGGACCAGAAGCGACATCAATGACGGTCAGTTTGCGCAATCCTAACTGTGGGCCGAGTTTGCGAAATCGGTCCGCATACTCGTCGAACAAAGCCTTTTCGGGGCCTGTAAGCCGGGTACCAACAGCGAGTATCCAGAGTTTCATTGTCGGCTCAATCGGGTATTCGGCGGGTGTCCAATCGAGATCAAATCCGGGGACCTGAACGCAGGCCCGATTCAGGCATCCGTCGTGATCCGGGATTGGCCGTCATCCGCCCAAATTTTTTCGAGATTGTAAAAAGCACGAACTTCCGGCCGGAAGAGATGGATGATGATGTCTCCAAGATCGATCAGCACCCAATCCGCATTTGGCAGGCCCTCAATCTTGGGACTACGGCCAGTTGCCTCTTTCACCGTTTTGGAAAGATGGTCAGCAATTGCCCCCACGTGCCGAGCAGACCGGCCAGATGCAATAATCATAATGTCGGAGAGTGAAGACTTGCCCTTAAGGTCGATGACGGTCAGGTCTTCGGCCTTGTCGTCTTCGAGTGCTTGGATCAAGTTTTTGGAGAGCGCGCGAATGTCTTCAACAGACGCAGCGCGAGCCGCTTTTTCTTCAATGGGTCGGGCGGGCAGGGTCATACTCCGTTCTGATTCACCAAAGTAACTTATACCATTACTTGTTCAGCGAGCCTAGTGAAGATTGTGTGCAATGCTGGCGAGTGTGTTGCCCGGGGCACAGGTCCAAAAACGGGTTGCGGTCAGCTGTTCGACCGTTTCGGTCGGCGCGATCCTCGCAGCGCCGTGGACGAGGCGGGATTTAAGGGTGCGGTTAAGAAACCCCAAGCGGGTGGAGCGGCATTCGGCAAGGCTTTCAAAGAACGCCGCGGAACCCGATTAAGCTGGAAGATTTGCGCGAAAATCGAATTGCGCGCCGCCATGGTTGAGCCCGGACGCGCCACAACGGCGATCGGGATCATTCCGGCAATTGTGCGCCAGTCTTTCCATTTGTGAAAATATTGCAGGCTGTCGGATCCCATCAGCCAGACCAGCTGAGCTTCCGCGCAGTGCGCCCGAAGCAGCCGCACCAAGTCGACCGTGTAAGTGATCCGAACTCGCTCTTCGATGTCGCTCACCCGCATCGCGCGATTGGAGGAGGCCAGGGCATGAACTGCGTCGAGTCGTCGATCAAAATCACTTGGGGCGTTCTTGAGTGGGTTGCCGCGGGCGGGAAACCACCAGACCTGGTCAAGATCCAACTGTTTCAGCGCCGTTTCAGCGACATGTAGATGACCTGCATGAGGTGGGTCAAAGCTGCCACCAAAAATGCCAATGCGCTGGCGCGTGCTGGCCGGTGGCAAGTAGGCGGCTTTTCGAATGTCCGTCATAGAGTGAGATCTCAAGGACGGACCTGGCCAGATCCGCGCACATTGTATTTGAAGATCGTCAATTGCTCTGCGCCGACCGGGCCTCGGGCATGAATGCGGCCCGTCGCAATCCCAATTTCCGCGCCCATTCCAAATTGACCGCCATCGGCAAACTGGGTCGAGGCATTGTGTATCACAATCGACGAATCTACCTCGGCCAGGAAGCGCTCCGCGATCGCCACATCCTCGGTAACGATGCTTTCGGTATGACCCTTCGAATAGTGGTCAATGTGCGCCAAAGCACCGTCTAATCCATTCACGACTCGGACAGCGAGAACGGCGTCCAAATATTCTGTCTGCCAGTCTTCTTCGACTGCCGTATCGATGTGCGGCACCAGCCGCCGCGCTTCCGCATCACCCCGCAATGTGCAGCCTGCATCGATGAGCGCGGCTGCCATCGCCGGCAATAGGCTTTCGGCAATGACCTGGTCGATCAGAAGCGTTTCGGTCGCTCCGCAAATACCGGTCCGTCGCATCTTGGAATTTACGACGATATCGATCGCTTTCTGGGGATCGGCGGCCGCGTCGACATAGACATGACAGAGGCCCTCAAGGTGCCCAATGACCGGCACGCGCGCATCATTCTGAACGCGGGTCAGCAAGCTTAAACCGCCCCGCGGTACAATCACATCAATCGTTCCGTTTAGACCGCTTAACATGGCGCCAACCGCAGCGCGGTCCGTCGTCTCAACAATCTGGATTGCATCTTCTGGCAGGCCCGCTTTCGCCAGACCTTTGCGCAGCGCTGCCGCGATGGTCATAGCCGAATTCAGGCTTTCGCTGCCGGCCCGTAAAATGCAGGCATTTCCAGAGCGAAGGCACAAAGCCGCCGCGTCGGCGGTCACGTTCGGCCGAGCCTCATAGATGATGCCAATCACGCCCAGAGGCGTGCGGACCCGCGCAATGTCCAAACCATTGGGCATGGTCCAGCGCGCAATCTCCTGACCAATTGGATCGGGCAGGTCGGCGACTTGCCGCAATGCATCAGCAACCCCTTTGATGCGGGCTGGGTCAAGGCTGAGCCGGTCCATCATGGCACTTGAAAGTTGCTTCTGGCGGCCGGTTTCGAGATCTTTGGCATTCGCTGCCAATAAGTCGTCTTCGGCGGCTTCGAGCGCATCAGCCATGTGCTGAAGGGCGGCCGTTCTTTGTGCCGGACTTGTCGATGTTAGCTCAGCGGCGGCGGCGCGTGCGCGGTCGCCCATCTCCTGCATAAAGGTGGAAAGCGCATCATCTGAAAGCGTAACAGTATCGGCCATGCGGGGGATTTGCCAGAAAGCGGCCACCCGATCAATGAGATTATCTATAGGGGCTGCGTTCGAGCACAGTGATCATCCGCGCCAAAAACGCCGCGTCATGATCACAAACACGGCAGTGAATTCGAGCCGTCCGAGAAGCATGGCGATGGCGCAAATCCATTTCGCCCGATCGCTGAGCGGTTCGAACGTGCCGGCCGGACCAATGATCGAACCGAGGCCAGGACCGACATTCGACACGCTTGTTGCCGCGCCCGAAATCGCTGTCAGTGCGTCCAGCCCGGTCAAGCTCAGCAGGATGGCGGCGACGATGAAGGTTGCCAAATAGAGGAACACAAACACCATCACTGATTGCAGCGTTTCATTGTCGACAATTTTGCCGCCGAACCGGATTCGAACAATGCGGTTTGGGCTGATCATCTGTTTGGCGTGAGCCAGCACCGCTTTAAAACTGATCTCGAGGCGAAACATTTTGATTCCGCAGGCGGCTGATCCGGCGCATCCACCCAGGAAGGTGGCGACCAGGAAAATAATGATGACCGGTTCGCCCCATTGATCATACGGAGCCGAAGCATAGCCCGTGCCGGTCATCACCGACAGCACATTGAACAAGGTCAGTTCAACGCCTTCGAATACGGAATCAAATAGGGGCGGACGCACTGTCACTTCAATCCACGCCAGGACCAAAAAGGCGAGGAAGAGCCATAGGCCGATGAACAGACGCACTTGCGGGTCTTTGACCATTGCCTGCCAACGGCCGTGGAACATCATCAAAGCGATCAGACTGAAGGGTAGGCCAGCAATCGCCATAAACAGGATTGCAACCCAAATCGCTGGTGTTCCAGCATACGCACCAAAAGAAGCGTCTTTGGTTGAGTAACCACCAGCAGAGACGGTGGTCATGGCGTGGGCGATGGCGTCGAACGGCTCTAGTCCGGTGAATATGTAACCGAGCGCGCAGCTGATCGAAATTACCAAATAAGCGAGACCAATTTGCTTGGTAATCTCTTCAATACGCGGCATGAATTTGCCAACCGTATCAGAGCTTTCCAGTTGGAAGAGCTGCATGCCACCGACCCGTAGCATTGGCAGAATGGCAATCGCTGTGACGATGATGCCGATGCCCCCGAACCATTGCAGGATCGCACGCCAAAGCAGCAGACCGCGCGGCTGGTTGTCGAGACCGGTGATGACCGTAGACCCGGTTGTCGTGAGACCTGAAACGCTTTCGAAGACGGCATCAGTGAAACTCATTCCGAAGCCGAGAAATGGAATGGCCGCCAGTCCTGGCAGGATTGTCCATACCAAGACCGTCAACAGGAAGGCCTCGCGAGAGCCGGTTTTCTCCGGGCGCCCTCCCGCAAGAACGGTCAGGCCAACACCGAATAGGATCAGCATCGTCGCGCTACCCGCAAAAACCGGCCATTGAGGGCTTTGATCCCTCAGGTCGATGAGCCAGCTGGGGACCATGGCGACGCCGAGTATGGCCGTCATGATGCCGAGGGCGAAGATCACGGTGCGCAGCTGCATTGGGGGGTGTTTACCAAGCAAATCCTGAGAAGGCGTGTACTTTTGTATCAGTGGCGCGCAACAGATGGGCAAGCTGTGGTGCTTTTCAGCCATACACCTGCGAAAAGCGGGCCAGTGCGAAAAAATTAATGTCCGAAAACCGAATTTATTAACAGCTTGTAAATACGGGCTTTTTGACCCCATACGCGCTCAAATGTCAGCGATGTTCCAGCATATTCACGAAACATTCTGATTTTGTTCGATATTACTATCCTTGTGGAAATACAGAATCGGCACCAACGCCCATTCAAATCCACCTTCTCCCATGCTATCCCAAGATTTGTGGTGCTGGTCCCAAAAGAGACCGGTCAGGGGTATGGGAGTTGCTTGTGTTTGTCTCTACACATGAGACATCGCTGGATTCAAAGGGACGTGTGTCTGTCCCCGCTTCGTTTCGGCATGCGCTGGGCGGGGGACAACGCATATTCATTTGGCCCGCTTCGGATGGTTCGTCCTGCCTCGAGGGTGGCGGAGAAGCCTTAATGTCGACTTACCGTCAGACTCTTGCGCGCATGAGCCCGACCGACCCTGCGCGACGGGCATTTATGCACGCGATCTTTACGCGATCTGCCGACCTCAAAATGGATGATACGGGACGGATCTCTATTCCTAAGGTACTGCTCGCCCATGCTGGCATCAGCAAAGAACTGGTTTTTGCCGGCTCGCTGGATCGCTTTCATATCTGGGAACCTGAGCGATTTAAAGCGTTTGACAGTGCCATGGACGCGCAGATCAAGGACAATCAGACCGCGCTCGACGCCCCCTTCCAAGCCGCTTTGGCCGCTGGCGCATTGAAAGATGTGTTGAGCGGGGAGGGCGGCTTATGACGCATATCCCGGTCATGCTTGAGGAAGTTTTGGTCGCGCTGGCGCCGGCCGCCAATGACGTCATCGTCGATGGAACCTTTGGCGGCGGCGGTTACACCCTCGCGATTTTGGCAGCGGCGGATTGTGAGGTCTTCGGCATTGATCGTGATCTTGATGCGATTGCGCGCGCCGAAGCGATGGCCGAAACCGAGCCGCGCCTGCATCCTCTATTTGGCCGGTTCGGCGATCTTGACGCTGTGTTGCAAACGGCCGGCCTAGCGAAAGTTGACGGCATTGTACTCGATATTGGTGTTTCGTCGTTCCAGCTGGACGAAGATGCGCGCGGTTTCTCTTTTATGCGGGATGGTCCGCTCGATATGCGCATGGGTCAGACCGGCCCCTCTGCCGCCGATGTCGTCAATTCCTGGTCGGAAGGCGATCTCACTCAGCTCATCCGCGCACTCGGAGAGGACCGTCAGGCAAAGCGCATTGCGCGTGCGATTGTTCGACGTCGGGACGAGGCAGCTTTCGAAACCACGCTGGATTTGGCCAGTGTTGTTGAAGACGCGGTCGGTGGCCGACGTGGCCAGAGAACGCATCCGGCGACCAAGACGTTTCAAGCGCTGCGCATGCTGGTCAATGATGAATTGGGTGAACTGGCAAGGGCTTTGTCTGCGGCAGAAGCGCGACTCAAACCCGGCGGCCGTTTGGTGGTCGTGTGCTTCCACTCTCTGGAAGACCGGATTGTTAAAACCTTTGTGCGCACACATGCCGGTGAAACCAGTGGCGGTAGCCGGCACCGCCCTGTCACCGAAGCAGGCCCGGCTCCGAGTTTTGCCATGCAACATCGAAAAGCGATTGAACCCAGCGAAGAAGAGATCGCCGCGAACCCGCGCGCGCGGTCTGCCAAGCTGAGAGTGGCTGTGCGAACCGAAGCACCGGCCTGGAACCAAGCTGCTGAGACGGGGGTCTCACTTCCCGAGCTTGAAGGGAGCGTGAGTCCGTTATGAGCAAACGCGCTTTCTATTTTGGGCTTTTCGTGGTCGCCGTTCTGATCTTCAGCCTGTACCGCGCCAAATACGGTGCGCGCGACAGCGCTCAAGCGATTGCGCAGGTTGAAGCGGAGATCGCCTTGGAAGAGGCGCGCCGTCTCGAACTCCTGGCAGAGCTGTCGCATCGGTCACGTCAGGAATGGCTCGAAGAGTACGCACGTCACAGCCTCGGCATGGGGCCGCCGCGGGCGGATCAATATGTCAGCCTAGAGGGTCTCGAGGCGCGGATCGATAACGCCAATGAGGAGGGCGCCGGTGCCGATTGAGCGCTCATCCTCCGGGCTTACCGCGGCGCTGTTCGAGAATAGCGATATGCGCACGCGCTTGGTGTCGATCGCGATGCTGGCAGTGTTTAGCATATTGGCGATGCGGGCCGCTTCAATCGCGCTTGGTGGATCTGATGGCGCAGCGAATAGCAATCGAGCGATTGCCGACGTGCCGAGACGGTCCGACATTGTCGATCGTAATGGTGAGCTGCTGGCGACGTCCGTTACGGTTTACTCGCTGTATGCAGACCCACGCGCAATGATGGACGCGCCTTTGGTCACGGATCAGCTGATGCGCGTTCTGCCAGACCTGGATCGTGACACAATCTTTGCCAGGCTAAGCAATAAGGACCGAGCCTTCGCTTGGATTAAACGGGGTCTGACACCAAGGCAGCGCCAGGAAGTGTTCGAGCTTGGTCTTGAGGGGCTCGGCTTTCGCGAAGAAGCTCGCCGGGCCTATCCGCGTGGGCATCTCGCTGGGCATGTGCTCGGCTATGCGGGCGCAGATGGCCAAGGTCTGAGCGGGATTGAGCATCGCCTTGATGGCCGCCTGAAACAGGGTGGAGCGCCTGTGCGGCTGACTCTCGACTCGAATGTCCAGTTCAGCCTTGAAGCAGAACTCGCAGATGCGGTTGAACGATATGCAGCAGACGCCGGCGCAGGTGTGGTGCTGCAAGCCAAAACCGGAGAGGTCCTCGGCCTCGCCAGTTGGCCGACGCTAAACCCAAATCTCGGCACACGGATTGATCGCGAGGCGCCGGAATTGCTGAACCGCGCTGTGGGCGCGGTTTATGAACTCGGATCGGTCTTCAAACCGCTTACGGTCGGCATGGCGCTGGAAGCGGGCACAATTCAAACAAAGCAGCGTTTCGCGGTCGATGAACCCATTGAGCTACGGGGCCAAAAGATCACCGATGATCACCCCATCTCGCCGCGCGCCACACCCCTCGAAATCGTTTCGGACAGCTCAAACATCGGCACAGTGCGTGTGGCCTGGACGTTGAACCAATCGGCGCATCGGGCTGGGCTTGAAGCACTCGGCCTGCTGTCCCGACCAGACATTGATTTGACGGGCGTGGCGGCGCCTTTGCGTCCTGAGACATGGGATGAGCTGACCCGCGCCACCGTGAGCTACGGCCATGGCATCGCCGTGAGCCCCTTAATGTTGGCCAGCGCCTATACGGTGTTTGCGAATGAGGGCGTTCGTCGTCCGCCGCGCTTGGTGCTCGATGCCGAGGGCGCGCCCGCACAAGGCATTGATAGCATTCGTGTTTATTCTCCGGCCACCACGGCCACCCTGATCGAGATGCTACGGCATGCGGTGGAGTTTGGCACTGGAACCCGCGCCGACGTTGACGGCTATGCGGTCGCCGGAAAGACCGGCACCGCTGAAAAACCGATCAATGGCACGTATTCGCTTGATGAGAATATTTCCAGCTTTGCCGCGATTTTCCCGGCAGACAGCCCAGAATTCGTCGTATTGATCGTGCTTGATGCCCCTAAATCCGGTGAATCATGGGGTAGAACGGCAAGTTGGAATGCCGCCCCCACCGCCGGTCGGGTGGTGGAGCGCATCGCGCCTATTCTTGGTGTTGAGCCAGAATTGGAGGCGGCGCGCATGCCGCTCCCGTCTGACGAAACATCAGAAAGGAGCCGGCTATGATGCTGTCCGACCTCTTCCCCGACACCGTGACCGCTTCAATTGGCAGCGTGTCGATTTCTGGGCTCTCTGCCGACAGTCGCCAGATCCGTCCCGGTTTTGTTTTTGCGGCGCTGCAAGGCACGCTTTCTGATGGTCGTGACTATATTCCGCAGGCTTTGAAAGCGGGCGCGGTTGCTGTGCTTGGAAGCGACCTTCCAAACCTGCCTGTACCGGGCATTGACGTTGACGAGCCTCGGCTCGCTCTGGCTTTGGCGGCAGCGCGCTTCTATCCAAACCAGCCGGAAAATATCGTTGCCGTGACGGGGACGAATGGCAAGAGTTCCACCGTCGACTTTCTACGTCAGATCTGGACGCATGCCGGCCAAGCTGCAGCGTCTATGGGCACGCTCGGCGCGATTGGGCCAAAGGGTCAGATCGATCTCGGACACACAACGCCGGACCCGGTTGCGATCCAGTCCACACTGAGTCAACTTGCGCAAGACGGCGTGCACAATGTGGCAATGGAGGCCTCATCTCACGGCCTCGCGCAGTACCGCTTGGACGGGGTCCGGCTTGCCGCCGTCGCGTTCACGAATTTGACGCAAGACCATCTCGACTATCACGGCACGATGGATTCGTATCGCGAAGCGAAGTTGCGTCTATTCACCGAGCTGGCACCATCAGGTTGTCCGGCCATCGTCAATGCAGACAGCGACGAACGCGGTGCATTCGAAGCGGCAGCGCATGCTGCTGGGCTCGAACCCGTCTCCGTGGGCTGGCGCGGACAAGATCTCAAAATCCAAGAGCTGATGCCAAAAGCCACCGGCCAGAAACTGTTTCTCTCCTGGCGCGGGGATGAGACGCAATTCGACTTGCCGCTGATCGGCGAGTTTCAGGCTCTGAACGCGCTCACCGCTGCCGCGTTGGCGCTTTCGACGGGGACACCATTGGCTGAGGTCGCGAGCGGCATGGCAAAGCTTCAACCGGTTAAAGGGCGTCTGGAATTTGTTGGCGAAACCGATCAGGGCGCGGGGGTTTTTGTCGACTATGCGCATACGCCAGCGGGTCTCGACGTGTTGATCCGCGCCGCGCGCCCACACACGGCCGGGCGCTTGGTCGTGGTCTTTGGTTGCGGCGGAGACCGCGATAAGGGGAAGCGTCCGCAAATGGGCGAGATCGCCGCTAAGCACGCAGATGCGGTCATTGTAACGGACGACAATCCACGCACCGAAAATGCGGCTTCTATTCGCGCTGAAGTCCTTGCCGGCGCGCCCGGTGCCGCCGAGATTGGCGATCGTGGCGACGCCATCAAATCCGCGATCGCCAACTTGAAAGCCGGCGACACATTGCTCGTGGCGGGTAAAGGCCATGAGACAGGGCAAATTGTCGGCGACCAGGTGCTTCCCTTCAGCGATCAAGACACCGCGCGCGCGGCTTTGAAGGAGCGCGCCAATGTCTGAGCCGCTTTGGACCGCTGCCGAAATTGCCGACGCGACGGACGGCGAAGCCACCGAAGGTTTTGACGTCACGGGTCTTTCGATCGACACGCGGTCGCTTGTGCCCGGTGATTTGTTCGTTGCTTTGACCGACGCTCGAGATGGGCATGACTTCGTGGCGAATGCTTTTGAGGCGGGCGCCTCAGGCGCGTTGGTTTCGCGACCCGTTGAAGGGGGTCCCTACATTCTGGTCAATGACGTTCTTGAGGCGTTGAAAGCGATGGGCCGAGCCGCTCGCGATCGCGCCCAGGGCTGTTATCGGGTCGCCGTCACTGGCTCTGTCGGCAAGACCAGCGTGAAAGAAATGATCGCCGAGATCTTTCGCGAGGCAGGCCGCGCGCATTGGTCTGTGAAGAGCTTCAACAATCATTGGGGTGTGCCGCTGTCGCTCGCCCGCATGCCGCGCGACACACAATTTGCAGTGTTTGAGATTGGCATGTCGACCCCGGGCGAGATTGCTCCCCGTTCCGTCATGGTCGCGCCGCATACGGCCTTAATCACCAAGATCGCTGCGGCACATTTGGAAGGTGTCGGTTCGATTGATGGCGTCGCGAAGGAAAAGGCAGATATTTTCGCCGGGCTGTTGCCGGGCGGCCATATCGTTTTACCGCAGGATAGCGACTATCTCGAACGGTTGCGGGATATGGCCCAAGGGCACCAGAAACAGGCGCAGATTGCGACATTTGGCCGGACCACGCGATCGACACTCCGCGTTCTGTCGATTGAGTCGAAACAGGGCGAGAGCCGAATCGCGCTGTCCGGTTTTGATCAGGTTGTGGTGGTGAACCTTCCGGCGGTGGGCGACCATTGGGCTGAAAATGCCGCCGTCGCAATTCTCGCGGCATGCGCCGGAACCGAAATAACGCCCGAGCATGCCGCTCGCGCGCTGGCGAATTATCGCCTTCCCCCCGGCCGCGGCACCGCTGAAACGCTGAGCCTACCGCAGGGGGGCGCGATCACGCTGGTTGATGATGCGTACAATGCCAATCCTGAAAGCATGCGGGCCGCCCTATCGGCATTTGCACAGCGTGCGACCGAAGGACGCCGTATCATCGCGCTGGGCGAAATGCTCGAAATCGGCACCACTTCGACCATCGAGCATATCGGTCTCGCTGATCCTGTTATGGCGACCGGCCCCGACGCGGTGTTCCTTGCCGGTCAGGGAATGAAGCCTTTGGCAGATGCGATTTCGGAACGAACCGGGACCATTTGGGACGTCAAGGCAGAAGCCTTGGATACCCACATCAAAGAGTGCCTCCAGGACGGCGATCATCTGTTGCTAAAAGGCTCGAATGCCTCCGGAATGGGCAAACTCGCTGATCGTTTACGCGCCTGGAGCGCGACCGCTCAGACGAATAATAATAAGGGCGGTACAGAAAGTGCCGTGATGGGTGACAATGCTTTATGAGTGGCTGGCCGCGGATGACGGCATCTTTCGGCTATTGAATTTTCTGACGTTTCGGACGGGCGCGGCACTCATGACCGCGTTCCTGTTTACCGTTCTGTTTGGCGAAAGGCTGATCAATCTGCTGCGGTCGCGGCAAGGCAAAGGTCAACCGATCCGTGATCTTTCGCTTGAAGCCCAACTTGCAAAGCAGGGGACGCCAACCATGGGTGGTTTCCTGATCTGGGTTGGATTGCTGCTCGGCACAGGGCTGTTCGCTGATCTCGGAAACCCATACATTTGGGCGGTTCTGTTTGTGTCCCTGTCTTTCGCGTTACTCGGCTTTCTCGATGATTATGCGAAAGTCACTAAGCATAGCTCCGATGGCGTATCTGCCCGAGTGCGGCTGCTCACCGAATTCATTATCGCCGCGATTGCGGGGGCCTTTATCATGGGCATACATGGGGCCCACACACCGCTCGGACACGCCGAATGGGGCATGTTCAATCCAGTTGCAGAATGGATTGCGAGCGTCGCGCCAGAAACCTCGGTTGAACGCAATGAAGCGAGCTTCTCGGGCGGCGTCGCTGTACCCTTTGTAAATGACTATTTCTTGCCGCTGGGCGGGTTCTTCGTTCTATTTTCCATGCTTGTGATCGTCGGCTCGGCCAATGCGGTGAATTTTACCGACGGGCTCGACGGACTAGCAATCGTGCCAATGATGTTTGCTGGCTTGGCCTATGCGCTGATCGCTTACCTCACCGGGAACTTTATTTTCGCTGACTATCTCGGCATTCAATTTGCCCCTGGCGCAGGTGAACTCGCCGTTCTGCTGGGCGCGATGATCGGCGCCGGCATGGGATTCCTATGGTACAACGCTTATCCCGCCACAGTGTTTATGGGTGACACTGGCTCCCTCGGCCTTGGCGGCATGATTGGCGTGGTCGCTGTGGCAGTGAAGCATGAGTTCGCGCTCGCCGTCATTGGTGGCTTATTCGTTTTGGAAGCTTTGTCGGTGATGATCCAGATTAGCTGGTTCAAGATCACGCGCATCATGACCGGAACCGGGCAACGAGTCTTTCTGATGGCGCCGTTGCACCACCATTTTCAGAAGAAGAATTGGCCCGAGACAAAGGTCGTCGCGCGGTTCTGGATTCTGTCGCTTTTGTTCGCCTTGGCCGGCCTCTCGACATTGAAACTGAGGTAACTCGAAGACCATGATCGTCATCCACGAATATGCAGGACGAGACGTCGCCGTTTTCGGTCTTGGGCGCACGGGCCTTTCGGCCGCGAAAGCGCTCATGGCCGGCGGCGCTCGCGTGCATGCTTGGGATGATGGCGAAGAGGCCCGCGACCGGGCCGAAGCGGCGGGTGTTCCAGTGTCCGACATCAATAAGCGGGATTGGCAGAAATTTGCCGCTTTGGTCTTGTCGCCCGGTATCCCTTTGCGTCATCCAAAACCGCATCGTCTTGTGCGTTTGGCGGAAATGACGGGCGTTCCTGTTGTTGGCGATGTTGAGCTTTTCGCGCGCGCCGTTCAGGCATTGCCGCTGAAAGGTCGCCCAAAAGTGGTTGGTATTACCGGCACCAATGGCAAATCGACAACCACGGCATTGGTTGGCCATATTCTGAAAGAAGCGGGCCGCGATGCGCGTGTCGGCGGCAATATTGGGACGGGTGTCTTGGACATGGATTCGCTGCATGCGAATGCGATCTATGTGCTGGAATTATCATCCTATCAGCTCGATCTTTGCGAGTCGCTTCATTGCGATGTGTCGGTCTTGCTGAACATCTCGCCGGACCACCTCGATCGGCATGGTGGCATGGACGGCTATATTGCCGCCAAGAAGCGTATTTTTACCCATCAGACTGACAAAGACATTGCGGTCGTCGGGATTGATGATCCCGTCACCCAGGGCATTGCCATGGGACGCTCTCGTCCCGGCCAGGCGCAGGTGATACCGATTTCGTCCGAGTTTGGCCTTGCGCGCGGTGTCAGTGCGGTCGCTGGCCATTTGTTTGATAGCACCGGCGGACAGGCGACGTCAGTTGGCGATCTCGCGACAGCTGTGACGCTTGCAGGTCGGCACAATCACCAGAATGCGGCCGCCGCCTTTGCCGTTTGCCATGCCCTTGGGGTCTCCCCGTCGCGTATCATGTCGGGGCTGCAATCCTTTCCCGGCTTGGCGCATCGTATGGAGCGGGTCGCGGAAGTCGGCGGCGTCACCTTTATCAATGATTCCAAAGCCACCAATGCCCAGGCCGCCGAGCAGGCCCTGCGAACCTATCCGAAAGTCCACTGGATTGTCGGGGGAGTCGCTAAGGCTGAGGGCATCGAACCGCTCGAGCCACTGTTCGATCATGTTGCGCGTGCCTATCTGATTGGTGAAAGCGCGAAAACATTTGAAAAAACGCTCAAGAATAAGGTTCCGTCTGAAATCAGTGGCACGCTTGAGCAAGCTGTACAGGCCGCCTTTGAACAGGCGCGAAACGCCGGCGAGCCCGATCCGATTGTGCTGCTCTCTCCGGCGTGTGCAAGTTTCGACCAGTTTAAGGATTTCGAAGCGCGCGGGGATTATTACCGGGACATCGTCACCGCTCTGTCCCGAACCATCGGACCGCAGCGAGTCGCCGCGGTTTAGGAGGTCAAATGTCAGAGGCGCTTGTCGGACGGTCCCGGACCCGCGCTTTCTTCACGGAATGGCAGCGCGGCTTGGAGTGGCCTGTATTGGCGGCGGTTTCGCTGCTGATTGGGTTAGGCTTGCTGATGAGCCTTGCCTCCGGGCCGACGGCGGCTGCGCGACTGGGCTATGACGATCCCTATTTCTTCACAAAGCGGCATGCCGTTTTCGCCGCAGCAGCGATGATCGTTTTGCTATCGAGCTCGCTGGTCGATCGCGTTTGGGCCCGTCGCTTTAGTGCTTTGATCTTTTTTGCGTCCATTGTTTTGCTCGTTGTCACGGTCTTCGCGGGATATGAATCGAAAGGGGCGCAACGTTGGATCCGCTTGGCCGGCTTATCCTTGCAGCCGTCGGAATTTGTGAAGCCGACGCTGATTGTGCTGACCGCCTGGCTCCTATCGCAAAGGCAATTGTTTCCGGACGTGCCCTGGGTCAGCATTGCTTTGGTGCCGTTTTGCTTGACCATTGGTTTGTTGTTGCTGCAGCCAGATGTTGGTCAGTCCATACTGCTCAGTGCGGCGTTCTTTGTGACATTCTTTATTTGCGGATTAGACCGCCGATTGGCGATACGCTTTGCCGGCATTGGCTTGGCTGTGGTTGGACTGACTTATGCCGTGCTGCCGCATGTGCGTTACCGCATCAACAGCTTCATCAATCCAACCGCCTATGACACGTATCAGATCGACAAAGCCCAAGAAGCGTTCACCCGCGGCGGTTTTCTTGGCGTAGGCCCAGGCGAAGGGCGCGTAAAAACACAATTGCCCGATGCCCATACTGATTTCATTTTTGCTGTGTTGGGCGAAGAGTTTGGATTTTTGGCGTTGCTTGGACTGATCTTGGTCTTCGGTTTCATTGTTTGGCGCGGGTTCAAACTGGTCGCGCGTATGCACGATCCCTATCCGCGCGCTGCAGCGGGCGGACTCTTTGCACTTTTTGGTCTTCAGGCTGCCATAAACATCGCCGTCAATGTGAGCTTGTTGCCGCCAAAGGGGATGACATTGCCATTTGTATCATATGGGGGCTCATCGATGATGGGCACGGCGTTGACCTTGGGTTTGGCGCTGGCGCTCATCCGACGCGGCAGCCTCGCTTGGTCGCGCGATGACTGAGCCAAAAACGGTGATCATCGGCGCTGGCGGCACGGGTGGGCATATGTTTCCGGCCTCCGCATTTGCCACTGAGATGCGCGCGCGGGGCTGGCAGGTTGGCTTGATCAGCGACTCGCGCGGCTTGCACTATGCAGAACACTTTCCCGCCGATTGGCGTTTGGAGGTGCAGGCGGCCAGTCCGAATTTGCGCAAACCCTGGACGCTGCCCGGTACCTGGATGAAATTGCGCGCAGGCGTCGGCCAAGCGATGAAGCGCTTTCGCGCCACTAAACCGGCAGTCGTTGCCGGCTTTGGCGGGTATCCGGCCTATCCAGCGTTGACGGCCGGTCACAAGGTGGGTGTGCCGCTGCTGATTCATGAGCAAAATGCGGTGCTCGGCCGGGTCAATCGGCTGTTTGCCAGCCGAGCTAAGGTCGTTGCCTCTGGCTTCCCGCGCTTGGACCGCTTGCCTGCCGGGGCCAATCACCAGCCGATCGGCAACCCGGTTCGACCGGCGATCGCAGAGGCGGCTTCTCATCCCTTCCCGGACGCGTCAGGCGACCTCACCGTCTTCATCACAGGTGGGAGTCAGGGTGCACGTATCCTCGGACAAGCCGTTCCACTGGCTTTGTGTAATCACCTGCCAGCGCCATTGCGTGCGCGATTGCGCGTGGTGCAGCAGGTGCGCGAAGAACAAATTGAAGAGGTTCGTGCGCTCTATAAAACCGCTGGAATTGAGGCCGAGCTGCAGCCCTTCTTCGCAGACATGCCAACGCGGCTGGTCAAGTCACATTTGGTCATCGCCCGATCTGGCGCTGGCACGGTCAGTGAAATCGCCGCAATTGGTCGGCCTTCCATTCTCGTGCCCTTAAAGATTGCCATGGATGACCACCAGGCCGCGAATGCCGAAGGCTTGGCCGCGGTAGAGGCTGCGGACATTATGCTGGAAGACAATTTGTTTCCGGCGTTGCTCGGTGAGTTGATCGCTGTGCGGCTTTCTGATGCGGAGGCGTTGCTCGCACGCGCGGACGCCGCCAAAGGCTTTGGCAATCTAAATGCAGCGCGGGATCTGGCGAATTTGGCTGAGGACATCGCCGCTTGACGTTAGAGCCTGACAGACGGTGATCCGCCGCGGTATAGAGCGCCCGAGCAATTTTTTGGAGACCTACGATTTGAACATCAAACCTTCTCCCTCGCCTTTCGAGCTTGGCCCGGCCCATTTGGTCGGTATTGGTGGCATCGGCATGTCCGGCATCGCTGAGATCATGATGAATCTCGGATACCGGGTTCAGGGCTCCGATATGAAAGAAAGCGCGAATGTGGAACGATTGCGCGATCGCGGCGCCGAAGTGCACATTGGTCATCGCGGCGAAAATGTTGACGGCGCCGGGGCGGTGATCATTTCGTCGGCAATCAAGTCGGATAATGTCGAAGTCGAAGCCGCTCGGGCTGCGGGTATTCCCGTGGTTCGTCGGGCGGATATGTTGGCCGAGATCATTCGCTTGAAGTGGACGGTCGCGGTCGCGGGGACGCATGGCAAAACCACGACCACCTCTATGGTTGCCGCTCTGCTCGATGGCGCGGGATTGGATCCCACTGTGATCAATGGCGGTATTGTCAACGCTTACGGTTCGAATGCCAAAGCGGGCACGGGCGACTGGATGGTGCTTGAAGCTGATGAGAGCGATGGGACGTTCACCAAGCTCAGGCCAACCATTGCGATCGTTACAAATATGGATCCAGAGCACATGGAGCATTACGGCTCCATGGGTGCGCTGCGCGGCGCGTTCGACACGTATATCGGCAATATCCCATTCTATGGCTTTGGCGTTTTGTGCACCGATCATCCCGAAGTCGCCGCCATGGTCAGCCGAGTTTCAGACCGGCGATTGATCACCTATGGCTTGAACCGTCAGGCAGACATTCGGGCGGTCGATCTGACGCCTGAAGACAGTGGCGTTCGGTTCTCTGTAATCATTGGTGAGCGGCTCAGCGGCGACCCCCGCACGGTTGAGGATCTGTTTTTGCCCATGGCCGGCGAACACAATGTGCTGAACGCGCTTGCAGCAATTACTGTTGCCATTGAATTGGGGGCGACTGACGACCAGCTCAAATCCGCGCTTAGTCGGTTTGAAGGCGTGAAGCGTCGTTTCACCTCGGTTGGGGAATATGTGCCGGTGCGCGGAGACGCGCCTGTGCGCCTGATCGATGATTATGCCCATCATCCGGTCGAAATCACCGCGGCATTGCAGGCTGCCCGCGCGATCCAGGGCGACCGGCGGATCATCGCGGTGTCGCAGCCGCACAGATATTCGCGGCTGAGCGATTTGTTCGACGACTTTGCGCAATGCTATCGCGAGGCGGATGTCGCGATCATCACGCCGGTCTATGCGGCAGGAGAAGCGCCGATCGACGGATTTGATAGCGAAGCACTGGCGCGGCGCATCGCTGAACACGGCCACAAGGATGTCCATGCCGCTGCCTCGCTCGAGGCGCTCCCCGATATGATCAAACAGATCGCACGTCCGGGTGACATGGTTGTCTGTATGGGCGCCGGCAGTATCAGTGCAAAAGCCAATACGCTCGAGGCAGATCTCAATGCCTAATTGATGATCGAAGCGGCCGTGATTTCCGCCATCTCAGTCGCCGCCATGATCGCGTGATTGACGCATTTGAGGACTTTCTCGCTGGTGTCTTTGGAGAGGAGTTTTCCAGCTGAGATCGCCTCAATTCGATCTGCGTATTTGGCCAACAGATCTGCATCGAAATTGTGCTGTAAAATATCCGCAGCATCACAAAGCGCGATCACCATGCCGACGCGTTCATCGACCGGGCCGGTCTCAGCGAACATCGCGGTCTCAATCTCCGATTTGAGCTGGCTTTCCAGCAGCGGCGAGGCTTCCGGCCAAACCGTCCGCTCGAACAAACCAAAGATCCGTGTTTTCTCTTTCGACAAAGCGCCGAGATGCACCAACTCGTCTGCCAGTGTCGTCACGAAATTTGCTTCGCCTGATAGACGATTGATCCAAAACCCAAGCGGCTGGAGTTTCGATTCTTCTCCGATCGCTGCGTCGCACATCTGTAAAAACGCGCCTAAGTCAAATTGGTGGCGGAGAGGCGTGACACGCGCCGGTTCATCGGTTGAGAGTTCGATCGTCTCCAGCATCAGCAGGTCGGCGATCGCCGCGCCAGCAAGCGCGGGTTGATAATATCCGGCTTCTGTCTTTCCAGTCTCGTCATTGAGTGCCAGCAACATGATGGCCTGCGGCAATGTAATGTTCATGACCCATCCTATATGCGTTGCGAATCGTATTGATCACTGGTGATTTCTACGCCTATTCGCACAAAGGAACACCGTTTAAGTCAAGCTATGTCCTATGCAAGTTTGCCCATACCGAATGTTCGAGGATCTGTGCAGCGCAACGCGCCACTTGCGCCGTTCACCTGGTTCCGTGTGGGTGGTCCAGCAGACCTCCTCTTTCTTCCGGAAGATGAGGCGGATCTGGCAAGTTTTCTGGCGGCGCTTCCGTCCGACGTCCCTGTCACGGTTCTCGGCGTCGGCTCCAACACGATTGTACGCGATGGGGGTGTTGCCGGTGTGGTCATCCGTCTCGTCGGCAAAAATTGGGGCACGCTCAGTCACTTAGAGGGTACTGATATTGAAGTCGGTGCTGGCGCTCTGGACATCAGCGTGGCTCGGTTTGCTGCACGCAATGGCATCAGCGGCCTTAGCTTTCTATCTGGTATTCCGGGCACGTTGGGCGGCGCCATTCGAACCAATGCGGGCTGTTATGGCGGGGAACTCAAAGATGTGGCGGTTAGGATCGAAGGTCTAAATCGAAAGGGTGAGCGGCTTGTCTTTCAAGGACACGTCGAAGATCTTGGCCTGCCAGCAATTCAGTTCGATTACCGCCACACGGATTTTCCGACAGACGCGATTGTGACGCGTCTAACCTTACGCGGAAGCGGTATAAACCAGGCGGATGAGCTCTCTCACGAAATAGAAACGCTGCAAGCACGGCGGTCCGAGGCACAGCCGATCCGTGAAAAGACTGGAGGATCGACCTTTGCGAATCCAGACCCGCCAGGGACGCCCGATGCACGATCCAGTTGGAAGCTCATCGATGCGGCAGGATGCAGAGGCTTGCGCGTTGGTGGTGCCATGGTCAGTGAGAAGCATTGCAACTTTTTGATCAATGCAGCCGGTGCGACCGCGGCCGATTTGGAAGCGCTTGGGGAGCTCGTCCGTGCCCGCGTCATGGACGTAACCGGCGTGAGCCTCAGGTGGGAAATTCGACGGATCGGACGAATTCAGGTCAGCAATTAGTTTTTGTTTGACAGTCGATAAGAAGCATAGTCATATTAAGACTGTGATTAATGATTTAAAAACTCAGGCTGTTTTGATTGAAAGAGAATTTTTATTATCTCTTTTATTCAATTTTATTTGGATAAACGCGTCTGAAATTTTCCGCTATTTTGCGTTTGTGATGCCAATGATGCGAGACGCGTTTCCGTCTGTAGACAGTGTCGCGCCAATGAATGTTCTTGTGTTTCTGTCCTGGGCCGTTTGGGACACGATCCTCGTCATGTCTGCGACCGCCATTGCTTGGCTTAGCCTAACGCGCTTCGGCACGCGGTTTCAAACCATTCTAATCACTGGAACCGGGATTTGGTCAGCCATCTTTGTGATCCTTTGGCTGGGACTGTGGAACATGAATCTGGCGACGCTCGAAATTGTCAGTCTGGCCTTAGTGTTGGCCTGGTTGGAGATGGTTGTTGCGACCTTTATCGTCGCCTGGGCGATCAACCGCCAATCCTCGTCTGTCTAGTTTTTCAGCAGGTCTTTTTTCGCCTCTTCGGCGCCGTTTTAACGTCGCATCAACGCGCTACCAGTGATGATCGATTGGTAGCGTGTTGAGGAGCGGCGGATGAAACGGGTGGCAGTGGTGTATGGCGGTTGGTCATCCGAACGGCCTGTTTCGATAAGCTCCGGAACCGAGATGGTGAAGGGGGCACGTGAGGCTGGCTATGAGGTTGTTGAGATCGATGCGACTCGCGATCTCGCCCGTCAGATTCAAGCAGCTGAGCCGGACGTCATCCTAAACGGACTGCACGGTCCTTGGGGCGAGGACGGCACAGTGCAGGGTCTCTTCGAGATTCTCGATATTCCCTACAGCCACTCTGGTGTTTTGGCGTCCGCGCTGGCCATGGACAAGGTGAAGTCAAAACAGATTTTCGCTGGCGCCGGCCTTGAGGTTGCTAAAGACGTTTCGGTGTCCCGAGAGGACGCCGCCCGCACGCATCCCTTAGCACCACCCTATGTGATCAAGCCGATCCAGGAAGGCTCGAGCTTCGGCATTGTCTTCGTGAGAGAAGGTGCGAACGGACCCGCCCGAGAAGTCGCAAGCCCGGATTGGCCTTATGGCGACCATCTGATGGCGGAGGAATACATCCCGGGCCGGGAGCTGACCGTGGCGGTCATGGGAGACCGGGCCTTAGCGGTCACAGAGATCACCACCTTAAGGGAGTTTTACGACTTTGATGCAAAATACACAGATGGCGGATCGCGACACGTGATCCCGGCAGATTTGCCTGATGAGATTACCGAAGCGGCGTTGAGTGCCGCGTTGAAAGCGCATCAGATTTTGGGTTGTCGGGGTGTTACACGGTCGGATTTTCGGTTCGACGAGGCTGAGAGTAGATTGGTGATACTGGAAACAAATACGCAACCGGGCATGACGCCCTATTCGCTTGTCCCTGAACAAGCAGCGTATTGTGGCATCTCTTTCTCCGAGCTCATGGCCTGGATGATCGAGGATGCGTCATGCCGCCGGTAAACAGCACACGAAGACGGCGTCGCGCCCAACCACCGCCACCGCCACCACCGCCCAAGCCAAGCCTTAGCTCGATCGCATTCGGCATCGGTATGGTGGTCGCGATCATCGTCGCGGGCGCAGCACTGTTTGGGGGGTCCTTGTCGAAAGCGGAACAACGCTGGGCAAGCGCGCTCGATGGAACGGCGCGCTCAGTCGGCTTGGCCGTTGAGGGTGTCGAGGTCATTGGATTGGAGCATATGCCGGAATTGGCGCGCCAAGTGCGCGACGCCGCCATGATTGTACCTGGCGAGAATATGTTTCGTGCGGACCCATATTTGATCCAGCATCGGATCGAACGGACGCGTCTCGTGGCGAACGTGCGTGTCTATCGTTTGTGGCCGGACACTGTGATGATCCGCGCGGATGCTGCCAAGCCGACCGCACATTGGTTCGATGGTGACACGTGGCAGCTGGTCGACAGTTTTGGTCGCACGCTGCCACAAGACGATCAGTTTGACACAACAGGTCTATTGCAAACGCAGGGCGACGGCGCCGCGCAGGCCGTCCCAGCTCTGCACCAGGCGCTGTTCGACCATCCGCAGCTTCGCGCCCAATTCGCAGTGGTCGAGCGGGTCGGTAGCCGTCGTTGGGATGTTCGGCTGCAAGATGGTGCGACGGTGATTTTGCCGGAAGACCCTCGGCTGCCCTTTGCGCTTACCCAACTCGCGGCTTTGCTCGCGTCGGGTCCTGCAGCGCTCACAGAAATTAACCGCATTGATTTGCGGCTGCCCGACCGCCCCACCCTAAAACTCCAAAAAAACAACAAAAAGGAGGCTGCCTAATGGCGACGACCCTGCATAAGAGACATCCGCAAAGCCGAGCGAAAGCCGGTACTCTGGTCGCCGCGCTGGATATTGGCAGCACGAAAGTCGCGTGTTTGATCGGGCGGGTTGATCCGCTTGTTCCAGAAGGGTTTGCTTATCTCGGCGGCGGTCGCCAGCAGAGCAGGGGGTTTGAATGCGGTCGCATCACAGACATTGAGGCGCTCGAACGTTCTATACGTCTCGCTGTGGAAGACGCAGAGCGCGAGGCAGGTGAACGGATCGACCGGGTCATTCTTGGCGTGTCTGGGCCACATTTGCAGTCCGATTTGGTCGATGTCGAGACCCAGCTTGGAGAACGCGAAATCACCACACGCGATGTTCGCAAGCTTTGGGCGCAAGCGATGTCTAAGCACGTGTCTCGCGATCGTGAGCTGCTCAGTGCGTTTCCTGTCAGCTATGGCGTCGATGATCAAAGTGAGATCTCCGAACCTGTGGGAATGATCGGCGACTATCTCGCTGCCCGTGTCCATTTGGTATCGGCGCCAAAGTCGCTGATCAGCAATCTCCGCGAGTGCCTTAGCCGGGCACATTTGGAGGTGGAACAGATCGTTCCCTCTGCGATTGCGAGCGCGGCTGGCAGCCTGATCGATGACGAATTGGAAAATGGTGGGATTTGCGTCGACTTGGGTGGGTCAATGACCACAGTGTCTGTGTTCCAAAAAGGTATTCCAGCCTGGACAGGTGTGATCCGGATCGGCGGAGGACATGTTACACGAGACCTCGCACAGGGGATCGGAACAACGTTTGCGGCGGCCGAACGGGTGAAAACGCTTTATGGGACGGCAGATTTAGAAGGGCCGGGACTTGCGGAACGTGTCGAGGCACCACGGCTTGGTGATGATGGGCGCCTTAAAGCGGATCGAATGGCCCGCGGTGATCTCGCGGCGATGATCCATCCGCGGATAGAAGAGACATTTGAACTGGTGGGTGACCTGATCGCCAAATGCCCCCTGGAAATGATCCCGCATCGGCTGGTTTTGACCGGCGGCGCGAGCCAACTTCCAGGTGTACGAGACGTCTCATCAAGCAGTCTAAATGTACCTTTGCGCCTCGGACGGCCGACATCAGCTGACATTCTTAGTGAAAAATTCGCGAATCCGGCCTTTTCGACGGCGGCAGGTCTGCTAAGCTACCAATTGAGGGGTTTTACCGAAGCGGTCCGGGCTGGAGCGGCAACGGCAACAACCGGAGGGACGACCGGAGGTAGATTAGTACGCCGCGTTCTCGATTGGATTCGAGACAATTTCTAAGAATAACTCCCACATTTAAGAGTCTCTTAGGCGAAGGTGTCCATTCTGTCCCCACGCGTTTCTTCAGCGCACCCTGCTTGGAGTGGATTGAACGATGGCAAATGAACTGAAACCTCGTATCGTCGTGTTCGGCGTTGGCGGCGCAGGCGGTAACGCTGTCGACAACATGATCGAGGCGAACCTTCAGGGCGTTGAGTTCTACGTCGCAAACACCGACGCACAGGCAATGACCCGGTCAAAGACTGAGAACCGTGTGCAGCTGGGTATAGAAACAACATCTGGCTTAGGCGCTGGTGCGCGGCCTGAAGTTGGTGCTGCAGCGGCCGAAGAATCCCTCGAATCTATCAATGCGATGCTGGACGGCGCGCACATGGTGTTTGTTGCCGCCGGCATGGGGGGCGGAACGGGCACAGGTGCTGCGCCAATCATTGCGAAGGCAGCCCATGATCGTGGTATTCTGACGATCGGTGTTGTGACCAAACCGTTTGGGTTTGAAGGCGCGCATCGAATGAAGACCGCGCAAGACGGTCTCGAGAAGATGCGTGACAGTGTCGATACGCTGATTGTTGTGCCAAACCAAAATCTATTCCGGGTGGCAAATGAGCGGACAACATTCGCAGAAGCCTTCCGTATGGCCGATGACGTTCTGTACTGCGGCGTACGTGGCATTACCGATCTGATGATTATGCCTGGCTTGATCAATCTCGACTTTGCCGACGTTAGAACCATCATGAAGAGCATGGGCTCCGCCATGATGGGCATGGGCGAAGGTGAGGGTGAAGGCCGCGCCATGGAAGCTGCACGGGCCGCAATTGAGAATCCCTTGCTCGACGATGTCACCATGAAGGGTGCACGCGGCGTGTTGATCAACATTACCGGCGGCTATGACATGACTTTGTTCGAACTCGACGAAGCCGCAAACGAAATTCGCCGTGAAGTGGACGCAGATGCGAACATCATTCTCGGTTCGACCTTCGATCCAGAACTCGAAGGACGCATTAGAGTCTCCGTTGTCGCTGCGGGACTGCAAGAAGAAGCGCCGCAGAACGCTTCACCAAATGTAACGGAGGAAGTGACCGTGGAAGACTTGGACCAGCCAAAAATCATACCACCCGTAGAAGGCGAACCTGATACCAGACCAGACTTCGAAGGCCGGACCTTACCGCCGGCGCACACGCCGCGGACCGAGGGCACAGAGCGCGTCAGCACGGAAGCCGTGTTTGGGCGCCGCACGAACGCGCCGGTCGGGGATTCGGGTTTTGGAAAACGGCCGGCCGGCAGTAATCCAGCGGGCTTTTCAAACTTGTTCGGCTGGCGCCGCGACGAGCCGACCGGTGACAATGACGCTGACAACCAATTGGGCGTCGCGGCTGCGGAAGACGATGCACTGCCAGAGGCGCATCCTGAACCAACCTCGTTTGATGACTCAGATCTAGAGATCCCAGCCTTTTTGCGTCGCTCGGCGAATAATTAGAATTGATCTCGTTACAATTTGTAGCAAAGCGTGAATTGTCATGGACGGTTCGGTCTAGGCTTAACTGCGCCAATGAGTGCTGAAATCAACCCCTCTCATATGCAGCAAACCCTCGCGGCCACCGTGACGCTGTGCGGTATCGGTGTTCACACCGGAGCGTCGGCAAACATGGTTTTATCGCCAGCGCCGATCGGTTCAGGCATCCGCTTTTTTCGCAGCGATTTGCCGGACCCTCAGCCGATTTTGGCACGCGCCGATCACGTTACAGAATTGAAGCTCGGCACCACGCTCAGCAATGAGGCTGGTCAAAGCGTGGCCACAGTGGAGCACTTTTTGGCGGCTTGCTATGGCGTCGGTATCGACAATCTAGACGTTGCGCTTGATGGACCTGAAGTTCCCATCATGGATGGGTCTTCGCGCAACTTTGTCGACGCGATGAGCAAGGTTGGCCTGGTCGCTCAAACCCAAAACAAACGTCGGATCAGAGTGATCGATCCGATAGAGATTGAGGACGGCGAAAAACACGCAAAGCTGTCGCCTTCTGATGATCCGTGGCTAACATTGGATGCTGTTATCGACTTCGACTCGAAAGTCATCGGCCGCCAAGCCGCAACGGTAACGCTGGCCCCGGGTGCGTTTGCTGATCAAATCGGATTTGCGCGGACGTTCGGTTTTGCGCACGAGGTCGAAGCTTTGCAAAAGATTGGACTGGCCCGAGGAGGGTCACTGGACAATGCCATTGTCATTGAAGGGGATGGTATCCTGAATAGCGAAGGCCTGCGTGTTGATGACGAATTCGTTCGTCACAAAATACTCGATGCCGTCGGAGACCTGATGCTCGCTGGGGCGCCGATATCTGGGAGATACGAAGCCTATCTGCCGGGACATGCGCTTAACAATCAACTTGTCTTAAAGCTGCTAGCGACCCCGAATGCGTGGCGATGGGAAGACGCCAGCTCGCCGAGGTCAGTCTGACATCCATTCCGGCCAGGCGGATTTGCCCTGTTCTGAGGCTCCAAGGTCTGGCTGAGGGTGGCGTTCGAGGATAGCGCGAACGATGAGATCGGCCACACGATCGGCTTCACGCAATGGCTCATAGGTCCAGACATCAACGCCGTGTTCGAACCAGCGTGCGCAGCCATGCGATAAAAGCTGCTTGTGGAACATATCGAATTTTGGCGACCCGCCGCTGATCCGCGCAATGTGAACCGGTAGGCCATGCCAGGCGGCATCGGAAAGCATGTTCGCGCTGTCTTCGGTCACAATCGCTACATCCGAATAAAGCAACCACCCAAGATACGGATTGGGGCCGTCAGAGGGGCTTGACCAGAATTGAGCGCCAATACGATCTGCAAAAGCGCGCATATGTGCGACGACATTGAGCGGCGTTCTACGCGACGTCGTCATCCTAAGACGATTGCCCTGCTGCGCGACGCGTTCCAAGGCGTGCTCGAGATTTTGAGCGTCCTCCATGGTGAACTTATGGGATTTGCTGTCGCCGCCGAGGACAACAAGGACGCTTTGTCCCGGTTCGTCCGCTAGATCTGCAAAGGCCTGCCCAGCCGTTTCAATGTCTTCATGCGCAAAATGGGTGGGCGATCCGAGCGTGCTGATCACATTGTCGCCGATTAGCCCGTCATGTTGGGGCGCCACAACCAGATCAAACAGACTTGGATCCGATTTTGGATCTAGAATTTGGACTGTGAGAGTCTTTCCACCACTCCATTTCCGCATCGCCTTTGTCAAAGGAGCGCTGCGTCGACCGGCTGCGATCCAGACGGTTGGATAAGGGCCTTTGAGGGCATTCCGTTGATTTTGAGGAAGCGCGAAGCGCGGCAACGGCCAGTGCACGCTGGGGATCCAAACCCATGGTGGTCTCGGTTGAAGCGTCAGGGGATCCTTTCGATGCCCTTCGCCGTCGACGTGGGCGATCCGCATCCAGCGGCTGGTTTCGCTGAGCGCGCGCACCACAGCGCGCGTCTGTGCTGCATTGCCGGCGCGACCGTCGCTGACAGACCAAATCGATGGGCCGAGTTTGTTGTCGCTGCCTGACACGAAGATTCCCTGTTCCGTCGTTAGACAGAAGCGTGTCAGAATTCGTTCGTGTTGAGTAGAGCCTGAATGCCTCTATGCGAAAGCGAGGTCAGAGATTTCGTAGACCCGTGCGCCACTGGGTGCTGTAACCTCAGCCTCGTCGCCAACCCGCTTGCCGATCAAAGCCCGCGCCATCGGGGAGGTGTTGGAGATTTTGCCGTGCGAGATGTCCGCCTCATCCTCGCCGACAATGCGATAGGTGAACTCTTCTTCGGTATCGACGTCGACAACAGTTACGGTCGCGCCGAAGACGATTTTGTCGCCTTTCACGCGCTCAGTATCGATGACGTCTGCTCGAGACAGTTTGTCTTCGAGCTCGCTGATACGACCTTCGATAAAGGACTGCTTCTCTTTGGCGGCGTGATACTCGGCATTCTCTGACAAGTCGCCATGCTCGCGCGCGACGGAAATCGCCTGAATAATTGCGGGACGCTCGATAGATTTGAGATGCTTGAGCTCTGCGTCCAGCGCCGCATGCCCTTCTGCAGTCATCGGTGTTCGTTGCATAGACTTGTACCGTAGTGGTTCTGAGACCGTTACCTAAAAAAACAATCCATCTATTTGGGATTTTGTATGAGGCTCTGCAAGGGTCTGACTGATAGCGGGCGAGTCTTGAGAACGCCAATCGCCTCTACGGCTGCAACCGATGCGGATAGCGTGGTGAAGTAGGGGATGCCGTTGCTCACTGCTGTACGCCGCAAAGACTTGGAATCGATACGAGACTGTTGGCCTTCTGTTGTATTGATCACCAAGTCGATTTCCCCATTGATCATCGCGTCCACGATGTGGGGTTGGCCCTCCGTTACTTTCTTGACCTCACCGGTTTCGATGCCGGCTTCGTTGAGGAAAGCGCTGGTGCCCTTGGTTGCAACAATCTCGAACCCATGGCTGACCAAATCACGCACGGCGTCGAGGATTTCCAACTTGTCTGCATCCTTGACCGAAACAAAAGCGCATCCCGATTGCGGTAGGGAAACGCCTGCTGCTAGCTGCGACTTCAAAAACGCCGTGCCGAAATCATCATCCCAGCCCATGACTTCACCCGTCGAGCGCATTTCAGGTCCCAAGATGGGGTCAACATTTGCGAACCGAGCAAAGGGGAATACCGCTTCTTTGACCGCGACGCGGGAGCTCGGAGGGTGTCGTAAATCGAATTCCGAAAGAGACCTGCCAGCCATCAGCCGAGCCGCAATGTTTGCGATCGGCGCGCCGGACGCCTTGGCAACAAAAGGGACCGTCCGAGATGCGCGCGGATTTGCCTCGAGTACGAAGATCTCACCATCTTTGACCGCGTATTGAATGTTGATGAGTCCACGAACTTTGAGCGCACGGGCCAAGGCGATCGTTTGGTTTGACAGACGCCCAATCAAGTCGGGGTGCAGTGTGTAGGGCGGAAGGGCGCACGCGCTATCGCCGGAATGAACACCTGCTTCTTCAATATGTTCCATAATGCCTGCCACGTGCACGTCTTGACCGTCACACAACGCGTCGACATCGACTTCGATTGCGTCTGATAAGTAGCGGTCTAGAAAGAGCGATGCATCGCCGGACGCGGCCAGCGCATTTTCTGCATAGGCCCGCACGTCATTCGCGTCGTGACAGATCCGCATCGCCGTTCCGCTCAGCACAAAAGAAGGGCGCAGCATGACCGGATAGCCAAGCTTCTCAGCCTTTTCGAGCGTCTCATCAAGCGACCGCGCTGTGGCTGATGGAGGCTGCTGAATGTTGAGATCGGCCAAAAGGGCAGACCACTGCTTCCGGTCCTCTGCGAGATCGATCGACAAGGGTGATGTTCCAAGAATTGGTACACCGGCCGCAAACAATGGCATCGCCAGCTTCAGTGGAGTCTGTCCGCCAAACTGAACGATCACGCCTTGTAGTTCGCCGCGCGACTGCTCTTTCGCAACGATCTCTGAAACATGTTCTTCGGTCAGCGGCTCGAAATAAAGCCGGTCAGATGTGTCATAGTCCGTCGAGACCGTTTCAGGATTACAATTGATCATGATCGACTCAGTGCCCAAATCGGCCAGCGCAAAGGCAGCGTGGCAGCAGCAATAATCGAATTCAATTCCTTGGCCGATCCGATTTGGACCGCCGCCAAGGATGATGGCTTTCTGGCGGTCTGAAACACCGGCTTCGCATTCTGCCTCGGTTTGGCTGTAGCGCGGGCGTTCATAGGTCGAATATAGATACGGGGTCTTCGCAGCGAACTCAGCCGCGCAGGTATCGATCCGCTTGTACACCGGGCGTACATTTGCGGCGTGCCTGGCGTTCCGAATGTCTGCTTCGGTTTGATCCGTCAGTGCGGCCAGGCGAGCGTCTGAAAAGCCCATCGCTTTGATGTCTGTCAGGCCGATTGGGTCTGTGGGTAGGCCGTCGGTGCGAATCGCGTCTTCCGTATGGATCAGCTGTTCGATCTGTCGCAGGAACCAGCGATCAATACTGGTTGCAGCGAAAACATCGTCCACGCTCAGCCCCATCCGAAAAGCTTGCGCAACGATGCGCAGTCGGTCAGGGCGCTGTTTTACCAGCTCCGCGCGCAACGCGTCGACGGACTCGAATTCCATCTCGTCCAGTCCGCAAAGGCCTGTTTCCAGAGAACACAGTGCTTTTTGAAAGCTCTCCTGAAAGTTCCGGCCAATTGCCATCGCTTCGCCGACGGATTTCATTGCGGTCGACAGGATTGGCTCCGCGCCTTCAAACTTCTCGAATGCGAAGCGCGGGATCTTTGTGACGACGTAATCAATTGTCGGCTCAAAACTGGCCGGCGTGACCCCAGTAATGTCATTGTCCAATTCATCCAGCGTGTAGCCGACGGCCAGCTTCGCTGCGATTTTTGCGATCGGGAAGCCGGTGGCTTTGGATGCGAGGGCTGACGACCGGCTGACGCGTGGGTTCATCTCGATCACAACAAGCCGGCCCGTGTCCGGATGCACGGCAAACTGCACGTTAGAGCCGCCTGTTTCCACGCCAATTTCGCGAAGCACCGCGAGCGATGCATTTCGCATCACTTGATACTCGCGATCGGTCAGAGTCAGTGCTGGGGCGACAGTGACGGAGTCCCCTGTATGCACCCCCATCGGATCGATGTTCTCAATTGAGCAAATGATGATGGCATTATCCGCTTTATCACGGACAACTTCCATCTCGAATTCCTTCCAACCGAGAAGGCTTTCATCAATCAGGATTTGTCCGACTGGAGAAGCGGCGATGCCAGACCGGCAAATTTTCTCGAAATCCTCGCGATTGTAAGCGACACCGCCACCTGTGCCTCCGAGAGTAAAGGCAGGCCGGATGATGGCGGGCAAACCAATATCGTCCAACACTTCAAGTGATTGGCGCAAACCTTCGGCGCGATCATACTTTCCCATCTCATCTTTTGGCGATGATATGATGGCTGCGCGGGGATTTTCTAAACCGATCCGATCCATCGCTTCCCGGAACAGTTTGCGGTCTTCCGCTTTTTCAATCGCTTCGGCGCGCGCACCGATCAGTTCCACACCGTATTTCTTGAGCGTCCCATTTTGCTCGAGCGCGAGCGCACAATTGAGCGCGGTCTGGCCGCCCATCGTGGGCAGCAACGCATCCGGCGCTTCTTCGGCGATGATTTTTGCCACAAAGTCCGGTGTGATGGGTTCGATATAGGTGGCATCGGCCAATCCCGGATCGGTCATAATCGTCGCGGGGTTGGAATTCACGAGGATGATCCGATAGCCCTCGGCTTTGAGGGCTTTAACGGCCTGAACACCAGAGTAATCGAATTCGCAGGCTTGGCCGATAATGATAGGACCGGCTCCGATGATCAGAATGGATTCGATATCGGTGCGTTTCGGCATTCCGGTCCTCCAAGAGCGCAAACGGCTGCCCTATAGCGAGGAGTCGGTGAGGGTAGCAAGAGAAAACCGGACCTTTTGCGAACTTTCTCCCTCGAGACGCGGAGATGTCACAATTCTAGCACACGTTTCGCAATGATGTTCTTCTGTATCTCGTTGGTGCCGCCATAGATGCTCTGTGCGCGAGTCCCGAAATAGGACGCCACACCAGGCGCGGCGAAGTCCGCCTGGTCAAGCCAGTCTGGGCTGACGCTGTCGGGGAATTTCCGTTGGCCAGCCTGCGCAGCGACATCCAAGTAGAGTGTGGTAATTTGTTGTGCTGTTTCGGTCGCTAGAATTTTCACGATCGAGGCTTCTTTTCCGGGACTGCCGCCATCTTTCACCGCGGACAGAACCCGCATAACCGTCATCTCCAAGCCATCAACCGCCAACTCCGCTTCGGTGAGTTTGCGGGCGAATGCGGGGTCGTCAATCAATCGGCGATTCCCGCCATCGGCCTCTGCAAGTGCGATGTCGCGAAGATGCGAAAGCTGCTTTCGCTTGTTTCCGATGCGGGCGTACGACGTCCGCTCAAACCCAAGAAGGTATTGGCTATAGGTCCACCCTTTGCCTTCTTCGCCGATCAGATAGTCCACAGGAACGACAACATTATCGAACGTCACTTGGTTGAGGGCGTGCTTGCCATCAATCGTGATGATCGGCGTGAGTGTCACGCCCGAACGGTCCATTTCGCAGCAGATGAAGCTTATGCCTTGCTGTTTCTTTTCTTCGCGGCTGGTCCTAGCGAGCAGGAATATCCAATCCGCGTGCTGGGCTGCCGAGGTCCAGATTTTGGTGCCATTTAGTCGATAAGTGTCACCGTCTCGGATGGCCGAAAATTGCAGCGATGCTAAATCGGAACCGCTATCTGGTTCGGAATAGCCTTGCGCCCATCCAATGCGACCCTCCCGGGTGCCCGGCAACCACTTGTCTTTCTGATCTGCGGAACCGAACGTGTAGAGAATGGGTCCAACATAGATCACCCCCATTGGTGTCGCAGCCGGTACCCCAGCGCGTTCCATCTCTTCATCGAACGCATATTGTTGTTCTAGGTCCCAAGCGGGACCACCATATTCTGCTGGCCAGGCTGAAGCGAGCCAGCCTTTTGCACCCAATGCCATTTCCGAGCGGCGAACATCTTCTGTTGAGAGACTCTCGCCACGTGCCACTTTAGCGCGAATGTCTTGTGGGTAATCGGTTTCTAGAAACGTACGAATTGTGTCTCGAAAACCGTCCAGCGAAGCGTTGCGTGATAGATCCATACTCTAGAGTTGGCAGATTTGAGGACCGTCGGAAAGCCCAAAGCGAATTGACCTAGCGATAGCCGAATGCGGAACGCGAAAACCCGTAATACAACTATTAATTGAATTTTTACAACTTCTGATACATAATCAACTCGGGCGTTGTCGTCTGGCTGGGTGGGCCGGGAGCAAACGTCCCCTCTTCCCGGCCCTTCTCCCCATTCTGGGGAGGAGGGACAAAGACACGGCCGTTGGTTTGGCTAAGCAAAAGGCGACGACATGCTTCAATTTGGATTACTCGCCTTTTACACGCTACAATCTGTTGCACTGATGTTTGCGATCGGATTGGCGGTGTCCGCGCAGCTTAAAACCGAGCGCACCTAGGGATTTGTCCTGAGTGACATGGTCTGGTCTTTGAAGAGAATTAAAGGTGTTTTCGAACACCCCTTCAATGAGGAGATCTTGTCATGAGCCACGTCCCGCATGAGCTTGCCGAGGAATTTCCCAACTCTGTTGACCGAATTCATGAGCTCAAATTGAACGACCCGCACTTTGCTCGTCTGGCGGAAGAGTACCACGAGATCAATCGCACCCTCCACCGGATGGAAACGCGAGTTGAGCCAACAGATGATTTCTCTGAAACCGAACTGCGCAAACAGCGTATAGCCTTGAAAGACCAAATTTACGCTCTGCTGACTCAATAGGCCAATGCACTGTCTTAGCCCATGCAGAACCCGTTAAGCTTGTTGCCGTCCGGATCACGGAAATAGCCTGCGTAAAAGCCGGAGTCTCCCCGCGGACCCGGCGCACCTTCATCGCTTCCGCCCAAGCTTAGCGCCAGCTCATACAGACGTTTCACCTGTGCAGCATCCTCAGCAAGAAGTGCCACCATCACGCCATTGCCGACACTTGCGGGATTGCCATCAAATGGTTTTGTTAGGCCTATTCCGGCCGCACCACCCATATTTCCCCAGGCGATGAACCCGTCTTCTTCCGATCCCATCATTCGGCCGACGCCCAGCTCCTTCGCCAATGCGTCATAAAATTTCGCGCCACGTTCAATGTCCGACGTGCCCACTGTCACATACCCAATCATGCTCACCTCCGTTTTGAGGGAAGAACATAATAAGAACATTAATGTGTGTCTAGGGCGAATCTTTGATCACATAGATGGACGCGGATATGGTGCCTTCCGACGTTTCGACATCCGTTCGAACACGTAAATACCCGTCCCCTTCAAATTGGTCCAACCTTGGCCAATGTTGCGGTAAGTCTGCTGACTCAAACACCGATACCGTTAAAGGCGGGCCGCTTGGATCGAGGACCAATCCTGGAAAGCCCAGCTTGGCGCCCCAACCCGAATCGATCAAATGGCCTCGCACTGAGCCTTCCAGCCATCGCCCGCTCAGTGCGCTAAGTTGGTGGGCGTTTGGTTTCCCGGGCGCGAGCGTTCCGTAGGTGGCAAGGCGCTGCTCTGCGGTTCGTTCCATGCGATCCCCTCAACCAAAACATACGCAGCCAAGTGATTAGCGTTTGGTTTGCGATCGGTTCAAGCCCGATCTGGCATCGCCGCACGCTTTGCGTTATCCTGATCGGGGGACGGATCTGCTGGCGTGTCTCTGGCTTCTTCTAAGCTGTCATTTGGAAAACAGTTTGCTGCGATCGGCAAACGCTTTGAGCTCGATCGCATTGCCCGACGGGTCTTTGAAGAACATCGTTGCCTGTTCACCCGGCTCACCCTGGAAACGCACATATGGTTCAATGATAAAGCTGATTTCGCCGGTCAGCTTTGCCGCCAAGGCGCGCCAGCTTTGCATATCCAAGACAAGCCCAAAGTGCCGCACGGGGACGGCTTTGCCATCGACGCTAGACTGGCCCACCGTAGTGCACGCGTCTGGCGCCAAATGCGCGACGATCTGGTGGCCAAAGAAGTCGAAATCGATCCACTCATCGCTGCTACGGCCCTCAGGGCAATTCAGCAATTCCCCATAGAAGGACCGCGCCTGGTCGAGATCGTGAACCGGGAAGGCGAGGTGAAAGGGTGGCATTTCGAGTGTTCGTGTCACGTAAAACGATCTCCTAACAGTCGGCCCGCTTTGGCCGATCCGGATTGTTTAGAAACGGAGCCAAGACCTCGGTCCAGATGGCATAGCCATTCGGATCCATATGCAATTGGTCTGAGATAAATATCTGCTTCGGCGTGTCCGCGGCATCCATCATCGGGGTGCTGACATCGACATAGAATAGGTCGTCCCGCGTATCGGCATAGCGCGCCAGCAGGGCATTGGCCTCAGTCTGGGTGGAGAGCTGCTCCAGTCGGGCGACGGATGGCTTGATTGAGAGGAAATAGACTGGCGTGTTGCCGAGCCGGTCGTCTTTCAGCGCCATAAACGTCTCGAACCGAGCCAGCACCTCATCCGGTGACACGCCCGCGGTGAGATCATTCTCGCCGGAATAGAAAACAATCTCTTTTGGCGCGTGCGGCGTCAGCAGGCGATCAAAATAGCCAATCGCATGGGTGATCTGCGACCCGCCAAATCCGCGATTGAGCGGATCGAGTTGTGGAAAATCTTCGCTCAGAGAAAGCCAAAAACGGATGCTCGAACTGCCGATGAAAACCGTCCGGCACGGTGCTGGCGGGCTGTGCGCATCTTGCACATAGAAAGTGAACATCTCAGACGCGAAGGGCGCATCCTGGGTAAACGCGATTTGCGCCCACGGATCGGCGCGCTCGGCCACAGTCTCGACAGCCTGCCCGCAGGCACTCAAAACACCCAAACTGCCCAGGCTGGCCAGTGAGGCGACGGCTTTCAGCATCAGGTTCAAGACGCGTCCTGGGCGGCGTCACTGACCGGCGGGAGCCACGTCAAAGACGAGTGGTGCAGAGAGATCAGCACCCGGCCATTCAGCTTGTGATAGGCAAACGTATAGTCAGCGCGGGTCGCATTCCCATCGCCATCAATGAAGGTGTAATGCCCCATATCCTTGTAGCCGAGCCCTCCGGCTTTCAGGATCGGCCCCGCCGCACTTTGAAACTCAACATGCGTCCAGCCGCGCTTCAGAAACCCGTCATCATTCGGATAGTCCGGATCGTCGCCGATAAAATAAGATTTCGCCCCGGCGCGGTCGAGCCGGATCACATCGGCCAGTGTCGGCTTAAACAAGAGCGGCTCATCCGCTGCCCCGAAATCATACAGATCGAGCAGATTGTCGACATCCTGCTCGGTAACACATTTCGCCCAAGCGCGTTGCGCCGCGATGACCTCTGCCTTGGTCATTGGCTCATAACTGCGCTCTTCCATGCCTCACCTCCCTGATTTTTCGAAGGTCATGTAGCCGCCCGAGCCCGGTTGCGTCTAGAGCGTTTGAGGCGTCATCTGCTGCTTCTGGTCAGCTGGAAATGCCAACTCCCACGACCGATACACGTCATTCAGCGCATGCCGGTCATTGCAAAAAACGGCGGGAAGATCGGTCGCTCGGATCATCTTGGCATATCGTTTCGCATTGGCCGGCGTCTTAAACATGATCCAATCAATCATCCGCCAATTGATATATTCCGGCGCCCCTTCCAGCGTGCCGAGCCGCGAGGAGGCAGGGCCCAGCGTTCGCCGAAAGTAACGACCCAGTCGGAGCCAGCTATTCGACGTGATCAGAATCGCTCCGGTTGCGCGTTCAAAGCGGCGAGGAACAAGCCGAGAATAATTCCCTTCCATCACCCAGGTCTCGCCCAGGATCGCCTCCTCATGTAGCGCTGCGAAGTCCTCTTTCGGGCGCGGCACCCAATCTGTATGCGGCGTGTGGTTGAGCGGATCGAGATGCACGACCGGAACACCAAGTTTCTGTCCCACGGCCACGGCCAGCGTCGACTTCCCCGCATTGGACGGGCCAAGGATCGCGATGCGGGGGCCAAGATCTTGCAAAGGCAACATAATCTGGTCTCCCAACGAGGCGGGTGGCAGGGCCACAGACGTTTGGCCAATTCATTTTAATCTTGGGAGGCATCATAATAATAGCGTTTCAGCCATTGCGCTAGGCCATCTAGACCCGGAAACAACATGCGTTCCGTTATGTTGGATTTGTCGAGCCGATCCCGAATCATCCAAAGCAGGTGCTTGGGGATAATGATCTTGGTGCTGTCGGCCTGGACGGACTTCAACCAGCTTTCCACCGACACGGTCGGATCCGAGATAAAGGAGAACACCGCATATTGATTGATGATCCGGCCATCGAGCGAGGGCGGTTCGAAGAAGCTTATAAAGGGCTTGTCGCTCAAGCCATAATATTTCTCCACCGAGGAGGAGACGCGTTCAAGAATTTCCGTGGTCAGAATTGAGTTGCCTTCGCGTTGCATTTCCTCTTGCACAGCTTGCGGAAGGTGGTCCTGCAACTGCCAGAAATTAACCGCCCAAACGGCACAGTCAGTGTCGAATTTCGAGTAATCTGCCGTTGCAAAATGCAATGAGATCAGCGGTGAATAGGACCAGTCGAGCAACCGCGTGGGCAGCCCATGATGTTGCGCGAGCGCGAGCCAGAGCCAATCTGACGTCGGCGGCTTATCAAGCTGCGCATACTTTTGGAAATTCCGAAGGAGGTGCCATTCCAATCCTTGAGACCTGTGTCGCTGCAATGACGAAGTGAGCTCAAAGCTCGCGTCTTGCAACCCACGATAGACCAAGCCGTTTCGATGCCGATTGATCTCCGGATTCAGATCATTCTCGTAGAGCGCATCCATCAACTCGTTCCACGATTGAATGGTGATTTCTCTGTGCACACTGCCCCCCCACTATTCGCTGCGCCAGCTTTGCGGCGACGGGGCCTACAGTTCAAGTCTTTGGGACAACACAAAACCCCGGTCAGCCCATAAGCCTCCGGTTCAGAGCAGGAACTCTGTCCTACGACGCTTCGGCGTAGGATTCC
>JBCAWZ010000004.1:24963-106871 GCA_038534315.1 Pseudomonadota bacterium | reverse complement strand
CAGTCCGAGAGCGCGTTGACGACGGACACACCAACGCCGTGCAAACCGCCCGAAACTTTATAGGAATTTTGGTCGAACTTACCGCCAGCGTGAAGCTGCGTCATGATCACTTCAGCGGCCGAGACACCCTCGGTCGGGTGCATGCCAACGGGAATGCCACGTCCATTGTCTGTGATTTCGGCACTTCCATCAGCGTGCAGCGTCACCGTGACTTCATCGGCGTGGCCAGCCAATGCTTCATCGATCGCATTGTCGACAACTTCGTAAATCATGTGATGAAGACCCGACCCATCATCGGTATCCCCGATGTACATGCCAGGCCGCTTGCGGACGGCTTCTAGGCCCTTAAGGACCTTAATCGAACCGGCACCATATTCTGGGTTTGTTTCGGCGTTTTCAGCCATATCAGCGTGTCACTTTCTGATTCGCTTTTCTCTCTTGATTTTATACGGGAATTCGGCGCAGAAGGAAATCCGGGAACGGTAAAAATCTGACCCATAAACTTCTTTCTTTTCAACGCATTAAATGGTGATCAAATGGACGGTTCAGAAACCAGTTCGAAATCGACGCTCAGACCCTGTGCAGAGCGGCTGCAAGCCTCTAGTTTGGGGTGAAGATTTCCGGGGCGAATGTGGGTATGATCAGAGGCTTGCAGTGGTTTTTCAGCGTCACGACACTGGTGGTCATTGCCGCCTGCGCGCTCTATTTGATGGCGGGCTGGGATATGAAGAAACTGAATGATGACGCCCGGGCCAAAGCACCCGGCGCATTTGCTGAGCTGAGTGATGGCAAGATCCACTACGTGCTCAGCGGGCCGGAAGACGGACCCCTCATCGTCATGGTGCATGGCTACTCCACGCCCAACTTCATCTTCGAGCAAAATGTCACGGCTATGGTCGCGGCTGGGTATCGTGTTTTGCGCTATGATCATTTCGGACGGGGTTGGTCGGACCGGCCGAGCACGCGTTATGATGCTGATCTCTATGACAGGGCGCTCATTGAGCTGCTTGAAACACTCGAGCTGCGAGAGCCTTTTGGGCTTGTCGGCTTGTCGATGGGCGGCCTCATCGCGGCCGAGTTCACAGCCCGGCATCCCGAGCGCGTCGAAAGACTGTTTCTATTCGTTCCCGCGGGCCTGAGTACGGCAGGTGCGAGCGGAATGATGGCACGCCTGATCACCACTCCCTTAATTGGGGATTGGATTTGGCGAATGGTCTGGCGCGATATTTTACTGGGCGACCCTCAGTATGATGAAAGCGCGCTGGCGCCAGAAAACCGCTTGGCTGGCGATGTCACTGAACAAATGGATTATCGCGGCTATGGAGAAGCCCTACTCTCAACATTGCGGCGTATGCCAATGGCTGGGCAAGCATCTGTGTTCGAACGGCTCGGCGCAACAAACGTCCCTGTCGCCGCTGTGTTTGGGGAAGCCGATCAGACGGTCCTGATTGCGAGCGCGTCAGAAATGGCAGATATTCTGCCAGAGGCGGACATTCGCATCGTTCCTGAGGCCGGTCACGGACTAAATTACCAAAACCATGACGTGGTGAACCCCTGGCTTCTCGGCTGGTTTGGAGACGGCGCGATTCAGTGACGCGCCGCAATGGCGAGCAGAGCATCCTGCATTTCGTCGGTCGCTGAAGGCGTCATAGGTGGCCGATCATTGGCGATGATCGAAAAGATCAGCTCACGTCCGCTCTGTGCGATCATATAGCCCGATAGTGCGTTAACGCCGTTCAGCGTCCCTGTTTTGGCGAAGAGCCGTCCCTCAAGCCACGTATCTCGAAAACGGCGTTCGAGTGACCCATCCACGCCGGCGATCGGTTGATCTGCGCGCCAAATCGCGCCCCAGTCCTGGTCACGCGCCCAGTCGAGTAATTTTACCAGCCCCGCTGGCGTTACCTTGTTGTAGATCGACATGCCTGTGCCATCAGACAAGGTGATCGCGCCCTCCGGTACGCCCGCCTCGATCAACATTTCGTCGAGCACGGCCAACCCCTGCGCGCGTGAGCCTGTCCCGACAATCAACCCTAAGCGCCGCAGCAATAATTCCGAATGCAGATTGTTTGAGTTTTTTGAGATTTCCGCTTGGGTTGCTGCGAGCGAACTCGACGGGAGCACCGCAAATGCCTCCATAACGGGGGGCCTCTCCCCCATGGCCGGATAAACCACCAATCTGGCACCGGCTTCGACCGGCTCGGGGTCATCCCTCAGACTTAGCGGTCGGTGCAGGACACCAACATCGCCCACAACGTCGATACCGCGCGCCTCAAGCAGCCGTTTGAACCGTTCGGCGGCGAGCCGCGCTGGATCATGAACGCCGACCCGCAACGTGCGTGGCTCGCTGTTCCAGGCAATCTGACCAAACACCCGAACTTCGGTGGAGGCGAGATCTCGCTGCAGACGCACAACATCTTTTCGATCGGGGTTCGGCGTCACAGTGATCAGCTCATTCTTGATCGAATAGAGGTCGTCGCCCTCCTGCCAGACAATCTTCGCTCGTTCGCCTATCTCTTCTGCGGGTTCGACTTCCATATATAGGGTATTATCGTTGACGCTCAGCGCTGACACGGCTGTCCCATAGTGGAACTGCAAGTCTTCTTGGCTCCAACCCGGCGCCCAGCGTTCATCCGGAAACAATGTATCGTCACCAATGACAGAACTGATTTCTTTGATCCCAGCCTCGACGAACTGATCGGCAAGCGTAGCGAGACAGGTCGTCTCACATTCAGGTCCGTCGCCAAGACCCGCATCGCCACCTCCGAGCAGAATGAGATCCGGTGGTAAAACGCCATCAGGATGCTCCCGCAGAACCAGACGGGTGCCAAAGCTGGCCAGATCCGCCAACGCCTCAGCATGGTGGTAGCCTGCCATGCTCAACACAATCTTGGTGTTAGAAGCAGGAAGGAAACGCTCTTCTGCGCGCAGCGCAAACACGTCATTTCCCGTCTCATCCTGGACCAGAATACCCCATCGCGTTCCAGCTTGGTCGGGATTATCGAGCGCGCGATCAACCTCGCGGGGTAGTGTGGTGCACGCCGATGCCAAGCAAAGAGCGGCCATCAAAACGGTACTGTATTTCAACATCATCACTCTTCTTGCGACGTGGCTTCGCCAACTTCAATGAGCTGGGCTCGATCTGAAAACGGTTCGAACAAGAACGCCTCCGTTCCGGTCAGCCATGCCTGCCCACCGAGACTGGTCAGCTCCTCAAACAGCGCCGCGCGTCTGTTCTGATCGAGATGTGCCGCCGCCTCGTCGAGCAGGATTAAGGGGCCTGGACCACCTGCTCGATGTTGAAGGGCACGCGCATTGGCGAGGATTAATCCAATCAGAAGCGCTTTTTGCTGTCCGGTCGAGGCGTCTCCCGCCGGCGCGCCCGTTGGTCGATGTACAACTTTCAGATCTGTGCGATGCGGGCCGAACAAAGTGCGTCCCGCTGCTTGATCGCGCCGGCGCCCTTGGCGCAGTTCTTGGAGAGACTGATCGACCAGTTCAGCGAATGCCGCACCGCCACTTGCTGCCGTTTCCAGCGCCCCATCCAATCTCAAATCACCTTTAGGAAATGGACCCTCGGGTCTCTGATCAACAGCTGTCTGTAGCTGCACCAATATCTCCGCGCGATTGATTGCAAGGTGGGCGGCAGCTTCGGCCATACGCAGCTCGATCGCATCCGCCCAGAGCGGATCAACCTGCGCACGTTCAAACAGGGCATTGCGCTCGCGCATCGCTTTTTCGTAGCGCGTCGCTTGTCGTCCATGATCCGTTCGGTGAGCCATTACTTGACGGTCAAAAAAGCGCCGCCGGTCTGCCGCGCCACCACGAAAGACGCCATCCATCGCCGGTGTCAGCCATACAATCCGCACCCATTCGGCGAGATCAGCAGCCGTGGCCGCGGCTCCATCAATTCGAATATCACGTTTTGCTGCGCCGGCAGTTTGGCCAAATCCGACGCCGATACGTACGTCATTGTCGAGCACGGCTGAAATCGTCCAACCGCCTGGGCCATCCTTACGCGCGAGCTCTGGAATCGGCGCAGAGCGCAAGCCGCGGCCCGGGCCCAAAAGGCTTAACGCCTCCAATATGTTGGTTTTGCCAGCACCATTTGGTCCATACAAACACACCGCCGACTGGGTCACATCCAGGGTCAAAGCGGCATGGCTGCGAAAATTGGTGAGACTGAGACGCTGCAGCGCGGTCATTTTCGGTTCGGCTGTATCTGCTCTCTCACACCCGAAGTGGCATTAGCACATATTGCGCGCCGGCGTCGCCGGGATCGACCACTAGGGCAGGGGAGGCCGGATCGTTAAACAGGAACCTAGCATCTTCAGCTTCAATCTGCGCCGTCACATCGAGCAAATATTTGGCGTTAAAGCCAATATCCATTTCCGTTTCGGCATAGTCGCACTCAATCTCTTCTCGACCCTGCCCGGTTTCTGCGCTGCTAACAGCCAGCACAAGCTTGCCTTCTGACAGTGACAACTTCACCGATCTGGACCGCTCAGCCGAGACCGTTGCGACGCGATCGACCGCTGCCTCGAACGCCTTATTGTCGATGATCAGCGCCTTCTGATTTCCCTTGGGGATCACGCGCGCATAATCCGGGAAGGATCCGTCGATCAGTTTCGAGGTTAACTGTGCACGACCGGCCTGAACGCGGATCTTTGTATCCGACACGCTGACCAAAACATCCGCGTCTTCAGCATCTATCAGGCGACGAATCTCGCCAACGGCTTTGCGCGGGACAATCACACCCTCAAGCGCGTCGGATCCCGCCGGCGCGTCGATCTCTGCAAGCGCCAGACGATGGCCATCCGTCGCCACCGCGCGAAGCTTTGATCCGGCGTCCGTGTCCATAGTGTGAAGATAGACGCCGTTCAAATAGTAACGGGTTTCTTCTGTCGAAATGGCAAAACGCGTCTTGTCGATCAGGCGACGCAAATCGGCCGCTGTGATCGAAAACTCAATCGCGCCTTCATCTGCAACCATCGTCTGGAAATCACTTGCTGGCAGGGTTGGCAACGCGAAATTCGAGCGCCCCGATGTCAAGGTGATTTGTCGGTTCTCAGGATTGAGCGCAAGCTCAACATCGGCACCGGCAGGCAACTTCCGAACAACATCAAAAAGAGTCGATGCAGGCGCCGTCACGGCGCCCTCCGCGTCTATTTTTGCATCGGCATGATCGACGGCTTCAATATCCAGATCTGTTGCGGTCAATCGAACCGAGCCGTTGGCGGCTTCGATCAGGATGTTCGACAAGATCGGTATCGTATTGCGGCGCTCAACCACGCTCTGCACGTGAGAAAGGGCATTCTGCAAAGCGCCACGTTCGATTGTGAATTTCATCGTTTTATCTCGTCTTACACACGGGCCCAGCGCCGCTCACACAGCACATAATGAATCAGCCCGCTCCAAGCTTTGGAACGGGCTGATAGCGTCACGAATTCGCTACGAATTGCAAGCCTTTACAGGACCTGCCTGTGTATTTCGTGTCAGTTCATGTCATGTGCGGCGAGACGGTCATAAATCGCTTGCTGCGCCCGCTCGACATCGTTAGCCATATCGGTGTCACCCTCTTCCATCGCTGATTTCACTTTGCGATAGGCGTGAAGGACCGTGGTATGGTCTTTTTTCTTATAGACCATAGCGATCTGCGGGTAAGACTTGTCCGTCATAACGCGCGACAAATACATGGCAATCTGTCGTGGATAACAAATAGACTGAACTTTGCTGGCGCTTTCAATCTCTGACTTACCGAGGTTGAACGCCTGCATGCAGGCTCGCTTAATATCGTCCAAGCTTGGCGTCCGAGGCGCCCCTGCAATTCGACGGATCACCGCTTCCAGCATTTCCGGCGTTGGCGCATGCTCGCCATAACCAGTTTCCAGCTGCAAGCTCCATAAGACCCCGCACAATTCCCGGCCCGGCCCGCGCACAGCTTGGACGATCCTGGTGATCATCTCATCGGTGAGCTGGAAGTTTGGTGTGCTTTCGGCAATCAAGTCCATGTGACGGCGGACAATCTCCTTCCGCATCGCTTGATCAGGAATGCCGACCTCAACTGCCGCAGCTCCGCGAATTTCACTGCTCAGTTCTTTCGACAAACCGACCATGTCACCCGGCGCTGCATCGGCCGTAATGATCACGTGACCGCCTTCCGCAGTGACCGCGCGGATCGCTCCAAAGAAGGCTTTGTCTGTCTTCACCTTACCAGCGATCCAGTGCAGATCGTCGATGAGAAGAAGCTCATTCTTCTTCACAAAGGCTTGCAGTTCTGCCGTGTCCCCGATGCGCGCACCTTCAACAAAACGCGTCATAAATTCTTCCGCAGACAAATACGCCAAGCGACGGGGATCGCCTTGGGAGGTGGCGTGTGCCTGGATCGATTTCAGCAAATGCGTCTTACCCGTTCCGGGTTGACCGTACATCACGACGATACCGGCTGGCACTGGCGCACCAGATGCAACGCGTTTCGCAATGCCAACAGCGCGCTCGTTAGACTCGCCCACAACCAAAGTGTCAAAACTCATGCTCTGCCGCAGCGTATTGTCGTCACGACCGGCATTCATCGGGCTCGCTTCTTTGGATTGCGGCAATGCCCAAGGATTGCCCACCATGTCGCGCACTTCTGGCGAAATCCTAGACCACAGTTTGAAACGCAAACGTCGCTGTTTTGGATCAAACTGTCGCCAAACACGCTGAAGGGGACGTGCAAAATCGGCTTCAATACGATCAAGTGTTAAAGGATCACGCGCCGCAATAACGATCGACTTGTTCACTTCCGCAACAAAACGCGCAGATGCCAACCAGTTGGCGTATGCTTCAGCAGGGACCTCACTGCGGACGGCGGCCAATGACCGATCCCACAGCTCTCGTGCGCCGGGCGAGTCTGGGACGTCCGCCCCGCCTAAGTCGCTTTCTGCTCCTGCCTCTCTCTCTACCCCGCTCAATAGCCCCATTAGATGCCCCTTTCTGTTTCTGTTCTTTAAATTATCAACATCTTGGTAACCTCAGGAATTCACACACACTCCCTCTCACCCAGCTCACAATAGTTGGGGCCCAAAATACGCGGTACACAGAGGACAATTCCGTTGGTGAAAGGAGTTAACCAGACGGAGTTTTGGCTGGCAATAGGAGAAAAATCCGATTTGCGGTCGCTTGCCAGTTGACTCGCCTAAAGTCCTTGAACTGTCGGCTAATTTTTTTTCAGCGAATTACATTTTCACCGTTGAGAGCCCTACCAACACTAGGTATTCATGCTTTGTTCTGTCAACCTCAAGCTGGCCGCATAGCTGTGAATTACCGACAAAAAAATGTCGCACTTTATGGGAAAATACCGCGCATGCTCGTTTCGTCCCAAGCGTATGAGACATAGAGAGAATTGTGCGTGTCAGGATGAATTTGGTGCGCGTTACGCCATGCTACGAATGCGCGAGGAAAGCCGTGAGATCTTTCGGGACGATGTGTTCTTATGGAGCACACCCTTGCCTGCTGCGCGCATGATTTCTGGCTGAGCTTCGCGGAGCGCTTCAGACGCGGCCGCTTTATCGCCAGCTTCGATCGCTTCTTCGACCTTGCGCACATAGCTACGCATCCGTGAACGACGTGCCTTGTTCACTTCTGTACGTGCCGTAATTTTGCGCACCATCTTTTTAGCGGATCGAGTATTAGCCATGCACTGCTCCTTTTGCCCGTGGCCTTCGCGGGAAGCGGGGTCATTACCTCCCGGGTTCGCTGGCGTCAACCGCTCAGAACCGACGCAATGCAGTTTGTTGAACTCTACTGATTTTTGAAGTGTGGCTGTCGCTTTTCCACGAAAGCCGCCATGCCCTCAGCCTGGTCTTCGGTCGCGAACAGCGAATGGAATAGACGCCGCTCGAACATCACCCCATGACTCAGCGGTGTTTCGTAAGCGGCATTGATCATCTCTTTTGTCAGCATTGCTGCTGCACGCGGCATCGCGGCTATCTTTTTGCCCACTGCACGCGCCTCATCCAGGAGATCATCAACCGGCACGACACGCGAAACAAGTCCACACCGTTCAGCCTCTGCCGCATCCATCATCCGTCCAGTCAGGCACATTTCCATGGCTTTGGCTTTTCCAGCAAAGCGGGTAAGTCGCTGCGTACCGCCCGCGCCCGGCGAGACTCCAATAGTGATCTCGGGCTGACCAAATTTTGCTTTTTCGCCGGCAAGTATAAAGTCGCACATCATTGCAAGTTCACATCCACCGCCCAGCGCATATCCATTGACCGCCGCGATGAGCGGTTTGCGCATGCGCGCCGCGCGCTCCCAATTACGCGTGATGAAGTCCTCATAATATGCCTGCATATAGGACTTGTCTCGCATCTCTTTGATATCAGCCCCGGCGGCAAAGGCTTTGGCAGAGCCGGTAAGAATAACGCAGCCAATATCCGTATCCTGGTCAAACCGGTCGAGCGCGACGGTAAGCTCATCCATCAACTGATTGTTGAACGCGTTGAGCGCGTCCGGACGGTTCAATGTGATCAGTGCCACCGCGCCATCGACTTCGGTGAGCAACGTTTCATATGCCATGCAACTTTTCTCCGGACTTGCCAGTTGCGGCCCCCAGCCGCGTGTTCACATACAGGGTTATAAGGAATGTGTGCGCAACGTCGATAGCGCTTAAAGATCGCGTGCACGTCGCCAACGCCCGCCTTGTCAGTCCGCGAATTTGGTTGTCACCATACGAACTGTATCCCGCGTCGACTCGAAATCGACAAACCAAGCGCCGCTGAACGATTGGCGCACCGCCGCAGCCGACCCAATTTTTGGCTCGAAAGCCCGGCCTCGACTGGTTTGCTTCCAGATCTCACCATTGGACAGTTTGACCAACAGTTTCCCGTAAGGGTCGCGCTGTGTCTGGACCACTGTCGCGTCATAACTCACCCGCTGGCTTTCCTCGCGCGCCGGCCGAGGTGGTGGCGCCGGTCGGGCTTGAACGGCCACGTCTTGCGCGCGGGGTTCTTGCGGCGACGTGACGGCGGTCTCTACCTGCTGTTTTGGAACAGGGGGCGGCACCGGCGGCACCAGCTCTGTTTGTGGTGGATTTGGTGCGATCGCAGCGGTTTCGGATGGCGCTCGTTCCGGGTCGGGCACGGCGCTCGCCAAAGCGTCGAAGCAGGCGAGCCGTTCGGCATCATCGGGAATTGCAAGACAGGTCTGAAGTGTGCCGCTACCCGTTTGCGCATAGGACACCCCACCTAGAATGCTCGCCGCAATCACCGCCCCACACACTCGCAACACCGGTTTTCTCCCCGAATTCATCCTGACCATAACAGAATAACACGCCTTTCTTACAATCTGGCAAGGGGCATAATCTCCCAAGTATGGGAAACACTCGAGCCCTATCCTGCAGCTCGCATCCTTAGAGCGGAAGATTCCGTGACAAATAAGCCGCACTTGCGCAGCTTCTTATCCCATTAAGCATTCTATAACAGTCGGATTTCTTGACAGTTGTATGACACGTGCGCCTTTTGAAATTTGTGTGAGAGTCGTGTCGGAGCGAGTTCTCGCGCTATGAGATAGTTCATAGGAGAGAGAGATATGGGGAATACCCAGAACCGAGGACGTTCGGGCTTTGGCCGCGCGATCTGTTTTGCGGGTGTTAGTGCACTCGCCCTTTGCGGAGGAGCGTACGCTCAAGACGCCCCTGATGAGGACCCGATCGACGACGTCGAAGTGATTTCGGAAACGTCGGAAGACGAGTCGCTTACCCAGGATAAAATTGTGATCACCGGCTCGCGGATTAGCCGCGATGAGTTCTCATCGATCTCGCCGGTGCAGATCCTGTCTGCAGACGTGTCTCGCGCCGTTGGCCTGGTCAGCGCAGCTGACATTCTGCAAAACTCAACTGCCGATAGCGGCATCAAGATCGACGCCACATTTAACGGCTTCGTTCTGGATAACGGCCCAGGCGGAAACACGGTCAACCTGCGCGGCCTTGGCGCCGAACGGACGTTGCTCCTCTTGAACAACCGCCGTATCGCGCCAGCAGGCGTGGAAGGCGCGCCTTCTGTTCCGGACCTGAACTTGATCCCATCTATCATGTTGGACCGGGTCGAAGTCCTTCTGGATGGTGCGTCATCGATCTACGGTGCTGATGCTGTTGCCGGTGTTGCAAACGCAATCCTGCGTGACGACATTGAAGGTTTCGAGCTGGTCACCGAGTTTACGGCGCCAACCGAAACCGGCGGCGCAGGTAAAGAGGCCACGATTTCTGCGGCGTGGGGTATGAACAATGACCGGGGCTTCATCGGCGTCGGTATGGAATACTTCAACCGCGAACGGATCTCCTTTGCGGATCGCGAATTCACGGCAGACTGTGAGCGCGACTTTGTGATTAACCCAGATAATGGCGACGTTCAGCTTGGCGGCACGGATGAGACGGGTTGTGACTATCTCCGTACAAACCGGATCCTTGACTTCGGTGACTCCTTGAACGTCTCGCCCTTTGGATCGATCTACTTTACCGAAGGGTCGACCAATATCGGCATTCCAAACTTCTCGGAATCGCAGGCATCGATTTTTGGTGTTCCGATTCCGGACGCTGGAATCGATACCGAATCTGACTTCTACAACGTCCTGAACAGTGACCGCGCCGACAATGCGGACCTTATCTCCGGCCAAGAGCGCATAAGCATGGTCGCCTACGGTGAGTATGATCTCGACTGGAACAATTCTTCGGTCTTCTTCGAAGCGCTTTACTCCAAGCGGGAAAGCTCGATCGACGGCGGTCCAGGCTTGTTGTTCCCCACCATTCCGGCAGAGAACCCATACAATCCGTGTAATGAGGTTGCCTGCTTTGCGTCTCTTGCCGAGGTCTATGACCCCTTCTTTGGTGAGGGCGTCGCGGATGCGATCAATCCGGTTGGCTGGTATCCGATCCTGTCGATTCGTGGCGACCGGGACACTGTTGACGTCAACGTGTCACAAACCCGTTTTGTTGGCGGTCTGAAAGGTGACCTGACGGCGTTCCAAAACGCTGGCCTGGACAATTGGACCTATGAAGTTTCAGCACAGTATTCTGAATCTTCAGGTCAGTCGAAGCGGGTTGGTGTTCTGAACGACCGCCTGCTTTTATCTTTGAACACATCGGTTGAAGTCGACGGCGAAATCGTTTGCGGCATCGACACGGACGGCGATGGCCTGCCAAACAATGAACAAGTCGGCATCTTCGGCGACGAAGACTTGCTTTCTGTCCCATGTGTTCCGGTCAATCTTTTTGCTCCAAGCGTCTACCAAGATGGCGGCGGTTCGTTCGCGACCCAAGCTGAAACCGACTATCTGTTTGGCACACGGAACTTCAACACGCAGGTCGACCAGACGGTCCTCCAAGGCATCATCCAGGGTGATCTCTTTGAATTGCCATGGAATGGCGCCGCTGTGCCGCTGGTTGTTGGCTTCGAATACCGTGACGAGAGCATTTTCTCAGATCCGGACGATGTCGCAGCTGATGGCCTCTTGTACGGCTCCTTTGCTGACCAAGGTGCGACGGGTCGCCGTGACCTTTACGAAGGTTTCGCGGAAACGGAAATCACGCCGATCCGAGGCATTCCTGGTGCTGAAGAGCTGACCTTCAACCTGTCGGCACGTTGGACCGAAGAGTCGAATTTCGGCGCGCTCTGGACTTACTCCGGTAAGGCAAAGTATCGCCCCGTTGATTGGTTGGCGTTCAATGCAACGACCGGAACATCGTACCGCGCTCCAGGCCTGCGCGAGCAGTTCTTGGCTGGGTCAACCGGCTTTAATACCGTCAGTGACCCTTGTATTGTTCCGACCGACGCGCGGGCGCCAGGTGCAAACCCGACCGATCCCGACGTTTATGATCCGACAGAAGACAACCGGTCAGCGCAAACCCTGGAAAACTGCACACTCGCTGGTGTTGATCCGTTGAGCCTCGGCCTGGCGGAAAACTTGGCGACCACACAGTCAACAGAAATCAATTCGGGTGGCTCAACCACGTTGGAGGCTGAGGAATCTGAAACGTTCACCTATGGCTTCACAATGGACCAGCCTTGGTTCGATAGCTTCGACCTTCGTTTGAACGTCACTTACTTTGACACCGAGATCACCGACTCTGTTGCTGAGCCAAGCGCAGCCTTCATCGTTCGTGACTGCTATGTCGATAATCCGGGCCTGGCTTCTGGCTTCTGTTCACGGGTCACTCGTGATGCCGGTGGTTTGATCAACGTCGTTGACTCGAGCGTCATCAACATTGGTCGTGAAACGGCCAAAGGTTTCGACATCAACATGCTGTTCGAAAAAGAGTTCATCTTGAACGAGCGTCCACTCGACTTCTCGATTGACCTTCGGGCGACCAAGACTGATGAGCGTCTCCTCGACCTCAGTAATCTTCTTGCGCCAACTGCGACAGCCGAAGAGATCGCCAACGCGATTGACGACGACAAAGACGAAATCGGTTTCCCTGAATGGCGTGTCAACACAGCCATCGCGGCAGCCTATGGCGATTGGACGGGTCGTTTCTTCACCCGGTACATTTCGGACCAGCAAGAAGATCGCACGGACACATTCGATCCAACCGCACCGGACAACCCAGTCGACTTCACTGACGACTATTTCGTCCACAACGCGTCGCTCTCCTACAGCCCAGGCACGTGGGACTTCACAGTTGGTATTGAGAATCTGTTTGGTGAAGAGCCACCATATGTCGATCCAGACGGCGCGTTCTCAGTCCGGAACGTCCCGATCGGAACCGGCTATGACGTATTCGGCCGGACAGTCTTTGTGCAAGTTGGGAAGCAATTCTAATTTGTGATGACTCAAACGGTTGATTTCTTGAAGCACTCAACCGAAAAATTGGGAGCGGCCTATAATGGCCGCTCCTTATCTTTAAGAAGGACACGATCATGAATTGGCTAGGTGGCATCTCCAAAGCGTTTCTTGCCGCGTTTGCACTTATTGGCGTTGCTGCGCTTCCCGCAGTTGCGACGCCTCCAATGGAACACTTCATCAATGATCCTGCATTCGAGGCGGCATCCGTCTCACCAGATGGAAAGTATCTCGCGACGGTTCAAAGGCTGGAAAAAGATAGCAATCCGCTTTTGCTCGTCTTTGAGACGGCAAACCTGTCAAAGTCCCCGCTGGTTTTCGGATCTTCCGAAAAATTGAAAATCCGGTCTGCGGCTTGGCTCGACAGTACAACCATCGTCTCTCCGATGTGGCAGGTCTGGGAAGACAGGCGGAATCCATACTCGAAGCAGTTTGTGAAACTGGCCACGATCAACGTGAACGATCGAGAATGGGAAGATCTTCCAAAACGACGTTTTGATCGCCGCAGCACAGTAGAACGCGACTTTGGCCAATACAATTCAGGCGGCCTCATCTCGACAATGCCATGGGATCCAGAAAACATTCTGGTATCCTACTCTTCGGATCTCACCCGATCACCCAATATCTACAAGCTCAACCTGGACTCAGGCGCTTTGGACCTGGTGTCTCGGGGAAGCGCGAGCAGCAGTTCCGGCTTGTACGGCCGTGACGGCTTGCCCCGGCTGCAAAACACGATCGACGAGACCACCGATGCACCGGTCATCCTGCTAAGGGCCAATGGGGACAGTAAATGGAAAGAAGTTTACAGGGCGGAGCCAACAATTGATGCGGTCGCTGAGATCTTCAACCCTGTGGCTCAAGATGAATCCGATCCAAACAAATTCTATATCATCTCAAATCACGCCACCGACACCGCAGCGATTTACGAGTACAATCTCGCCAAAGGCCAGTTCGGTCAGATGCTCTTTCATCATGAGGATTATGATGCGCTCGGCTTGAATCGGATCTGGCGCCCTGAAAAAGAATTATTCGAGATTGCGAGCTACGTTTATGGCGCTGAGCGCCCTCGTTTCGAGCACATCGATCCGTATGAAGCGAGTTTGATGGACGCGATCAATCAAGTGCTTCCGAACGCACTCAACGTGATCATAAGCCGATCAGACGACGATTCGAAGATCGTTATTCAAAGCTCCGGACCGAGAACCCCTCCGTCCTATTTCTTGCTGACGGACAAATCGAGCATCGACTATCTCGGCTCGTCCAATCCAAATTTGCCGGCAGAAGCTCTGGCAGATGTGACTTGGGAATATTTTGAAGCCCGCGATGGGCTCAACATGCCAGCGCTGATTACGAAACCAAATGGCGAGGGACCGTTCCCGGTGATCATGATGCCGCATGGCGGACCAGTTGCGCGGGATTATTGGGGCTTCGATATGTGGGCGCAGCTTCTTGCAAGCCGCGGATACCTTGTTGTCCAGCCGCAATTCCGAATCTCTTCCGGGCTTGGCAAAGAGCATTTGAAAGCAGGGTTTGGACGCTGGGGTTATGAGATGCAGGACGATGTCGAAGACGCATTGGCGTTCGTCGTCGACAAAGGCTACGGCAAACCCGATGAAGCGGCCATCTTTGGATGGTCGTATGGTGGGTACTCAGCCTTCGTCGCTTCGATGCGCTCGCCCAACGTGTTCAATTGTGCCATCCCGGGCGCGGGTGTCTCGGAGAAGCGTCGCTTCCGGTCATTCCTCGCACAGATCGGGGACTTCACCGACAAGACCTATCGGAAAACCGCCGACGGCTTTGACCCGCTTGCTCATGTCGATGAAGTGAATGTGCCTGTCATGGTAATACATGGCGAGATTGATGAGCGCGTGCCAATCGTGCACTCCGACCTCTTCGTCGATCGCCTAAAGCGGTACAACAAACAACACGAATATGTCGTGCTAAAAGGTGCCAACCACTTCTTCGGAACCATCTTTTATGAGCATTACGATCTGATGTTCACCGAGATGTTCGACTTTCTGTCAGGCCCGTGTGGCATGCCAACCGCCGCGAACCCGTAAGGGGCGCGGACGTCGCACCTCAATCTGATTTATCAGCCCGCTTAAGCTGGTAGATCAGATCGAGCGCGTCGCGCGGGCTTAGCTCGTCCGGCTCTACAGCATCCAACAAAGCCCGTGCCGGATCCGGTGCGGGCTTTGTCATTTCCTCCGAAGCATCCTCTGCGCCGAGCGCCGCGAACAGGGGCAGGGTTTCGACCGCTCCCACTTTTGCTTCCAGCTGTTTCAGAACCTGCTGTGCACGCTTGACAGCCTTGGCGGGCAAGCCTGCAAGCCGAGCGACTTGTACGCCATAGGATCGATCCGCCGCGCCGGGCTGGACCTCATGCAAAAAGATCAATTCTCCATTCCAGTCCTTGGCGCGCAAAGACAGATTTGTGGCGTGCGCGAGCTCGTCTGCCAAACCGGTCAATTCATGATAGTGAGTGGCAAAGAGTGCGCGACACCCATTGGTCTGATGCAAATGCTCCACCGCCGCCCAAGCAATGGCGAGGCCGTCATAAGTTGATGTTCCACGTCCGACCTCGTCTAAGATCACAAAGCTTCGCTCTGTGGCCTGGTTTAGGATCGCGGCCGTCTCGACCATCTCGACCATGAACGTCGATCGTCCGCGGGCAAGATCATCGCTGGCGCCGACCCGGGAGAACACCTTGTCGACAAGGCCCATGCGCAGCCGGCGGGCGGGGACATACAAACCCGCTTGGGCAAGAATGACGGCATGACAAGCCTGCCGCAAATAGGTCGACTTGCCCGCCATATTGGGACCCGTAACCAAAGCAAGCCTCGCGGCCGCTTCACCACTGGCGTCTAGGTTGATGTCATTGGGCGTAAATCCTTGCCCGTCCGCACGTAGGGCCGATTCAACAACAGGATGGCGAAGCCCCTCAGCAAGGAAAACCGGCGCTTCAACCAGTTCCGGTCGCGTGCCATCAGTTGCGTCCGCCCATTCCGCATTGGCCGCAGCAACATCCAGTTCGGCAAGCGCCAGGCCCGCCCTGGCGAGCGGTTCAGCGAGAGATTCGACGCGCTCACAAAAGCCATCAAATATGCTGCGCTCTCTTGCTTTGGCGCTGTCCTCGGCGCGTGAAATTTTGCCGGCGAGCTCACTCAGTGTTTCTGTCGAAAACCGAACATTTGACGCCAGCGTTTGGCGGTGAATGAAGGTCTCCGCCAACGGCCGTTGCAAAAGCTTATCGGCTTGCCGCGCTGGGACATCGACAAAGTAGCCCAGCACATTGTTGAACTTGATCTTCAGCGTTTGAATGCCGGTATCTTCAACATAGGACTGCTGTAGCTCGAGGATCACTTGGCGACTATCGGCGCGCAAGTGCCGCGCTTCGTCCAAGACCGTGTCCCAACCCGATGCGACAAAGCCGCCATCGCGCGCCAATGCCGGCAAATCCTCTGCAAGTGCCTGATCCAAATCACCCGCCAGCCTGGCCAGTTCTGGCTGTAAGCTGAGCGTCATTGCCTGGCAGGCGCGGTCGAGGTCCGCAGGCAGTCCTAAGCCATGTCGCGTTAATTCAGCGACGCAGGCTTCACCGGCACGCAGCGCCGCTGCAATCGCAGCAAGGTCGCGTGGCCCCCCACGACCCAGTCGCAACCGGCCACGTGCCCGTTCCGGGTCCGGTATGGCCTTCAAATGCTGTCTTAAGCGCGCTCGGCAATCAGGTTCGCTGAGACAAAACGCAACAGCGTCAAACCGTGCTTCAATGGTATCATTGTCAAATTCTGGGCGGGTCAGCCGCGCAGACAAGAGGCGCGCGCCCGGCGCGGTGAGTGTCTGATCGATCGCTTTGAGGACTGTTTGCTGTCGCCCACCATTGACGGTGCGGTCAATCTCCAAACTGGCCCGCGTTGCCGCATCAATCGCTAGGCCGCGGCGCGCCGCTGTGCGGACAGGCCGGTCCAACCGGATCTCATCACCGGCTTGGGTGAGGGACAAATAGTCGAGCAACAGACCGCAAGCCGCGAGTTCGACCCGCTCAAATGCCCCGAAACCATCCAGCGTATCCACGTTGTAGGCCTGCTTCATGAGGCGCTCACCGGTAGACGGTTTGGCCGCATTGGCGGGACGACGCGTGACGGGAGCGGACAAGGCAGCAAGCGCCTCGAGAAGGGCCGGGCGGTCTTGATCTGCGTCTGTCAGGATGAGTTCCGAGACAGGTCGCGCGGCCAGAGCTTCCGAGATCTCGTCAGGCGACAAGGAAACGACCTCAAACGCGCCGGTTGATATGTCACAGGAGGCGAGCGCCGCTTGCGTGCCACCGGCTGCAAATGCAATGGCGACCAAGGCTTGTCCTTGGCGCGGTGACAGTAGAGTGTCCTCGGTAATCGTGCCCGGCGTTACGATCCGAACAAGATCACGCTTGACCAATGCCTTGGAGCCGCCCCGCTTGCGGGCTTGTTCGGGCGTTTCCACTTGCTCGCAAATCGCTACGCGTTCGCCTGATTTGATCAGCCGGGCGAGATATGATTCAGCCGCATGATACGGTACCCCCGCCATCGGAATCGGCTTGCCATCGTGCGCGCCGCGTGCGGTCAACGTGATGTCAAGAATGGCTGCAGCCCGTTCCGCATCCTCGAAGAACAGCTCATAAAAGTCACCCATCCGGAAGAATAAGAGCGCATCAGGGTGCTTCGCCTTGAGCTCCAAATACTGCACCATAAAGGGCGTCGGCCCTTTCGGTTTTTTCGCCGGTTTGTCGGTCGGTTTTGCTTGGGTTTCGGCGGGGTCAGCCATTCAAATCTCGAAACTGTGATACAGCGTATTATTTCGTGTTGCGAACTGCGGCTTGTCCGGCCCGCCGGACCGCCTTAGGAGACTTTACCGTCTAGCCGACCTTTTTCATTCCGAACGCTCCGAAAGCCCGCTCCAATGACCAAAAAGCGCCCGAGTTTTACCGACCAGGAAGCACTGGATTTTCACGCCTATCCGACTCCCGGGAAGCTGTCCATGCTGCCGACGAAGCCAATGGGCACTCAGCGGGATCTCTCGCTCGCCTACAGCCCGGGCGTAGCGGTACCTGTGAAAGCGATCGCCGAGGATGAAGATCTCGCCTACGAATACACCGCCAAAGGAAATACAGTCGCGGTCATTTCAAATGGCACAGCGATCCTCGGGCTGGGTGATCTCGGCCCAATGGCGTCCAAGCCGGTGATGGAAGGCAAGTCTGTTTTGTTCAAACGGTTCGCGGACATCGACAGTTTCGACATTGAGGTGACGACGAAAGAGGTGGACGAGTTCTGCACGGTGGTCCGCAATATTGGTGCGACCTGGGGCGGCATCAATTTGGAAGACATCGGTTCTCCAGAGTGTTTCCTGATCGAACAACAGCTCCGTGACGATCTTGATGTGCCTGTCTTTCATGATGATCAGCACGGCACCGCCATCATCGCCGCAGCCGGCCTGATCAATGCCTGCAACATCACAGGCCGCAAAATGGAAGAGGTCAAAGTGGCCGTATCCGGTGCGGGTGCGGCGGGCTTGTCCGTCTCGGGACTGATCCGGCACCTCGGCGTGAAGCCTGAGAACATCCTTTTATGCGACTCTCGCGGTGTGATCTATGAAGGTCGCACCGAGCGCATGGATCAGTTCAAATCGGCGTTTGCGGTCAAAACCGAAAAGCGGACGCTGGAAGAGGCAATGGACGGCGCCGACGTCTTTCTTGGCCTGTCGATCAAAGGCGCTGTGACCAAGGACATGGTCCGCAACATGGCGGCCAATCCAATCATCTTTGCCATGGCAAACCCGGATCCGGAGATCACTCCGGAAGATATTCGGCAAGTTCGCGGCGACGCGATCATTGCAACTGGCCGCTCCGACTACCCCAACCAAGTGAACAACGTCCTCGGCTTTCCATACATCTTCCGCGGCGCGCTTGATGTACGCGCCCGTGGCATAAATGAAGAGATGAAGGTCGCCGCGGCCCGTGCCCTCGCAGAGCTGGCGCGAGAAGACGTGCCGGACGAAGTCGCCGCAGCATACCACGGCGCGAGACCACGTTTCGGTCCTGATTACATTATCCCGACACCTTTCGATCCCAGGCTGATCAGCTTCATTCCCCCTTTTGTCGCGCAGGCAGCAATGGATACGGGTGTCGCGCGGAAGCCAATCGCCGACATGGAAGAGTATCGCCATTCTTTGGCGCGACGCCTCGATCCAACGGCCAGCTTCCTACAAGGCATCCAATCCACGGTTCGAAAAGCCCAAAAAAGGATTGTTTTTGCCGAAGGCGAAGAACCACAAGTCGTCCGCGCAGCCTGGTCGTTTAAGAACCAAGGACTGGGTCAACCTATCCTGATTGGCCGCGTCGAACAGGTCGAGCGTGCGATGCAGCAAATGGGCGTTCCGAAAGACAGTTTGGAAATCGTCAATGCGCGCCTTTCGGATCGCAATACGGACTATACAGATTTCCTCTATGCGCGTTTGCAACGCAAAGGCTATCTGAAGCGCGACGCGCAACGTTTGGTGAACCAGGACCGGAACGTTTTCGGCGCGTGTATGCTGGCGCTCGGTGACGCTGACGGCATGGTCACAGGTGTCACCCGGAATTATGATGTGTGCCTGAACGACGTACAAATGTGTCTCGATCCGCTCCCCGGCGCGAGCACGATTGGTATGTCGATGGTGTTCAATCGCGGCCGCACCATCTTCATCGCGGACACCAGCGTGAACGAGTTGCCGGACGGGATACAGCTGGCCGGGATTGCTCGGGAAGCCGCCAAAGCGGTCCAGCAGCTCGGCTTCTCACCAAGAGTGGCGTTCGTGTCTTATTCGACCTTTGGCAACCCAATGGGAGAGCGCGCGGAAAAAGTCCGCGATGCGGTCTGCATCTTGGACAAGGATCCGAGCATCGATTTCGAGTATGAAGGGGACATCTCAGCCGAAATGGCACTCAATCCTGCGCACAAAGTCCTGTACCCTTTCTCTCGCCTATCGGGCCCCGCCAATGTGTTCGTCATGCCGGCCATTCATTCGGCGTCGATCTCGACCAAGCTGCTTGAAGGCATGAGTCGCGCAACAGTAATCGGACCCGTCTTGCTCGGACTGTCCAAGTCCGTGCAAATCGCCTCGCTGGGCGCGACGGTAAATGATGTGGTCAATCTGGCGACTGTTGCGGCTTACGACATTGATCGCGTGACTTCGGACCTCTAGTGCTGTCGATTACTCGGCAGCATCCGGGACTTCCGCACCGGCGTGTTCGGCGCGCTTCTCTCTGGCTTGTCGATACCATTCGAACAGCGACAAAAGAACTGCCACGCCGCCGAGCCAGAACGTCACGATGAAGACGGTGTAGAAGCCATCTGTTTCAATAAGTTCACCCAGCCAAGGTCGGCCAAGTGTTCCGATCAACATGGTCAGGGATCCTAGCAGCGCATACTGAACTGCCGCAAAGCGCGGATTCACGACGCCAGTGAGGAATGCCACAATCGCGACACTGGCAAAGCCACCAGCGAGGTTTTCGCCTGCGATCGCCATCATCAAACGCGCCATGCGCTGGCCCTGATCCGCAGCAACTGCTTCAGGAGAAATTACTGCCGCCCATTCCGCAAAAACCACCAATGGCGGACCAAGTTGCGTAAAACGTAGAAACGCGTCCATCGCCGCGCCACCGGCCGCGAGATCCGCAAACAATAAATTGGTGACGGCTGCGAGAATGGCGCCAATCACCAGAACCGGCATGCGCCCAATAAAGGCAATCACTGCAGCCCCAATTGCCGCGCCTGAAATCGTCATCAAGACCCCGAAGAATTTGGAAGCGATGGCGACATCATCGAGCGTGTGGCTCAAAGCACCATAATTTTCGCCCAAGTAGAACGGATAGGCGAATGCGCCCCAAACCGCATCAGTAAAGCGATAGGTCAATGCCAGCAAAAGCACCAACAAAGCGCCCCATCGGAGCCGGTTGATCAATTCCATAAGCGGATCGAATATCGCCCGAAACAAGGACACCATGGCTCGGGGATAACCGCGCTTTGGTATCGCCTCCACATCCAGCGTCGTTGCGGTAACCCCAGGCCGTCGCAACAAGACTACCGACACCAAAGCCGGCAAAATAACGGTCAACCCAACAATGATTGGTCCTTGGTTGCGGACAAAATCGCGCGCACTTGGCGGATCTTCGCTGGTGAATGTCCGAATGACGAACACCGCGATCATCAATCCCGCAATCGCCCAGCTCAGCGTCGCTGCTTGTACCACCCGTTCCCGCAAGCCTTCCGGTAAGCTCGGTAGAAAACTCTGACGGCCTCCATCCTCATCCTCTGGATGGTCGGGCTCAGGGGCAATAAGCGTACCGGACACTGCGAGCAACATCATCGCGCCGATCAGGCAATAGACCGCCACCCAGCCGATCCGCGCCGCCAGCAATAGGGCGACAAAACCTGTGATGAAGATCGAGGATCGATAGCCGAACTGATAGATCGCGGCCATCAAATCCTTGTCTTCTTCAGACCTGGCGACTTCGATGCGCCAGGCATCAAGAATAATATCGTGCGTCGCCGACATCAGTGCGACGAGAAGCGCGATCAGCGCCACGATACCAATGTTTGCAATTGGATCCGAAAGCGCCAAAACCACCAGTAAAACGGCCATTGGTACTTGGAAAACGAGCAACCATGACCGCCGCGGTCCGAGGGTGAGCATGGGGGGACTCTTCGGCGCCTGAAAGGCGGGCGCCCAAAGGTATTTGAACGAATAGCCGAGCGTCATGATCGATAGCACGCCGATCGTGGACGGGGTGACACCCCCCTGGGTGAGCCAGGCATTCAATGTCCCGAGCACCGCGCCATAGGGCAGGCCCGCGGCCAGCGACAAGAGCAACATCGCCGCCATGCGCCGATCGCGCAGCGCGCGGAGCGCACGGAGGAAGCGGGGTGTTTCCTTTGTCGGGTCTAGGCTGGCATCGCTCATGCCGCGCCCGCATCGGTTTTGCGACTGATCCACATGCTCGCCAACCGCCTCAACGCGTCGGCATCAAGAGGTTTCGCAGCCACACCGTCGGCACCAGCTGCTCGCGCTTTACGCTCGATTTCCGGATCAATCTCAGCCGAAATGGCGATCACAGGAACGTTGCGACCGGACGCGCGCAATCGGCGCATCGCTTCGAACCCATCCATCACCGGCATGCGTAAATCCATCAGCACCAAGCTCGGATTGGTTTGATCGATAAGATCCAGAGCATCCCGCCCGGTTGAGGCGACGCTGGTTGAAAACCCCGCTGATTCAAGCGCTCTTTGGGCAATCAACGCATTGACTGGATTGTCATCCGCAATCACCACGCGGCCTTCACCGGTAAAGTCAGCATCGTCTGCCTCCGCTCCCGAAGACTCTCCAGACATGGCGAGCCGGACCCGCTCAATGAGAGAGCTCTCGCGCAGCGGCCGAACCAGCCATCCCGCCGCACCCAGTGTGCGGAAGCGAGGCATATGCGCTCGGTCTTCTGGGCGTAGCACGATCAGCACCGGCGCGACATTGCAAAGCGCACGGAGCGTATCTTCCGGCAAATCGGCGCTTGCCAGGACGAGACCCGCGCCGCGCATTTGGGCCGGTGTCGGTGGATCCAGCGAAATCGGCTTGGCACCAGCAGCACTCAGCCCAGCGGTCGCCGCCAGCAGGGTCGCTTTCGGCAAACCCGCCAATCCAACAGATCCGGAGAGTTTTGGGGAAACACCCGTCCGAGCACCTGGCGCCAAGGCCATCGGCACACGCACTTCAAACACAGCGCCTTGTCCTGGCGTCGAACTTACCCGCACTTCGCCGGACATGGCCGTGCACAACCGAGCGACAATGGCGAGGCCCAATCCAACTCCATGATCTTTGTCGCCATCGGTCGACCGTGCTTGACGAAAGGCTTCAAAAAGATCGGCTTGTCGGTCGGTTTCAATGCCAAGCCCAGTATCAAAAATCCGGATCAGCAGCGTACCTGCCTGATAATCCAAATCGATAAGGATGCTACCTTCCTGGGTAAATTTCAGAGCGTTGCCGGTGAGGTTGAATAGGATTTGCCGCAACTTTCCATCATCACCGATCAATTCCGCCGGAACGCGATCGGAGGTTCGTACTGCGAGATCCAAACTCGCCGCATGCGCGCGCGGCGCCAACAATTCTGCGACTTCGCGTGCCAATTCGCTCGGCTGGAACGTGACGCGCTCGAGATCGATCGAGCCGGCTTCCATGCGCGCATAGTCGAGCACATTGTTCAGCAAATCGAGCAACTGACTGCCCGATTGCTGGATCGCGACAACATATTCGCGTTGCGCCGGGTCGAGTTCAGTTTCCAACAGCAATGACACCGTCCCCAGAATGCCATTCAAAGGGGTACGGATCTCATGACTCGTCGTCGCAAGAAATGCCTGTTCCGGCGTCAGATGGGTTTCGTCAGCGGCCATTTACTCTGTTTGGGCGAAAGCAGTTGAGAAAATGGTAAACGGCCAGCTCAACCGCTGGCAAGCCTGATTTCACCGTTCTCGATGTCCGTCGGGGCCCGGCGGCGATAGGAAAGCGCCTCCGCAATGTGCAGGCGCCGAACAGCGACGCTACCTTCCAAGTCGGCCAAGGTCCGAGCAACGCGCAAAACCCGGTAGTAAGACCGCGCTGAGAGTTGCAACTTCACCGCGGCATCGGTCAGAAGCGCCGCGCCAGATGCATCCGGTGTCGCGCAGGCTTCAAGCTGCGGAACGGCAATGTCCGAATTGGTTGTGCCGCCCTGCTCATCCGGCGACCGCTCGGCTTGACAGGCACGGGCTTCGGCCACGCGTTTGCGGACGGAATCGCTTGTCTCTGTTGGTCCTGGTGCACTGAGGTCCAATGCTGTGACAGCAGGCGTGTCATAGAACAAATCAATCCGGTCAAAGAGTGGCCCGGAAATGCGCGCTTGATAACGTTGCGCACACTGAGGGCCGCGCCGGCATTGACCTTGTCCTTCACCACCGCCGCAGCGACAGGGATTCATTGCTGCGATCAGCTGAAACTTTGCCGGATAGCGGACATGGCAATTGGCCCGCGATATGGTGACGAACCGATCTTCAAGTGGTTGCCGCAAACTGTCGAGCACCTGCGCCGGGAATTCCGGTAACTCGTCGAGGAAAAGCACGCCGCAATGGGCCAACGAAATTTCACCTGGACGGGCGCGGGCGCCGCCGCCAACAAGCGCCGGCATCGATGCAGAATGGTGCGGCGCTCGAAACGGACGCTGTCGTGAAAGCTGGCCGCGTTGCAGCAGTCCCCCCACAGATTGGATTTGAGAGACTTCGAGCAACTCTGCCGCTGACAAAGGAGGCAACAAACCCGATAGGCGGCGTGCGAGCATCGATTTACCCGAGCCGGGCGGACCGCAAAAAAGCAAATTATGCCCGCCGGCAGCCGCGATTTCGAGCACGCGTTTTGCCCCGTCTTGACCCTTCACATCTCCCAAGTCGGCGATTTCAATAGTTTCGTCGACTGCACCTCGCTCCGGCGGCAGCAAGGGGACGCGGCCCAGAAAGTGATTGATCAAGGCGATGAGATTTGCCGCGCCATAGCTGCCGGGCCCAGCCCATGCCGCCTCTTGTCCGCAAACATCCGGGCAGATCAGGGTAAGACCAAGTTCTGTTGCTTTGATTGCCGCCGGAAGCACGCCCATGCTGTGTTGTATTTTCCCGTCGAGCGAAAGTTCGCCGAGCGCTGCGTGCCCATCCAGCGCATCCGCCGGAATAATGTCCATCGCCGCCATGATTGCGAGCGCGATCGCGAGATCGTAGTGACTGCCTTCTTTTGGCAAATCAGCCGGGGCCAAATTAACGGTGATCCGTTTCGGCGGCAACGCCAGGCCCAATGCGCTAAACGCCGCCCGCACGCGTTCGCGGCTTTCGCCGACCGCCTTGTCGGGCAAACCAACAATGGTGAACACAGGTTGCGCTGCACTCGCCAGATGCACTTGTACATCGACAGGTTGCGCCTCGATGCCGGAAAACGCGAATGTGGTGATACGGCAAACCATGGCAAGCCTCCTGATCAGGAAGGCTAGCAGAGCATTGAGAACAGATAAAGAACGGGCGGCTCGATCAATAGAGCCCGCCTAGACTCAAGCGATTAAGGCTCGAGCCGGATCACGGCGTCCAAATCCTCTTTGGGCGCCTCCTCTGGGACTTCTTCAAGGGCGCTGGTATCAAATTCCGGCAAGCCAGACAGGCCGTTCGACGTGGTCACATCCGAAGACAGATTAAAGTCGTCACTTGGTTGCCCGACCGGATCTCCCGGCATGCGCAGATTAAATCCGTCAGTGTTGGTCGCCTCTACGGCTTCATCGCTTGGAAAGGCGAGATTGAAATCATCGTCGCTCGGTTCCGCAGATGCCAATTGGATCGAAGCTGTTCCTGCAAAGGCGAGGGCAGCCAAAGCGCTGATTGAAGTTGCTTTTAACACCATGTGGGAATTCTGACCTCAGACTTTGGACTTGGCAAGTTTCTCTTGCACCACTTTCCAAAACATTACCGCCGGATCGCGACCGGTAAATTCGCGAACTTGCTGAACGCCGGTGGGTGACGTGTTGTTCACCTCAGTCAAACGTCCGCCAATGACGTCGATGCCGACCAGGACCTGTCCGCGTTGTTTGAGGATCGGCCCGATCGCACTGCAAATCGCGAGATCTGCCGCGCTGAGATCGCTCGCTTCTGCACGCCCGCCAACCGCAAGGTTTGAACGGGCATGACCCGTTTGCGGTATTCGGTTAAACCCACCGATCGGTTCGCCATCGATAAGAATGATCCGCTTATCGCCTTCGGCAACGGCCGGCAGAAAGGCCTGAACGATGAGGGGTTCTCGGGTCCGCCCCAAGAACAAATCGACCAGGGGTGAAAAATTGTTATCGCCAGGTTTGACATGGAAAACGTCGCCGCCGCCGAAGCCATAAAGTGGTTTGACGATGACATCCTTGTGCATTGCGCGAAACGCCTCGATCTCGTCCACATCTCTCGAGATCAGCGTTGGCGGCATGAATTCGTCGACCAGAAGCGGGAACAATTTCTCAGGGCCAGATCGCACATGCTCGGGATCGTTCAGCACCAGCGTCTCTGGCGCAAGCAATTCGAGAATATGGCAAGCGGTGATGTAGGCCGTGTCGAAGGGTGGATCCTGCCGCATCAGAACCACATCCACATCGCCGCGTAGATCCAGCCGTACCCGGTCCGACGCGATTACAGGTGCGGCATTGTCTCGTTGAACTTGCGCCGGTTCGGCCAGGACCGTTATCTTACCGGCATTGTAGGTCAAATCTTGAGGCCGATAAAAGTAGAGAGTCGCCCCCACGGCCTGAGCTGCTTCGGCCAAAGCAAATGTCGTGTTAGACGCGACATCGATTTGTTCTAGCGGATCGGTTTGTATCGCAACGCGTAGGCTCATGGACGCTCCTCCGTAGGACAGAGCGTCTAGGTGGAAAATCAGAAAAAGAAAAGCGCTACGCTAACCGGCAGGCCCACCCGCCAGTTCGTTCGGATTGTTCGGCGCAGGTTCCTTGGGTTGATACGGCACCACTTCGCCGCGATCGTCGCGCAGACGGATATAAGACACAACTTGATTTACGCCGCCGGCTTTGCTGGCTTCTTCAGCCGCCTGGCGCAGCTCTTTTTCGTTACGCGCAATGCCCAACAGATAGACTGTGCCGCCATAAGTCTCGACATTGATATTCGCTGCTCGCACGGAACTCGACCCCAAGAGGCGCGAACGGACCCGCGCCGAAATCAACTCATCCGATGCATTGGAAATAAAACCGCCGGCCGATTCGATGCGGATCTCATTGGCGACATCTTTGGTCCGCTTGGCGGCCCAAGCAAGACTCTCAGCAAGCAGGCGCTTATCGGGCGTATCGACGCGGCCAGATAATAGAACTAGCGCGCCGGAGACCTCGACATCAACTTCGCCCATGCCGCCCGTCGACATTAAATTGCTTTTGATCTCGGTCGACAGCGCCGCATCATCCACGGCTTCGCCAAATGTCTTTTCCTGAGCGGCGGTGACCGCTCCCGCCCCGGCGGCGCCGACAGCCGCGGCGGCACAGCTCGACAGCGGAATTAACAGACCGAGCGCAAGAAGAGTAAGCCGGTTCGACATGATCGTGTCCTCAATCGATTTCAGTGTTCGTCAGTATGACAATTCTTTTGGCAAGATTAGGGCCGCCAATAGTCACGAAAATGGTGGGGACGCTGCCCCTCAACAATCGCTACAAGATCATATCGCCATGTCAGTGTCACCAAATCGTTTCGACGCGCTGCCCAAGTTGCAGCTGCTGCCGAAATACGACGCCAAGCCAGCTCTGATACCGCGTCTTGTGCCAAGGCCAGCGATTTGCGCTGTTTGACTTCAACAAAGGCCAGAACTTGGCTGCGCCGAGCGATCAGGTCGATTTCACCCATCGGCAATCGGACCCGACGGGCAAGGATCTGATAGCCTTTGAGCATCAACCAAAGCTCGGCAATCCGCTCCGATCGTCGGCCGCGACGTTCTGCCGCTTTTCGCTGGCGGCTTTCAACCCTCGGCATCTTTAAGGGCCAAAGCGCGCTGGTACATATCCCGTCTCGGCAGGCCAAATGCTTCAGCCACCTCCAGGGCGGCGCTTTTCAGGGGTTGTTGTGCCAGCGCGCTGCGCAGCGCTGCATCAATATCAGCCTCCGTGGCGACGCTGCGGGGTGCTGCGGGCCCAACCAAGATCACCACCTCTCCCTTTGGCGCGCCTGCGCCTCGATAGTATTCGGCCAGTGCGCCGAGAGAGTCGCGCCGAAACTCTTCAAACAACTTTGTCAATTCGCGGGCAATCACAGCCTGTCGCTCGGTCCCAAACACATCGGAAAACTCTTCCAATCGGTTGGGTAGCCGGGCGGCGGACTCAAAAAAGATCAAGGTTGAAGACAGTGATTTCAATTCCTGTAGGATGGCGCGCCGGGCGCCTTGTTTTTGCGGCAGAAACCCCTGAAATAGGAACCGATCCGAGGGCAAGCCACTGGCGACCAAGCCGGCCAGCGCGGAAGATGCGCCTGGGATCGGCACAACCAAACAGTCCGCTTTGATCGCATCACTCACCAGCTTCCAACCCGGGTCAGATACCAACGGCGTTCCAGCATCACTGATCAAAGCCAGCGTTTCGCCCTGCTGGATGCGCTGTACAATTTCGGGGCGGCGCTGCGCCCCATTATGGTCATGATAAGGGCTGAGTTTCGCACGAATGCCGTGCGCATCTAACAAGCGGCGCGCCACCCGTGTGTCTTCTGCCAATACTTCGTCAACCTGGCCCAAAAGATCCAAGGCTCTAAGGGTGATGTCGCGGAGATTGCCGATGGGTGTAGCAATTAAGTAGAGACCGGGCGCGGGCGGTTGCGCGGCTCCCGGACCGGTTTTAGGGTCTTCGGACGACTCAGGTGTCCCGCGCAATCGGGACTCCGTATCAAAGGGACGATCAGATGCCATTACGGTCACAATCGCGCTTCCGCCGGCTGGCGCCAAGCCTCTTTTTCTGTACGGCGCTACTGGTTGCGGGCTGCGCGACCCAGCCGACTGGTCCGGTCGGACCGATTTCAACGGGCCAACCGCGAGCCGAACCGGCGACGCCACCTGTTGATACAAGTAACGACATTCCGATCAATCCCGACATCGAACTGGGGGGAGAACGCGTCAGCCAACCCATTGATGTGTTCGAAGATCAGGATTTTACACCACCACATTTGCGCGACCGCGACATCTTTCGCGCCGGCGTCATGCTGCCCTTCTCAGATCGCCGCGCTGCTGTTCGCGAAGAAGCCGAAGGGATGCTGGCGGCGATTGAGCTCGCTTTGTTCGATGGGTTTAACGAGAATTACGTCTTGTTGCCGCGCGACACAGCAGGTTCTGCCGAAACCGCTGGCGCTGTCGCTGAAGAGCTGGTGGACGCCGGCGCAGACCTGATCTTGGGCCCGCTATTTGGCGCAAATGTCGCGCCGACAAGAGACGCCTTCGCACCGGAACCTGAAATTCAAGACCCACTTGCCAGCTTGTTCGGACGATCCAGGCTAGATCCCGCGTCCGAATTTGAGGAAGAGTTCAAACCGAGTGTGCCCGTCATCACCTTCTCGAATGACACCTCTGTTGCCGGCCCGAATACTTGGTTCGCTTCAATCACTCCGGAAGAAGAAGTCTCTGAAATCATCAATTACGCCTATTTGCAGGGCTATGATGCGTTTGCCTTTTTCGGTCCCTTCAGCAGCCTCGGCCAACGTGTCGAAGCGAAAATGCGACGCGATGTAATGCTGACCGGTGGGACGATGATTGCCTCTCGTTTCTATGAGTCAGGCAATACCAATCCGAGCACTGAAGCCGAGAGCTTTGCGTTGCTGATCGCCGCAGAAGCGGAACTGGGTCGCAAAGTCGCCGTGCTGGTTCCGGAACGCGGCAACCGGCTGCGCCAAGTCGCGCCTCTTCTGGCATTTTACGGCGTCGACACACGTATTGTGAAAATGCTCGGTTTGAGCAGTTGGAATGATCCTGAGATTTGGCGTGAACCAAGCCTGCGCGGTGCGTGGTTCCCAAGCCCGCCAGCCGATGAGATCGAATCGTTCGAAACCCGTTACGAAGAGACTTATGGCGCGAGCCCAACGGCGCTTGCTGCGGCGGCTTATGACGCCGCAGCGTTGTCCATGGCGCTTTCAGCAGATGGCATGCTAACAACGGAAGAACTCATGCAGGATCAGGGCTTTGCAGGTGTGAACGGTCTGTTCCGTTTCCGTGAAGACGGCACTGCAGAACGCTCACTCGCGATTATGGAAGTGTTTCCAGATCCTGAGGCTGGCGGGGTTCGGCAAATTCGACCTGCAGCGCCAAGTTTCGATCCACCAGCCAGCTAAATCGCCAGAATTTCTGTCTCTGAAAGCCGGATTTGGCAGCATCGCGCTGATGCTGACCTTTGCGGCCTTGTATCCCTACATCCGAGCGGTCATCAGCGGTCAAACAAGGCCTCATGTGTTTTCCTGGTTTATTTGGGGCGTGGGCACTTTGGTCGTATTCGCCGCGCAACTATTGGATGGCGGCGGCTTCGGCGCGATGGTGATCGGTGTGTCGGGTGTGATCACATTCGGCATTGCGATGCTCGCGCTCTCACGCGGCGCAGATCGGAGCATCGTGGCGATGGACTGGGTGTTCCTGGCGCTGGCGGCAAGCGCTTTGCCGCTACGGTTCCTGACCGAGACCGCTCTATCGGCGGTGATCATTCTAACCCTTGTTGATCTGCTCGGTTTCGGACCATCTGTTCGAAAAGCGTATGATCGACCCTGGGAAGAGAATGCGACCTTCTTTGCCATCGGCGCCGTTCGAAACGTTTTCGTCCTATTGGCGCTGGCAAACCATTCCTGGACCACGGTGTTGTTTCCGGCCGCGGTCGGCATCGCCTGTTTCGGTTTTGTCTGCTTAATCCTGCTGAGACGGCAAGTTAAGCCGCAGTCGCATCAGACGGCGCGTCTTGACGATCGCGCTTAGTGATCCGCAACAGCCGTTCTGCCGCCATCCGATGCTCGATTTTGATATGGGCGCCGACAACACCAATGGCTGTTGCCAGAACCGTCGCATCATCGGTGAACCCAAAACCTGCAATGACATCGGGAATCGCATCGGCTGGCAGCATGAAATAGCCGAGCGCAGCAAACAGGACGAGCTTCGCCTTGCGAGGTGTCGTTGGATCGGTCGCACAATAGTAAGAGGCGGCCAGATCATCTGCGAAAGGAATGCGGCCCGCGAGCCTCAGCAAGCGTGGAATCAGTTTCTTTTCAGTCCGTTTGCGCTGCCGTTCTGTCGGAATCGGCAGACGCGTTGGCACGGATTCGCCATTTTCTATGATAATTTCCGTTGGGTCAGTCATTGGCCGTCCGTTTCATTGCTTATACAGCGACACCATCAAAGTATAAAGCGAGGAAATCTGTCATGGAGCTCAATTCCAATATTTCTGCGGTCATTACCGGCGGTGCGTCTGGTCTCGGCGCAGCCACAGCACGCGCATTAGCGAGCTATGGTGTGAAATGCGCCCTCTTCGATCTTAACGAAGAAAAGGGCGAAGCAATGGCAAAAGAGCTCGATGGTGTGTTCTGCAACGTCAACGTCACGTCCGACGAATCTGTTGATGCCGGCTTCGAGAAGTCTCGCGCCGCAATCGGTCAGGAGCGCATCCTGATCAATTGTGCCGGTACCGGCAACGCGATCAAAACGGCGAGCCGCAACAAGGAAACCGGTGAAATCAGCCATTTCCCAACAGACCGGTTCGACCTGATCATCCAAATCAACCTGGTCGGCACATTTCGGTGTATCGCCAAATCGGCTGCCGGCATGCTGACGCTCGACCCAATCGATGGCGAACGCGGCGCAATCGTGAACACCGCTTCGGTTGCGGCAGAAGACGGCCAGATCGGCCAGGCCGCTTATTCGGCATCAAAAGGCGGCGTCGTCGGCATGACGCTGCCAATCGCACGGGACCTGTCTCGTGAGTTTATCCGGATCAACACAATTCTGCCGGGCATCTTCGACACACCGCTGTTGCAGGGTGCACCTGACAATGTGAAGCAAGCCCTTGGCGCACAAGTGCCGCATCCCGCCCGGCTTGGTAACCCGGTCGAATATGCCGGCCTGGCCGTTGAGATGTGCCGCAATGGTTACTTCAATGGCGAGGACGTCCGTCTCGACGGCGCGATCCGCATGGCACCCCGCTAACGGATGTCCAACAACGATAAAAAAAGCCCGCCGCGTTGGCGGGCTTTTTCTTTGCCGTATCATCGATCTTAGGTTATCGGCTCCGGCCGTTGAATCTGCATGGCCAGATTGGCCAACACATCATCAGCGGTGAAATACTCAGCGCCGTCCGGCGTTTCGCCCTTGCCCATAACAATTTCGGCGTCCGCTTCGTAACGCACAATCTCACGATAATCGATGCGGCCACTATAGAACGGGTCATGGAACCCGCCCCGCCAACCATAATGGGTCGGGAAATAGACAAGCCGCCCGCTGCGGGTCACGGCATAGTAGTTGAAGTGATAGGGGCCGAAATACGGATCAGGTCCGGTTGAAACGAAGCGTTTCGACTCATCCGTCTGACGCGTCACAATCTGAAACCATTCATAGTCCCGTTGATCCGTCAGCTCGGCAGCGCGATACAGCAGATATGTCTCAACAGTATTGCGGTCGGTCATACTGTTGCCAGAAAAGCTGACCTTCCAACGATCGGTTTCGATTTGCTGGCTTGCATAACCGCGATTGCCGTCTCCGGCGGCTTGATATGGCGTGGCTGTGGCGCAAGCCCCGAGCAGGGCGAGTCCAGCAAGGGCGCCAATGCATTTTAGTGACCCCAATTTCATAATGAACCCCGACTAAGTTATTGCGTAAACGATAACTTATCCAACCTGAACGTCAGATAAATGCGAAATCAAATCCCCGTGTTCAGCATCGCAGTATAGGCAGGACGGGCTCTGACTTTTTCAAGCCAGGCTTGGCTCGCCGGCCGTGTTTTAAGCGCGCCCTGCGCTTCCGCGGAATTGAGTTGAAAGCCCATCAGGCAATCAGCAGCCGAGAAATCATCACCGGCAAAGTAAGCGTGTTTTGAAAGGTGGCGCTCGACATGGTCCATCGCTTTTGCCTGCTCTGCAGCCATTGCTGCGGCCAGTGGATGTTCCGTGAGCTCCCCGCGCAACAGATAGAAGCCAAACAGACCCGGCAGGAACACCGCCCCTTCAGCAGAATGGACCCATTCCAGATACCGAGGATAGTCGTCCGACTCCGGCGTTGGATGGAGCTTAAACTCCGGGTCGAATTTCTCGACGAGATATTCGGCGATCGCGCCGGTCTCTGCAATCACCACTCCGTCATGCTCCAATAGCGGCGATTTTCCCATCGGATGAATCTGCAATAGGTCTGGCGGGGCGAGATTGGTTTCCGCGTTGCGCGTATAGTGCACAATCTCATGTGGCGTATCGAGTTCGGCCAAGAGCCAGACGATTCTTTGCGATCTTGACGCATTCAGATGATGAAGTTTGAGCGCCATAGCACACCCCTTATTTCGACGACATATTCGATCATGGCACAAAGAATTGCGAGAGACAGCAAGTTAATTTGGCGCCCTCTCGAAAAAGATGACGCCGGCGTCATTAAGTGGTTCCACGTATTTGGGAGCGCATGCCAGGACGCTAATGTCCAGGTGACGGGCTGAATGCGTTTCCTCCTGGAAGACCCCTCGCAGGCTGGCTTGGTCAAGCTCCACAGTAGAAAGGGGAGAGCGATGAAAAAACTGCTCCTAGCAACCGCGCTTGCGGCAAGCACATGGGTGACGAGTGCTGTCATTCCTGCGACAATCATGACGGCGAACGCCCAAACCGACAGCCCATGGATGGTACGCGGACGAATTCTCGGCGTCATCCCGGATGAGAGCGGCGATCTGTCCGTTGGCGGGGCGGCATTGGTTGGCGATGTGGACATCGGAGATCAGTACGTTCCCGAGCTCGATATCACTTACTTCTTCAACGACAACTGGGCCGCTGAGCTGATCTTAGCCGTGACCCCACACGACGTAGAAGCGACAGGTGTCACCGTGCCCGGGGCATTGGATGATGCGGACATTGACCTCGGTGATGTCTGGTTACTGCCGCCGACCCTCACGCTTCAATATCACTTCGACACGGGCGGCCCGTTCAAGCCCTATCTTGGGGCAGGCATAAACGCGACCTTCTTCTTCAATGAGGATGAAGGCACTACGGCCGACGGGATCGACTATGATCCGAGTTTTGGCCCCGCGATTCAAGCTGGCTTTGACTATGATCTTGATGGCCAGCCTGGCGGCTGGGCCTTCAATGCCGACATCAAAAAGGTCTGGATCAACACGGATGTTGAGGTCGATTTCACAACCGCTCTCGGCGCCACCGTTGATGCTGAGGTCGACATCGACCCGGTCGTGTTTGGCATCGGTCTTGGATACAAATTCTAAGGCAGACCGCTGAATTCGACCAAAAAAGAAGGGTCCTGACTTTACCCCATCAGGACCCTTCAATCTATTTGGAGAGGAGGTCGCCTTACGCGGCTGCCCCCATCATGGCTTTGATTTCGAGGAACTCCTCAAAGCCATAATCGCCCCATTCGCGGCCATTGCCGGACTGCTTGTAACCCCCGAAAGGTGCCGTGAAGTCAGGTCCTTTGCCATTGATTTGGATCTGACCGGCACGGATCCGACGCGCGACTTGCGCGGCTTCTTCTGGCGGACCTTGAACATAGCCGGCGAGGCCATATTCCGTGTCGTTTGCCATCTCGACGGCTTCGTCGAGCGTGTCGTAAGGGATCATGACGAGGACAGGGCCGAAAATCTCTTCCCGTGCAATTGTCATCTCATTGGTGACATTTCCGAACACAGTTGGGCGTGCGAAATAGCCACGATTGAGGCCTTCCGGACGACCGGTACCGCCGGCCAGCAAAGTTGCACCTTCATCAATACCCGCCTGGATCAGATCCTGGACTTTCTGGTACTGATTGCCGTTTGAGATTGGACCCATGGCGCCCGGCTTGGCTTCCCGTGGCATTGCAACACCGACATTCTCCGCCGTTGCAGCTGCGATTTTCATCGCTTCCTCATTCTTTCCCTTCGGCACGAACATGCGCGATGGCGCGTTACAGGACTGACCTGTGTTCGACATCATCGCCATCACGCCGCTGGACACCGCCTTTTGAAGGTCGGCGCTCTCGAGCACGATGTTCGGCGACTTGCCGCCAAGCTCTTGCGCGACCCGTTTGACGGTCGGTGCGGCGGCTTGGGCGACCAGAACGCCAGCGCGCGTCGATCCGGTAAAGCTCACCATCTCAACGTCTGGGTGCGAAGACAGTTCCGAACCCACGCCGGGTCCATCGCCATTGACGAGGTTGAACACGCCAGCTGGCACACCGGCTTCGTGCAGGATCTCAGTAAACAGGATCGCGTTCAACGGCGAGATTTCAGACGGCTTCAGCACCATCGTGCAGCCGGCGGCAATTGCAGGTGCCACTTTACAAGCGATCTGGTTGAGCGGCCAATTCCACGGGGTAATAAAGCCGCAAACGCCAATTGGCTCTTTCCGCAGGACGGTACCGTTTCGGGTCTCTTCGAACTCATAATCGCGCAGGATTTGCGCCGTGGTTGCAAAATGTCCCATACCAGCCGGAACTTGCGCGGCATTGGCGAGCCACATGGGCGCACCCATCTCATCTGAGATCGCTTCCGCCATGTCACCCATGCGCGCTTGAATGCCCGCGGTGATTTTGTCGAGCAATTCAGCGCGATATTCGACGCTGGTTTGCGAGAATGCCGGAAAGGCCGCTTTCGCTGCCGCGACAGCTTTGTCGACATCGGCTTTGGACCCGAGCGAGATGACCGCGAAGGATTCTTCTGTCGCCGGGTTTTCAACTTCCAGCGTGCGTGGCTCCACGGGATCAACCCATTCGCCATTGATGTAGAACTGCAGATACTCTTTCATTTGGACACCTCCCATTGGTGTTTTGGTCGTCGGACTGACTATAGGGACGCCGGCGGGCGCATGCGAGTCTTAACGCCGCGATACAGCCTGAGAATATCGTAAGTTTCAAGCCGCTTGATCGACCTAGCGCTGTTGCACGTCCTGGCCTATGCCAAATCCATGACCCAATTGAAAGCCGCCTGCGTGCAGATGCGGGCGAAAACCGAGATCGATCCGAACATCGCAGACGCGAGCGCGCTGATCCGCGAGGCCGCCGCCAATGGCGCACAATTGGTAGCAACACCGGAAATGACCAATTTGCTCGACATCCGGCGGGGTCAGGCCAAAGGCAAGCTCGTCAAACAGGCCGAGGATCGCTCGGTGCGCGCCTTTTCGGAACTCGCACGCGAGCTGGAGATATGGCTCTTGATTGGGTCAGTTGCGGTTCGGCATGACGGTGACCCGCGGGCCAGCAATCGCAGCCTGCTTTTCGAGCCAACCGGAAAGGTCGCCGCCCGTTACGATAAGATCCATATGTTCGATGTCGATGTCGATGACGGCCAATCCTATCGCGAGTCGCGGTCCTACCGTCCCGGTGACGTGGCGGTGCTGGCCGAAACGCCACTCGGCAAGATTGGCATGAGCATCTGCTATGATGTCCGCTTTCCCCATCTCTACAGGACCTTGGCACAAGCAGGCGCTGAGATTCTCACCGTGCCGGCCGCCTTCACCAAAGTCACCGGCGCTGCGCATTGGCACACGCTGCTCAAGGCCCGCGCCATCGAGACCGGCTGCTTCGTCTTGGCGCCGGCCCAGGGCGGCAAACATGAAGATGGCCGCGAAACCTTCGGACACAGCCTGATCATCGCGCCTTGGGGCGAGGTGCTCGCCGACTCAGCCGGCATTGAGCCGGGCGTGATTTATGCCGATCTGGATCTCGCCAAAGTGGCGGACGCCCGCCGACGCATTCCATCGCTCGGCCTGGACGTGGAGATGCCGCTCAGTCGAGTGTAGGGGGCTTTGAGCGCTGATTGCCCGGAACAGCGCTCAAGAGTTCCGCTCTGGGTCAAGAGCGAACAATACTCGTGCGTTTTAGTTGGGGCGAATTTCGGACGCTCACATTACGCAACCTTTTGACGGTTTTGGACTATTCCAATCACCAAAACGCTGCGCTTAATCGGCCTAATGGTGTTTGAAAATGAGCAGTCGTATTTTTGTGTTTCGGTGTTGAGCAGAAAACCTTTCCCGGCTTTTCAATTGCAATGGCTTGACAAGCACACTTGACATATCAATCAAGCTTGTCATTATGTCAAACACACTTGACAGATGTGATTATGATGACCGAAGAGAAAATTGACCTGCGATGGGGAAAATTCACCATTCAAATGATTTCAGCTATTGCGATGATGATTGTCGGATTTATCGCGCTTGCGCTTCTTGAGAGCGACGAGCAATGGCAAAAATACACTGGTGCTTCAATATCGGTTTCTATCATCGCAGCGACGGCATTCATTTATCGAAAAGTCTCACGCAATCCGGATGAATTTGAACGCCGGGTGGAAACTCTTGCGCTATCGCAAGCTGGTTTTTACGTAATCGTTTACATCGTCATCATGTCAGCGCTGAGTTACCTAGGCGCGACCGACACAAAACCAATGACGATTTTTGCAGCACCAGGATTCCTACTGCTTTATCGCGGGTTGATGGCGCAATATACAAGATGGTACATGGCGCACGGCAAGTCGAGCGAACTCTCAAAATACATATAGAAGTCTTATCCCTGTGAAAAATCGCATAAAAGTTCTGCGGACGGAACAGGGGTGGAGTCAGGCACAACTTGCCGAAAAGCTTGGGGTTTCTCGCCAGTCGGTCAACGCCGTCGAAACGGGTAAATTTGATCCTTCCCTCCCACTCGCGTTCGCCATTGCTCAGTTATTTGGAAAACCACTGGAAGAAATATTTATCAATGAAGATCGTCTGGATAACTGACAGGTATTGAAAGAAGCCGACACATAAACACCGCCGACAAATATCCAGTCTCGACGACTACTTGCCAGTTTACCAGCGACCGTTTTAAGGCGACTTAAGCCTCTGAGCTAATGTCCGCTTTGACGCCGGGTACGAGACACGGTTGCGTTTTCCGTCACAGCGTTGAACTAGAAGGACAGGGATCGAATGGAACATGAGAGTTTGTTGATTGGCCTCAGCCAGATCGGAATGATCTTCGCCGGCCTGATATCCGTGTTCATAATCTTCGCCGCGAAAGACGGCGAGTTTCCCCCACATGAACAGATGCATATCAGCGGTCTCGTGCTCTCGTGTGCGGCGCTGTTGATTGCCTCATTGTCGCCGTTTGCATTTTTTGTGTACGGCCTGGACGGTCAGTTGCTGTGGCGCGTCGCGGCCGGCTTTTCCCTCGCATGCTGCGTCATCCTATCATTCTATGGGCTGACGCCATATCTGAAATTATCCGCCGAAGAGCGGAAACTGAATGGGTATTTCCACGCGGTGACGGTCTTCGGGCTGGTCGGTGTCATCAGCATATTGTATGCCCTCGCAGCGATCGGGCGCGCATCGTCGGGCAATTACATATTGGGCACATTGCTTATCGTGCCGATCGGCATGTCGACCTTCACAACCTTCGCCTTCAAAAGGTTCATTCGAGCCCAAACCTAGCGAACCTTCGCCGGATCATAGTAAGATCGTACCGAGCGATAGTGCCGCGCGGCCGACGAACAAACCGATAGAGGCTGATATCAGCCGCCAAAGCCCAAGGCGTCTTGTCAGATCGGCAAAGACGAAATGGCGGCCAAATCAGGTCTCAAACGCATCACCCTTCAGATGGATCATATAGTGATGTTTCAAAGCAGCCTTTCTGTGCCGCGATGTTTCCTGAAAGCCTGGGTCCATCATCATTTGCATGAACGCGCCGCGGCTCGGAAAATACATGATCGCAGCCACGTCCCAGTCGGCATAATCAGGCCCAATCAAGACTTGTTCCGCGGCGGTGCTAAAGGCAATCCGGCCACCAAGCGCTTGAATGAGCTCGCCCGCGATGTCGGAATAAAGTCGGTAGGCGTCTTGGCCAGAAATTTCCGCAGCATCTGTTCCATATTCTGGGTCTTCGGGCTGGTAATTTGCGCGCTCATGAAACTCGAAAAGATTGAGCACCGCCAATGGTGTATCCGCCGGTAAAGACATGAGTTTCGCCCGTTGCGACTCACTCGGTTCCAGGTGTTTCTCCATGGTCACTCCAATTCTGTCGAACGCACTCAAAGGGACATGCAACAAGAGATGCTTTGGTTATGAGCGCCTCACCCTAAACCCGTCACTCGAACTGTTGTCTATAGCTCCGTCGCAGACGCTCGAGTGTCTCAAATTGCGGGGCGCTGCAGCCCACCGATGTCGTTTTGGAGAGAAAGCGCTTTCGAACTATCGCGCTGTTATGCGGAGCTGTTTGCTATCGACGATGACCATATCGTTCCAGAAGGCAAAGCTCTCGGGCGTGTCCGCGCGCAGCGATAAGAAGACGTCATCACCGATATTGTCAGCGTCCCAGCGGCTATTCCAATTGGTGCTCACGCAAAGCGTCTCGATGTCTCCGGCGCGGATATTGGCTTCGTGCAAGTCTGGTTCGCGATCGATCATCTGACCCGAGCCGGTGTGCAATTCGATGTCATACTCCTGCATCAGCAGGGTTGGATTGAGAATGTCGGCACAAATTTCAAATTCGTCTTGGCCAATCGTGTCCGCGATGCGCTGGGTACGGATGGCGGCAATCTCACCGCCCGGGGCGCCGCCATAAGCCACGCCACCAAACGTTGAATTTATCAGCCGGTAGTACATGCCACCATGGAACCTGCACAGAGACGGGCCAATTTCCGGGACGCGGTATGCAACCCCCGCCTGCCCCGTATCGCAAATCGCGAACATTTCGTCGCGCATTCGGTCATCACACCAGGCCTGGCTTTTCTCACCGAGGCGGTAACACGCATCATGGCGCGCACAGACCGGGCGGAACGGCCCATCCGCGAGCGGCTCAATAACGGTCTTCAAGGCGCCAGGCAGTTTGTCTTGTACAAATTCCGGCCCACAACTGTCGGCACTGTCCATGAACTCGGCTTCACGTAACAAATACGCGTCGCCAACATCGGCGGGGACATCGACCTGATTCAAATTCGGCGTGCAGGCCGCGATGACAATCGCGATCATCAAAACCGACGCAGCGTTGCGAAAGCTCATCGGGTGTGGCCAGGTCTGAGGACACAGCGCGCGGCCGCGATATCTACGTCGAACGAATGGGTCATCAGGCAGCCTTTGGACGTGTGGATGGCGGTCGGGCCAGCGAGGCTAGCGGTATACGCGAAAAGTTCAAACCAGGTGTCGGCAGCCTTTTCAACTTGCTTCAAGCCGCAGGCAATCAGCATTGTTTGATCCGGATCGCCGTCAAAAAAAGTGGCGACGCTCCGTTGCGCCGCCACACACCTGCATCGTTTGGTTCATTGTTTGCGCACCATTGCGCGGACCAAGCTGCAGGGATCAATTTCTGGGATCAGTTCGGGTCGCGGATTTCCGCAAAGCTACCGCCCGTAAAGCGCGTGTCATCATTGTGGAGGGCGGCCAGTTGCGGATTTCCAATTTGCGCAACGACATCGTTTAGCAATTCGCGCTCACAGCTCGCGACAGCGGTGCCCCATACACCGCGGATCGCGCTGTCCTTGTAACGAGCTTCGCAAACCGTTTCGGCGGTTTTTGCGAGGTCGACGTAAATCTCAGCAACGCTCTCGTTCGGATTATAGCTGAACGGCGTTGTATCGCTGCGATCGGCGGATGCGGGGATTGAAGCGGCTGCGACTAGAGCGAGGATCGATGTGAGGACGGTTTTCATGGTGAGCTCCTTTGCTGTGCGTGTGAACCGTGAGCCCGTTCTGCCGAGGCCCGCCGCACAAAGCCTGAGGCGAAGCTGAGGGAAATCTGATTTGTTTCTAAGGGGTCTGTTTTTATTAGAAAAAATTGTCTGTTTAGGCGTGTTACCCAGATGTCTCAAAGATCGCCTATAGAAAAACCTCGCAACCCAAGCGATATAAAACGTGGTGAAATGGCAAAGGCGCTATCGGACCATGGCTGAAACTGATTCACAGGCCGCTTTCGAGCTCGCCGCGTTCACCATTGAGCCGGACAGAAATGTCATTCGGCATGGTGAAGTGGACTACCGCATAGAGCCGAAGGTGATGGGCGTGCTCTGCATGCTGGCTGAGGCCACTGGCGATGTTGTTTCTAGAACCGACCTGATCGACGCCGTTTGGGGCGTAGAGCATGGTGCCGACGAAAGCCTGACACGGGCGATTTCATTGTTGAGAGCAACCTTCCGGAACGGAGGAGCCGACGCCAAAGTCATCGAAACTGTGCCGCGCCGCGGGTATCGACTGGCCGCAACGACGTCGCCCTTGTCTGTTCAGGATATAACCATCGGCTCAGCAGCGATCGCTCCCAGACCCGAAGCGGAACCGGCGCCAGCCGACACAGTCACACCCCATTCGGTCAAACCAATACCGCAGATCGGGCTTGTCATGGCGGTGGTCGCGATTGCCATTGTGGCGTTCATGACCCTGACCTTGCGGTCTTCGCAAGAAACAGGACCGGTCTTAGCCGGCACAACATCAATTGCCGTATTGCCGTTTGATAATCTCTCGGCAGATGATGACATTGCCTTTTTCTCGCGCGGGATCTCGGAAGAGATTCTAAATTCACTTTCTGGTGTGGATGGTTTGAGAGTGATTGGACGAACGTCTTCCTTTAGTATGAAGGACCAAGCGCGAAGCGTGGACGAGATGCGCGCGATTCTTGGCGTCGACCATTTATTGGACGGCTCGGTGCGCGTATCGGGTGAACGGGTTCGGATTACCGCGCAGCTCATCGATGCGAAGACCGGCGACCAAATATGGTCAGAATCCTATGACCGAGAAATCAATGATGCATTTGCGATACAAGCCGAGATTGCCAATTTTATTGAAAACCGATTTCGTGCGGAATTGGAGACCCCCGATACAACTAGGGCTCGATTTGCCACATCGGTCACTCCTGACTTTGAAACCTATCAGATTTATCTGTCCGGCGTCGAAGCGTACCGCCGCCGATATGTCTTGCCTGACGATGGCGCGGTCGCAATCTTGAAACAAGTTTTAAGGAATGAGCCGGAGTTTGTACCTGCACAGGCCTATTTGGCCGCCGCTCATTCAGTGGCTGCATTAAACCTATTGGAAATGGGTCGAATTGGCGAGGCACGGCAAAACCAAGAGGCCACGCGACAGCTTGCGACCCGTGTTCTCGACCTGGACCCCGAGAACAGTCTTGCGCTCGCCGCACTTGGCGCCATGCATTTTCAGAACGCGGATTTTGTGAGGTCCCGGCGTTTCTATGAGCGTGCTATCGCGAGCAATCCAAGCGACGAAACGCCTCCAATGTTTCTGCAGGCGCTGTTGATGTGTGTAGGAGACCGATCAGCCTCACGTAGAGTTTTGGAAACGGCGCAATTGAGCAATCCGACCTCGTCAAGCTTTAACCGGGGGCTCGCCATGCACGCCATTCACGCTGGTGAGTACGATAAGGCTCTGGGTCACGCGAAAATTGCAGCAGAATATGGCGCAGAACAAGGCCTCTATCTGACGGCGCTCGCAGCGCTTATGAAAGGAGACTATGAAACAGCGGAGAATTATCATAGAGCGTTTGACGTCGCCGAAACGCAGACCGAAGATCGTTGGCGAGTTCGGGCTCTTGAGGCCGGACTGGATCCTGCACTGCGCTCAGTTTGGCTCACTGAGTTGGAAATCGCAGGCATTATCGGCGAACAGATTCTAATCCGCTTTTGGGGAGAAGACGAAGCCGCCAACCGCCTGTTGGAAAAGGCGTCAGGGCCTGATGGCTATATGCGGCGACAACCACTCCCCGTCTCTCGAGCCTGGCTTCCAGGTGCGGGTGGCTATCGACAAACGCCCGTGTTCCGCGAAGTCGCAATGCATTGGAACCTTCCAGATTATTGGCGCGTCCACGGTTATCCGCCTCAGTGCCGCGCAATCGGAGATGACGATTTCGAATGCCAATAGTTGTGCGATTTGAAAGGATACGAAACGGGCGCCAGAACAGATCAAAGCCCTCACCCCTTCGGTGCACGTTCCAAATTATCTGCGTCCACGATTGTCCGCCTCAGTTCCGTCGTTCGGCTTCCCAAGTGATTATGAAAGCGCGGCCCGTGGACAAAGTTTGTCCGTTCACAAGCCCATCACCGGAGAGCCGTCCTGAGGTCGCGTACTGTCCGCTTCCGTCGCGTGTGATGATGCTAAATGCGACGACTCCTTTTCGCTCCGTATAGCGCGCGGTTTCGAACGGCGTATTGTAGAACGTGCCCTCCAATGTGCCATCCTCATTGACGCTGCGAATGTCCATGACTGTTGAAGCGGGCGGCGCACTCGAACTGAAGAAGAGCGAGACATCCCAAACTCCGACAAGCTGGCGTGCTTCAGCGGCGGGCTTTTCTTCAGCCACGTTAGAGGGCGTCTCACTGATATCCGTTACGCAGCCGCACAGCAGGAGCGAGGCACAAGCGACTGCGAAAGCGCGACCAGATAGAAGTTGAAGCATCAGCAAATCCACTTTGATAAAGGATACGAAACGGGCGCCAGAACAGATCAAAGCCCGTGATAAGACCTCGCCGGCCAGGTCATGGCCTGTGCCTCAAAACAACTGCCCCCTAGCGACTTCGACTGCCGAAGATCCCGCGCAAGACATATTTGCTGAGTTCACGCGCAAACGTCCGTGAACCGGTTACAATGGCCGCTTCGGTTGGGGTCTGGCGTCGTGACTTTCGGGAGGTTTTCTTGGCCCGAGCTTTCTTTTTTTCGAGCTCTTTCTGGATCCGTTCTTCTTCCTTGGCCGCGTGTTCCGCCGCTTCGGCCGCTTCCTCTTCGCGCGCCAGCAAGATCTCATAAGCTGACTCGCGATCGACCTCTTCATCATAAAGACCGAGGACCGGGCTGTCCTTCATTTGCGCTTTGCGTTCGGCTTCGGTCGCCGGGCCGAGACGCGAGGAGGGCGGTCGGATCAACGTCCGCTGCACCATGCCCGGCGCGCCTTTCTCATCGAGGGTCGAGACCAGCGCTTCGCCGACACCGAGATCAGAGATCGTGTCCTTGGTGTCGAAAGCGGGATTCTCGCGAAAAGATTCTGCGGCCGCTTTGACGCCTTTGCGCTCTGACGGCGTGTAAGCGCGCAGCGCATGCTGGATCCGGTTGCCGAGCTGGGCCAACACGCTGTCCGGCAAGTCACGCGGATTCTGCGTCACGAAGAAAACGCCGACACCTTTGGAGCGGATCAGGCGGACGACTTGTTCGACCTTGTCCAGAAGCGCGCCCGGCGCGTCTTTAAACAGCAAATGCGCCTCATCGAAAAAGAAGACCATTTTTGGTTTGTCAGGATCACCAACTTCGGGGAGCTCCTCAAACAGCTCCGACAGAAGCCAGAGGAGAAAGGTGGAATACAGCCGCTGCGAATTAATCAGCACAGTCGAGTCGAGCACGTTCACATAGCCGCGCCCATCACGTGTCGTGCGCATGAAATCCATCAACTTCAACGCTGGCTCACCAAAGAACGTGTCTGCACCTTCTCGTTCCAGGACCAGGAGGCGGCGCTGGATCGCGCCCAGGCTTTGCGGCGCGACATTGCCGTACACCCGACTGATTTCGTCGCGGACCTCTTTCAGGCCAATATGGGCGAGCAATTTGCGCAAATCCTTGAGGTCAAGCAGCAACATGCCCTCATCATCGGCATATTCAAACGCAATGGTGAGCACGCCTTCCTGCGTCTCTGACAAGTTCAGCAAGCGCGCCAGAAGGAGCGGACCCATTTCGCTGATCGTGGTCCGCACCGGATGGCCCTTTTCGCCGAACACATCCCAAAACACAGTTGGTGTCGCTTCATAGCCATAGGTGTCGAAACCGATTTTTTCGGCGCGCGAGATCAGCTTGGGGTGGAGCTTATGCTCCGGGCTGCCGGAGACGCTGACGCCGGACAAGTCGCCTTTCACGTCGGCACAGAACACCGGGACGCCGGCATTCGAAAAGCCTTCGGCGAGGATTTGCAGCGTCACCGTTTTACCCGTGCCGGTTGCTCCCGCGACCAGACCGTGACGGTTGGCCCGATTGAGCAAAAGGGTTTGGGCTTCGTTTTGTTCTGGGCCGCCCCCACCGATAAAGATACTGTCAGACATCGATCTCTCCAGAGTGAAGCAGTGACGCTTAAGCAGCTGCGCCCGCGCTCGCAAGTCTTGCCGTTTGACCGGTCTCCTCAGTGCCGCCATATCGACGGCATGGACGCCTTCTCGAATCTGCTCGATCGGCTGCTGCTGACCCCGTCACGCAATGGCAAGATTGCGCTTCTGGTGGGTTATTTTGAGGCGCAGTCGGATCCTGAACGCGGCTGGGCGTTGGCGGCGCTAAGCGGAACCATTGAGCTGACGTCACTCAAGGCCGGCGCGATCCGCAAACTGGTTGAGGCGCGGGTCGACCCAGTCCTGTTTCGTTTGTCCTATGATTATGTCGGCGATTTGGCGGAGACAGTCAGCCTGGTCTGGCCCGGCGAGCATGGCGCCAATCGGCCGCCCGAGCTGCCAGAGATCATAGAAGCGTTGGAGACCGCGACGCGGCCGCAAGCGGCAAGGCTTGCCGAAACCTGGCTCAACGCCCTCGATCCGCGCGGTCGCTATGCTTTGCTCAAATTGATCACAGGCGGCATGCGGATCGGTGTGTCGGCCCGCCTCGCTAAGCTCGCGCTCGCGGCCTATGGCAAAGTCGACATTGGCGAGATTGAAGAGGTCTGGCCGGGACTGGCGCCGCCCTACGAAAGCCTGTTTGCCTGGCTTGATGGTGCAGCCGATAAGCCAGTACCGGACATGCTTGCGCCCTTCCGACCGGTGATGCTGGCGTATCCTTTGGTGACCAAGGATAAGCGTGATGATCCCGACGCGGTCGATCCAGATTTGGTGCGGGCAGAGGTGTTTGCCGCTGAATGGAAATATGATGGCATTCGGGTCCAAGCGGTTTCAGAAGGCGGCGTTCGCCGAATCTACACTCGCACCGGCGACGACATTTCGCACACCTTTCCAGACGTGATGGCTGGCATGGCCTTTGACGCCGCGCTGGATGGCGAGCTGCTCATCCGCGCCCCAAATGGCGGCGTCGCGCCGTTCAACGAGCTACAACAAAGACTTAACCGGAAGACCGTGTCGCAAGCGCAGATGGTCGCGCGTCCGGCCTTCATCCGGGCCTATGATCTACTCATCGAAGGAAATGAGGACCTCCGCGGTCAGAGTTTTCGAGAAAGGCGGCAGCGTTTGGAAGCCTTTGTCGGGTCGCTCGACACCGACCGGATTGATCTTTCGCCACTGGTCGACCTGACCGATCTGGCGAGTCTCGAGGCGGCGCGGAATACACCGCCTGCGCCGGAGATTGAAGGCGTCATGCTGAAACGCTGGGACAGTCTGTATCAGGCGGGTCGGCCAAAAGGGCCTTGGTTTAAGTGGAAACGCGACCCCTTCCTGGTCGATGCGGTCTTGCTCTACGCGCAGCGCGGACATGGCAAACGCTCCAGCTTCTATTCCGATTTCACCTTCGGTGTTTGGCGAGACGGGGACGATGGCGACACGCTGACGCCCGTTGGAAAGGCTTATTTTGGCTTCACCGATGAAGAGTTGAAACAGCTCGACAAATTCGTTCGCGACAACACGATTGATCGCTACGGCCCGGTCCGAGCGGTGACCGCAACGGCAGAGCAGGGACTGGTTCTGGAGGTTGCCTTTGAAGGCCTGCAGCGCTCGCCGCGACACAAATCAGGGTTGGCAATGCGCTTTCCACGCATCAATCGGATCCGCTGGGATAAGCCTGCCGGCGAAGCAGACCGAATTGAGGCGCTTCAGGCTTTGTTGCCCGAAGAGGTTTCATCTGCCGAGGCAGGAAAGTGACTGGCCACCAGGCGCAGCTTTTGCCAAGAGCGTGAGATGACGACATTTGCACGCTTCAGCCTGATCCCAATCGCCATCCTGCAATTTGCAGCCCCGGCCTTGCCGAACCTTGGAATTGGCGAACCGATCGGTGACCGCGCGGTTGAGGGTGGCATTCCTCCAGAACTCCCACCGGGCATCTTCTTCGCGATTTGGGGGGTGATATTCAACGCCTATTTGGCGAATGGCGTGCTGTCCAATCTGAAGCCGAGTTTTGCAACAGATCGCCTCGCCGTGCCGCTGGCCTTGGTCGGCGCCGGCAATGTCCTCTGGATGATCAGCGCACAATCGATCGGCTCGGAATGGCTCAATGCCGTGATGCTGTGGCCGATGCTGGCGATTGCCTGGTGGGGCGCTTACCGCCTCGACCGAATGGGCGGCTTTGACGGCACGCCGGGGCGCCTGCTGCTGTGCGCCAATGTTGGGCTGTTGGCGGGTTGGCTCACCGTTGCGGTCGGAATCAGCCTGCCGCCGGCGATGAGAGAAACGCTGGGCCTGGGCGCGACAGACCGCGTCTGGCTGTCGCTCTGGACGGTGCTCGTTCCGGCGGTTTTGCTGGCAGGCGCGTTCGCCCGCTATATTAGCCGCGGACTGTTCTATTATATTGCGCTGCTGTGGGGGCTAAGCGGCGTGATGCTAAACACTTGGAGCCGCATCGAGCTGCACGGGCTCGGCATCGCAACGGCGGTGATCATTGCCATTATCGTGTGGAATCGCGCTCGGACCGCCGCATCCGGCTCAGAGTCACGTTTCGGCTAACCGCCGGTCCCAAATTTCGCGCGCATGGCGCTGATGGTCGCGTTCGACAGTCGCCCGTCCGGCGTGAGGCCTTCATCGGCTTGGAACGCTCGAATGGCTTGCCTCGTTCCCGCGCCGAAAATCCCATCTGGAACTCCGGCCTCATAGCCAAGTGTGTTTAGGCCGGTTTGAACCGCCAGGAGCTGCGCCTTTTGGCTCGCTTCCCAAACTTGTTCACCGAACACGCCATTCTCGGCGCCAACCGGTTCCGCACTCCTCCAAACCTCGGCCCGCGCTTGCACATCGGCGACAGTGCCCGGATCAAGGCTTGCCGAGATCCGACGAACTTCACCCGGTGCAGAGCCGTCTCCATTGCGAGCCGCGACCTCGTACCAGAAGACAGCTTCCTCATCGCTCGGCGAGATGCCCAAACCATTCTCGTACAGAAGTGCCAGATTGTACTGGCTATCGACCAAGCCGAAATCAGCCGCGTTACGGAACCATTTGGCCGCTGCCGCATAGGACTGCAGTCCTGCTTCGCCCTCTGCATAAAAGACGGCCAAATCATGCATCGCATCTGCATTACCACCCTCAGCAGCACGTTCTGTCCAGACGCGCGCCTCGCCAAGGTCTCGCGGCACACCGAGGCCCTCTTCATGAAGCTTGGCGAGTCGGTACTCAGCCACAGCCAGGCCGTTTCCGGCAGCTTGTTGAATCAATGCCACACCCGCGCTGATATCACCTGCTTGCAGCAGTCTTGCGCCTTGTTGGTATTGCGCGACTGCGTTGCCATTCTCAATGGCTTGATCAATCGAGACAGCATTTGGAATCTCGATCTGCGGTAGGTTGCGCGTCGGTGTTTCGACAATTGGGTCGGGTGCTGCAATCGGTTCGACCTCAGCTGAGACATTCTCTGCGCTTAAAGTCTCAGACGGCGTCGCTTCGGCGCTCTCCGCCTCTCCAGCAAATTCGTCGGCCTCAGTTTCAGCAAGGACTTCATCCAGCGCAGCCGATACTGGCGTCACATCTTCGACCGCAGCGGAGACGGGGCCTGTTTGAATATCGAAGCTTGTGTCCGACGCGAGCAAATCGTCACGCAATGTAATATAACCCGCAGCAGCGGCTGCCGTGACCATCAGCGCAGCGCCGGCCAGCAAGATCGGCATCCGTTTGCGTGGACTCGCGTCGCCGGCAGAGAACCTGTCGACCCCGCCTTGCCCGGCCTGGTGGGCTCGGAAGCGGGTTGACTTGTCATTCGTCGCACGAATGGCCGCATTGCGCGCGCGATCAAGATAGTTGGTCGCTTCGTCCTCATCGACGAGATCGTCTTCGGTCGCCGCTGCGACCTCTGGGTCGACGTCGTCAGACGTTTCATCAAATGCCGTGACATCCTCGGCACCTTCAAAATCCTCGAATGCGAGATCGCCTTCGTCGGTCGACGCTTCCATGCCTTCAAAGACATCAGATTCACGCGCTTCGTCGCGGCCATCATCCCATCCACCAAAGACGTCTTCGGGATCATCAGAATCGGCTGCGTCAAAATCTTCGGCAAAGGCTTGAGGGGTCACATCCCCGTCGTCGCCCACGGAGTCATCGGCATCATCGAATTCAAATGGATCGTCAAAGACTGGACCCTCGGCGTCTGCCGCGAGGTCCGCTTCAGGCTCATCGAAGATCGGATCTTCAGGCTCGGTGTCCTCGCTCGGATTCCAGACGGCCAGTTCGGTGTCATCTGTGGGAAGACGCTCTTCTTCCTCGACCGTGCTGTCTTCAAACGGGTCAACGGCGTCGGCAAACACATCGGGCTCATCCGCCAACGCGTCGCCATCCTCCAAACCCGGAATACCCGCAACGAAATCCTCGTCTTCCGGAGAGGTTTCGGCATCCAGTTCAGACGCACCGGCGTCTATTTCAGGTTCCTCGTCTGCTGTGGAGTCCGGCGGCGCGAATGGGCTTCCGCCGGCCATTGCGCCAACCCGCGCGGCAATTGACAGCGCGAGTGCGGCCTCATCATCGCCGTCTTGCGGTGCATCTGTTTCAGGCGCCGTTTCGGTGAAGGCGCCGTCTTCATCGGCAAACGCAACCTCTGGCGCTTCGATATCGTCCGCCGTCAGCTCCGATTCAGGCGGCGTTTCGTAATCGAGTGTCGTATCGGATAGGGATTCAGTTTCTGATAAAACGGGCTCAGTGTCGTCGCTGTCCATGTCTGACGGATCGACCATATCCGCTTCAAACTCTGGCTCCAACGTTTCGGCGAAGGCGAGATCTGAGTCTTCGGCGTCATTGAACTCTGTTTCCGGTGGCGCAAACGGAACCATTTCTGGAAGGTCAAGGCTGGACCGGTCGCCCGTCGCAGCGTCGCCGTCTTCAACAAGTTCCAATCGCGCCGCCAAGGTGGCGATGGCGCGCTGAACCGGCGACACTGCGTCACTTGTGCGAGCCTGCATATCCGACATGCGTTCGGAAACATGCTCCAAAGCCTCAGACAGCTTTTTGTCTTGGCGATCACCAAAGGCTTCCAGACGCTCACTAAAGCGGGCCGTCGTTTCATCATGACGCGCTTGCATCCGCGAAATCGCTGACGCCACTTGGTCGCCGACTTGCTCAAAGGCTTCAGCGTTTCGTTTCTCGCTCTCCGCCAATTGTTCATCGACTTGGTCAGCCAGCGTGTTGAATTTCTCGCTGACCGTTGTCAGCAATTGATCTTCGCGAGCGGCCAAGGCCTCAAGCTGAGATTCAACTTGGCCGGACATTTCTGTGAGCTGACGCTCCAGCGCTGGGAAGCTTTGCGGATCGGCATTGAGCGCGGCGTCTGAAATTTCTTTCGCCAAAGCTTCGCGCGTGTCTTCAACACTTGATCGCAGATCATTTGCCAGGTTTTCAAACCTGTCTTCGAATTCCTGGCGCAGCAACACGGCTTGCTCAGGATCCGCCGCTTGCGCCACATCATCGATACGCTGATTGAGCGCGGCAAAAGTGTGCTCGAGCGCCTTTAAGGCTGTATCAGTTGTCGCTTCCGCCGTGTTCAAGCGGTCTTGCACGTCGATCAAAGTGCCTTCGACATGGTTGAGCGCTGAAACGACGTCTTCTTCGACACCGCTGACTCGATTGTCGACAAGGGCCTGCACTTCTGACAGGCGACGCAACACGGCTTCGGAATTGCCGCCACCTCGTCGGGAGGCTTCGGAAACCGCTCTGTCGACTTTATCAGCGGTGACTTTGAGGCGCTCTGAAACCGTGTCTTCAACGAAGTTCAAGCGATTTGTAAGGTCGTCAAAACCCGTTTCGACGCGACCCTTAATGGCGGCCGTTTCTTGCTGGACCAGCGTGTTTTCTTCATAGACATGCGAAGCCAACTTGCCGAGCGCGCGCTCAAGCGCCTTTAGAGCATCAAGGTTCTCTTTATTGTCGCCGGTGGTTTCGAGCTGTTCGACTTTTTCGATCAACGCCGAATGGGTGTCGCGAAGCTCGGAGATCAAATCATCGACGTTTGTCGCGAGATCAGCGGTATTGCGCTCGGACGATTCCAAACGAGACAACATTCCCAAGACAGATTGATCGATACCGGTAATGGCGAGCGTGGATCGCGCTTCAACCGCTTCGATCCGTTGCGCCAATCCATCCAATGACGGCGCGTCCGGATCCGCTGGCGAAACCGATGCGTGACCGAGCAGTTCGCCGCTTTGGTCACGCGGACCCGCTTCGCTGTGTCCATACAACAGCAATTCATTGATGTAGTCGCCGAGCGTAATGCCTTTTAGACGCGCTTGCTCCTTCGCAACTTCGCGAGCGCGGTCGTCAATACCCTTTACGCTCCAGGAACTGTAGCTGCTCATTCTGCAGACTCCACTTCTGGCCCGACTCACACTTTATACTGGCCAGCAAAATTGATTCCTTAACGGACTGCAGCGCTTGGCCTTAATTCTAAGTTAAGAAGCTAAACGGCTATCGCTGTTAGCTCAGCGCTAACCCTGTTGATTGGGCGTTTGGATGTTGACGTTGACGTGCGCGTAAACACACGCCATAGTTATGACATGCCAGATACAGCTTCTTCACTCTCAATAGCAGAGTCCCGGACTTACTCGATTTCCGAGTTGGCGAGGGAATTCGGTATTACCCCACGTGCCCTGCGGTTTTACGAAGACAAAGACATGCTTCATCCAGATCGGGACGGCATGACCCGCGTCTACTCGCATCGCGATCGCGCTCGGGTAAAAATCATTGTTCGCCTGAAACGCCTCGGGCTGCCATTGGCTGACATTCGCGAGATTCTTGATCTTTATGGATTGGAAGATGGCCAGCGCGCGCAGATGCGTATGTCGCTGATCAAATTCCGCAAGCAGGTGAAAGAACTCGAAGCGCAGCGCGAAGATATTGAAATGGCTTTGCAGGAACTGCACAACGGCATTGAGTGGCTCGAAAGCATGCTCGATAAAGTTGGTCCGGACGACAATACGGTAGAAGATGTGAAAGCTTATGATGCCGTTGCACGCAAACAACTCGATGACGCTTAGCCGTTCAGTTTAGTTGACGACATAATGATCGCCCCTCGTTACGCCACGGGGGGCGCACTGCATTCAGGGGAAGACAATGCCAATCTACAACGCACCGGTCCGTGACATTGAATTCGTTTTCAACGAATTGCTGATGCTTCAAAACTATTCAAACCTACCAGGGTTTGAAGATGTGACACCGGACCTGATCAGCGCCATTCTCGAAGAGTCCGGCAAATTCAACAGCGAAGTACTCGCCCCGCTCAACAAGATTGGCGACGAACAAGGCTGTGTCCGGAATGCCGATGGCAGCGTCAAAACGCCGGATGGCTTCAAAGAAGCCTATGACCAATTTGTTGAGAATGGCTGGCCGCTTCTCAACAAGCCGGAAGAAATGGGCGGCCAAGGGCTGCCATATGTCTTGTCGATGGCGCAGTCGGAAATGACCTCATCTGCGAACATGGCTTTTGGCATGTATCCCGGACTGACATCGGGGGCCTATGAAGCTTTGATGGCGGGCGGGTCCGACGCACAACGCGCGACTTACGGCCCCAATATGGCGTCCGGCAAATGGGCCGGTACGATGAATTTGACAGAGCCACAATGCGGTACCGATCTCGGCTTGATCAAAACCAAAGCCGTGCCGCAGCCAGATGGTAGCTACAAAATCACCGGCCAGAAAATCTGGATTTCGGGTGGCGAACAGGATTTGACCGAGAACATCATCCATTTGGTGCTCGCCCGTATTGAGGGTGCGCCCGAAGGCATCAAAGGCATTTCGCTCTTTGTGGTCCCGAAAGTCATGGTCAATGAGGATGGCTCACTTGGCGATCGGAACGATCTGTCTTGCGGCGGCCTGGAAGAAAAAATGGGCATTCACGGCAATGCCACCTGCGTCATGAATTATGATGGCGCAACGGGCTGGCTGGTCGGCGAAGAGCATAAAGGCATGCGAACCATGTTCGTGATGATGAATGAAGCGCGCCTCGGCGTCGGTGTTCAAGGCCTGTCGCAGGCTGCTGTCGCCTACCAAAATGCTGCCGCCTTTGCGATGGACCGGCTCCAAAGCCGAGCGCTGAGCGGTCCAGCCGCACCAGATAAGCCCGCTGATCCGATCATTGTGCATCCGGACGTGCGCCGCATGCTGATGGATCAAAAAGCCTTCATCGAAGGCGCACGCGCTTTCGCTTATTGGACCGCTTTGTTCGGTGATCTGTTGCACAAATCGCCAGACGAGAAAGTCCGCGAGAAGTCGGGCGACTATATGGCGCTGCTGACCCCGGTCATCAAAGCCTTCCTCACCGATCGCGGTTACAAGATGACAAACGAAGCGCTGCAAGTCTTGGGCGGTTCGGGCTTCACCAAGGAATGGGGTCTGGAGCAGTTCGTTCGCGACTGCCGGATCTCGCTGATCTATGAAGGTACGAACGGAATCCAGGCACTCGACCTGGTCGGTCGCAAGCTCGCCGCCGATGGCGGGCGCGCCGTCTTTACCTTCTTTGCAGAGCTCGACGATTTCATTGGATCGCACTCTGATGATCCGGAATTGGAACCTTTTGTTGCGGCGCTGCAATCGTCTAAGGCAGAGCTCGAAGAGGGCACCAATTGGTTGATGAAGAACGGCATGACCGACTTCAACAATGCCGCTGCGGCCTCGACCGATTATCTGCAGCTCTTCGGCCTCACTGCACTGACCTATATGTGGGCGCTGATGGCCAAGGTGTCGCTGGCAAAACGCGGCGGCGATCCGTTCTATGATGACAAGCTGATCACCGGCAAATATTGGATCTCGCGCATGGTTCCGGAGACGGCGTCGCATCTCGCAAAGCTAAAAACCGGCGCCGAGCCAATGATGGCGCTCTCGGCTGACCGCTTCACGGCCTAATGCCAAGCGCAGCGCCCGTCCTCGAAACAGAGCGACTGGCGCTGCGACCTTACCGTCAATCTGATTTTGAAGCGTTTGCGCGCTATTTTGCGTCACCGCGTTCGATCTACACGGATGGACCGGTCTCTCGCCAAACCGCTTGGGATTTGTTCTGCGCGGGCGCCGGACGCTGGCAGATTGCCGGACATGGCGCCTGGACGATCGAAACGCGATCGGATCAGACCGCCGTCGGCCTGGTCTCGCTCAACACCGCGATTGCATTACCAGACCCAGAGCTCGGCTGGATCTTGTGGGAAGGGTTTGAGGGCTGCGGCTACGCGTTTGAGGCTGCCCAACGGGCGCGGGACTTTGCTGTTCATACCCTGAATTGGCCTCGACTGATCAGCGGGATTCACGACGAGAATGTCAATTCCATTCGTTTGGCGGAACGTCTCGGCGCGACGCTTGATCCGGACCTTCGTCTCGAGGCGGAGCCCGAAACCCTATTCTACCGCCACACGCGACCATCGCCCTGATCCTGGCAATGCAACTTCGCGTTACGTAACCTCTGGCCAAAACGCGCTGGGCCCCTTACATTGACGTGAACGTAAACGTCATAATTTTTCTTGGGAGTTCCCTCATGTCTGATGTCCTCGATGTACCGCCGTCCAATTGGCGCCAGGATGAGGAAATCAAAATCTTCAATGACGCGGTCGAACAATTCTTCATCAAAGAGTTGAAACCGAACGTCGAAGCTTGGCGCGAAGCGGGCGCTGTGCCGCGTGATGTTTGGTATCAGGCGGCCGAACAAGGTCTGCTTCTGGTGTCGGCGCCGGAAGAGTATGGCGGCGCTGGCGGCGACTTCCGTCATGACGCAGTGATCATCGAACACCTCGAACAACATGGCATTGCCGGCTTTGGCATCGGTCTGCACAATGCGATCGTTGCGCCGTATATCATTCATTACGGCTCCGAAGAACAAAAGCAGCGTCTCCTCCCCAAACTTGCCTCGGGTGAGCTTGTCTGCGCCATCGCCATGACCGAACCGGGCACGGGATCTGATCTTCAAAACATCAAGACCACCGCCAAGAAAGACGGCAATGGCTATGTCATCAATGGTTCGAAGACATTCATCACCAATGGACAGACGGCCAATCTGATCCTGGTTTGCGCCAAGACCGATCCGACCAAAGGTGCCAAAGGCATTTCGATCATGATGGTCGAAACAGATGAGGTCGAGGGCTTTGAACGTGGCCGCAACCTCAAGAAAATCGGCCAACCCGCCGCAGACACGTCCGAGCTTTTCTTCAATGACGTCAAAGTGCCAGCCTCGGCGCTGCTGGGATCAGAAGAGGGCCAAGGCTTTATCCAATTGATGCAGCAGCTCCCGCAGGAACGCCACATTATCGGCATTCAGGGCATGGGCATGATCGAACGGGCGCTGCGCGAAACCATCGCCTATGTGAAACAGCGCAAAGCGTTTGGCGGCACGATCATGGATTTCCAGAACACGCAATTCAAACTTGCCGAATGCAAGACGGAAGCGACCGTCGCCAAAGTGTTTGTCGATCACTGCACAGAGCGGCTTTTGAAGGGCGAGCTCGACGCATCGACCGCGTCCATGTCGAAATACTGGGTGTCGGATCTACAGTGCAAAATTATCGACGAATGCCTGCAATTGCATGGTGGTTGGGGCTATATGGATGAGTATCCAATCGGCCAAATGTTCCAGGACGCCCGCGTCCAGCGCATCTATGGCGGCGCCAATGAAGTGATGAAAATGCTGATCGCGAGGACACTCTAAACGTGCCGGATCGCCAACTTCTCAGAGATATGTTTGGCGAGCCTGCGGAGAGTTCCAAAACCCTTGGGTTCGAATTGATGATGCTGGACATGAAGCAATTGGAGACAAGGATTAAGTTTGAGGGCAAACCTCAGTTCACCAATCCAGCTGGCTATGTTCAGGGCGGATATCTGTCCGCAATGATGGATGATGCGATCGGCATGCTGGCTACGTTAAAAATGGAAGGCCGCGCCTTTCCCTCGACGATTGATCTGCACAGCACCTTTTTACGTCCTGTGCGCGTCGGTCGGATCGAAGTCGTCGCGCGCCTCCGCAACGTTGGTCGCCAGGTGATCTTTGCCAGCGCGGACTTATATGATTCCCGAGGAAAAGAAGCGGCGCGCGCCAGCGCCTCGCTCGCAGTCAACCCAATGAAGGCCCCGGCCAAAATGAAACAAACAGGAGACCCGTCCCATGACTGAAGCCTATATTTATGATGCTGTGCGCACGCCGCGCGGCAAAGGCAAGAAATCCGGCAGCCTGCACGAGATCACCGCGCTGAGCCTTGCCACCCAGGCGCTGCAAGGCATTCGCGATCGCAGCGATCTCGACACAAGCGACGTCGACGATGTTGTGCTTGGCTGCGTTTCGCCCGTCGGCGAACAGGGCGCAGACATTGCCCGGGTCGCCGTTCTCAATGCCGATTATGCCGAAACGACAGCAGGCGTTCAGATTGACCGCTTCTGCGCCTCGGGCCTCGAAGCCTGCAACATGGCCGCAGCGAAAGTGATGACCGGCGAAGCCGATATGGCGATTGGTGGCGGTGTCGAGGCAATGTCTCGCGTTCCAATGGGCGCATCGGGTGGCGCTTGGTCGTCCGACCCAACTGTCGCGATGAAGACCTATTTCGCGCCGCAAGGCATTGGTGCTGACACCATTGCGACCAAGTATGGCTTCTCACGTGACGATGTCGACGCCTATGCGGTCGAGAGCCAACAACGCGCAAAGAAAGCTTGGGATGAAGGCCGCTTCTCCAAATCCGTCGTCGCGGTCAAAGACCAGATGGGCGGCGTGCAGCTTGACCATGACGAACATATGCGTCCCGAAGCGACCATGCAGAGCCTTGGCGCGCTACAGCCAAGCTTTGCTGGCATGGGCGCGATGGGCTTCGATGAAGTCATCAAACAGCGCTATCCAGAGCTGGAAAAGATTGACCATGTCCACCATGCGGGCAACTCGTCTGGCATTGTGGACGGTGCTTCTGCGGTGCTGTTCGGGTCCAAAGAAATGGGTGAAAAGCACGATCTGAAACCACGCGCGCGCATCCGCGCCATGGCGTCGATCGGGTCCGAGCCCGGCATCATGCTGACCGGTCCAACCTATGTGACCCAAAAAGTCCTGAAGAAAGCTGGGATGGAAGTTGGCGACATCGACATTTATGAGCTGAATGAGGCGTTCGCATCTGTGCCGATGCTGATGATGCAGCTGCTCGACATTCCGCATGAGAAAATGAATGTGAATGGCGGCGCGATCGCTATGGGTCACCCCTTAGGCGCAACCGGCGGCATGCTCCTCGGCACCATGGTCGATGAGCTGGAACGTACGGGCAAACAGACCGCTCTGGTCACGCTCTGTGTGGGTGCCGGCATGGGCACAGCCACGATCATCGAACGGATTTAGTCATCAATTGTCATCCCGGAGAGCGCAACAGAGCTTATCCGGGACCCAGAGGAACGGGATCCTGGTTCTCCGCTTCGCGACGGCCGGGATGACAGAGCATAAACGGAAACGAAAACATGAACCTCGAAACCTTTAGCTTCGACATTGACGGCGATGGCATTGCGCATGCCGTCTTTGACGTGCCTGGCCGGAGCATGAACACGCTGACCGGCAAAGCCGTCGCGGACATTATTGCGATCACCAAAGAAGTTGCGACCAATGACGCAATCAAAGGATTGGTCATTTCATCCGGCAAACCTTCCGGCTTTTGTGCCGGTGCCGATCTCGGCGAAATGGGCGAAAGCGCTGGTGGCGGCAAGTCTGAGTCAGAGATGACCGACGCCGAAATCAAGAAGATGCAGTTCGACCGAGGATTCGCGCTGAACAAGACGCTGCGCGAGCTTGAAACCTGTGGCAAGCCAATCGCCGTTGCCTTGAATGGTCTCGCTTTGGGTGGCGGATTAGAAGTCGCATTGGCCGGTCACTACCGTGTTGCGGCAAACGACAATCCAAAAATCCAATTCGGTCTACCCGAAGCGAAAATCGGTCTCCTACCGGGCGCTGGCGGCACACAACGTTTGCCACGTCTCGTTGGTGTCCAGGAAGCGCTGCCGCTGATCCTTCAAGGCAAAAGCTTTGACGCAGAGAAGGCGTTGAAAATGGGCGTCGTCAATGAATTGGCACCCGGATCAGAAACCGTTGCGAAGGCCAAGGCCTGGGTGAAAGCCAATCCTGAAGCGAAGGCGCCCTGGGATGAAAAAGGCTTCAAAGTGCCCGGCGGTGTGCCGCATAAGAGCCCTGGCGCCGGTCAGGTTGCAACCATGTCCAACATGATGTTGTCGGCCTCTACATACGGTAATTACCCAGCCCAGAAGAACATTCTCTCCTGCGTCTATGAAGGCATCCAGGTGCCGATCGATGCCGGTCTGCGCATTGAAACGCGCTACTTCATCAACACGCAGCAGCGGCCCGAAGCGAAAGCCATGATCCGCTCACTCTTCCTGTCAACGCAAGCCCTTTCCAAAGGCGCGAGCCGTCCGGAAGGCTATCCCAAATATGAGCTCAACAAAGTCGCGGTCATCGGCGCTGGCTTGATGGGTGCGGGCATCGCGTTTGAGCAGGCGAAAGCCGGCATTGAAACTGTGCTGGTCGACGTCTCGAAGGAGAATGCGGAGAAGGGCAAAGACTATGCTCGTCGTCTGGTCGAGAAAAATGTCAGCCGCGGGAAGATGACCCAAGAGAAAGGCGACGCCCTGCTCGCGCGGATCCACACCACGGATTCCTACGACGATTTCAAAGGCGCTGATCTTGTGGTTGAGGCTGTGTTCGAAGATCCTGAGCTGAAAGCCAAGATCACGAAAATGGCTGAAGCACAGCTCGCCGACACGGCAGTGATGGGCTCGAACACATCGACCCTACCGATCACCGGGCTTGCCGAAGCATCAGACAGGCCTGAGAACTTCATCGGCATCCACTTCTTCTCCCCGGTTGAGCGAATGGGTCTTGTCGAGATCATCAAGGGCGAAAAGACCACAGAAGAAACGCTGGCGAAGACGATCGATTATGTCCTGGCCATTCGTAAGACACCGATCGTTGTCAATGACAGCCGCGGCTTCTACACATCCCGCTGCTTTGGCACCTACACACAGGAAGGCATGGCGATGCTGGCAGAAGGCATCAAGCCGGCCATCATCGAGAATGTTGGTCGCCAGTCGGGTATGCCAATGGGTCCGCTGGAAGTGTCTGACTCAGTGGGACTGGACACAGCCTTGAAAGTCGGTCGCCAAATGGCGAAGGCCGCTGGCATGGACTATAATAGCAATGAGCTGGGACAGATGATGGCCTGGCTGGTGGAAGATCAGGGCCGGGTCGGTCGTAAAGCTGGCAAGGGCTTTTATGACTATAACGAAAAAGGCAAGCCAGACCGCCTTTGGCCCGACCTAAACTCCAGAATCGAAGTGACGGTCGATGAGTGTCCGCCGGCGCTCAAGCAAGAGATCAAGAACCGCTTCCTGGTCCGCCAGGCGATTGAAGTCGCGCGCTGCTTTGAAGAAGGTGTGATCACCGATGCTCGGGACGGCGATATTGGCTCCATCCTCGCCTGGGGCTTCGCACCGTACACCGGCGGTTGCTGCTCCTATGTCGATCTGATCTGGGGCATTAAGGACTTCGTGGCCGAGGCGGATCTGCTCGCCGAGAAGTATGGTGACCGGTTCACGCCGCCGCAGCTTCTGCGCGACATGGCGGAGAAGGGCGAGGGCTTCTATGATCGTTTCCCGCCCGCCGGGACGAAAGTCAAAGAGACCGCCTAGACCTGGGCTATCCTAAGAGACGAACACACATAAGAAAGGCGGCCTGGACGGGCCGCCTTTTTTGTCTTTGTTCGGTTTGGTGAGGCGAGCTGTTTAGGCCGCTTGGGCTGCCAGCTTCCGACGACGCCGTGCGAACCACTGCAAACCAAACAGGCCGGACAAGAACAGGGGCAGAGCGGCCGGGATTGGCACAGCCGCCACTTCGATGCCTTGGATGGTGAAATTGTCAAACGTGCCGATCGCGCCGATGCCGAAAGACGAACCTGTTGCCTGGTCCATCGTTGCGAAGGTCGACACCAGCACGGCGTTGCTGACGTCTTCGAAGTTAACGATCCGGCTAAACAGGGTTCCAGAAACCGAGCCAAACGCGAAATCATCATTGCCGTCGACATTGCCGAAGTCGATGCTCAGAAACTTCACCGCACGAGAAAACGAAAAGACAAGAACATCATTGCCGAATGACCCATCAACATTGTCCCCATCGCCAAATGCGTCCGCACCGAGACCGCTGAAGAAATCTTGATCTACCTGACGGGTGCCGAAATTGATATCGCTTGGATTCGCGTTCGGAAACGTTCCGGCCGTCACGGTCAGCGTGATTCCGTCCACCGTATATACTTTGGAATCGGAATCCGGCGCAATTGACGCCAGCAAGTCACCCGTAAAATCGAAGGTGGCGGCACTTGCTGGTGCCATAGCAAATCCAGCCATCGTCATGACTGCCAGCGTGGCAGCGACGAAACTTCTTCTAACAGTCTTGAACATCAATTTGTCCCCTTGGCGTCAACATTTCTTTGCGACCGTCGCACCCACGGATTCTGTGAGGCCCCCCGGCGAACTTTGCATATACAAATTTCGTGACAGTTTAACAGCTCAAGCAAAAAAAATGAGCTTGCTGTGGCGGAGATGCCTCAGATCAATCCGGCGTGCACATTAAACATGCCTGGTTGAGTTTAGTCGCGTTTCGTTCGCCGAGCGGTTCCGTCCCGAAATGCCGACTTGGGTACCCGCTTGCCCCGATGGCGGTACCCATTTGAAACGGTTTTGAGACCCGACAAGCCCCTACGCAATACCCCTTATAAACGGGGCCTATCCGACACCCTAGATTAAGGGAAACAGAGATGGAGGACGATATGACCGTTTACGCGATGCTGGGGGGTGACCCTGCCGATGTTGCTGGAGAGCTCACCGTTGCAGGGGCATTGGCCAAACGATTATCAACACATCTGAAGGGCTTGATTGTCATGCCAGATCCGGCCAGCGCCGCTGTCTATGTGGCGGGTCCGGACATGGTGATGACGGGCAGCGCTGGGATTACGGCGATCGAAAAAGCGCAGGAAGCCGCGGTCGCAAGTCTGTCCGAAGCCTTTCAAGACGGGGTTAAGTCTTTGGGTGACGGGCTATCGCCAGCCATCCTTAATGAGGTGGGAGAACCGGCCTTGAGGGCTGCCGGTGCAGCGATGCTTTCAAAAGCCCTGGTCATGCCATACGGAGCGGTCAACACATCGCACGCGCTCAACCCGGCATTCGAACACGTCCTGATGACCGCTGAGCTACCCTTGATCCTGGCGTCCGAAACCCACGGTCCAGACGAAGCCAGCATGATTGCTTGGGATGGCAGCCCGCAAGCGGCGCGCGCGGTGCGGATGCATCTCGATCTGATCAAGACCTATTCCAAAGTCATTATCGCCCACCATCCGGAAAAGATCCGTCCTGCCGCCTCCGCCTCCGGATGTGCAGATGCCGAAAGCCTTAGCGAGTATTTGCGGGTCGAAGGCCTTTCACCGACGGTCTCGGTGCTGTCTGGGGACCTCTCCGACAGCCTTTTGGAAACGGCGGCAGCCAACCAGGTTGGGGTGTTGGTGATGGGCGCCTATGGCCATAGCCGGCTTGGGGAAATGCTGTTTGGCGGGACCAGCCGGGCAATGCTGCGCGCCAAGCAGCGGCCGAGCTTAGCGCTCACGCACTAATCCAGCAGAGGAGGTCAAATTGACCCTAAGTCGTATTACACTGCGCCTCGCGCGCAATCCGGGTCATCCAGATGGCGATGACCGCCAAGGCTACGTCCTCGTGGCACCGCTCAATGGTGAAGGTTTGATCGACGTCGATACATGGCGCGAGCATCGCAAAGACTGCACAGTTGTTCGGTTTCATCCCGATCCAGATGAGCGGGCTGACGGCCTTCTAACCCATCGTGGTAGTCATTGGATGTTCCACTATGACGAACCTGAGGAAGGGCCGGACGAAGGTGGTTATCATTTGGGAGAGCACGCGTTTCGGCCCGGAGAATACGTCACGATTGCCTATCACGGCGAAGAGCCGCTGACCTACATCGTATCGGAAGTTGCGCGCGCCTAGTCGCGATGTGATCCAGGCGCGCGCGCTAAGTCTTTAGGCTTGGCCCTCAACAACAGGCGTTAGAAGAATCTCGACCCGGCGGTTGGCAGCGCGCCCAGCGGCGGTCGCGTTGTCCGCAATCGGTTGGGTTTCGCCGACACCGATTGCATTCAGGCGGATCTGCTGAACGCCGCCCGCAACAAGAAATGACTGCACCGATTGTGCTCGTCGTTGCGACAGTTCTAGATTGTACTGATCAGGGCCATCTGCACTGGCGTGGCCGACAATATCCACCGCTGTCGACGGAAACTCATTCAGCGTCATCGCAACTTCTGAAAGCGGCTCTTGAAAGCCGGGCTGAATGTCCGCTCTGTCAACCGGAAAGGTTACTCCGGACGGGAGCGTTAGCGCAATTTTGTCGCCAACGCGCTCGACGCCAATTCCAGTGCCCTCTGTGCGCTGGCGCAGCGCTTCTTCCTGACGGTCCATATATGTCCCGACAGCACCTCCGGCGATCGCGCCGATCGCGGCGCCAATTGCAGCGTTGCGGCGGTCATCACCGCCAGCAAGAATGCCGACGCCAGCGCCTGCCACAGCACCTGCTGCTGCGCCTGACAATTGACGTTGCGAAAAACCGTTCTGACAGCCCGCAACCAGTGCGAGCGCGCATGTCATGATCATGACCTGTTTCATCGGTGTCACCTCCTTGGTGGTTTGCCGCCGGCTTTTTTTAGAATTTCCTGCCGGAGCACGCCCTATAATCCGGAAATCGTGAACAGCGGGCAACCAAAACTGGCACAAATGCCTTGATTCTGCCCTGTTGATGTTCCGCAAATCCGCTTATCCCAGGACGCAATTATGGAAGGAATGGCGATGTTAAACCTAATCGTGCCAACCTATGTCGCGCTGTTATTCTCTGCTCAGGCAGCGTCCGGCTTGATGCTTGATCTCCAAGCAGAGACGACGGTCGAACCACCCGCCGATACGCCTGCAATTGTGATTGAGACCCCTGAGGCTTTGCCAAGCTTGCCCGCAGAATCTGAAATTGTGCCGCAGACGCTACCCGCTGCACCGATTGACGAAACTGAGCTGATTATGCCGCAAGCTGGCGCGGAAATCGTTGCAGAGTCTGAAATCAGCATTGTCTCCGAAAATGAGTGGGGTCGATACATTCTCCCCGCCCGCCGCGGATTGGCTGAAGCGCGAACCGCACGGGGACGTTTTTCCCAGATAAACGCCGATAACAGTGTTTCGAGCGGTAGTTTCGCACTGCGCAGACCCGGCCGAATGCGCTTTGATTACGACGCGCCCAGTCCTATCATGATCATCGCGGACGGAGCCACAGTCGCGATCTCAGACAGCAATTTGGAGACCGTAGATCGTGTTCCGCTCTCTGCGACCCCGTTGAATATCCTACTTGATGAGCAAATAACGTTTGGGGCTGATGTCGAAGTATTGCAAATCCTTAAGCGTCCGGAATCGATTGCCATCACCGTTCGCGATTTGACGGGCGAAATGGATGGACGCCTAACGCTTATCTTTGACGATGAGGCGTTCGATCTTCTCGGCTGGATTGCAATCAACACCGAGGGTCAAATCACTCAGGTTAGCCTCGAGAACACAGAAAAGAATGTTTCGGTCAGTCCTGTGCTCTTCCGTCTCGACGATCCAGCGGATGAAGAAGACGAGCGCTAATCTTAAATGACCAAACGAAAAAGCCGGGAAACATCAAGTTTCCCGGCTTTCTATTCTCGCGCGCGTCCCCACACACTCGATGCTAGCAATAGCTTACCCAGTATACTTATGATCATTGATTTGATCTGTCTACAAAATTATCTGTAATTCTCATTAACTATTGAATGAGTTCGCTTGTCTACGTTGCAGACTATTTGGCAGCAGATCGCATCAATGCGGCGAATCTTTCAAAGACATAGAAACTGTCCTGCGGGCCCGGGCTGGCTTCTGGATGGTGTTGGACAGAAATAATCGGTTTACCGCGGACGGAGAGACCAGAATTTGTTCCATCAAAGAGCGAGAGATGACTTTGCTCCACGCCCTCAGGAAGCGTTGTCGGATCAACAGTGAACCCGTGATTCATTGATACAATTTCGACTTTGCCAGTTTTCAAATCCTTCACAGGATGATTGGCACCATGATGCCCCTGCTCCATCTTCATGGTATCCGCGCCGAGCGCCAATGCCAAAAGCTGGTGTCCCAGACAGATACCCAATATTGGTACACCGCTGTCGATCAATTGCGTGATTGTTTCATTGCTGCGCAGAATTGTGGCCGCAGGATCGCCGGGACCATTCGATAAGACAACGCCGTCCGGAGACAGGGCTGCAATAGCGGAAAAAGGCGCATCGCCTGGGACAATCGTCGCCCTTGCGCCGACACTTGCCAAGTTCCGAAGAATGTTCTTCTTGACGCCGTAATCCATCACAACGACATGGAAATCTGCCTGCGCCTGGTCCTCAAAACCGGTGCTCAGATCCCAAAGACGTTCAACATGTTCAAACGGTTCGTCTTCAGTGACCTGCAAAGCGAGGTCCGCGTTCTCGAGCCCCTCCCAGACGGACGCGGCTTTGATTAAGGCATCGACATCAATTTGCCCATCAGGGTCATGCGCTATCGCACATTTCGGCATACCTTGTTCGCGAATGAGCCGGGTGAGCGCGCGTGTATCAACACCGCTCAGACCAATAATGTTGCGATGTCCAAGCCAGTCGCCGAAGTGATCTTGTGCACGCCAGTTCGACGGAGCGGTAATCGGTTCACGGAATACGGCGCCCCGCGCGGCGGTTTTTGCTGCATCGGTAGACTCTTCAAGATCTTCGGGATTGGTGCCGACATTTCCGATGTGCGGGAAAGTGAATAGGACGATCTGATCGGCATAAGAGGGGTCAGTCAAAATCTCCTGATAACCGGACATCGCCGTGTTGAAACACAACTCACCAACCGCAATGCCTGTTTTTCCGACCCCTTCGCCCAAAAAAACCGTCCCATCGGCCAGAGCGAGCGCACCCGTTGCGGAAATCGATTGATTTTTGGTGGGCAAAGGCTTATCTCCCAGCTCTTGTATTTGTGGCGTGTAAGCCTTGATTAACGCAGTATCAGGCAAACGGGTGGCAGATAGGGTGTACCGGGCGAAATCGTCAAGCGGTTTCGTTATCAGAGTAAGGGCAATGCGCTTTTATGGACGCTACCACGCAACTTCGCACAACCAGCCTTCGCGAACGTCTCTTAAAGGCGCTCGAGACTGCTGAATCTTCAGACACTGCCGGTACCGAAGCACAAACACTTCGGCTCGTGAAATGCGCGATGTCGGATCGGGACGTGATGGCGCGCGGCCGGGGCGACTGCAATGGCTGCATCGATACTGAGCTTGTCGATCTGCTTGAAACGATGGTGGCACAACGGGAAGTGTCTGCCGCGGAGTATGATGAAGCAGGTCGAATTGCCGACGCAGAGCGTGAGCGGCAAGAGATCGAGGTCCTCGCCGCGTTTTTACCCAAGCCGCTCAGTGGCGACGCGTTAGATAGTGCGGTGCAGGATGTCATCGGCGACCTCGAAGCGTCAAAACTCAAGGACGTCGGTCGATGCATGTCCGCGCTTCGTGAAAGATTTCCCGGCCGAATAGAATGTAGCTCCGCCGGTAAGGCTGTTCGCGAGGCGTTGTCTTAAGGCGCGAGCAAAGGGGCATGTGACGGCAAAGTTGCGTTTCACTGAAATGACGCGCCCAGCCAATTTGTGTTGATAGATTTGATTTCGGCCTTTCCCAAGTGCGGGCATAGGCATAAGGATGGTTAATGGCTGGCGTCCGCATTCCTGATGGCTTTGTCGACGAGTTGAAGGCGCGCATTCGGCCTTCAGATCTAATCGGTCGAAAAGTGAAACTCAAAAAACAGGGTAAGGAATGGGTCGGATTATCTCCTTTCACAACGGAGAAAACGCCAAGTTTCTACGTCAACGATCAAAAGCAAATCTATAAGTGTTTCTCATCTGGGAATGGCGGCGATGTCATCAGCTTTGTGATGGAGACAGAGCGTTTATCCTTCATGGATGCCGTCGAAAAACTGGCTGAAGACTATGGGATGCCGCTGCCAAAAGCGACGCCCGAAAGCCAGGAAGCCTACGATCGACGCTTGCGATTGCTCGCCGCCTGTGAAGCCGCGGCAAGCTTTTTTGAATCGCAGCTTCGCACTGACATCGGTAGCGAGGCGCGCGCCTATCTCACCCAACGAGGCCTGTCCGCAGAGGCTTGGACGCGGCATCGACTCGGCTATGCACCCGACGATTGGCGAACGACCTTTCAGCATCTGACCGCAAAAGGGTTTAGCAAAGCGGAACTCTTGGAAGCGGGCCTCATTGTTCAACCCGATGGTGGCGGAGATCCTTATGACCGGTTCCGCGGTCGAGTTATGTTTCCGATCGGTGACACGCGTGACGCCGTAATTGCATTCGGTGGTCGTGCCATTTTGCCGGATGCGAAACCCAAATATCTGAATTCGAGCGACACGCCGCTCTTTCACAAATCGAACGTTCTCTATCGCTACAAATTGGCTCGAGAAGCCTATGGGGATACCGACGCCAACGGTCTCATCGTTTGCGAAGGTTATATGGACGTGATCGCTTTGGCGGAGGCTGGGATCGGCCATGCGGTAGCTCCTTTGGGAACCGCATTGACGGAGCCGCAACTCGCTCTGCTTTGGCGTGCCGGGCCTGAACCCGTTTTGTGTTTTGACGGTGACCGCGCCGGACTGGGCGCCGCCTATCGATCGATTGAACGCGCATTACCTGGTTTAGAACCGGGACGATCCTTGTTCTTCTGCCTGCTTGAAGATGGCATGGACCCAGACGATTTGATCCGGCAGCATGGCGTTACGGCGATGCATGAGCGGCTCCAAGCAGCCATACCGCTGATCGAACTTCTGTGGCGCCGCGAACGGGATTTGGAACCGGTCGATACGCCGGAACGTCAAGCCGGATTGGAGCAGCGTTTGCTCAAGGCCGCATCGGCCATCAAACATCAGGGCGTTCGATCTGCCTATGAGCAGGAACTTAAATCGCGGTTGCGTGAGCATATCTGGTCGCTCCGTGCCGCTAAGAAGCCAAAGCGCGCAAATCGCCAAAACCAGACCGCTACACTCGGTGAAACACAGTCGAAAAACCAATTGCTTCGTGCGCAGTCTGGCGAAGGTCAATCGATGAAAGGGCGCGGCACTGTGATTCTCGCAGCCCGCAATCCACATCTTGCCGAACGCCATTCTGAATTGCTTGCTTTAGTAGATTTCCCAGATCCTGACGTCGGAGCGATCCGTGATGCCATTTTATGTCACCTGGAACAAGGTTTGCAGGTTGACCCGGACCCACTGACGACCCATTTAGTGGATTGTGGAAAATTGCGCGCGGCTGAATTGCTCAAAAACTTCCCGACCAGCTCGATTATCGCTCAAGGTAGCAACGAGGAACGGGATTGGCTCATCGCTCTAGAGCATTATGCGCGCCAGGAGGGACACGACGTGTCTAGTCCAGTTACCGGGGATGCGCTTCGCGACCTCGATGATCAGCGACTCAGACACAAACGAGTCTCGGAACGGCGAGCAAAGGCGATGCGTCTCAACGAAGCATTAGATGGTTCTGATCAAACATAATGTGTTGGGTCAAATACAGATAGTACTGCACCAGGGCAGACGGGAGAAGAGTTTATGGCGAAAGCCAAAGAAACAGATACCGATACCGCGGTAGACGACCGCCCGGTTCTCGACCTCAACGATACCAAAGTCAAAAAATTCATGAAGGTCGCCCGAGATAAGGGCTATGTGACAGTTGAAGAGCTGAACGCGATCCTGCCGCAGGATGAACTCTCGTCCGACCAAATTGAAGACACGATGGCCATGTTATCGGAGCAAGGCATCAGCGTTGTCGAAAATGACGAAGAAGGCGAAGCGGGCCCGAAAGGCACGGCCGTTGCCAAGACGGGTGAAAAAGCCGTCACCAAGAAAGGTAATGCACGCAACTCAGATCGCACCGATGATCCCGTGCGCATGTATCTGCGCGAAATGGGATCCGTCGAGCTGCTCTCGCGTGAGGGTGAAATTGCCATCGCCAAGCGTATCGAAGCTGGGCGTGATGCGATGATCCGCGGCCTGTGCGAAAGCCCTTTGACCTTCGAAGCGATGATGGTGTGGCGCGACGAGCTTGTGAATGAGCGCATCCTGCTGCGCGATCTAATCGACTTAGAAGCGACTTATGGCGCGGAAAACCCAGCGCCTGAGATCGAAGAGGAAGAAGAAGAAGAAGAAGAAGAGCCCGAAGCCGAGAATCGTGAAGACGAGACGGTTGAAGAACGTCACGCTCGAGAAGAACGTGAAGACGAGGAAGAAGGCGCGGCAATGTCGATGTCCGGCATGGAAGCCGAACTTCGCGACGGTGTGCTCGAAAAACTCGACGAGATGGCGTCCTCGTTCGCCAATTTCCGAATGCTACAAGAGCGCTTGGTGTCGCGCCGCTTGGAAGGCAAAAGCCTGGCCAAGAAGGATCAAGATTCGCACGAGAGCATTTCAGTCAGTATCGTTGAAACGCTTAAGACCATGCATATCAACAATGCGCGGATCGAAGCCCTGGTCGAACAGCTTTATGCGATCAATAAAAAGCTGATGAGTCTTGAGGGTCAGCTGATGCGCAGAGCCGATGCCCATGGCGTGCCCCGCTCGGAGTTCTTGCAGGCCTATTTCGGCCACGAGCTCGATCCAAATTGGATCGAAGATGTTGGTGGCAAGTCCAAGAAATGGGAACGGTTTGTCACTCGCGAAGCGGACAAAATTGAAGACCTGCGAGCTGAGATCTCAACCGTTGCGCAAGAAATTGGGATTCCGATCGACGATTATCGCCAAATCGTTCAAAGGGTTCAGAAGGGCGAGCGCGAAGCCCGCATCGCCAAGAAAGAAATGGTTGAGGCCAATCTTCGCCTCGTCATTTCGATTGCCAAAAAATACACCAATCGTGGCCTGCAATTCCTCGACTTGATCCAGGAAGGCAATATCGGCTTGATGAAGGCGGTGGATAAATTCGAATATCGCCGCGGATACAAATTTTCCACTTATGCCACTTGGTGGATCCGGCAGGCGATCACGCGATCGATCGCAGACCAGGCCCGCACCATTCGTATTCCGGTGCATATGATTGAGACAATCAACAAGATCGTCCGGTCACAGCGTCAAATGTTGCACGAGATTGGCCGTGAGCCGACCCCGGAAGAACTCGCGGAGAAGCTTGGATTACCACTCGAAAAGATCCGGAAAGTTCTCAAGATTGCCAAAGAGCCAATCTCTCTGGAAACGCCGATCGGCGACGATGAAGATTCAAATCTTGGCGATTTCATTGAGGATAAGATGGCTCTGCTCCCAGTGGATGCAGCCATTCAATCAAATCTACGCGAAACGACGACGCGCGTCTTGGCGTCTCTGACCCCGCGCGAAGAGCGCGTTCTACGGATGCGTTTCGGTATCGGGATGAACACCGATCACACGCTCGAAGAAGTTGGTCAGCAATTCTCGGTTACGCGGGAACGGATTCGCCAGATCGAGGCAAAAGCCCTGAGAAAGCTCAAGCATCCGAGCCGGTCGCGCAAACTGAGAAGCTTCCTCGACACCTAGTCAAAAGCGGCAGGGAACAGATGGAAGACGCAGACATTCTGGCCGAGATGCTCCTCGCAGCCGACCGTGTCTGCGTGTTCACCGGCGCCGGTATATCGACGGAAAGTGGCATTCCAGATTTCAGATCCCCGGGTGGGGTCTGGAGCAAGATGACACCGATCTACTATCAGGACTTTGTCGCATCACGCGAAGCCCGCCGTGAGGGATGGAACCGCGTTTTCAATCGCACAGCGGGATGGACGGGCGCGGCGCCAAATCCAGGCCACCTCGCGCTGGCCAAGCTCGTCTCAATCGGCAAAGTCTCCAGCATCGTCACCCAAAATGTCGACAATTTGCACCAGGATTCGGGCGTGCCGGATGAGCACGTGATCGAGCTACATGGCAATGCCGCCTACGCCAAATGTCTGAACTGCGGCAAACGCCACGAATATGAGGATCTCCGGCCACGCTGGGAGGCGGATGAAGACATCACCTGCGACGCATGCAGCGGGATTGTGAAATCAGCCACCGTTTCATTCGGGCAAGCCATGCCTGAAAAAGAAATGATGAAGGCGGAAGCCGCGGCATTAAGCTGCGATATGATGTTGGTCTTAGGGTCGTCTTTGGTGGTCTATCCCGCGGCCGGTATTCCGATCATCGCGAAACAGAATGGGGCGCGACTGACCATTGTGAACCGCGAAGAGACGGAGCAAGATGCTTACGCAGATCATGTGTTCAATACGGAACTCGGTCCGATCCTGACACGTGCCGTTACGACCGTGCGCAAACAGCTCGGACACGAAACCTAATCAGCCCTTGTGCTGCCAAAAGTGCGAAACCCGAAATAGACCAATGCGCCTGACGCGGCGAGTAGCAGTCCAAGCCCCGCTTCAATTGGCCGTTCCCGCAATACAAAAAGTAGCGTCCAGCCAGTGAGACCGAGATAGATAAGCGGTGGAATAGGAAAGAGATTCACGCGATATGGCCGTTCCAAGTCCGGCTGACGCAGGCGCAATACAAATAGGCCAGACACGGTTAGAAAACTCATTAGAGCCAACGTAAAACCGGAAAACACCAAGACCTCATCAAAGCTGGCTGTCAGAATAAAGATCAGTGCGATACCGGTCTGCAAATAGACCGCCCGAGACGGGACACCGTCTTCATTTGTTTTCGAAATCGGGCGCAAGGGTGCCAAATCCTCACCAATCATTTGCAACACACGCGGCCCAGCAATCGTCATTGCGCTCACCGTTGAAATCAGAAGCAGAGCCAAAACACCCCCAGCAGACTGTGCACCCGCCTCACCAAACGCGGACCGCGCAGCAATCACACCAATTTCAATTTTGCCAACCATGTCCGCCATGGGCGCGACCAGCAGGAAGACCGCATTGAGCGCAACGTAGAGCACCATCACAATGAGCGTCCCGCCGATCAGAATGCGCGGCAAATTCCGCTGCGGTGCGTCCAATTCGCTGATCACATAAGTTGCCGCATTCCAGCCGGTATAGGCATAGCTGACATAGATCAGTGAAACGGCAAACGCGGCACCCGTCATCGCGTCCAGATCACCTGCCACGGGGGCAAAGCCCACCGGTTGCAGATTGGAGACGAACGCAATGGCGCCAATACAAAATGCGATGATCACGACAATCTTGATGAGTGTGAAGCCAATTTGGAGGCTTCCTCCTGCTTGCCGACGTCCTGCATGCACGAAACCCAATATGGCAACCAGAGAACACGCCAGCGCCTGATCAACCCAAGCTGGGGCATCCGGCGCAAAGGCGGCACGGCTATAAGCCGCGAATGTCATCGCCGCCAAGGCAATCGGCGCTGCAAAACCGATCAGCGCGGACACCCAACCCGCCACAAAACCCAATCCTGGATGATAGATGCGGGATAGAAAATTATACTCGCCACCCGAACGGGGCAACGCAGCGCCAAGTTCGGCATAACTCATTGCGCCGCAGAGCGCCGCGACGCCCCCCAACACCCAAAGCATGATCAAAGGGAAACCTGTATTCAGATCGAACAGCTGAAACCCCAGACTGGTGAAAACGCCGGTGCCAACCATGTTCGCAACAATCACGCAGAACGCGGTGAAGGCGCTGAAATGCTTGCGGTCACTCATATACTCACCTTTGACCCAGCTCGCGATAAGACCCGGTTTGGACACCAGAGCGCCTGACACTTCAAGCATATCTCGTCCTGGGTCGAATCCGGGGCGCTATCTGGTTGCAAAACAGACAGGCACCGCTGTCGTTTCAGCACGCGGCTTAGAGAGAACACTATTCAGTCTATTTGCGATGCCGGACTTTCGGCATCAGACTCACCTGCGCCGTCTAGCGGGACAAAGGGCTGCCCCGAGAGTTTCTGATACAGGCTCATTGCCGGACAGGTGTCGGGATGAATGAGGACGCGTTGGGCATCACGGTTCATCATATCGCTGTCAGCCGCAGCATAGATCGCCGCTGCGGAATCGAACGCATTTAGGCCACCTTGCCCACTCAAGCCCCGCTCCATTCTTTGACAAATCTGCCGTGCGAGGGCGCGATCTGGGCTGGTGTTTAGCTCCGCGATGCGGTCTCCCATGCCAAGCTCGGTTTGGATGAATGTGTGGACGCTGAGATTTCGGTCCATCTCGAAGGATAAGACGTCCGAGCTGCTAACATCAGAATAGTCCGGCCACGTTTCCCAGCCGTCAGGCGAGGTTTGCGTGTTTCGCGTAAACATCGAGAATAGCGGCTTCTCCAGCGACACAGCCCAAGCACCGAGTTGTTCTGCATCTCGCGTTTTCCGAATGTCTCGTGCGTCCGGCATCGCAGCATAGACCACGACAACCGGACAATCCTGCCAGTTTCGCAACGGCAGTGTACCCGTTGACTGTTCTGTAATCGCCCGACCAAACAAGCTGGAAACAGATGCGTCCAAAAAGTTCGACGCATCGTTCAGGGACGGTGAATTGAAATAGTTTATCAGCGGCGTGGTCGGCGCAATAAGATTGGCCGCATTGCTGAGCGCCCCCATGACCATGGCGCTTGCGCTGGCACTTTCGCGTTGATCTGCGAGTTGCATTCGAAGTTTCGTCGTAAGCGTAGAGTTTGCCGAGACTTTGAACCAGGGCGTCGCATATAGCGCGATGCTCTGGTCCGTCGACCACGTCTCGCCGGTTGCTCGATCAGAAGAAAAGGAAGCTGAAAACAGGGCCTCGGTTGCTTTGACATCTGGGCGGCTCAATTCGAACTCCGCCAGAAGTGTCCGGCTGACCGTTTTAGACCCCAGCATGCGAGACAACCATGGGCGGCTCTCCTGCTGATAAGATCTGTCTGGTCGCGATGTCCGATAAGCGCCGGACGCAACACCCGCAGTATCGCGGGCGCGCGCATCAAGCGTCTCGATGCGAAGGCGCGTATATCGGTCAACCAAAGTCGCGCCGACATCTGAGTCGACAGCGTTTGGATCCATGGCGACATCAAGAAATGGTAAGAAGTCTTTGACGGGTGCGCCATCCATGGTGCGGGTCACAGGCGCAGTTCCGCCGAGATCACGGCTCGAGCTTTCCGACGCCCCTCCCGTATCGCACAGGCTGGCCGGGGCATATGGCACACGTGGCGGGGCTTCACTCGTCGTCGTGCAAGCGGCGAGGGCGCCACATAGCGCCGGCATCCATAGTTTCATCTCGGTGTCCTCTACTCTCCCACATTCATAGGTAAGCACAGGCGCACGCCGCTTAACAGTTTGTCATATGTAACAGGCCGCTTATTCGTCCGCTTGGCGTAACTCGAACAGCACGTTTACATTGATCGTATAGCCAACTTCTCCGGCCGCGATAGGCGTCGACTCGGCCATAACCCGCGAAAGAGCGGAGTCTTGCATCGAGACGGGTTGGTAGCCGCCCGACTCACTCAGCGTGACGATCCGCGCCACCGTATAGCCGGACTCGGCGGCGTATAATTCTGCTTTTGAGATCGCATCGCGGATCGCCAAACGCCGCGCCTCATTTCGTACATTTCGAGGATCATCAAGCGCGAATTGCACGCCAGAAAACGTGTTGCTGCCAGCAGACACCAGCGCGTCCATCATGGCGCCCAACTGGTCCAAGTCGCGCACACGTACTGAGAGTTCATTGCCTGCGCGATAGCCCGTCAGACGTGGCGGTTCGCCGTCGGATCGATTGCTGTAATCGTATTGAGGCTGCAAGCTAAAGTTCGACGTCTGCATATCTCGATCTGCGACACCGGCCGCTTTTAACGCGTCGAAGACCGCATTCATCGCCGTGCGGTTCTCTGCCATCGCTTCCGCAGCCGTTGCGGCATCACTGCGAACACCAGCGCTCATAATGGCGATGTCGGGCTCGGCCGTGACTTCGCCTTTGCCCATAAGGCTGATTGTGGTTTCCGGCTGGATCGCGTTCGGATGATAGGTTTCGATCGGCGCAGCGTTTGGAACCACCGTTGGCATTGGCTCGGACGCCGCCGATACCTGCACTTCGTCCACAGATGCGGTAGGCATTGGATCCGTCGGCGTCGACGTAGCACCGCCGCAGGCGCTGACAATAAGGCCCGTCGCAAGGACCAAGGGAACCGCCATTGCGGTCATTTTAAACGACATAATCTCTCCCTCCACAGTGTTGGAGACTTGCTGCAGCGATTGAATTGAGTCATTGCGGCAAGATCAAGGAGTCGACAAGGCGTTGCCAGTCGGTCTTTGTTCAGAATTCAGGGCCTGTAGCTCAGTTGGTTAGAGCGGACCGCTCATAACGGTCTGGTCGGGGGTTCAAGTCCCTCCGGGCCCACCAAGTCTCTCCGGAGTCGATTATGCATCTATCTGAACACAGCCACGCTCAAACAGAAGATGCGTATGAAAACCTACTGATCGAGCTACCAAGTCTTCTCGAAGGTGAAACCAATCAAACGGCGCGCTATGCGACTTGCGCCAGCCTGCTTGCTCAGGCGTTTAAGCCGCGCTTTTTCTGGACGGGTTTCTATCTGGTCGACCCGGTCAAGCCCGACGAACTTGTGGTCGGGCCGTATCAAGGCACGCTCGGATGTTTGCGCATTCCGTTCGGCAAGGGAGTTTGCGGTGTCGCGGCCGCTGAGCGCAAAACCCAACTCGTTCCCGACGTACACGCCTTTCCCGGACACATCGCCTGCGACAGCCGCAGCAAGTCAGAGATTGTCGTACCTATTTTTGCCGAAGATGGGGCGCTCGCCGGCGTGCTCGACGTTGATTCGACCGAACTCAACGCCTTCGGCGAGACGGATCAAAACTATCTCGAAAAGCTGATGCAGGGCTTGGCGATTTAGCCTGCAGCCACACTTGGACGTGTCGTAATCAATTCCTGGCACAGCAATCCAGCATCGCGATGGCGGTGCATGTCCTGATAGGTCTCATGGTTGAGCGTCGCGATGAAGGCTTGGCGGCTTGGGAAGAACATCACCATGACGCCGTCCCAGTCACCTTGTCCGATGAAATAGCGCTCCGTTTTACCCATAAGCAGGCAGCGCCCGCCGAACTCGGCCGCGGCGACCCCGAACGCGTCGGCATAGCGCTGATAAGCAATGGCGCCCGGCTCACCCTGACCATATTCGGGATCGTCGGGCTGGTACGCCGCTTTGACCCGGTATTTGAGCAAGTTCACCTGCGCGATTGGCCCATCATGTGGATCATCTCGGAAGGCTCGGAACTGGTCCGCGGTGGGTTGAAAAGCTGGCATCGTCTTCCTCCGGGGTTTTATCGTGTTAGATATCAGCTTTGTGGTCGGCGGCCTGGATTCTTCTGAAACCATCTTTCCGCATAGAACAAAGCAGCCGCGTGCAGCGCATGTTGCAGCGGCAAATCCTCGTAATCGACAAAGTGAGAGTACGGTATTTCCAACACGTCGATTTCTTCATTTGGATCGAGTTTCTGCGGCCCTGCCGGTGCGGCGCCAAGACAGAGGAAATAACTCACCTGATTGTTCTGCCAGGCCCAATTTGGATAGCATCGACCAATTGGGATCAATTCACGACAGCGATAACCCGTCTCTTCCATCAACTCTCGAGCTGCAGCGGCTGGAATGTCTGTTTCTCCAGGATTGGCGACGCCGCCTGGCAAGCCAATTGTGATGTCTTCTGCGCCGTGGCGGTACTCCCGAATAAGGACAATTTTTCCAGCATCGGTGATCGGCACAACCGTCACCCATTCTGGCTCTTCCAGCACATGGTATGTTGGAATGATATGGCCATCCTCGCGCTGGCAGCGGTCGGTCCGCAAACTGATATACTCATCGCGATACGTGGTTCGGCTTGAGAGCGTTTTCCAAGGTTTCATAGACTTGGCGGGTACACCCTGCCCTCGGGCTTGCCAAGCACTGGCTCTGGATTGCGCCAGATTCGCTTGATTTTCCGACCGAGAAGCGCAAGTAACGGCGCTCTATCGCACACCCATTTTTGAAGGAGACCGTGTCATGGCTGGCCCGCAATATGTCTATCACATGCAAGGCGTCTCCAAGACCTATCCTGGTGGCAAACAGGTCTTCGAGAACATTCATTTGTCCTTCCTGCCGGACGCTAAGATTGGTGTGGTCGGTGTCAACGGCGCCGGCAAGTCAACGCTGCTCAAAATCATGGCCGGGATCGAGACTGAGTTTAGCGGCGAAGCCTGGGCCGCAGATGGCATCAAGGTCGGCTATTTGCCGCAAGAACCACATCTCAATCCAGATTTGACAGTGTTTGAGAATGTTGCCTCCGAGTGTCCGGAAAAGCAGCTGCTCGACAAATTCAACGAGATTTCGATGAAGCTTGCGGAAGACTACACCGATGAGCTGATGGAAGAGATGACGACCTTGCAAGAGCAAGTCGACGCCGCCGACGCCTGGGACATCGATTCCAAGATCGATATGGCAATGGAAGCGCTTCGCTGCCCAGATGACACAGCCGATGTGAAAGCGCTGTCCGGAGGCGAAATTCGACGCGTGGCGATCTGCCGGCTGCTATTGTCCCGACCCGACATGATCTTGATGGACGAGCCGACCAACCATCTCGATGCAGAGACTGTCGCTTGGCTGCAAAACTATCTGATCAACTTCAAAGGCTGCGTAATCCTGGTCACGCACGACCGCTACTTCCTCGATGACATCACCGGTTGGATTCTCGAGCTCGATCGCGGACGCGGCATTCCTTACGAAGGAAACTATTCGGCCTGGCTGGAGCAAAAAGCCAAGCGGATGGCGCAAGAGGCCCGCGAAGACAAAGGCCGCCAACGCGCCCTCGATAAGGAATTGGAGTGGGTCCGCTCAAGCCCGAAAGCACGCCAAGCCAAGTCGAAAGCCCGGATCCAGGCCTATGAGCAAATGGCGACAGAGGCCGAACGCGAAACCGTTTCCAATGCAACCATCCGGATTCCTCCCGGGCCGCGGCTGGGCAATAAAGTGCTTGAAGCTGAGAAGCTGCGCAAAGGGTTCGGCAACAATCTCCTGATCGAAGATCTCGACTTCAAACTGCCACCCGGTGGCATTGTCGGCGTGATTGGCCCGAACGGTGCGGGCAAGTCCACCCTGTTCAAAATGATCCTTGATCAAGAACAACCCGATTCCGGTACGCTGGAACTCGGCGATACGATCAAGCTCGGCTATGTCGACCAAAGCCGCGACAAGCTCGACGACAAGAAGACCGTATGGGAGGAGATCTCGGACGGGCTCGACATCATCAAATTGGGCAGTGTCGAGATGAATTCCCGCGCCTATGTCAGTGCTTTCAACTTCAAGAAAACCGACCAACAAAAACCGGTCGGCAAACTGTCTGGCGGCGAGCGCAACCGTGTCCATCTCGCGAAGATGCTGCGGGAAGGCGGCAATTTACTGCTACTCGACGAACCGACCAATGATCTCGATGTTGAAACCTTGCAAGCACTCGAAGAAGGCCTTGAAGGCTTCCCGGGTTGCGCGGTTGTGATCTCACATGATCGCTGGTTCCTGGACCGGATGGCGACCCACATTTTGGCGTTTGAGGGTGACAGCCACGTCGAGTGGTTCGAAGGCGACTTCACGTCCTATCTCGAAGACAAAAAGCGCCGCCTCGGCGCCGATGCCGTTGAACCGAAACGCGTGAAATTCAAAAAGTTCGCCCGCGCCTAGTCCGAAAAGGGTACGTCCATGCATATCGTCGACCGCCTGAACGATCCGGGTAAAGGGCAAGGTACGGGCGATGATCGCTTCGGATTTGATGTTGAAAGCGGTCGTGCCTGGGTCATCGATGGCTCAACCGATGTTGGCGGGTGCCGCGTCATGGCGTCCGAGGAAAGCGATGCCGCTTGGTTGGCGCAGGCCGCGTCAGAAGCGTACCGCGCCATCACGCCAGAAGCTGGCGAGATCACAACCGCGCATATCCGGCGAGCATTGGAACAAGTCCACGCGCGGGCAGCATCAGAGTGTCTAGAGCCGCTCGCCTCGGTCCCGCGCTATTGCTGGCCGACCGGGGCGGGTATCCTTTTCTGGCAGCGAAGCGACTCCGAAGCAGATATCGCAGCGCTTGGCGATTGTATTGGCCTTGTTGAAACTGATGGCGAACCGCTGATCTGCGGCTATGTCGGCAAGGCGGACGAGGAGTCCAAGACAGCCCGGACAATGCTGAAACTCACTGAGGCCGAACGACAGAAAAAGCTGCAAGCGTTTCGAAGCACGCACAATACGGAAACCGGTTACTGGGTCTATGGATTGGATCCAGATGCAGCTGACCAAGCCCTGATCACCCAGATTGACGTGGTCGCCGGCCGGCATGTCTTGCTCATGTCCGACGGCTTGTTTCGCTTGGTATCGCCGTATCAGCACTACAGCCCACAAGCGCTGTTAAGCGCCGCCATCAAAGACGGGCTTAAATCTGTGTTTCAAACTCTGCGTGGCTTCGAGACCTCATCTGAAGACGATGCCAAACACGGCCGGTTCAAAACCCGTGACGATGCCTGCGCCGTTTTGATCCGGTTTTGACGAACCAGGCGCAACGCGGCAGGCTAATCGGTGTGAATGACGAGGTTTGAGATGAAATTTGGCGTTATAACAAAGTTGCTCAGCGCGGGGCTCCTGGCGAGTTCGCTTGTGGCTGCATGTGCCCCAAACCCAAATCAGGATGAGGGGCGTGACGAGCAGCTGTCGGTTCTCGAATCGGCTGTTCCTGAACCTTCTGGATTGCTAGCCAAAACGCTTCCGGAGCTGGTGGAGGCGCTTGCTGCAGGGGAAACCACGTCCTCCGAGCTGCTTCGCGCCTACCTTGAACGCATTGGCGACGTGGACCGCCAGTACAATAGCATATTGTTCCTCAATCCAGACGCCGAGGCCCAAGCCGCTGCAAGCGACAACCGCCGTACTGCCGGCGCCACACTCGGCGCGCTAGACGGCGTCCCGATCCTGCTCAAAGACAACATTGAGAGCGCCGATCCGATGCCGACCACGGCGGGTTCGACGGCGCTACTAGAGAACATCACCGGCCGAGACAGTCCGCTCGTAGCTGGCCTGCGAGCGCAAGGCGCAGTCATTCTAGGCAAGACCAATATGAGCCAATGGGCAAACTTCCGATCCAGCGATTCGATGAGCGGCTGGTCATCGCTTGGCGGTCAGGTCCAAAATCCGCACGCGCCGGGTCGCAACCCTTGCGGGTCTAGCTCGGGCTCTGGTGCGGCCGTCGCGGCCGCATATGCCGCGGGCGCGGTTGGCACCGAAACCAATGGCTCAATCATTTGCCCGTCAAATGTAAATGGCATCGTTGGCTTCAAGCCGACAGTAGGTGTGATCTCTTCAGATCTGATCATACCGATCTCTCCAACACAGGACACCGCCGGACCGATGACCAAAACAGTCAGAGGGTCGGCGTTGATGATCAACGCCATGGCGCCCGGTGGGACCGATTTCACGTCAGGGCTAACGGCCGATGCGCTTAGCGGCGTCAAGGTGGGCGTGCTTAGATTCCGTCAGGGCCGTTACGCTCCAATTGTAGAGACCTTCGACGCAGCGCTCGCAGACATGGAAAAAGCGGGAGCGGTGCTGGTTGAAATCGAGTCATTCAAACCCGCTTCCGATACGATCGGAGATGATGAAACCATCCTGTTGGAAACCGAATTCAAAGACAGTTTGAACGCCTATCTCGGCAATTTACCAAAAGGTGACTTTCCCAAGACGCTGACCGAACTGATCGCTTTCAATGAGGCCAATTCCGACGTCGAATTGGCGCTGTTCAACCAGGATATTTTCTACGCCTCCGATGCGCGCACCCCTCCTACGGATCCGGACTTTGTCGCCTTGCGTGAGCGCCTGCTAAAAGCAACCCGAGAAGATGGCATCGATGCCTTGCTGGCCGAGCACCAAGTCGATGTACTCGTCGCCCCGTCTGGGCCATTGGCGCCATTGATTGACCCGGTGAACGGTGATGTCTGGCCGAGCTGGGTCGGTTTTGGCAGCATGGCAGCGATTGCAGGTTACCCGCATCTCACCGTCCCAATGGGGGGCTTCCGAGGGATTCCGCTCGGTGTGTCCTTCATTGGCACTGCGGGACAGGACGCCGAAATCTTGGCCCTTGGCTATGCCTATGAGCAAGTCAGCCAAAAACGAATGAGCCCGTTTAACTCGATCCGCGACTTCCAGCTTCACAATCAAGCCAATCGTCCCGGTGTGTTGCGTCTCCGCGCAGACGAGGCGGGCTGAAATTCAACTCGAAAGCAAGACGCCATGACCGACACAAATGATCGGCCTTCCATTTATCTCGAAACGCATGCCCCCTTAGCCGAGCTTGTCCTGAACAAGCCAGAGCGACGCAATGCGCTTTCTGGAGATATGTGGGCAGCAATACCGGACTTGCTAGACCAGGCCAATGGCGATCCCGACATAAGGGTGATCATGCTGCACGGCGGAACCTCCGGCGCCTTCGCCGCAGGCGCCGACATTTCGGAATTCGCCGAAACCTATGCAACTCCTGAGTCTGCGGATGCTGGAAATGGCACGATCGCCGCTGCGCTCTATGCCTTAGAACGCTCGACCAAGCCTGTCATTGCGGCGATTGAAGGGGCGTGTATCGGGGGTGGTGTCAGCCTGGCTTTGGCCTGCGATCTGCGGGTTGCCAGCCTGAACAGTAAATTTGGTATTCCGCCCGCGCGGCTCGGCTTGGTGTACCCGCCTGCAGACACGCGTCGGCTGCTCAAGACCGTTGGCCCCGGCGCGGCACGCGACCTGTTGTTTACGGGCCGGGTGATCCTCGGCGCGGAAGCCCGAGAATTGCGCTTAATCGACCGCCTGGTCGAGGACGGCACCGCGGTGCACGCGGCGCGCGAATTGGCGCGCGAAATGGCCAGTCTCTCGCAATGGTCCGTGCGAGCGGCGAAGCAAATGATGCTCGGCTTGGAAGCCGGCTGGGACGATGATGATTTAAACGCGCTGGCCTTACTGCGCGAAGGCTTCTCGAATGACGATTTTCGAGACGGTTACAAAGCGTTTCTCGAAAAGCGCAAACCTGACTTTCCGATCCGCTAAACCGGTTTTGGCAGACGGGCTTCGGCAAGCCTTGCCCAGTAAAGCGCACCGATCGGCAATAGATCGTCGTTAAAATCATAGCGCGGATTGTGGATCATACAGGAATGCGGTCCCGTCTCGCCATTACCTGCCCAAATGTAGCAACCGGGCTTTTCATTCAGCATGAAGGCAAAATCCTCGGATCCCATAAGGGGTTCCGGATTGGTCCAAACCGCGTCTTCCCCGAAAGTATCTCTCAGCACTTTGGTGCAATTGGCGGTCTCGACCTCTTCATTAATGGTCGGAGGATACCCTTCCTGATAATCGAGCGAGGCTTCAACGCCATGTGCGTCGGCAATCCCCGCAACACGTTTGCGGATGTGTTGGCGAATCTTGTCGCGGTCGAGCGCATTGAGATACCGCACGGTCCCTCCGATAGTGACGGTTTCCGGGATCACATTGAAGGTGTGGCCACCTTGAATCTTCGTCAGGCTCAGCACCGTTGCATTCAGGGGATTGATGGTTTGCGGCACGATGCTTTGCAGCGCGCCCGCCAGCTCACCTGCGACCGGGATCGGATTGACCGCCAAATGCGGGATGCCCGCATGACCGCCTTTGCCGGTCAGCACGATTTCGAACCGGTCATAACCCGCCATCAGTGGGCCTGTCTTCAGGGCAAAATGGCCAAGCGGGATGCCGGGAATATTGTGCATTCCGAATACGGCTTCCATCGGGAATTTGTCGAACAAGCCTTCTTCAACCATGACCCGGCCGCCCCCTTCATTCTCTTCTGCCGGCTGGAAAATGAAATAGACGGTGCCATCAAACACCTCATGCTGTGAAAGGTATTCGGCGGCGGCAAGCAGCATAACCGAATGGCCGTCATGGCCGCAGCCATGCATTTTTCCCGGCACTTGAGAGGCGTGCGCGAAATCATTCATTTCGTCCATGTGCAGAGCGTCCATATCGGCGCGCAGACCGATCGCGCGGTCCGATGTGCCATAGGTCAACTTGGCCACTAGGCCGGTGCCTGCCAGGCCACGATGGACTTCGAGCCCGAAACTTTCCAGTTTCTCGGCAATCAGATTGGACGTGCGAACCTCCTCGAAGGCCGTCTCTGGATACTGGTGGATATCGTGCCGCAAAGCGGTGTAATCATCGAGCCGTGCGGTGAAATAGCTGTC
>JBCAWZ010000004.1:0-24866 GCA_038534315.1 Pseudomonadota bacterium | reverse complement strand
CCGAGGAAATACGAGATTGCCGTACGGATGACGACCAGTAGGCCAACAAATAATAGGTCTGCAAACTCCCGCGTGATCACCGTATGGATGATGTCGGAGGCGATCATGAACTCGATCCCAGTCAGAATGTAAGCCCCGAGCAACCGGCGGGCAGACCCGATATCTCCAAGATCCTGTCGCAGCCCGGCGCCCATGACGATGCCACGCAGCAGCCGGATCAAGGCCACGTTGAATCCGAAAATGATAATCGCAACACCAATTAAATCGATGCCAATCGCAAGCACTTCCAACACTTCAGAAATCGAATGGCCAAGCTCGAAGGGCAGGGCGTCGAGCGAGGACCCGCCTGTCATGCCGTCAAGGCCATGACCTGCCCCCTCGGACATCACATCAGCTCCGCATCGGTCATCACTTCGATGAGAGCTGGACCGTTATGCGCGATGGCTTTCTCGAGTGCCGCATCCAGTTCGTCGCGCGTCTTAACCCGCTCACCCATGCCGCCGCAACTGCGGGCAAAACCCGCAAAACTCGGATTGACCAAGCTTGTCTGCCAGACTTCGAATTCGGCGGCTTTTTGCTCTTTAGTGATTTTGCCGAGCTCGGAATTGTTCATCAGGACGTGGCAAATGTTCATGCCGTATTTGACAGCTGTGGTGAATTCCATCGCATACTGGCCGAAACCGCCATCACCTGACACGGAGATGACTTTGCGGCCTTTGTACGGACCGTCTTCAACGGTCGCGGCCCAAGCGCCCATCGCCGCCGGGAAAGCAAATCCAATCGAGCCCAGATAACCGGACATCAGAACACGCTGATCGCCGGTCGGCTCAAAGTAGCGCCCGAAAGAATAGGTATTGTTGCCGACATCGACGGGCAGGATGGCATCCTTTGGCGCATGCCGGCTTAGCGCATCGAACAGCGCCGCTGCCGAAAGGCCTTTACCGCGATCCTCCCCAACCCGCTTGTCTTTCTCGGCCCGCCAAAGTGTCCACCGCGTCGCCACTTCTTCCCGGAGGTCCGTACTGGCTTGGCCGCCACCGAGTGCCGCAAGCATGAGACCCGCCGTCACGCCAACATCGCCCATGACCGGAACCGTCACCGGATGACGCTTTGCGAGCCGCATCGGGTCGGTGTCGACTTGGATTGTCGGGGCGCCCTCATAGATGCCGGTATGGTCGGAGAAGGACGCGCCGAAGACGAGCAGGAGATCGGCTTCATTCATGAACCAGCTCGCGATTGGCGTGCCAGAACGCCCCATCACGCCGGCAGCAAGCGGATGGCTGTCGCCGATCTGGCCTTTGGCTTTAAAGGTCGTTGCGATTGGCGCGCCAAGCTTTTCTGCGAGCGATATCACGTCCGGCATGCCCGCAAGTGCGCCATATCCGACAATAATCATTGGCCGCTTGGCCTTAGACAGCAGCGCCATAGCGTCGCTCAGCACATGTGCCGGCGGCGCCACCGCGAGATCCGCCATGCGCCCGGCCGGGCCTTGTGGTTTGCTGCCCTCTGCTGGCGGTAAAGTCTGAACATTGTCGGGGAAGACGAGATGCCCAACACCGCGCTGCAGGATCGACGTCTTGATCGCCTGTGTCATGAGGAGGGCATGATCTGAGCTTTGATGGACCGTTTCAGAGAAATCAGCGACCGCTTCAAAGGCCGCTTCCAGGTCCAGATCTTGGAAGGCGTGCACACCCACGACTTGCTCTTGAACTTGACCTGTCAATGCGAGTGCCGGTGCACGGTCGATCTTGGCGTCCCACAAGCCGGTCAACAGATTGGTTGCGCCCGGCCCGGCAATGGTCAGAGCTGCGGCGGGTTTTCCTGTCAGCTTTCCATAGCCCGAAATGGCAAAAGCGGCGGCGCCTTCGTGGCGAATGCCATAATAGTGCAAATTGCCTTTGCTTTCTTGCAGCCGCATTGCATCGGCGAGACCGAGATTGGAGTGGCCAACCATGCCAAAGACGGATTGCACCTCCCAATTCAGCATCGTCTCGACCATCACGTCGGACACGCTACGCGGACGTTCCGGTTCTGGCTCGACACCGACATAGATCCCATCATCGCGGACGTCGACGTCGAACATCGCCTGACCTGAGTCTTCATGCCCACCGGGCGGCTTACCGGTGAGCGGATCAAAGTCCCAGCCATGCCAGGGGCACCGCAACCAGCACTGATCCTCAATACCTTCTTCAATCGACCCTTCGCCGAGCGGACCGCCCTGGTGCGGACAGCGATTGTCCATCGCAGCGTATTCGCCTTTGAAGTGAACCAAAGCAACGGATTGACTTCCGGCCGTGGCGGACTTCACACGACCTTCTGCGAGCTCGTCGGCTTCGGCAACTTTGTGCCAGATCAAAGTCTGTTTGTTGTCAGCCATTGCATTTCCCCTTGAAGTCTTTGAACTCGCCTAAACCGAAATATGAGTGGATTGCATCTCACAGACGATCATAAAAAAGTGACCTAGGGTGAATAGCGCGTGACGGGCCAAACGGGTAGGGCCGGCAAAGATCGAGGGGAGAGAAATATGAAAAAAGTGGCTGTCGCAGACTGGGGTGATCTTGAGGATCGAAAACCGGCCTATGCGATTGTGGGCGAAGTGGATCTGGTGGTCGTGCGGTATGACGACATTGTGTCCGTTTTCTATGGTCGCTGCCTTCATCGCGGTGCCCTCATGGCAGACGGTCATGTCGACGCGAACGACAATTTGATCTGCGGTGTCCACAATTGGGACTATCGCCTCGATACGGGTGTCTCAGAATATGAGAACTCTGAAAAACTGCCCAAATTCATGTCCTGGATCGAAGACGGCAAGGTCCTGGCAGACGCTGATGAGATCGCCTCCTGGGCGAAATCCAATCCGCAACCCTATGATCGGGAAAGCTATCTCGGCCTTTATCAAGACCCCAGCCATGGCGCCAAAGCTGAGGACAAAGTCACCCTGATACAGAATTATGCGCGGCATGGTTTAAGCAAGACTGGACACCATGGTGTGGTCGATTCCATGGGTGTGCCGCGGTCGGAACTGCCACACTGGGATGATATCCAAGTCATCACCGCTCAGCTCGATGAATTCCCGCTATTGGAAGATGAACCCGTCGACACCAAGGTTGTGATCGGTCCAAATGCGCAAAAGCCATTAACCCTTGATATACCCTTATTTGTCTCGGATATGAGCTTTGGTGCGCTGTCCGAGCCGGCAAAAGTCGCGCTCGCCAAAGGCGCCGAAATGGCGGGTACGGCAATTTGCTCAGGCGAAGGCGGCATGCTCCCGGAAGAACAAGAAGCCTGTTCAAAATATTTTTATGAGCTCGCCTCTGGACGGTTTGGTTTTAGCTGGGACAAGCTAGAAAAAGTACAGGCCTTCCACTTTAAGGGCGGGCAGGGTGCTAAGACCGGAACCGGCGGTCACCTGCCAGGGGAAAAAGTCAAAGGCAAGATTGCCGAAGTCCGCGGGTTGGAAGAAGGCGAGCCAGCGATTTCGCCGCCGCGTTTCCCCGATTGGACAGATTGCCTCCAGGTTAAAGATTTTGCTGATGAAGTCCGTGATCGCACCGGCGGCATCCCAATCGGATACAAACTCTCTGCCCAGCACATCGAAAAAGACATTGATGCCGCGCTGCTGGTTGGCGTCGACTATATTATTCTCGACGGACGCGGCGGCGGCACAGGCGCGGCACCAATCATCTTCCGCGACAATATCTCTGTCCCGACCATCCCGGCCCTGGCACGCGCACGCCGGCATTTGGACCGCTCTGAACGCGGCGATGTCACACTGATCATTACAGGCGGTTTGCGAACACCCGGCGATTTTGTGAAGGCAATGGCTCTTGGCGCCGACGCGATTGCGGTGTCAAATGCGGCGATGCAAGCGATTGGATGCCTGGGGATGCGTGCCTGTCACACAAATAATTGCCCTGTCGGAATTGCGACTCAAAAACCGCATTTGGTCGACCGATTGATTGTCGATCGTTCGGCGCAGCAGCTCGAAAATTTCTTCTCCGCCTCGGTTGAGCTGATGCAGATCCTAGCGCGCGCCTGCGGCCATCGCAGCCTGACGGACTTTAAGATCGATGATCTCACGACATGGCAGCGCGACATGGCTGATCTCAGCGGGGTCGCCTATGCAGGAGTTGGGCGATGACAGTCGAAACCGCCACCATGCTGGTGCAATTGCTAGGGCTGTATTTGCTTGCCGGCCTGCTGGTCGGGATCCTCTATGTGTTCGGCGGAGCGGGTCGGATCGATCCTGCTGCCAAAGGCAAAGGCATGCCCTGGCGGGTTCGGTTTCTGATCTTGCCAGGCATTGTCGGGCTTTGGCCACTGATGTTGTCCAAGCTGCTTCGTCAAAAGGAGCCCCCCGTGTCATGAAACGCGCGCACCGCTCCTTTCACCGTCTGGTCTGGGTCATTCTGCCATTGGTTTTGGCTGGGATCATTGTGATCGCCTTGCTGGTCCGCCCCGCAGATCCAGTTCTCGAAACGCTTCCGGAAAGCCTGCTTGAGGAGGCGCTCTGATGTCTCACGATTACAAAGCGGTGCAGTGGACGCCGTTCAAGACGCGCTTTGATCGATGGCTATTGGCCGGCATTGCCATTTATCTCGTTGTTTTTGTGGCTGTTTCCGTGGTTGCCGTTCCAATGGGTGAGGCGTTTGCCGAAATCCAGATCCTGATCCGCGCCACCGGGACGCTCGCTTTTCTGCTGTTAAGCTTCATTCTGTGCATCGGGCCTCTTGCCCGCTTAACCCCTCGGTTCAAACCCTTCCTGTACAACCGCAGGCACCTTGGGGTGACGACCTTTCTGATTGCGCTCATCCATGCCGGTCTGGTCTTGCTGTGGTATCACGGCTTTTCAGACGTGAACGTCTTTGTGTCGCTGTTCGCGTCCAATCCGCGCTACGACTCAATTGCCGGTTTCCCGTTTGAGAGCCTCGGCTTTGTCGCTTTGCTGATCATGTTTTTAATGGCCGCCACGAGCCATGATTTCTGGAATGCCAATCTCGGCCCAGGCCTTTGGAAAGCGCTGCATATGGGCGTCTATTTGGCGTTCGCTTTATTGGTCGCGCATGTCGCGCTGGGCGCGATACAGTTTGAGAAAAACCCAGTCTATGTCGGATTGCTCGCCGTATCAGCAATATCAGTGTCCCTGCTGCACATGATCTCGCTTGGCGCAGGGGGCGGTAACAAAGCCAACCTACAAGAAGATGGCTGGATCGAAGTGGCACCCACTGGCACCTTCGAAGACGGACGCGCCAAGATCATCCGTCCCGCCTCTGGCGAAGCAATTGCTGTATTTCGCCAAGGCGATGCGGTCGGCGCGATTTCAAATGTCTGTCGTCACCAGGCCGGCCCCCTCGGAGAAGGTCGGATTGTCGATGGTTGCGTGACCTGCCCGTGGCACGGCTTTCAGTATCGGCTTGAAGATGGCCGCTCTCCGGAGCCCTTCACCGAGCGGATATCCACCTATGCGACTCGTGTCGTGGACGGCGTGGTCTGGGTCGACCCGAACCCAAATCCACCCGGCACGCCGCAAGCCCTGAGCCCGATAGGAGCGACAGTATGAGCGATGATTTCTTTATCGGCTGGGCCGAAACCCCCAAACCGGACCGCCGTTTCTTCCTCGGCGCAGGGCTTGGTTTGCTCGCAGGCACAGGCGCGATTGCAGGAACAGCCGCCGCTTTGCAAAAGCCCCCAGGGCCTGGCAGCTGGAATATGGGCGACATCCGGGACTGGACCGGTATCGCCACGGCGGAGCCTTACTCGATGTTGCGGACAATCGATCTCGATGGGACGCCGCGGACCGTCATTCTCGGCTGTCAGGGCAAATGCGCCGTATCAGCGCGGATCGGAGCACTGTCGGGCCAAGCGGTGACGGTGAAAGGCAGCCTGATCCAAAGAGGACCGCACGCCATGATCGCGGTCGTGGATGGCATGGACTGGATCCGCCCGGCCGAAACAGACATCCCAGACAGCCTCGCCTTTCCAGAGCCAGAACCGATCCAGCAAGCGACGCTGCGCGGCGAAATTCTGGACACAAAATGCTGGTTCGGCGCGATGCGACCGTCGCAAGGCAAAGTTCATAAATCCTGCGCGTCGCTCTGCATTCGCGGCGGCATTCCGCCCGGCCTGTTTATCAAAGATATCAAAGACCAAACGGCGCTGCTGATCATGACCGACCGCGGCGGTCGACACAGCTTGGATCTTTTACCTTTTGTCGCCGATCCGGTTGAAATCAGCGGTGAGATCCAACGCGCTGGCGACCTTTTCTTCTTCGACGCGCCGCTCAGCGCCTTCAAACGCCTCGACGTCTGACCACAGAGCCCCCGCTTGGCCAAGATTGCGAGCTGTGACAAGCTCACCGCCTCAAGCGAGCCAAGGGGAAAATTGTGCGGACACTCTTTGCCATCATTGTAAGCGTTTTCGGTTTCAGCCCCGCGCTGCATGCCCAACCCGCGAGTACCAGCGAACTTGCGGCGCCAGAGCCCGCCGAAGAGGTCGATCCAGACTGGACGCAAACACTGACGCCGACCCGGCGTAGCAATGCCAAAATGGTCGGTGGCACAGAAGCCCTTGCGGGCGAGTGGCCGTTCTTTGCCTCGCTGCGCGGCGAAACTCCGCTGCGCGTCATCCATATGTGCGGCGCCACAATGATTTCGAGCGAATGGGCCATGACCGCTGCGCATTGCCTGCACGATGTTCAGCGGAACGCAGCCGGTTCGTTGGTGCGCACGGGCTTTGGTCGATTGCAATTGGTCATCGGAGAACACGATCTTACGGATACCGAGCCGGGTGAGGTGTACAATGTCATCGATGCGCGCATCCAGCCTGACTATGTTCGAGAGCTCCCTGCCCGCACCTTCGAGGCGTTTGGCGGACCGCAGAACGATATCGCTTTGTTGAAAATTGACCGCGCCTGGGACGGTCCGGTAGCGCGCCTATCCGATGCCATTGAGAGTGATCCCGATGTGATTTTCGGACGCGCCTTTGTGGCAGGCTTCGGTTTGCAGAGCGGGGGCGGCCAGTTGAGACAGTTCGACATCAACCGCTCTGCTCGTGTGGGTTTCGCCGGTTCGACACAGTTGATGCATGCGATGGTGCCTCTGAAGTCACCGGAGCGGTGCGCAGAGCTGTATGACGGCACAGCGCGCCCGTATGACCAAGTGGGCACACTGTGCGCCGGCTTCGATGATGGCGGCATTGATTCCTGCCAAGGCGACTCTGGAGGTCCGATGGCCGGATTGGATGTCCAAGGCCGCGCCTATCAGCTCGGCGTGGTGAGCTATGGCTGGGGCTGTGCCGAAGCGAGCAAGCCGGGTGTTTATACCCGTGTTTCGCACCATGCCGACTGGATACGATCTGTTGTTCCCGCCGCGAAATTCGTTGCGGCTGACCCAGAAACCGCGATCACGCTCAGCCAGGACTCCCTTCAGGCCCTGTACGCAGAGTTCACTGAAGCCGAAGACTCAGTCGAGATCGCTTTGCTGCCGGGCAATACGGTGCGCGAGCGCGACGCGATCCATATCGAACTCGTGCCCAGCGTTTCGGGTCGGTTATACCTTCTTGATCGAAGCGCTGACGGCACATTGAGCGTGATTTACCCCAATCAGTTCGTGACGGCCGATGACACGCTTGTGCGGGCAGGCGAAACGGTTCGCATTCCAGAGAATTTCGATTTCGTGGCCACGCTGAACGATCCCAATGTCCGGATCGAACAGAACGAGCTGATTGCGATCATTTTGCCACCCGATGTCGAGTTGATTGGCGATACGATTCCCGAGATCAGCAAAGGTCTAAGTCCAGAGGCTCAGAAAACCGATTATGCTCTAAGGTTGCAAAAGACGCTGTCGCTGGCGGCACGCGATGCGAAAAGCCGCGCCGAGCGCGCGACAGGGCGTTTGCCTTACACGATATTGGGGGATTAGGCCTGGACCGTTAGATCTGGCCAAGCGGATAGCTGGCCTGCACCTGGTACCGGCTTTTCCGGTCATGCCCACCCATAAAGCTTTCATACAAATGGAAGCGGTCGACCCAAAAGGGTTCCGATCGCAGGATTTGGTAATCTTCGCTCCAACTTCTGACCTGATCGATCGGCGTTTCATGACAATAAGCAAGTGTGATGTGTGGAACAAAGGGATCCTGCCCAAATGACAATCGCAAACGCCTTGCAATCGCGCGGCACTGCGCTGCCAGATCGGTTAGTTCTGGTGTCTCTGCCAATCGCGCATACAGCGCACGGGGTTGGCGTCGACCAAACCAGCCCACACCGCTCAGCGTAATCGCAAAGCCTGATGAAGCGACCGCATCGAGCTGATCTGCGATTTCTTCAGCGATGTCTCGATGCACCTCGCCAAAGAATTGCAGCGTGACATGGTATTGATCATCACGGCGCCATTGTGTGCCATGCAAATCACTGCGCAGCGGTCGCAACCGTTCCGCCAGCAGATCTGGAATGGGAAGGGCCGCGAATAAACGATGCATCCTCGGCCCTTCTCGTCGAACTCAGTGTGCGTTGCGCGAACGGTTTAACCGGCCAATGCGTCCAGTTTTCCGAAGTGTTCCGCCACCAAATAGTAGAAGGTGACCCGGTTCTTGTTGCCGCCTTCCGCCTTGAGCTGGTCACACACGGCGGCCAAGGCCGCATCCAGCTCCGCATTGGTGTGCGCCAAAGAGAGTTTTCCACGGCACCATTTTTCGCGCACGCGATTCAATTCTCCGGTATCTGAACAAGAGACCAAGGAACTGTCGCGATTGCGAAGTGCGATGCCAAGATGGCCAACAATTTTTTCGGCCGCCTTCTGATTATACCCTTTGGCGTATTTTTTGATGTTGTCTGCGTATTTTGAAGCGTCTGCCATAGCGCTCCCCCCTAGTTTATAATGAGCTGCGATCTATTGATTTTGCCGCAGTGTCGGGGAGATTGCCGTTGGCTTGACGTAAAGTCAAACACGGAAATGGGTTGCTGTTACGGACACGGTGAAGGCTGCTTGCGATGCAAATCGTTCACGGCCGTTTCAAGCTCGTCGGACCAAGGCAAGTCAAACGCGTCAATACAGGTCTTGAGCTGTGCCATTGTTGTCGCCCCGATGATGGTCGACGCCATGAAAGACCGCGTGTCACAAAACCGGATGGCCAGCTGAGTCGGATCAATGCCATGCGTCTCGGCGAGGTCAAAATAAGATTCCATCGCCCCGTCCGCTTCTGGACTTTCATATCGCTGCAGCCGCTCAAACAGTACTTTTCGAGACCCAGGCGGGAGTGCTCCACCGCGATATTTGCCGGTCAAATAGCCCTGGGCAAGCGGCGAATAGGCGAGCAAGCCGACATCTTCGCGGCGACAGGCTTCTTCGAGACCGCCATCTTCAAAGGTTCGATTGACGAGATTGTAGGCGTTCTGGATCGACGCCATCCTAGGCAAACCGCGGTGTTCGCTTTCGGCAATAAAGCGCATCACGCCGAAAGGCGTCTCATTCGATAGGCCGACATGACGGATCCGTCCGGCTTTGATGTGCGAATCGAGATGACTGAGAACGTCTTCAAACTTTTCATACGGCTTATCATAGAGTTTCGGACTGGTGGTCGCTCCGAACAATCCAACCGGACGGTCTGGCCAATGCAGTTGATAGAGATCGATATAGTCAGTTTGCAGCCGCTTCAGACTCTTCTCTACGGCTTCATCGATTTGTGCCTTTGTGTGGCGTGTCCATTCAACTTCACCGTCCCGCGTCCAGATCATTTTCGACAGACCTACGATTTTTGAGGCGAGGATGACATCCTGGCGGCGTCCGGTTTTTGCGAGCCAGGTTCCAATGATCCGTTCGGTTGCGCCCTGCGTCTCGGCTTTTGGCGGCACCGCGTACATTTCAGCAGTGTCCCAGAAATCGACGCCGCGCTCGAGCGCATAGTCCATTTGAGCATGCCCTTCAGCCTCTGTGTTCTGCTGTCCCCATGTCATGGTTCCGAGGCAACAGGCACTGACGGATAGGCCCGTTCGGCCGAGTTTTCGCTTTTCCATATGATTAAAAATCCTTTACCGAGTGATCGGTCGGACCTTAACCGCGTAAGTCGCAGCTTCGCCAGTCCGGTTTTTCTTGAAAATCAATAAAAGTCACGCCATATTCATGGCAATCCGCACGCTTGTGTGCGGGCCTTTGAAACGAGGACGAGATGAACGATTTCAGAACATCTGTCGCCCGCGGCAGGACGATGGATGCCAGCTATGATGCTGGCCTTCGGACGTTTATGCTGGGGGTATATTCGAAATTATCGATCGGAATCGCGGTAGCAGGCGCGCTTGCCTTTATTGCGGGAACAGTCGATCCGGTGACCGCCCTGATTTTCGGGACACCGCTTTTCTATGTAGTAATGTTTGCGCCACCCGCGCTGATTATTGGCTCAATGTTCTTCATGAAGAATCCGAGCCCGATGGGATCGGCCATTCTTTACTGGGCGATTGTCACAACCGTTGGCCTAGGACTGGGTGTCTATTTCATGCTCGCGGAATCCGGCATGAGCACGCAGACAGCCGGGGGTATTTCGCAATCGCTCAATTATCTGACGATCGCGAAAGCCTTCTTCATTACGGCGTCCGCTTTCGGTGCGCTGACCTTATGGGGTTACACGACCAAGCAGGACCTATCGGCCATCGGCACGTTCGCCATTATGGGCATTTGGGCGCTGTTCGCAGTCGCTGTGGTCTACATGATTCTCCCGGCTATCGGCCTGATTGAGCATTCAGGCCCGATGGAATGGATTATCAGCGGCGGCTTTGCCTTGCTGTCAGCCGTGCTGGTCGCGTGGCAAACACAAGAGCTGAAAGAAGGCTATTATCAGTTTGCTGGCAATGAGCGCGGCATGGCCGTGATGACGAATTGGGGTGCCCTCAACTTCTTCATCATGTTTGTGAACATGTTCCGCTTTGTGTTGATGCTGCTCGCATCGCGCGAATAACACCACGAACATCCTAAAAACGGAAACCCCCGTCTCTCGTCTGAGGCGGGGGTTTTTTTAATCCTGCTCTACCGTTTCAGGCATCAATTTGGACAGGACGCTTTGACCGCTCAAGCCATCGCGGCTGTTTTCAAGACCAAGCCACTCACCGAGTGTCGGTGCGACATCCAGCGCATCTGCCACGCCGTAACTTCCAGGCCGGGCACCATTTGCACTTAGATAAAAGCTGCCAAGCCCCCCCGTATGTCCGGCTGTCCGCCGATACGGAACCGGTCCAATCACACCATATTCAGGATGCACCAAGCCAAGCGGCTCTCCCGCCCACACGACTTCGATATCTCCTGTACTGTCGGGCACCGCCATAGGGTCGTCTTCGCTGGTAAAGTAGATGTCTCCGACGATCGATTGTCCGGTCCGCATGTCTTTGCACTCGCGCAGCAGAAAGCTGATATCGCTCAGGGCCTTTTGGTAGTCGCGCTGCTGGATACGCCCATGCGCTTCACGGCCGACCACATTCAATCGAATTCGCCCATCATAAAAGGCGGGCAGCGCGAACGCGTCCATTGTCGACCAGGCAAATCCATAATGATATGCTGGCATCCAACCGAGCGAAAAAGGCTCGCTTTCCGCCTGTCCCAATTGGGCGCGAATTTTGCGGCTGACCTTGTTCGCACCTCGGCGGAGCAAAGACGGTCGAGCGACCCCTCTGCGCGCCATGTTCGCGTGCACAGCGTCTTCCCATTTTTCGCCCGCTTTCAGCAGAGGAACACCGCCTTCTGCATCGGTCCAGGCGTTCGGGGCGTTAAAATTCTGTTCGCCGGTCGCGCGCCGATACAACAATTCCGGTAGCAGCACCATCGACGCGACATCAGCGTCGTTCGACCCCATGCCATGCATCCAGAACGCCGCCATTGCGGCATCCGGAAACGCCGCACGCAGCTGTCCCACAAAGGCGTCTACGGCGCGATAGAGATCGAACAATCCTTCTCGCGCGGCCGCGCCACTCAAGCATTCATGCAGCGGATGTGACGCGTCAAAGCCATGCCACATGGGCTCGATTGCCGAATGCAGCTCACTGATCACAGTCAGGCCAATGTCCCAGTCTTTGAACCGCTCTTTGAGCAACCATTCGGTGATATCGGCACGTTGTTTGACCGACTGTACGAGGCGTGCGCTTGACGTCTTGGCCGCGTCTGCATCTGGCCAAACAAAGCCATAAATGTCGTCCGCGGCGATATAGGTCCCAAACTTTTGCTCGATCTCCGCGCCTAACGAGTCCGGCCGGCTATAGGCTGGGACGCCGGGATCATGGGCACCCCAATTCGACAGCCCGTTGACCCCTGGCGCCCGCATCATATCAAAGTAGGGCACATCAAACGCGACAATGCGGGCGCCCGCAGGGCCGAGATAAGGCAAAGCACGCCGGGTCCGCTGCGCAACCACATAGGTGTTCGGATCGAAATCAACAGCAGACCAGCAACCCGAATCCTTTGGTCCCTGGCCGGTCGAGAAATGTTCCCAGGACAGTCCAGAAAGCTTGTTGCGGCCATGATCGAGATCGATCCGGGCACTCTCGGCAAATAAGGCCCGCAAATTCGGAAGGTCGTCGGTATCCATGAGGACATCGGCGATCGCGGACTCGTATCCATCGAGCCCAACAACGATCAAGGGTTGCCGGCGCCCGGCGAGGGTTTGCATTTCTGGAGTCATTTTGGATCTCCTTTCTCAGTCTTGGGGTCTCGCATTCCAGCGAAATTGGTCTGCCATCGCAGCATCGCATAAAGCCGATATAGCCGGTTGCGGTCTGGCCAGACGGATTCTGCGAAATCTAGCGGGTCGGCTTGTGCAACCCGGCTGCGATACGCAGCAAAAGCGGGGCTGACGTGATAATAGGGGTTCGCACGACGCGCGCGATGAGCTTTGCCTTGCGCAGCGAATCCAGCCCAAAGCCCGCGGCAGGCGGCACATACATTGCCGGCCCTGATACCGCCGACGAAGAGAACCAAAGCCTCTTCCAACGTACGATACCCAAAGCCATACACTTTTAGCTTCACATAGAGCAAATTCCTGACGAAATACTCGAAGCGTTGCGCGCTCCAGCTCATCCTGCGCTCTGACGTCACTTTATGTTGGACCACCAGATCGCGACGATATTCGATCTCATATCCTGCGCTGATCATTCGATGCGACAGGTCGAGCTCTTCATTCATGAAAAAGAGCCAATCATCATATGCGCCAACCTGTTCAAATGCAGATCGCCGCAACATGTGGCCGGCGCCGACAAAGCTCATCGCTGCGAACACGCTGTCGGCATCGCTGTTCGCCATAAGCGGGTAATACGCCCAGCTGGATTCATCTGGATCCGCGCGGTCATGTCGTTCAATTCTAAACGCAAGCGCACCGAGCGACGTCCGACGATGCATCTCAGCGGCGGCGCGCGCGCAGACTGTGCGATCGGCGAACACAGCATCATTGTCGAGCGCAACAATGTAGTCACCTTGGCCAAGCGAAGTGGCGAGATTGCGCCCACCCGGACACCCCAAATTGCGATCGTTCAGGCAGAGCGTCACATTCTCATATGCGTCACAGGCGCGTTGAACGCGGGCAACGTGTTCTGGCGCGGAATTTTGGTCGACGACATAGACCTGAAGGTCGATCTCAGTTTGACCGCAAGCACTCTCAATCGCCGCCAGGGTGTCGTCACTGCGATCCCAGGACAGGATGATGATATCGACCTTATGCAAGCTTGGTTTTCCCCATTGGCAGCGCCGGTTGTGAGCAATCCACACGCCCGATTGGCTGCAAAAGCTACGCCAGTCTCGCGCCAACCGGCTTGTGGATCATAGGTCGGTAGGCCTTGACCTGCCAGAGATTTGAGCGCTGATTGAACATTACATGAACGAAGGGCTGAATATCGAGACCGATCTCGCTGCACTGATGCAGGTGAGTGCACGCCGCGCGCAGGGGATTGCGCGAGGTGTTATTCGTTTGTTTGCAACCTATGACGCGCCCGGTTTACATGAAGTTCCGCTCGCCAATGGCCGCCGCGCCGACATCATGGCGCTTAACGCTCAAGGCGAAGTCGTGATTGCAGAAATCAAATCGAGCGTTGCCGACTTCCGAAGCGACAATAAGTGGCCCGAATATCAACCGTTTTGCGACCGTTTTTATTTCGCTGTTGCGAGTGACTTTCCGCAAGACTTGATCCCCGAAGAGGTCGGCTTGATTGTCGCGGACCCATATGGCGGCGCAATTCTTCGCGAGTCTGACGTACACAAACTGTCCGCAGCGCGGCGAAAAGCGGTAATGTTGCGCTTCGCACGCCTCGCAGCCGCAAGGCTGGCCGCACCGAGCCTCACATGACCCTCTCGACACGCTTCGTGGACAAACCTAGATCCACGAGATGAGCCACGCTTATCCCATCGCTCGAAACGCGCTCGCCGCGTTAACGGAAGCCGATCGCGCCGCTCGGACTCGTTATGATGCTGAAGCCGCAATCGACGACGCGCACATCGACGCTTTGGAAACAGAATGGCTGACTCCAGACGCGGCTGACATTGAAACTTGGTTGAGCCTGGCTGCGCAAAGTCCTGGCCACGGTTTTGTTCAACAATATGAGGACGCCGCTGGGCGCCCCGTCTTTGCGATCACATACTGGAAACTTTCTGAGTCGACTGGCTCAGAACCGAAAGCGCTCCCACCAGACCCTGTTCCCACAGGCGTTGCTGCGGAGCCGGAAGAGGACGAAACGGACGACCTCTATTTCAAGCACAAAAAGAAGACGCGCTCTGGGCGAAAGCCGCCCGCGGACAAAAACCAGCTCGACCTGTTCGGCACGCCAAAACCGGATGAGGCTTAAGCGGCTGCCGATACGAATTTTAGCGCCACGCCATTATTGCAATAACGCAGGCCTGTTGGAGCGGGGCCATCGGCGAAAACGTGCCCTTGGTGGCCTAAGCATCGCGCGCAATGGTATTCTGTGCGCTTCATCCAAAGCGTATTGTCTTCTTTGGTTCCAACCGCACCTGCAATGACGTCAAAGAAGCTGGGCCAGCCCGTGCCACTTTCATATTTGGTTTGGCTTTCGAACAGGGGCAGTTCGCAACCGGCACAGACAAATGTACCGTCGCGCTTCTCGTCATTAAGGGGCGACGTGAAAGGACGTTCGGTGGCTTCTTCACGAAGCACTTGATAGGCAAGGTCAGATTCAAGGCGCGCTCGCCATTCGTCAGGCGTCAGTGCGCGCCACTCACTGTTATCAAAACGCGCATCAGCAGAGATATACTCTGCCGTGGCGGGCGTTTGTCGTGCACATGCTCCGGCCACCATGAAGATTGGTGCGCTAATCAAGAAACGGCGTCGCGAGAACATCATCGGTCTCCAAAACTATCTAATCTGTTTCAGTTAGGCCTGACAGGTCGGTTTGACGAGCCGCCATAACTGCAAATCTGATGACAAAGCTGTGAGGGATCACAGCCAAAAAACACGCCCCCCATTGGACAGTTCCGAATCCACTCTTAGGGAGAAGTGCAAACAAGAGCTAAACAGGACTGCACGCTATGACAGACGGATCGGCCCAGATCGTCAACGAAAGTGACTTTGAAAAGCTTCGCCAGATCGTTTCCCGCATCGAACGATTGGAAGAGGAAAAGCGCGAAATCGCTGACCAGATTAAGGATGTCTACTCGGAAGCGAAGGCGGTCGGTTATGATACGAAAGCGCTGCGCACATGTATTCGCATTCGCAAACAAGACAGAGATGAGCGTAAAGAACAGGAAATGATCCTAGAGACGTATTTGATTGCGCTTGGCGAAATGGACTAAAAGGCGCGATGGTCCGAGACATCGATCCGCGAAAAAAGAGGAAAGCGCTGCGCAAACTTCGCAAAGCTGCGGAACTCGCGGAACGTGGCGAAGGACCCCCCCTATCAGAGTGGGAGCAGGCCTTTTTGGAAGAAGTCGAAGCGCGGATCGAAACATATGGGTCCGCCTTTGCCGATTTGGACAAGGGTCCGAAAGACGAAGCGCTCTCGATGCGTCAGGCCGGCAAATTGCGCGAAATCAGCAAGAAAGCGCGCGGTCTCAAATCGAGTGGCTTCAAGCGCAAGCCGCCGCCGAAATCCCATGCGAGACAATTGGATCCAGACCTTAAACCCGTCACTGATCAGGACCCGCCGGCGGACGTGTCACCACGCCCGACACGCGGTCCTCCAAAGCTGCGCGTGATACGGTCAGAGGATACGTCGGATTGATCCATTTTATGTTGCATGCCGTATACGGTTTATATCTCAATAGGGAGGCGTCATGAGAAGCGTGGTCATTACGGGCGCATCGACCGGCATTGGCCGAGCGACTGCAGAACATCTGGCGGGTAAGAGCTGGCGGGTCTTTGCCGGCGTCCGCAAGCTCGAAGACGGTGATCCGCTGAAACACGCACATGACAATATTCACCCGATACTGCTCGATGTGACGCAGCCAGATCAAGTCGAAGCGGCCGTTCTGACCGTCAGTAAGACGCTGCAAGGTGAAACGCTCGGTGGGCTGGTCAACAATGCTGGTATTGCCAATATGGGCCCCCTTGCCGTGCAGCCCTTGGATCAGTTTCAAGCGCATTTCGACGTCAATGTGTTTGGATTGCTTCGCGCGACGCAGGCCTTTGTGCCGCTGCTTGGGATGGATCAACATCGTACTGGCGCGCCTGGGAGGATTGTGAACATCACAAGCGTCGGCGGCAAACTCGCATCACCCTTCTTAGGCGCCTACACCGCAACCAAACATGCGGTGGAAAGCATGACGGATAGCTTGCGCCGCGAATTGGTGATCTTTGGAATCGACGCCATCGCCGTCGGACCCGGGGCGGTCAAGACCCCGATCTGGGACAAAGCTGAAAAGAAGAATGACGGAAATCCATACGGCAACACGGCATGGGCCGAAGCCATCGACATTTTCAGCGACACGATGCTGAAGGGCGGCCGTGACGGCTTACCGGCGGAACATATCGCAAAGGTGATCGAAACGGCACTGACCACGGACTCGCCTAAGGCGCGATACGCCCCTGTGCCCGACAAGCTGACAAATTTCACATTGCCGATGCTGTTGCCGAAGCGGATGGTCGATGGGTTCTTCTGGAAGCGATTCAAGCTCGCCGATTAGGATTTAACCGCGCGGATGCGCTGCGGCGTGCACCGCGCGCAAATGGCTGCTTTCGACACCGGTATAGACCTGCGTCGTGGAAAGACTCGCATGACCCAGCAATGTCTGGATCGCACGCAAATCGGCGCCGTGCTGCAGCAAATGCGTCGCAAAACTATGTCTTAAGGCATGCGGCGTTGCGGTGTCCGGAAGCCCAAGCGCGCCTCGAACGATCTGCACCTGGCGCCGCAGAACAGCCGGCTGAAGCACTTTTCCACGAACGCCGAAAAAATAGGGCGTGTGTTTGCCAAATCGGAACGGACAGAGCTCCGCATATTGATCCAGAGCCTGCCGAACCACCGCAAGCAGCGGCACCATGCGATGCTTGCCGCCCTTCCCCATCAGCCGTATTTCCGCAGGCGCCGGCACCATGTCCCCGGCCAGGCTAAGCACCTCAGAAATCCGCAATCCCGCGCCATACATCAATGACACGGCAGCAACATCACGCGCAGCGACCCAAGGCTCGTCCTGGAGCGCGCCAACCTGATCAATCATATCTGTCGCGTCGCGCTCAGATACGGGACGCGGCAAGCGACGTGGGCGCCGGGGACCAGCGAGATGCGCGATCTCCGGATTGTCGACGCCATGCACATGGTCGAGCCAGCGATAAAAGCTTTTGATGGCTGAGAGCAGCCTCGCCACGGAGGCATCCGAGAGCCCGTCCCGCCGCCTTTGCGCGAGAAAAGCGCGGATGTCGCGCGCTTGAAGTTGCGCGAACTGGCGAACGGTTGGCGCTGCACCGAGATGGTCGTTCAAGAAGCCGACAAATTCGAACAAGTCCGATCGATAAGCTTCGATTGTATTGGCAGCGAGCCGCCGCTCGCGAGCGATGTAATCGAAGAAGGCGTCTACCAATGCCATATTGCGATCTTTTCGCTGAAACGGCTTAAGGTCGAGTTTCGATAAGTTTAACCAAGTCTGAAAAAGCCGCGCTGCCGCACTTCGCAAACTGACCAGCGCTCAGAAAAACTTGTACCATTTCTAGGATTTGACCAACCTATTCGTCGATTAACTGACCCAAAGCGTGTTTTGCCACGTAAACTGGTTTTAAGATCCAACTCGTCGGAGGCATCATGGCGGCGAAACGGAAGATACAAATTGTTGTGGTTGGCGGCGGCGCCGGCGGGTTAGAACTCGTTGCGCGTCTTGGCGCGAAGTACGATCGCAATGCATTCGACATCATCCTGTTGGAGCAGAACCGGACACATATTTGGAAACCACTTCTGCACGAGGTCGCAGCCGGATCGCTCGATGCAAATCTCGACGAAGTTGGGTATGGCGCTCATGCCCATCGCTGGGGCTACCGCTTCTTTCAAGGACGGCTTCAGAATATCGATCGGGAAGCAGGTGAGGTCGAAGTCGCACCGCTGCTCGATGAGGATGGCGCTGAAATCATGGGGCCCCACAGAATTCGGTACGATTATTTGGTGATCGCGGTCGGATCCGTCTCGAATGATTTCGGCGTGAAAGGTGTTGCAGAGCATTGCATGTCGCTCGAAAGCCGGCGCGACGCAGACAATTTCCGGGCACGAATGCTCAATCAATGCTTGCGCTGCTCGCGGATCATGAGCGCAGATGCCGAAGCGGACGAATTCGTCAAAGTCGGCATCGTCGGCGGAGGCGCGACCGGCGTGGAGCTGTCAGCTGAACTGTTCAATGCCGCCGCTGCGCTGCGCTATTATGGACTCGAAGTGTTCGATGAGAGCCGGTTTAAAGTGGTTTTGCTCGAGGCGGGTCCACGCATTTTGCCCGCTCTGCCAGACAAGCTCGCAGAAGCCGCGCACGAAGAGTTGGAAGCCTTGGGTGTCAAAATCGTGACGGACGCCGTGGTCGCGGAGGTCACCGAGGACGGCATCAAAACCAAGGATGGCACTTTCTATGACAGCAAGCTGAAAGTCTGGGCAGCTGGCGTAAAAGGTCCTGAATTCTTGCGCGACCTTGGCGGACTCGAAACCAATAATCGAGACCAGATTTTGGTGAACGGTACGCTGCAAACAACCCGAGACGAGCGGATTTTCGTGCTCGGGGATTGCGCCTCATACACGCCGCCGGGTACAGATCATCCCGTCCCGCCGCGGGCACAAAGCGCCCATCAAATGGCCGAGACCGTGTTTCACAATCTTGGCGCAATGATCCGCGGCAAAAAACTGAAAACCTTCACATATAAGGATAATGGATCGCTGGTATCGCTGTCCCGCTTTGCCACGGTCGGGTCACTCATGGGCAATCTTGTCGGCGGCCGGATGGCCATTGAAGGACGCCTTGCTCGCTTTGTTTATGTCTCACTCTATCGAATGCATTTGATCGCGATTCATGGCTGGTTTCGCGGAGCCGGCATGATTGTGATGGGACACGTCAATCAAATCATCCGCCCGCGGCTGAAATTGCACTAAACGGCATTCCGTCATTGGCATTGGATCGCTAGACCAGCGAGATGGCCATTGCGCGCATTCTCTTTCCATTACCGCTGCCGGAACCCTTCGATTATGAAATTCCAGAGGGCGTCGACGTCCAGGCGGGAAGCTATGTGAAAGCGCCGCTTGGCAAGCAAGAACGCACCGGTGTCATCTGGAACCTGATCGACGAAGCGCCAGAGCGCGCGCTCAAGCCTTTGATCAGTGTCTATCCGACGCCGCCAATGAATTCGGCGACACGTCATTTCATCACATTCTGTGCGCGCTATAACGTAGCCCCGATCGGTCATGTGCTCGGTATGGTGCTACGGGCACGTGGCGGTCTGAATCCCTCCCCGATCCGAACCGTTCTTACACTCAGCGACAAAGTCCCGGATCGCATGACCGCGGCAAGGCAGGCCGTCATCGACGCAGCGCAAGGTCGGGAACCGCTCACCGCAGCGGATTTGGCCCGAGACGCGGGCGTCTCCGCCGGCGTCGTTAAAAGCCTCGTCCAACATGGCACCCTGTTGTCCCGATCTGAACCCCTAGACACCCCCTATGCGATACCCCGCAACTACCCGAGACGCTTGGTTTTGACACCCGAACAAGCGGCCGCTGCAGAGGATCTATCCACCCAATTTCATGCGGATAGCGATGAGGATAGATTGAAGCCGGTTCTGCTCGACGGGGTCACCGGATCGGGCAAAACTGAGGTCTATTTTGAGGCGATTGCTGATGTAATCGACCACGATCCGGATGCGCAAATTCTTGTCCTGTTACCCGAAATCGCGCTCACCCAAGCCGTATTAGAGCGTTTCAAAATGCGGTTCGGGGCAACGCCCGCCCCGTGGCATTCAGGCCTCTCCGAACAGCAAAGACGGCGTACCTGGCGCGAAGTCGCGCATGGGCGCGCGCGCATCGTGGCGGGCGCACGGTCCGCCCTCTTCCTGCCATTCTCAAAGCTCCGTCTCATCATCGTTGATGAAGAGCATGATGGGTCATTCAAACAGGAAGATGGCGTGCGCTACCATGCCCGCGATATGGCGGTTGCACGGGCAAAATTCGAAGGTGCTCATATCATTTTGGCCTCGGCAACGCCGTCATTGGAAAGCCTGGTAAACGCCGAACAAGATCGTTACAATCGACTGAAGCTGACGGCGCGCGCCGGTGCCGCGAAGTTGCCTGAGATTTCGCTCATCGACATGCGCGAAGATGCACCAGAACGTGGGCAATGGCTGTCGCCACCGCTGAGACAGGCGCTCAGCCAGACATTTGAGCGCGGCGAGCAAAGTCTGCTTTTCCTCAATCGACGGGGATATGCGCCCCTCGTGCTTTGCCGCGCATGTGGTGAACGGCTGAAAAGTCCGGGGACCGATAGCTGGCTCACCGAGCATCGGTACACCGGCCAGCTGGTTTGTCATTTGACCGGCTTCACGATGCCAAAGCCAAAAGCCTGTCCGCATTGCGGTGCGGAAGGATCGCTGATGGGGGTGGGCCCCGGTGTTGAACGGGTGGCTGAGGAAGTGCGGTCTCTGCTGCCCAACGCAAGGATCGAAATCTTCTCGTCCGACACCGCACAAACCGGCAGTGCTACACGCGATCTCGTTTCGCGCATGGCTGATGGCGAGATCGATGTCATGATTGGTACGCAGATCGTCGCCAAAGGTCACAATTTTCCAGGGCTTACCTTGGTGGGAATCGTCGATGCCGATTCGGGCCTTCAGGGCGGTGATTTGCGCGCAGGTGAACGGACGTATCAATTGCTCAGTCAGGTTGCGGGCAGGGCAGGTCGGGCAGATCGACCGGGTCGCGCCATGGTTCAAACCTATCAGCCAGACAACCCGGCGATGCAGGCGCTTGAACTCGGCGATCGGGACGGGTTTTTGCAAGTCGAGCGCGACGTTCGAGCGGAGTTAGATATGCCGCCTTTCGGCCGTATGGCAGCACTGATCGTCTCCGGACCAAACGAAGATCTGCTTCAAGCATTTACTCAGCACGCTGGAAAACAAGCCCCGAATGGTGATGGCATCACTGTTTACGGGCCAGCGCCCGCGCCGATTGCCGTGGTGCGCGGACGACACCGGCAGCGCTTTCTGATTACCGCTCGCAAAAGCGTCGATTTGTCAGCCTATATGAACCGCTGGCTGGCACAGTTAACCGCGCCTGCATCGATTCGAATTTCGATCGACATCGATCCTTACTCCTTTCTTTGACCGGCATTGTGCACAGCAGTGACAGAATGACCGACCACAGCCTGTTGTCAGCCTAGAAACGAAGTGCTAAGCGCGCTCGAAGTTCGAAGCCGGGCCCTTCCGGGTGCCGTGCCACCTATGTTTATGGATGGAAAATTGACCACTCCAAAAGGTTCCTCGGTTAGTGACGTCGCCAAGCGGTATGCTGAGGCGGTTTTTGAACTGGCGCTCGCCAAAGACGAATTGAGCGCTGTGGACAGCGATCTAAAATCGGTTCGGTCAATGGCAGAGGAAAGCGACGATCTGATGTTGCTTCTCGACAGCCCGGCCTTTCAAAAAGAAGACAAAGTGACAGGCCTCGTCGAAGTTGCCCGCAAAGCAGGTTTGAGCACCATTGTTGTGAACTTTATCGGCACAATGGCGCAGAATGGTCGCGCGTCAGATCTACTCGGTGCGGCCATTGCCTTTGATACATTATATACGAAACACCAAGGCATCCAGCGCGCTGTTGCAATCACGGCGCACGAAATGAACAGCACACAAGCCGCCCAGTTGAAAGACATCTTGGGCGAAAGCATCGGAAGCGACATCGAACTGGAAACCCAGATCGATCCGGATCTTATCGGCGGCATACAGCTGCGGATCGGATCGAAGCTGATTGATGCGAGTATCGCGACAAAACTCAATCGAATGAACATGGCAATGAAGGGGGCGTGAGCTCTATGTCCATCAGCGCAGCAGAAATCTCCGGCATCCTCAAATCACAGATCGAAAACTTTGGCACAGAAGCCGAAGTCGCAGATGTCGGTCAGGTCCTTTCCGTCGGTGACGGGATTGCCCGGGTCTACGGCCTCGACAGCGTTCAAGCTGGTGAGATGGTCGAGTTTGACGGCGGCATCAAAGGCATGGCGCTGAACTTGGAGAGCGACAATGTCGGTGTCGTTATCTTCGGTGACGACCGCGGCATTAAAGAAGGCGACACAGTTAAGCGTCTCGACGAGATTGTCTCGGCACCGGTTGGCAAGGGTCTTCTCGGCCGCGTTGTTGACGCGCTCGGTAATCCGATCGATGGCAAAGGGCCGCTGACCGATGTTGACGCGCGGAACCGTGTTGACGTGAAAGCGCCTGGCATTATCCCGCGCAAATCTGTACATGAGCCAATGATGACCGGTGTCAAAGCGATTGACGCGATGATCCCGGTTGGTCGTGGCCAACGTGAGCTGGTGATTGGTGACCGTCAGACCGGTAAGACCGCGATCTGCGTCGATACGATCCTGAATCAAAAAGAAACCAATGCCGCAGCCAAAGACGACAGTGAGAAGCTGTTCTGCGTCTATGTTGCTGTGGGTCAGAAGCGCTCAACCGTTGCACAAGTTGTGAAGACACTCGAAGAGCGCGGCGCGCTTGATTACACCGTGATCGTGACCGCGACAGCGTCCGAGCCTGCTCCGCTTCAGTATCTTGCGCCATTTACCGGTTGCACAATCGGCGAATATTTCCGGGATAACGGTATGCATGCTTTGATCATTTATGATGATCTATCCAAGCAAGCGGTTGCCTATCGCCAAATGTCTTTGTTGCTGCGCCGCCCACCAGGCCGCGAAGCCTATCCGGGGGACGTCTTCTACCTTCACTCTCGCCTGCTTGAGCGCGCTGCGAAAATGAATGAAGACTTCGGCGCGGGGTCGCTGACCGCTCTGCCGATTATTGAAACACAAGCAAACGACGTCTCGGCTTACATCCCAACAAATGTGATTTCGATCACGGACGGCCAAATCTTCCTGGAAACAGATCTGTTCTATCAGGGTATTCGCCCCGCCGTGAATGTCGGCCTGTCGGTTTCGCGCGTTGGCTCTGCCGCACAAACCAAAGCGATGAAGAAAGTCGCCGGTTCGATGAAGGGTGAGCTCGCGCAGTATCGCGAAATGGCGGCCTTTGCGAAGTTTGGCTCGGATCTCGATGCGGCCACGCAGAAACTCCTCAGTCGCGGCGAGCGGTTGACGGAATTACTCAAGCAGCCGCAATACAGCCCACTGCTGATGGAAGAGCAGGTTTGCGTCATCTATGCGGGAACGCGTGGCTACCTCGATGACGTCGCGGCCAGGGACGTGACGCGCTATGAAGCTGGTCTTCTGTCATACTTGCGAAGTGAGAAGAAAGAGCTTCTCGCGCAGATCCGCGACGAGAAAGCCCTGTCCGACAACATCGAAGCTGGCATCAAGGAAGCGCTTGAAGCCTTTGGAAAGACCTTCGGGTAAGCCTGAACCTCATAACTGGGAGCAGCAGACCCAATGTCTGGCCTCAAGGAACTGAAAAACCGGATCGGAAGCGTGAAATCCACGCAAAAGATCACCAAAGCGAAGCAGATGGTCGCCGCGGCGAAGCTGCGTCGCGCGCAAGAAGCTGCCGAGGCGTCAAAGCCTTACGCAACGCGCATGGCGAATGTTGTCGCGAATCTGACGTCGGCGATGGGCGAAGGTGCGGGCGGTCCGAAACTGCTGACCGGAACAGGCAAGGACGACATCCATCTGTTGATTGTTATGACAGCAGAGCGCGGTCTTTGCGGCGGTTTCAACTCAAACACCGCGAAAGCCGCGCGTCTAAAGATTGAAGAGCTCAGGGCTGACGGCAAAACGGTCAAAATCATTACGGTTGGCAAGAAAGGCCGCGAAGTGCTCAAGCACACTTATGCGGACCTGTTTATCGACCATGTCGATCTGTCCGACGCGAAAGACAAATTCACGCCCTTTGCAATCGGCTTAGGGAACGATCTCACCAAACGTTATGAAGCGGGTGAGTTCGATGTCGCCACATTGGTGTTTTCCGAGTTTAAAAACGTCCTGACGCAAAGTCCGGTTGCCAGACAAATGATACCTGCTCAGGCGCCTGATGACGCTGAAATGATTGATCTGGAAGGGGCGATTTACGCATATGAACCGTCCGAACCTGAGATCCTCGAAGCACTGCTGCCGCGCTATCTCAACACACAGATCCTCTCAGCAATGCTCGAAAACGCTGCAGGCGAGCAGGCCGCCTCGATGACGGCGATGGACAATGCGACGCGCAATGCTGAGAGGATCTGTGTGTTGAGATAGCGCGGCAGCAGTGCTTCGAGGATCTCAGGTTCGGACGGTTCATATGCG
>JBCAWZ010000003.1:0-126078 GCA_038534315.1 Pseudomonadota bacterium | reverse complement strand
GGTCCGATATGATGCTCAAGCGACTGAATGCGTGTATCGCTTTCCGGCTTCACGGCTCGTGCGACAATGACGGACCGGTTGGGAATTGGAGTCGGCTGCAAAACATAGGGCTACCTCCCATCGCGATTGATCCAGACGATGACGCCACGATCATGTACACGTCTGGTACGACAGGGCGTCCAAAAGGGGCGCTGGCTACGCATCGCGCGATTGTGTCGAACATGTTCAACTCTCTGACATGCCAAACCCGAATGCTGCTGCGTCGTGGTGAGATGCCGCCAGATCCGGAAGCGCGCGAACCCGGAGCCACATTGCTCGCAATACCATTCTTTCACGCGACCGGCGCGTTCGCGATCCTGATTCCGAGCATGCTGCGCGGAGATAAGATTGTCTCCATGTACAAATGGGACGCTGGTCAAGCACTGCCCATCATCGAGCATGAGAAAGTGTCCGCTGTCGGCGGCGTGCCGGCGATTGCCTGGCAGCTGCTCGAACACCCAGATCGCGAAAAATATGATCTGTCATCAATTCAGGCTGTCTCTTATGGCGGTGCCCCTTCGGCGCCCGAGCTGGTGTCCACGATCAAGAAACGCATTCCCGATGCCGCGCCAGGCAATGGCTGGGGCATGACAGAAACATGTGCAACGGCGACGCTCAATATCGGTGAGGATTATGTCAATCGTCCTGACAGCGCGGGGGCGCCACCACCGGCTGTTGAGCTGAAGATTGTCGACCCGGACGGCAATGAGCTTCCGCCCGGCGAAGTCGGGGAGCTTTGGTGCAAGAGTCCGTCAAATTGCCGTCTGTACTGGAACAAAGAAGAGGCAACTGCTGAAACCTTTGTCGATGGCTGGGTGGTGACGGGTGATTTGGCCCGTTTGGATGAGGAAGGCTTTCTCTATCTTGTCGACCGCGCAAAGGACATGCTGATCCGGGGCGGCGAAAACATCTACTGCATCGAGGTCGAGAGCGCACTGTATGATCACCCCTCCGTCATGGATGCGTCTGTTGTCGGGATTGAGCACAAAGTGCTGGGTCAGGAAGTGGGCGCAGTTGTGCAGTTGAAACCGGGCATGTCTGCGACAGAAGCCGAACTGCAAGCGCATGTCCGGGAGCACCTCGCCGCGTTTAAAGTTCCCGTCGAGATCCAATTTCAGGACGAGCCGCTACCGCGCAACGCAAACGGTAAAATCTTGAAGCCGGAGCTTCGCGATCGTTTCTCGCCAAGAGGATAAACGGTATGGTTGAGACACGCCGGATTGGTAACGACACGGTTTATCCGATTGGGTTGGGATGTATGAATCTCAGCCACGCCTACGGCCCACCGACAGAAGAGGGGGCTGCGATCGCGCTGCTCAATCAGGCCTTGGATGAGGGGTGCGATTTTTTCGATACGGCAACAATTTACGGACTGGGAACCAATGAGGCATTGGTCGGGAAAGCGCTCGGGGCGCGCCGTGATGAGATCTTTCTTGCCTCAAAATGTGTGCTCGGTTTCAGTGATGGAAAGCGGACCTTGGATGGACGTCCTGAGACGATAAAGGCGGCTTGCGATGCCAGCCTGGCCCGCCTCGGGACAGATCGAATCGATCTCTATTATATGCACCGGCCGGATCCAAACGTGCCAATCGAGGACTCGGTTGGTGCCCTCAAAGACTGTGTTGATGCGGGCAAAATTCGATATATTGGCCTGTCTGAAATGGGCGAGGGCCTCGTGCGTCGAGCCCATGCCATTCATCCGATTGCGGCACTCCAGTCTGAGTATTCGCTTTGGGTAAGAAATCCTGAAATTGCCGTGATGCAGGCTTGCGCCGACCTCGATATTGCTTTGGTAGCCTTCTCGCCTGTTGGTCGTGGCTTTCTTGCGGATCCACCTGTCGACCCAGCGAGCATGCATGAAAGCGATATGCGCTTACACATTTTTCCGAGGTTCGGAGATGCGTATTATGGTGACAACTTACCGCTCTTAGAGGTTGCGAGAAAAGCGGCCAATGACGCCGGCTGCAGCGTCGCGCAATTGGCGTTGGCCTGGCTGTTGGCGAAAGGCCCGCATGTGATCCCGATCCCGGGGACGACCAATCCGCAGCATTTGAGTGACAATGTTGCCGCTGCAGATTTTTCGCTGCCTTTGGACCTCGTCGCTGAACTCGATCTGGCATTCGCACCCGAAAAACCGGTCGGACCACGCTATAATGCTCGCGCCCAAGCCACAGTCGACACGGAGCAATTCCCGTTTGAGGTTGGTACGTGAGCGAACCGACAAAACGAAATCCCGTTGCGCTCGAGAAACGCCAGGAAGCGGCCGATGGCCGGCGCAGTTCCCCATCGATCGCCCGCAATCTGGATCCGATCTGCGCGGTCTTTTTAAAGCATATGCCGACCAAGGGCAGTATTCTGGAAATTGCCTCCGGTACGGGCGAGCATGGCTACCATCTGACGACGCTTTGTCCTGACTTGCGATGGACCTATAGCGATGTCGATCCGAGTGGTTTGGTGAGCCAGTCAGCCTGGCGCGACTTTGCCGATCATGATCGCCTTTTGGGACCGCTTGCGCTTGATGCGTCGCTTGATGAATGGCCAACGATTCGAGGCCATGTCGCCCATGACGGTATGTTTTGCGCGAACATGATCCACATCGCGCCGTTTTCTGTGGCCGAAGGATTGTTGACGGGGGCAGGACGCACATTGGCGCCATATGGCAAGCTCATGATCTACGGGCCCTTTGCGCGCCGCGGTGAGATGGCGGCTTCCAATGCTAGTTTTGACGCCGACCTTAAGCGCAGGGATCCGGATTGGGGGGTGCGCGATCTCGAGCATGATCTCATTCCGTTGGCGGAGCGTGCCGGTCTTTTGCTCGACCAAGTCATCGACATGCCGGCAAATAATTTGAGCGTGATCTTTCGTCGGCTCACCTCGGCTTGAAACGCCGAATCCCGCGCGATCGGAAAGAGAATTAGGGCGCTATTCGCATTACAGAATCCTGACATCGCTGGCACGACGCTTGCGAAGTGTGTCGCGGCACAGTAACGCCTGCGCAACTTTGAATATCTCAGTCTTCCCAATAGGAGCTTTTCATGAGCGAGATCGTCGACATTCACGCCCGACAAATCCTGGACAGTCGAGGCAATCCAACCGTCGAAGTCGATGTGACACTTGATGATGGCTCGTTCGGACGGGCGGCCGTCCCGTCAGGCGCATCTACCGGGGCTTATGAAGCCCATGAGTTGCGGGATGGAGATGAGCCTTATTTTGGCAAGGGCGTGATGGACGCGGTCGATGCGGTAAATGGCGAGATCGCAAATGAGCTTGAAGGACTTGATGCAACCGATCAGCGTCTCGTCGATGGCTTGATGATTGAGCTCGATGGCAGCGACAACAAAAAGCGACTGGGCGCGAACGCGATCTTGGGCGTGTCGCTGGCGACTGCGAAAGCGGCTGCCGAGAGTACAAGCCTTCCACTGTATCGTTATGTCGGTGGAACCAATGCGCGCATACTTCCGACACCGATGATGAACATCATCAACGGCGGAGAGCACGCTGACAATCCAATCGATATTCAAGAATTTATGATTATGCCGATCGCGGCGGAGAATATCGCGCATGCGGTACGGATTGGTGCGGAAGTGTTTCACACGTTGAAAAAGACGCTGAGCGCCGAAGGTCACAATACCGGGATTGGCGACGAAGGTGGCTTTGCGCCAAATCTCGCCTCCACCGATGATGCGCTTGGTTTCATCATGAAGGCAATTGAGGCAGCCGGTTATGCGCCTGGCGAAGACGTTGCGCTGGCGCTCGATGCGGCGTCGACCGAGTTCTACAAGGACGGTAAATATGTCCTCGCTGGCGAAGGCAAATCGCTCGATGGCGAAGGCATGACAAGCTACTTGGCGGATCTGGTGGATCGCTATCCGATCATTTCAATCGAGGACGGAATGGCCGAAGATGATTGGCAGGGATGGGCGGCTTTAACCGAAGCAATTGGTGATCGTTGCCAATTGGTCGGCGATGACCTCTTCGTGACAAACCCCGAGCGTCTGGCAATGGGTTTGGAACGCGGAGCGGCCAATTCCATTTTGATCAAGGTCAATCAGATCGGTACGCTGTCGGAGACACTCGACGCGGTCGAATTGGCGCATCGCCATGCTTACACGTCGGTTATGTCGCACCGCTCTGGCGAAACCGAAGATGCGACGATTGCTGATCTCGCTGTCGCGGTGAACTGTGGGCAGATCAAAACAGGATCGCTTGCGCGATCGGATCGGCTGGCAAAGTATAATCAGCTGATCCGGATTGAAGAGGAACTCGGCGCAGCGGCGTTGTATGCCGGCCGATCTCTGATCAACGCTTAGCGCTTCATTAACTCTGTTGGGCAATGATTCGCTCAAGCGGAGGGCGACATGATCTCGAAATGGGCCGGCGGTCTGTTGACCCTGGCGATTATATATTTTGCGTATCACGCGTTCGCCGGGGAGCAGGGGCTTGGCCGCTGGAGCGATATGCAGGCCGAGTTGGCGGACAAAGAAAACCGATTGGAAATTCTTCGCGCCGAAAATGATGCGTTGGAAACAGACATTGCGCGGCTGATGCCCGGACAAGTCGATGCGGATCTGGTTGAGTATTTGGCGCGCCGCGAGCTCGGCTTTGTCTATTCCGACGAAGTGATCCTCACGACCGGATCACAGAGCTTTGCAAATATGAATAGGAGATAAGACTGGACGTCCCCCCACGGCTTTACGTATGCACCCAGTAACAGGTGAGGAGCCAAAGATGGCAAAGTCCAGTACAACCCGGTCGCGCATCAAGCCTAAGAAGGCGGAGGCGCTCCAATATTACCAAGAAATGCTGCTTATTCGGCGATTCGAAGAACGCGCCGGACAGCTTTACGGTATGGGCAAAATTGCTGGCTTCTGCCACCTTTACATCGGCCAAGAGGCGGTCGTGACCGGCATGCAGGCTTGCATACAAGAGGGCGACCAAGTGATCACCGGGTATCGAGACCACGGCCATATGCTCGCGTGCGGTATGGATCCGAAAGGCGTGATGGCGGAGCTCACGGGTCGCGAAGACGGCTATTCCCGCGGCAAGGGTGGCTCGATGCACATGTTTTCGCGTGAAAAGAATTTCTTTGGCGGGCATGGCATTGTTGGCGCGCAGGTTCCGATTGGGACGGGGCTCGCTTTCGCCAATAATTACAAAGACAATGATGCAGTGTGCTTGACCTATTTCGGCGATGGCGCGGCCAATCAAGGGCAGGTGTATGAGGCGTTTAATATGGCGTCGCTTTGGAATTTGCCTGTGATCTACGTGATCGAGAACAATATGTATGCGATGGGCACGAGCCTGTACCGGCACGCGTCAGAAACCGAATTGTACAAGCGAGGCATTTCTTTCGAAATCGAGGGTGAAGAGGTCGACGGCATGGATGTCTACGCCGTCAAAAAGGCGGGTGAAAAAGCTGTCAAACACGCGCGGTCTGGCAAAGGCCCCTATATTCTTGAAATGAAGACCTATCGCTATCGCGGTCATTCCATGTCGGATCCAGCGAAGTATCGCAAGCGCGAAGAGGTCGACGATATACGCAGTCATTCGGATCCGATTGAAGGTTTGAAAGAGCTGATCCTCGAACATGAATTTGCAACCGAAGACGAGCTCAAAGCGATCGACAAAGATGTCCGGGACACTGTGAAAGCGTCAGCAGATTTCGCACTGGAGAGCCCAGAGCCGGATCCGGCGGAACTATGGACGGACGTGCTACGTCCAGTGGAGGCGTAATCTGATGCATCTGGCGCAACTCAATATCGGTGAATTGCTTTACCCTGCTGACGATCCTCGAATGGAAGGCTTCACCGGACGTATCGAGACCATCAACGCATTAGCGGACCGGTCCCCAGGCTTTGTCTGGCGCATGGTCGATGGCAGCGAGCTTGATGGGGCTTTGGATCTCCGAATGCCCGGTTCCAAGGATATGTTGCTCAACATGTCGGTCTGGGACAGCCTCGAAAGCCTCTACCACTTTGTCTACAAGACCGCGCACGCCAAGCTGATCCGGGATCGCGCAGATTGGTTTGTCCCACTTAATCAGCAGATCATGGTGCTTTGGTGGATTGAGGAAGGTCATATTCCCAGTCCCGAAGAAGCGGCGGCGAAACTCGAGATGCTTGAGAGGATGGGGCCATCTCCAAGCGCTTTTAGCTTTGATATTCCGTTTGACGAAACGGGTGTGCCGATCACACCTGAGCTTCCCAAGAAGGACTGCGCCTAAAATGTCTGTAGAGATTTTGATGCCGGCACTCAGCCCGACTATGGAAGAAGGCACGCTCGCCAAATGGTTGAAGCAGGAAGGCGATGAGGTCACCGCGGGTGACATTCTGGCCGAGATTGAGACGGACAAGGCGACCATGGAAGTCGAAGCCGTCGATGAAGGTCGCCTCGCCAAGATCGTCGTGCCAGCAGGTACTGAAGGCGTGAAGGTGAATGCCGTCATTGCCATGCTGGCTGAAGAGGGAGAGACGGCGGAAACCGTCGCTGCCGCGCCCGTGCCGACCACTGCTGCTGCGGCCACCGAAACCGAACCGCCAACTCCCGCTGTTGAGCCGGCGGCTCCGGACCACCAGCCGAGCCCAACGCTGATCAACCCAAGCATTCCGGACGGAACCGAGTATGCCGAAACCGCCCTTCGGGACGCGCTGCGCGATGCCATGGCGGAAGAAATGCGCCGCGACGACACCGTCTTTGTCATGGGTGAGGAAGTCGCCGAGTATCAGGGCGCCTACAAAGTGACCCGCGGCCTGCTCGAAGAGTTTGGTCCGAAACGGGTCATCGACACGCCGATCACAGAACATGGTTTTGCTGGGCTGGGCGTCGGTGCCGCTTTTGGCGGTCTGAAACCGATTGTCGAGTTCATGACCTTCAACTTCGCGATGCAGGCCATCGATCAGATCGTAAACTCCGCGGCGAAGACGCTGTATATGTCCGGCGGCCAGATGGGGTGCCCGATCGTGTTTCGCGGACCAAACGCAGCTGCCTCTCGCGTCGCAGCCCAACACAGCCAGGATTATGCGGCCTGGTATGGACATGTGCCGGGTTTGAAAGTGGTGGCGCCTTATGATGCTGCCGATGCCAAGGCGCTTCTCAAATCAGCGATCCGGGATCCGAACCCGGTTGTCTTTCTCGAACATGAATTGCTCTACGGCAAAGAATTCCCGGTACCGCAGCTCGATGACTATACGTTGCCGATCGGCAAAGCAGCGGTCAAACGGGCTGGAACGGATGTGACGCTGGTGGCCTATTCTCGCATGGTGGGCTTTGCGCTTGAGGCGGCGGAGACATTGCAGTCGGAATATGGCCTCTCCGCCGAAGTGGTCGACCTTCGATCGATCCGTCCACTCGATTTGGACACCATTGTCGAGAGCGTTCAAAAGACCAATCGCATCGTGACCTGCGAAGAAGGTTGGCAGCCCATGGGCGTCGGCGCAGAGATCGTCGCCGCCGTCACCGAACGGGCGTTCGATCATCTTGACGCACAGCCGGCCCGGGTCAGCCAGAAAGATGTGCCGCTGCCTTATGCGGGCAATCTGGAAGCGCTCAGCCTGCCAGACGCCGCAAACATTGTCGAAGCGGCGCGCGCCGTCTGCGAAGGGCTTTAGGAGATCAGCATGGCTATTGAAATCACAATGCCGGCTTTGAGCCCAACCATGGAAGAGGGCACGCTGGCCAAATGGCTGGTCAAACCGGGCGACAAGGTTGAACCGGGCGACATCATCGCTGAGATCGAAACCGACAAGGCGACGATGGAAGTCGAAGCCATTGATGAAGGTGTCGTTGCACAAATCCTCATCGAGGGCGGCACAGAAGGTGTCACCGTGAATTCGATCATCGCGGTGCTCGCCGAAGAGGGCGAAGACGCATCATCGGTCACAGCAGACGCCTCGGCCCCAACGCCGAAGCCGGCGACTGAATCCGCACCCGTCGCACAGAAGGAAGCGGCACCAGCTCCAGCGACGCCTGCGCTGGCCCCCACCAAACTGTCATCCGGCGACCGGATCAAAGCCAGCCCGCTCGCCCGGCGGATTGCGGGGCTGAAAGGCATCGACCTCTCCGGGCTGAAAGGGTCAGGGCCTTATGGTCGGATCATCAAGAAAGATGTGGAGGCCGCGCAGACTGGCGCGCAGGCGGCGCCATCGACGGCCGCATCTGCGCCTGCGCCAGATGGATTGATTCTACCGACCGTCTTGGATGACCGCGTCTATGCACCGGACTCTTATGAGCTGAAACCGCTCGATGGAATGCGCAAGACCGTGGCGAAGCGTTTGGCCACGAGCTTCATGCAGGTGCCACATTTTCCGCTGACCGTGGACATTCAGCTGGACAAGCTGCTGGCATCCCGGAAAGGCATCAATGACGCCGCACCGGAAGGCGTCAAAATCTCGGTCAATGATCTGCTGATCAAGGCCTCTGCACTTGCTCTGATGGCCGAGCCGGACTGCAATGCGAGCTATTCTGATGCCGGTATCGCTTATCACAAGGCGGCTCACATCTCGGTGGCCGTTGCCATTGAAGGCGGCTTGATCACACCGGTCATTCGGGACGCTGGGACAAAAGGCCTGGCGCAAATTTCTGCCGAGATGAAAGATCTCGCGACCCGAGCACGCGAGCGGAAACTCAAACCGCAAGAATATATGGGCGGCACCTTCTCTATCTCGAATTTGGGCATGTTCGGGATCAAGGATTTCGCGTCCATCATCAATCAGCCTGAGGGCATGATTATGTCGGTCGGCGCGGGCGAGAAGCGACCGATTGTAGATGCCTCAGGCGCGCTTGCGGTTGGCACGGTGATGAGTGTCACGCTGACCTGCGATCATCGGGTGATAGGCGGTGCCGAAGGCGCCATCTGGCTGCAGGCGTTTAAGCGCTTTGTCGAAAGCCCAGAAAGCATGTTGCTTTGAATAGGGACCAGGTATGATAGATTTTGATCTCATTGTTGTTGGATCCGGTCCCGGCGGCTACGTCGCTGCGATCCGCGCCAGCCAGCTCGGTATGAAGACCGCCATTGTTGAGCGCGAGAATCTCGGCGGCGTTTGTTTGAATTGGGGCTGCATTCCAACCAAGGCGCTGTTGCGCTCAGCCGAAGTCCTGCACCTTGCCAAAACGGCGGATCAGTTCGGCTTGAAAATTGGCAAAGTGGATGTGGACTTGCCGGCCGTGGTAAAGCGTTCTCGGGGGGTGGCCGCGCAGCTGTCCGGAGGCGTGAAGCATCTGATGAAGAAGAATAAGATCACCGTGATCGAAGGCGAAGCGCGCTTGGAGAAAGGTGACGTCGCCCCGAAAGTGATTGTCAAAGACGGCAAGGGCAAAGACACCGCGTACAAAGCGAGCCATGTTATTCTGGCCACGGGTGCGCGCGCACGCGCCATTCCCCAAGCCGGCCTCGAACCGGACGGCAAGCTGATCTGGACCTATCGCGAAGCCATGGTGCCCGACCTTCTGCCCAAACGCTTATTGGTCATTGGCTCAGGCGCGATCGGGATCGAATTTGCCAGCTTCTACAATGAGCTTGGCAGCGATGTAACCGTGGTTGAAGCGGTCGACCGGATCTTGCCGGCCGAGGATGAAGAAATCTCCACCTTCGCCCGCAAGGCGTTTGAGAAACAAGGCTTAAAGCTGCATACGGGCGCCCAGGTCCAGGGTCTCAAAAAAGGCAAGGACAAGGTGACAGCCACGATTGCGATGGAAGGCAAAGCGGCCGATCACGAGTTTGATCGCGTGATCCTTGCGGTTGGTATTGTCGGCAATGTCGAAGGTCTCGGTCTCGAGGCACTCGGTGTTAAAGTGGACCGCACGCACATCACGGTCGACGGCTTTGGCCGTACCGGCGTGCGCGGCCTTTATGCGATTGGGGACCTGACCGGTGGCCCGTGGCTGGCGCACAAGGCGAGCCATGAAGGGGTTATTTGTGTTGAAGGCATTGCCGGATCAAACACGTCGCATCCGTTCGACGCGTCCAACGTGCCCGGCTGCACCTACAGTCACCCGCAAGTCGCGAGCGTTGGCTTGACGGAAGCGAAAGCCAAAGAGACAGGCCGTAAGATCAAGGTCGGCAAATTTCCCTTTATCGGTAATGGCAAGGCGATCGCCCTTGGGGCAGGTGACGGTCTGGTCAAAACCATTTTTGACGAGGAAACCGGCGAATTGCTCGGCGCGCATATGGTTGGCGCCGAGGTGACCGAGCTGATCCAGGGTTATGTGATTGCGCGCCAAGGTGAGCTGACGGAGCAGGATTTGATGGAAACCATCTTCCCGCATCCAACCTTGTCAGAAATGATGCATGAGAGCGTCCTGGCCTCGCAGGGCCGGGCGTTGCACATTTAGCCAGTCGCGGGGTCGAGAAACTCCAAATCTGAACGCTCATAAACCACGAAGCCGTCCCGTGCAGGTCGCATCTTCTTGGCGTCCCAGCACTCTTTAGCCTGGTCAAGAGTCAGCTCCGGATGCGCATCCCGGAGATCGCGCAGATATTGCAGGTAATTGTTGCAGCTGGCAATTTCGCGCCGAAAATCGGGATCGCGCTTGCGGTCTTCCATCATCTGCCAGGCAACAATTGCGTCCGCGAATGTGGCGCCAGCATTTTCCCTTATCCAATCCATAAAATCAGAATGGCACACAAATTTGCGTCCAATCTCCTGTTTGAAGAAGCCGCGTACGTTTGGGCCGAACGACATATCCTCCGTAATCAGTGTCTCGCGGGTTAGACTTACTGTGCTCCAATTGGTCTTGCTCGAGGCGCGTTTTGGAGCGACCGGCACATCCTCTCCTGCCAGCGCCGCGGTGACCCGAGCGCGAAGTTCCGATTTACGTCCTGCTTTTGAGATGTGTAACGCATCGCAAAAGGCATGAAGCTCGGCGACCGGCCAGTACCAGCGGGCGAACGTATCGCTGCTCATCGTAGGATCGACAGCCGGTTTTAAGTCACTTGTGTCCGTGCTCATCACGCGGACTTAGTATGATTGCTCGGACTGGCCACGCTTCGCGCAAAGTCTAAGACATAAGCGCTTGATACGCTGCCATCAGTAGGCCCGCGCCGCGCATGTCGCCGGTCGTTGTGCCCTCCATCTTGTTCATCACATAGGAGAAGCAGAGCCGCGCATCCTGGTCGATGATCACCAGAGATCCACCATAACCACCCCAATAAGCGGTGTTCTTGTTTGGACTCAGCGGAACCGCATCATTGTTCAGCCCATATCCCAGGCCATAAACAACCGGCATTTGCAGCACGAGATCCGTGCCGCTCCACTGTTGTTCGAAGACACGGCGCGTCGCAGCTTCGGACAGGATACGCTTACCAAAAGCTTCTCCACCATTGGCCATTGGTGTCTGTGCGCGGACGATGCTGCGGGCATTTCCGTGGCCATTCGCTGCGGGTATCTCTGCCCTGCGCCAGCCGGGCTCCATCGCTTGCATGGCCTCGACCGGCGGATTGGCGAAGGTGCGAGCGGCAACCGACGTTTGATCCGGCATTGGATCGCGTGCCGGTGGTGGATCGAGCGGAGAGATCCGCGGCACATGTTGATCGCCGGTGCCTATGTGGAAGTCCGCGCCCAGTGGCTCGGCAATCTCTTGTTTGAAGAAAGCGCCGATAGTTTGGCCTGTGACCCGGCGCACGACTTCGCCAATTAGGTGGCCCTGGGTAAGCGCGTGATAGCCGCCCGCCGTGCCAGGTTCCCACCACGGTTCTTGCGCGGCAAGCTCGCCGACCATCCAATCCCAGTCGTAAAGCGCGTCGCCCTCGACCTTAGTCTGCATGCCCGACAAGCCGGCCATGTGGGCCATGAAGTGGCGCACCTCGACTTTGTCTTTTCCAGCCGCGCCGAATTCGGGCCAATATTTCGTAACCGGTGCGTGAAAGTCGACCTCGCCGCGATCGGCCAACAGATGCAGGCTCATTGCTGCCATCGTCTTGGTGCTCGACCAGACATTGGTGATCGTGTCTTCCTGCCATGGGGCAGTCTTTGCGCGATCGAGATGACCGCCCCAAAGATCGACAACAAACTCGCCTTCAATCGTGATGGCAATGCTGGCGCCGATCTCGTCATAGGTGTTGAAATTGTTCTCGAAGACGGTTTTGACGCCTGCGAATTTATCCGAGCACTGTCCGTGGACCTCAACCATTTTGCCTGCCTTCCGATTGATCATAGCGATTCAGCATAGGCGGCACGATCAAGCTCACAAGCGGGCACGTTGCGGCAACCAGCCTGCAGACTGCGGAGCTTGGCGCCCTCTAAACCGGAGCCGTCACTGGTTGATCCTGACCATCGCTTTGCCTTAATCGACCTTTGGCCGATTGGCGTGCGCCTTTGGCGGGAATCAACTCTCCGGCAAGCCCCAAACCATAAGCTGGCATATTCCCATAGACGCTTTCATACGCGCCATTCGGCACGAGGTAGGTTTCGTGCCAGATGCCAACATCACCGCTTGAGCCCACGGCTTGGTTGAACTGCCGCCACGCCGGCAAGTGTTCGGCATCTCGCTCAACGGCATATTGGTGCAACTGTTCAAAGCTTCGCCAATACTGGACGACAAGAACATTTCTGAGGCCGAAATGCGTTCGCGCGTGCAACAAGCCGAGCTCCGGTTTCTGTGCGAGTTCGATCAGCATTCGCGGCATGGCCTGCGCCACCGGCATCCATTTCCAAGGCTTCAAGAGTTTGTTGATCCGCATACCGATTAGGAACACGACAAAATCCCCCTCAATTTGCGCCGTCATTCGGTCTTCAATGATTTTGATCACGCTTTTGCTCCCGGCAGGACACTCGATTTGGTTCAGCCTAGCACAAGATGGCTAGAAGCACTGATGCCGCGTCGCCGATTACTTTTTCTGTAGGTCGATAATTGGCCCACGAAGCTCAATCACATAGACAAGCTCTTCATTGTTCGAATGAGGACGATTGCCGATAAGCGTTAGCTCTGCTTCACCAGCCTGACCGAGTTCTATTGGGAGGCTGATCTCTTCGCGGCGGACATTGAAGCCGACGAAACGCCAGCCTGTCAGAGAGACTGTCGATGGAAGATTTTGAGTTGCATCAATCTTCAGCGCCAGAGGATTGGGTAGCTCACCAACCATGCCGGCGAAGAGCTGCGTGACGTACCAGCTGTCTTCGCCAACCGCGACGCCAACGGCCATATGCGTTGCTGTTTTAGACAATATGTTATCGCGATGATAGTCGGACGCCATGAATGCTTGGTGCAGGCGATCAATGAGCCCGTCAGCTGTGTTGCCGCTGCCAACCATGCCGACATTCTCTTGCAGAGAATTTGACACCAAAGTCCGGTCCATGGTCCCGACGCGGTCCGATGCTGTCCGTCCACCGATTCCATCATGACTCAGTTCTTCGTGCCAGATCTGATCCAAACTATGAAACCGAGCCGGAGCTCTGAGTTGTCGGCGCAATTGCAGTTCTGGAAGGCCAGCGCTCCGTCTTTCCTCATTGATGCGGAACAAAAAAGAGCGTTCCAGATCCGCGTCGAAATCCAGTGGCCATGGCGGCAGGCTCAGACAATTGTTGGCGAGCTCGTGATACTCGGCCAATGCCGCTGGCCGTTTCTCCGGTGCCAATTCGCACACGCCCAAGCTGGCGCCGGCGAGCTGGAAACCCGCAATGACACTAAAGAGCGCTCCGTCCATGAGGGAACACAATCATGCTGGGCAGAGAAGTGCAAAACCCCTCACGCGAAATTGAGCGGGCCAAGCCTGCATTTGTAATCCGACTAGATGTCTTCCAGGCGTCTCCAGGGATGGATGATGTCCATGCGCGAAAGGTCGACTGCGAACACATTGCCGCCGCCCGCTGGCTGGTCACGCTCTCGACTGATAGCGAGCCCGGCAAAATGGCAAAGGAGCAGCGTGCCGACACCGCCATGGCCAACCATCAATATGTCACCATCGACCGCGTCTTCTATGATCTGGCGTGTTTCTTCGACGATGCGCTTCTGGGCGTCGATGGCGCGTTCCCACCCTCTGACGCTTTCGTAGGGGGCCGCGAAGAAAGCATTGGCAACCGTTTCAAACTCGTCGGGTTTCAGGAAGCCAGTTGCGCTTCTATCATTCTCATGAGTCCCCGGGCGCAGATTTAGGTTTAAGCCGAGCTTCTTTGCGATCGTATTTCCTGTCTCGATCGCCTTGGTCTCAGCGCTCGAATAGACCGACTTTGTTTGGAGTAGGCACTTAGACCGCGCAAAGAGCTTTGCCCGGTCTTTTCCGAGGTCTGATAAGCCCCATTCCGGAACAGGAATTGCCGCATCGATTTTGACCTGCGGATGCGACAGATAACGAAGAATTCTGCTCATACGCATAGTCTGGCAGATATACTTTATAGAGGAAATCTCACAGTTTCGCGGCTGTATCGAATTGACCCGGGCGGCGGCGCACGCCAAGGTTTCCGTATGGCTGAGGCGGCACTTTCGCATCCAGATTTGACGATTTTGCACGTGCAGGGTGAAATGCTCATGCCGCTACCCGAAGGTGCGCTCTGGTGGCCGGACCAACAGACACTGATCGTCTCTGACCTGCATTTCGAAAAAGGGTCATCCTATGCGAGCCGTGGTCAGATGCTTCCGCCGTACGACACACATACCACGCTAACTCGTGTTGAGTGCCTATTGGATACCCTAGGCGCGAGGCGTGTTTTGTCCCTCGGTGACAGCTTTCATGACCGAGCGAGTGAGACTCGCATGGGGGAGGATAGCGTCGCCCGCATTCAAGCGCTGACAGGGCAATGCGACTGGATTTGGGTTGAAGGCAATCACGATCCAGATCCGCCACAATTCCTAGGTGGATCCGCTGCCAAAGAGGTCAAGATTGGGGCTTTAACATTCCGCCACGAGCCGACAGGAGCAGCCGGGGAAGTCGCAGGGCATTTGCATCCAGTCGCTAAATTGTCAGGCCGAAATCGGTCAGTTCGGCGCAAGTGCTTTGTTACGGATGGGCGACGGCTTGTTCTTCCGGCATTGGGGGCCTTCACGGGCGGACTGAATATTCTTGATCAAGCGTTCGAAGAGGCGTTTCCGGATGGCGGCTTAATGGCCTTCACCCTTGGGCGCGAGCAAGTTATTGCTGTGCCAACACACCGGCTCATACCTGACCTCAAAAGGCGAAGCGGCCAAAGATGGCGATTTTAGGCTTCAGATTTTAAACAACAAATTCGAGAGATGTGATCATGGGAAGTACGGATAGCGCATTTGATATGGACGCTCTGTGGGTTCAATACAGCCCGCTTCTGGTCGATTTCGGTATACGCGTTGTAGGTGCCTTACTTGTCTTGCTGATTGGGCTACGGGTCGCAGCATGGCTTGGTGGCAGCATTCGCAAAATCGCCAATCGGCGCGAAAACATCGATGACACGCTTGGGAATTTCCTCGGATCGGTGGTGCGCTGGGCCATCACAGCGGCTGTGTTTATTGCCGTACTGCAAGTGTTTGGCGTTCAGGCGACCAGCTTCGTTGCGATCCTCGGCGCACTCACGCTGGCGATCGGTTTGTCGCTCCAAGGCGCGCTCGGCAATGTCGCATCTGGTGTGATGATCATGATTTTTAGACCCTATAAGCTAGCCGATTATGTCGAACTTGCGGGTGTTGCGGGGACGGTGAAAGACATCAATCTGTTCCAGACCGTGCTCGCCACTGTCGACAATGTTCAAGTCATGGTGCCGAACAGCCAAGCGATCGATGGGGTTATCAAGAATTATAGTGGTTATGCGACGCGCCGAGTCGATATCACATTCGGTATCGACTATGATGACGACATGGATAAGGCCGTGGGTATCATCGAATCTATCATCGAATCCGAGAGCCGGATTCACCGCGACCCGGAACCCTTTGTCAAAGTGGTCAATTTGGGGGAAAGCTCCGTGGATATCCAAAGCCGAACTTGGGTCTATGCCAGCGACTATTGGGGCGTGAAGTTTGACTTGATAAAGCGGGTTAAAGAGGCGTTCGACGCTCAGGGCATTACCATCCCGTACCCACATCAAGTGGAGATTCAGAAACAAGCGAGTTAAGCCTTGGGTCCTCTAAAACCAAAGCTTGTGCAATCCGGAACCGAGACCAGCGGCAAACAGAAACGCCACATCTTGGTGCGCCTGTTTGGGATCTCAGTATGGGGTTGGGTGAAGCTTGCGCTGCTGTCGATCTTGGTCGGTGTCATGGTGCTTGCAGGTCAGTATGATCCGCGCGATCCTAGCGTAAACATGCTGTCAGCGTTGAGTGGTTTCTTATCTGGATTGCTGCAAGCGCTGCGCTGGGCTTTGTTCAATTTCTGGCAACCCGCGCTTGCTGGCGCAACAATTGTTCTTCCGATGTGGTTCCTCTGGCGGCTTTTCACACTACCCTTTCGAAAATAGACAACAAAGATTGGGAGGTCCGCACATGGATACGTCGAAATTAATGTACCGCGATGATTTAATGGCGGGTCAGCGCCTCCTGATCACCGGAGGCGGCACCGGTCTTGGCAAAGAAATGGCCGAAGGCTTTTTGAAGCTGGGCGCTGAGGTACATATCTGCGGGCGTCGCGGCAAAGTTTGCGAAGAGACCGCGGATGAATTGATGTCAGCCCATGGTGGCAAAGTCGTCCCACATGCGTGCGATATTCGCGTGGCCGATGCGATCACGGAAATGAATGATAAGATCTGGTCAGGACATGGCGCGTTGACCGGACTGGTCAACAATGCCGCAGGTAATTTCATCGCCCGCACGGAGGACCTCTCTGTTCGCGGCTTCGACGCGATTGCTAACATCGTCTTCCGCGGCACATTTTACATGACGCATGACATTGGTAAGCGCTGGATTGATCAATCTATTCAGGGCAGCGTGATCTCTATCCTGACAACTTGGGTTTGGAATGGCGGGCCTTTTGTCGTTCCCTCTGCAATGTCGAAATCTGCTGTGAATACAATGACCCAGTCGCTTGCTGTTGAATGGGGCCGCTATGGTTTGCGGTTCAACGCAATTGCGCCGGGTCCGTTTCCAACTGAGGGCATGACCAAGCGCCTAGCACCGCAAGCGGAGACCACCGAAGATATGAACCGCGACGGTACAAACCCAATGGGCCGGATTGGTAAAATGCATGAATTGGTCAATTTGGCGGTGTTCCTTCTGGGGCCAGGCGCGGAATACGTGAACGGCCAAACCATCGCAATTGATGGCGCGGCATATAATGCAACGGGAGGTAACTTCTCGCGACTTGCCGGTTGGGGAGATGAAGAGTGGAAAACCGCACGCGACGCGATTGAAGCGACCAATGCCAAAGACAGAGCGCAGCGAACAGTTTAGACCACCCGATACCAGAATAAAAAAGGGAGGCCTAAGTGAACAATAGATTTGGTTTGGATGGCAAAGTTGCCTTGGTCACAGGCGCTTCGTCTGGCCTTGGACGCCACTTTGCGAAAGTGCTCGCTGAGGCAGGTGCGAAAGTAGTGCTCGCGGCCCGCCGATTGGATCGCTTGGAGGCGCTCGCGGACGAGATTAGGTCAAACGGCGGCGACGCTTTGCCGGTTGCGTTGGACGTAACTGATAGTGCTTCGATTGACGCGGCCTTAGCGTCCACCATCGCGCACTACGGGCAACCGGCGCAAATTGTCGTCAATAATTCCGGTCTGTCTCGCGATTCCTTTTTTACCAGCATGTCCGAGGAGGATTATGACTTGGTGATGGATACGAACGCGAAGGGTGTGTTCATGGTGGCGAAGACGTTTGGTGCCGCTTTGGTTAAGTCGGGTCTACCTGGGAGCATCATCAACATAGCCTCGATCACGGCACTTCGGCCGTCTTACACTTTGCTGGCTTACTCTGCATCCAAAGCGGCGTGTGAGCACATGACACGAATCATGGCGCTCGAAATGGCGCGTTACGGTGTCAGGGTCAACGCGATCGCGCCAGGATATTTCGAGACCGAGATAAACGATACGTTTCTTCTCAGTGAGGAGGGCGGCAAAATGCTCAAGAGGGTGCCTATGCGCCGCTTCGGTGAACATGATGAACTCTCCGGACCGCTGCTTTTGCTCGCCTCTGACGCGGGGAGCTACATGACCGGTACGACATTGGTTGTTGACGGCGGGCATGTTCAGTCTTCGCTATAGTGCATTCGGTCGTTTCGGGTGTGTTTGATCGGCAAGCTTTAAACCGAAATTAGCGTTTTTGCGGCCATTGATCCTCAACTTTGGGGATCGAAAAGCAATGGCGCAGAGCAAACAGAAGAAGCATCCAAACGTTGACGCACGCGGTGTAGAGGGGCGAAAGATTGCCGAAACCAGCGGATCTGAGTCACCTCAAATTTCGCCGGCACGGCAGTTGCAGTTGCGCTTACATGCTCAGTTTCGTCCGGAAATTGCACCCGTCTGGACCCGTTATGTCACGCTTTTTGTGGCATTATCCTTTGCCGGCGCTTGGATGTTTTGAGTAGAGAGTTATACAGAGCCGCGAAACGTCGATCGAAGAAATGCTGGTCAAATCGGTGACCTTAGGAGAGTGTAATGCCCGTTCGTAAAGCTGTTCTGCCGGTTGCAGGATTTGGTACGCGCGTCCTTCCTGCGACGAAGGCTGTTCCAAAAGAGTTGCTGCCAGTGGTCGATCGGCCTGCGCTGCAATATGTTGTCGATGAAGCAATAGAAGCTGGGATCGAACACATTGTTTTTGTTACGGGACGAGGCAAGAGCGCGATTGAAGACTATTTCGATCTCGCATTCGAGTTGGAAACAAATCTGCGTGCCAAATCCAGCAAAGCAAATATCCTTGCTGATGTTGAAAAGACTCGACTTCCAGCAGGTGGGGCAAGCTTCACGCGTCAGCAGGAAGCCTTAGGGCTCGGCCATGCGATTTGGTGCGCTCGCGACATCATTGGACGCGAACCGTTTGCCATTCTATTGCCTGATGTAATTGTCAAAGCTGAGACATCCTGTCTGTCTCAAATGGCCACTGCGTTCAACAAGGTTGGTGGCAATATCATCGCGGTTGATCCTGTGCCCGAAGACCGTGTTTCATCATATGGCGTTATAGCACCCAAAGCCCGCGACGGTCGGCTTATCGAAATGAGTGGCATGGTTGAAAAACCACCTACCGATGATGCTCCGTCAAACCTCGCCATCACTGGGCGTTACATTTTACAGCCGGAGATATTCGATCTTTTGGCAGATCAGGCAACTGGCGCAGGCGGCGAGATTCAGCTGACAGACGCAATGGCGAGACTGATGGAAATGCAGTCTTTCTATGCTTACGAATTCGAAGGCCGCCCTTATGATTGTGGTTCAAAACTTGGTTACTTTGAGGCCGTTGTCGCACACGCTGTCGATCACGCCGAAATTGCGTCCGGCGCAAAAGACTTGCTGAAAGCTTATGCTTCTGATTGATCGCTGTCTTAGCGATGGCGTCAGACTCTCTCCAGGTACCGACACGTGACGATGTGCAGGCAGCTGCGCAACGCATAAAACCCTATGTCGCAAGGACGCCGGTTTTGCGATCAGATGCCTTGGATCGTCTTGCTGGCGCGTCGCTGTTCTGCAAGGCAGAGTGTCTACAGATCACTGGCAGCTTCAAAATCCGGGGCGCAACCAATCGGTTGGTCCGTGTGAAGCAAGAATTGGGCGATAAGGATATCGTCGCGTTCTCATCTGGCAATCACGCGCAAGGCGTCGCTCGAGCTGCACGTTGGTTGGATTTAAAGGCGACAATCGTCATGCCGAAAACCGCGCCGAGCGTGAAGATTGACGGCGTCAAAGCTGATGGCGCCGTGATCAGGCTTTACGATCCAGAAATGGAGAGCCGTGAGGAGATCGGCGCTCAAATCGCTAAAGACACTGGCGCAGTCTTGGTGCCAAGCTTTGACGATCCATATATCGTCGCAGGACAAGGGACAGTGGGACTGGAACTGTTAGAGCAGGTGTCTGCTTTAAATGGCCAGCTCGATGCATTGATTTGCTGCACCGGCGGCGGAGGTTTGGTGTCCGGCATCTCGCTCGCTTTCGGTGACGCAGAAACGGAGATTTGGACCGCAGAACCAAATGGCCATGACGATTGGGCGCGATCGCTTTCTGAAGGTCAAACGATCCGAAATGAGCCAGGAGTTCGGTCAATTTGTGATGCCATACTGACGCCGACTCCTGGGGACATCCCGTGGCATATTGGGCGGGATAGATTCGCTGGCGGAGACACCGTTTCGGACGACCAGGTCATGGCAGCAATGAAGCTCGCCTTCCGGCATTTGAAAGTCGTTCTTGAACCTGGTGGTGCCGTCGCTCTTGCTGCCGCACTGTTTTCTTCCAAGCGGAAAAGGACGGGTCAGCGGATCGGCGTGATCCTGTCCGGTGGTAATGTCGATCCTGACATGTTCGTCCGCGCGCTCGGCGTCAATGATCCTTAAGCAACCGAGCCTTTTGGCGCTGCCAATCGCGCTTCTGTTCAGTTTCTCGTTTGTCGTGGTTTTTCTTACCTGTTGCGACCCCGATGAGCAGCTTCGCGATGCCGCGTTCATTAAAGTAGAGCTTTAGGGGGACAATGGTCCTGCCGGCGCGCTCGACCGCTTGAGATAAGCGGCTCAGCTCGCGTTTTGATACCAGCAATTTCCGTTTGCGGCGAGGCTCGTGATTAAATCGATTGGCGCCGGCATAGGTCGGGATGTCCGCATTGATAAGCCACAGTCCGCCCTCTTCGACGCTGGCATAGGATTCTGCAATATTTGCCTTGCCCTCGCGCAGTGACTTGACCTCGCTACCGACCAGCATCAAGCCGGCCTCCATCGTGTCTTCGACCAAATAGTCAAAGCGCGATCTGCGGTTCTCAGCGACCAAGCCATCCGACCGCCCCTTTGTTTGGGTTCCCTTCGCCATCGCCTAACCAAACCCTGCCAATATCATTGCGGCGTCAATTCGAGCGCATGTCTCAGGATTTGGCGCGACGATCGGCAATCGCACCTCGTCGGAGCAGAGCCCCATCTTCGCAAGCACATATTTCGCCGGCCCCGGTGATGGCGCATAGAACATCGCTTTGTGGAGATGGATCAGTCGCTGATCGATCTCACGCGCGGCCTCAACATTACCAGCATCGAAGGCAGCGTGAAGCTGAGCGCACAACTCTGGGACAACATTCGCGGTGACCGAAATACAGCCGGTTCCGCCCATCATGCGATGCCCAAGGCTTGAGGGATCTTCACCGGAAAGTTGGAAAAATTGTTCGCCATCCGTCAGCGTGGCGTGCTGTGCCACGCGTCCAAGATCATTGCTCGCATCCTTGATCCCGACCACATTTGGCAGCTTTGCCAAGGTGGCAACGGTTTCTGGTAGCAAATCGCATGCGGTTCGTGACGGCACATTGTACAAAATCACAGGAAAGGACGCGGCCTCATTGATGGCTCTAAAATGCGCTTCGAGTCCCGCCTGATCGGGCTTGTTATAGTATGGACAAATGACCAAAGCGGCATCAGCGCCTGCGGATTGGGCGTGCGCAACCAATTCGATGGCTTCGCGTGTGGAATTAGATCCTGCGCCCGCCATGACCGGCACCCGTCCGGCGGAAATCTGGACGCACAATTCGACGACCCGTCTGTGTTCTGCGTGTGACAGTGTCGCAGCTTCACCGGTTGTGCCGCAGGGTACCAAAGCTGACGAACCGCCGGCAATCTGCCGTTCGATAAGGGATTCAAATGCGGTCTCATCGATGGCCCCATTCTTGAATGGGGTAATCAGAGCGGGGATCGAACCATGAAACATTTGCAAGACTTACACTACGGGTTGCTGAATGAGGCGATATGCCCGAGTTTGGTCATATACCGGCATTAGCCATGATTCATAGCGTAACACATCGAATTCGGACACGCCCAATGCAGAAGCGACTATCGCTGCTCCTGGTCCTCACAATTGCTGCGCTTGGGCAGGCAGGCCTGGCGGCTGCGATTCCCGCACCAAGCCAGAAGCCCGACCTCATCGCAGCGTCAAATGTGCTGTCGACCGCCGATGCGCAATCGCTGCGCGACGGCTTAAACGCTGTTGATGAAGGCGAGTGGACGCGCGTTCGCCAAATCGAACGCCAACTGTCAGGCACGAAAGCGCGAGATGTTCTGACATGGTACCGCGCTCGCCGTGACGTGCGTATGTCGTTCGGAGAGTTAGACGCCGCTTTGATTCGGTTGGAAAGCTGGCCCGAGGCGGAAACAATTCGAGCGCTGGCGGAGGATCGCCTGCAACTCGCTGGTAGAGACTCGGCGTTTACGATTGAATGGTTCGAGAGCCATGGCGGTGCAAAAAGCGGTGCGGGTCATCTCAACTATGCCCGCGCTTTGGAGCGCTCCGGAAACCCAGACCGTGCGCTGGAAGAAATCCGCAAGGCCTGGCATGGCAGAACGCTGTCGCGTGATCTCAGTCAGACGATTTACCGCGAATATCGGGACCAGCTCACCCAGGATGACCACCGCAAGCGGGTCGACTTTCTATTGTGGACCCGACAGACATCGGACGCAGCACGCTTGAAGTCTTTGCTGACACGTGACTGGCAGGCCTTGGTGGATGCGAGAATTCGATTGATTCGGCGCTATAATGGTGTGGATCGTGCGATTGATGCGGTGCCAACCGCCTTGAGAACTCATCCGGGCTTGCTGTTCGACCGTGCGCAATGGCGCCGCCGGTCTGGCATGACAAGCCGCGTAACAGAACTGTTGCGTGACATAGATGGTGCGGATGTCCCGCCGGCCGGACGAAGCCGGTTATGGGACGAACGACACCTCGCCGTCCGTCGCGCGCTCAAAGACGGTGATTGGTCGCTCGCTTATGAATTGTCAGAGCCGCATGGCATGTCTGACGGGATTGATTTTGCGCAAGCAGAATGGACAGCCGGTTGGGTGGCGTTGCGGTATCTTGATCGACCGGAACGTGGCCTCGAACACTTTCAGACGTTGCAAGAAGGCGTTGGAACACCGATCAGTAAGGCGCGTGCATTCTATTGGACAGGCCGCGCCCACAAGGCGCTCGGCGATACCGCTGCGGCAACTGAAAGCTTTGTTGATGCCGCCAAATATTCCTACACCTATTACGGCCAGTTGGCGGCTGAAGAGGTCGACGAAGATCTGATTGAACTGCCAGAGCTTGAAGCCGTCACGCCAGAACACCGTGCGGCGTTTGATGCCAAACCGCTTGTGATTGCGATGCGCCTCTTTGCGGAGAATGGCTGGGATGCGTCATTCCGCAAGTTTGCTTACCATCTGGATGATCAGCTAACGACGCCGCAAGAGTTTCAGTTGTTGGCGGAATTGGGACGTGAATACCACTATTCAGATATTGGTGTTCGGGGTGCCAAAGCCGGCATGGCCAAAGGCGTCATCGCGGCCGATGCAGCCTATCCGCTTGTTGAATATCCACTGCTTCGTGAGCCCGACGTCGAACGGTCTCTGATGCTTGCGCTGTCTCGCCAAGAAAGCGAGATGAACCCGGCTGCGATCAGTCACGCGAATGCGCGCGGTCTCATGCAATTCGTTCCACGGACAGCGCAGCTCGAGGCGCGTCGACAAGGATTGCCGTTTCGGGTGTCGTGGCTCACAGATGACCCGGGCTACAATATGACGCTGGGTGGGGCACACCTCGACACATTGCTGCGCCAGTTCAACGGTAGCTACATCATGACAGCAGCCGCTTACAATGCGGGGGCGTCGCGTCCCAAGCGGTGGGTCAATGATTATGGCGACCCGAGAGCGGGAGAGGTGGATCCCATCGACTGGGTCGAGTTCATCCCATTCAGCGAAACGCGTAACTATGTGCAGCGTGTCCTCGAAAACACCCAGGTTTATCGGCATCGTCTATCCGGCGAACCAGAATCTGTGCGGTTGAGCGAAGACCTGCGCCGCGGGGCGTTCGATCAGAATTAGGCGGCCGCGGACTTCTTTTGAGTGGGTTTCTTTGCCCTTGATTTCGGCTTCGCCTTTGATTTTGCTTTCGGCTTCGGGGGTTTCGCTTGGTTCGCTTGGCGATCCGTCTGGCGTTTCAGTGTGTCCGCCAGGAATTTTCCGGTCCAGCTTTTCTTGGATTTAGCGACTTCTTCGGGTGTGCCGGTGGCGACAATCTTGCCGCCGCCATCGCCGCCTTCTGGACCCAGATCGATGATGTGGTCGGCGGTTTTGATCACGTCGAGATTATGTTCGATCACAACGATTGTGTTTCCGGTCTCAACGAGTTCATGCAGTACTTCCAAGAGCTTGCGCACATCATCAAAGTGCAAACCAGTTGTTGGCTCATCCAAAATATACAAAGTCCGGCCGGTTGCGCGCTTCGACAATTCCTTGGCGAGCTTTACGCGTTGCGCCTCACCCCCTGAAAGCGTCGTCGCTTGTTGTCCGACCTTGATGTAGCTGAGGCCAACCCGATTGAGGGTCTCCATCTTCGTTTGGATGGCTGGGACAGACGCGAAGAATTTCTCGGCCTCTTCGACTGTCATGTCGAGCACGTCGGCGATTGACTTGCCCTTGTACAAGACCTCCAACGTCTCTCGATTGTAGCGCTTCCCTTCACACGTGTCGCAGGTCACATAAACGTCCGGAAGGAAGTGCATTTCGATCTTAATGACGCCATCGCCTTGGCAAGCTTCGCATCGACCACCTTTCACATTAAAGGAAAAGCGCCCAGGCTTGTAACCGCGCGTCTTAGACTCTGGCAGACCGGCATACCAATCGCGAATTGGGCCAAAGGCGCCAGTATACGTCGCCGGATTGGACCGAGGGGTTCGGCCGATCGGAGATTGATCAATATCAATCACCTTGTCCAAATGCTGCAAGCCGGAGAGGCTCGTATAGGGCGCTGGGGGCGCACTCGCACCGTTGAGTTTGCGGGCCAGTGCCTTGTAGAGCGTTTCAATGATGAGTGTCGATTTTCCGCCGCCGGACACGCCGGTAATGGCCGTAAACGTGCTGAGTGGAATCGTTGCGTCTACCGTTTGCAGATTGTTTCCGCTTGCACCGTGAATGGTGAGGTGCCGATTTTTGGAACCCTTTCGGCGAGTTTTGGGGAGCGCGATTTCCTCACGGCCCGATAGATACGCACCGGTTAGAGAATTCTCATCAGCTTGAATGTCTGCGGCGGTGCCTTGGCTAATCACCGCGCCGCCATGAATGCCCGCCCGTGGTCCCATATCAATTACGTGGTCCGCAGTTAGGATCGCGTCCTCATCATGCTCGACGACAATGACGGAGTTTCCGAGATCGCGCAGCCGTTTCAGTGTCACGAGAAGACGTTCATTGTCGCGCTGGTGTAAGCCGATGCTGGGTTCATCCAGCACGTATAGGACGCCGGTAAGGCCAGAGCCGATTTGACTTGCCAGCCTTATTCTTTGGCTTTCTCCACCCGACAGGGTGCCGGAAGACCGGCTCATCGAAAGATATTCCAAGCCAACCGCGTTCAGGAAGGTCAAGCGATCATTGATCTCTTTCAGGATACGACCGGCAATCTCCTGTGATTGCGGGGTCAGAGTGTCGTTCACCTTCTCGAACCAGGCGCCGGCTTCACGGATTGAAAAACGGGAGGCTTCCGAAATGTCCAGATCAGCAATGCGAACGGCGAGCGCTTCGGGACGGAGTCGCTTGCCAAGACAGCTCGGGCAGTCTGCGGCGGATTGGAACTTGGCGATTTCGTCTCGAACCCATTGGCTATCGGTTTCGAGCGATCGGCGCTGCAGATTAGGGATCACGCCTTCATAGGTTTTCCGGACTTCGTACCGGCGTAGGCCATCATCATAGACGAAATCGATTTCTTCTTCGGCGGTGCCGTGAAGTATGACGGTTTGGACTTTTTCCGAAAGCTTGTTCCAGGGCGTTTGCAGGTCAAAACCATAATGATCTGCAAGGGCCTGGAGCGTTTGTGTTTGATAGGGTGAAGAGGATTTTGCCCAAGGTGCAATCGCCCCCTTCAGCAGAGTGAGATCTTTGTCCGGAACGATGAGCGCCGGATCGATTTTAAGTTGTTGGCCGAGCCCGTCGCACGTTGGGCAGGCGCCGAAAGGATTGTTGAATGAAAACAGGCGCGGCTCGATTTCTGGGATCGTGAAACCAGAAACGGGGCAAGCGAAGCTGGCGCTGAAAACAATGCGCTTTGGCTCGGTTTCACCTTCATCTAGGTCTGCATATTCCGCCACCGCAATTCCATTCGCGAGTGGCAGGGCGGTTTCAAAGCTTTCGGCCAGGCGTTGCTGCATGTCCTCTCGGACAACAATGCGATCAACAACAACGTCAATGTCGTGCTTGTATTTCTTGTCCAGTGTGGGCGGGGATTCCAAATCGTAGAACTCACCGTCAACTTTGACCCGCTGAAACCCGTTTTTGAGTAGTTCTGCGAACTCTTTGCGGTATTCGCCTTTTCGGCCTCGGATCATCGGCGCGAGCAGATAGAGGCGGGTTCCTTCCGGCAGCTCCAATATCCGGTCGACCATTTGGCTGACGGTCTGGCTTTCGATCGGCAATCCGGTGGCAGGTGAGTAGGGAATACCGACCCGCGCCCAAAGCAAGCGCATATAGTCATAGATTTCGGTCACGGTGCCGACCGTGGATCTTGGATTGCGGCTGGTTGTCTTCTGCTCAATTGAGATCGCAGGCGAGAGACCTTCGATGCTTTCAACATCTGGCTTTTGCATCAGTTCCAAAAACTGCCGCGCATAGGCAGACAGACTTTCGACATACCGCCTTTGACCCTCGGCATAGATCGTGTCGAAGGCGAGAGAAGACTTGCCAGAACCGGAAAGGCCGGTGACGACGACCAGCTCATTTCTCGGAATATCGACATCGACATTTTTGAGATTGTGTTCTTTTGCGCCGCGCACGCGAATGTAAGGGGACTCTAGGGAGGGCATATCCGGCCTTTGATGCTGAACGCTTAGAAAGCCCGAATATGTGGCGAGAGTCGATACTGACCACAAGAACATAATGTGAACATCAGAATACAAGGCAGTTTTGCGAACAATGTTGCAACAGCTTGAACCTTGTACGGCGTCATGATATCGAACAAAAACAGAACAATAATTGGTTTTGCGGCGCAAACTCTGGATGATGTGGACAGGTTCAGGATAGGCGCGACAGACGCGTCTTGTGTCGCTAAGGACACGGTTTGGCACGGAAGGCAAATGGAGGTCAGAGAATGGCAGGTTCAGTCAATAAGGTGATTTTGGTCGGAAATGTTGGGCAAGATCCAGAGGTGCGGCAATTTCAGAATGGCGGCCAAGTCTGCAACTTCTCTCTCGCGACGTCTGAGTCTTGGAAGGACAAGAATACCGGCGAACGTCGGGACAAAACGGAATGGCACCGTATTGCGGTCTTTAATGAGGGTCTGATCCGCGTCATTCAGAGCTATGTTCGAAAGGGCTCGAAATTGTACATTGAGGGGCAGCTCGAAACCCGCAAATGGCAAGACCAGAGTGGCGCCGACAAGTATACCACAGAAGTCGTGTTGCGCGGTTATGGCGGGACCCTAACCATGCTCGATTCTCGGTCTGAAGGCCAAACCGGAGGTCGTCAGATGAGCTATGATCAAGGTCAAAACGGGGCCCGCAAAATGGAAGGGCCGGCCGAGGATTTCAGCCAAGACTTTGACGATGAGATCCCATTCTAGGTTCAAATCGACAGAAACGCGCTGAGTGCGCTGGAAATATCAATTGCGACCCCTGTAGAGCTGCGAAAAATCGGGCTGACGATTTGTCGGAACTGCCGATCACTGCTAGGTATTTTTACGAGTAGGCCTGCCGATTCGGGCCTTGTCATTCGCAAGGATAAAATCGTTGAGCGACGAAACGCCACCAGAAGATTCTGAAGCCCCGAGCGAGTCCGAGGGTATTGATCCGATTAGCATCGAATCTGAGCTGAAACGGTCTTATCTCGACTATGCGATGAGCGTGATTGTCAGTCGGGCGCTCCCGGATGTGCGTGATGGCTTGAAGCCGGTCCATCGCCGCATCCTCTACGCGATGCAGGTGGGTGGTTACACTCCGGACAAGGCCTACCGCAAATCGGCGGCAGTTGTCGGTGATGTTATCGGTAAATATCACCCACACGGCGACAGCGCGATCTACGATGCCCTGGTGCGCTTGGCGCAGCCTTTCTCGATGAGTGTGCCGCTGGTCGACGGTCAAGGGAATTTCGGCTCAATCGACAATGATCCTCCGGCTGCGATGCGGTATACCGAGTCACGGATGACTCGCGCCGCCCAATATCTATTGGCGGATATCGATAAAGATACGGTTGATTTCCAAGATACCTATGATGCCCAGAACAAAGAACCGATTGTTCTTCCTGCTCAGTATCCCAACCTGCTGGTCAATGGCGCGGGCGGGATCGCCGTTGGTATGGCGACCAATATTCCGCCGCACAATCTCGGCGAAGTTGTCGATGCCACGCTGGCCATGATCGACAATCCAGTGATTGATGATGAAGAGCTACTCGAAATTATTCCTGGGCCTGACTTCCCAACCGGCGGTTTGATCCTCGGTTATGCGGGCTCACGCAAAGCGCTGCTCGAAGGCCGCGGTTCTGTGCTCATGCAGGCGCGCACTGAGTTTGAAGAGATGCGTAATGGTCGCCAAGCGATTATTGTGACTGAGATTCCGTATCAGGTGAGCAAGGCTGGCTTGGTTGAGAAAATTGCCGGCTTGGTCCGCGAAAAACGCGTTGAAGGTATTGCCGATCTGCGGGATGAATCCGATCGTCACGGTATTCGCGTCGTGATCGAGATCAAGAAGGATGCGAGCCCGGATGTGGTTCTTAATCAACTGCATCGCTATTCGCAGTTGCGCACCAGCTTCCCCGCAAACATTTTGGCCCTTAACGGCGGTCGACCAGAGCAGCTGAACCTGCGGCAGATCCTGCAAGCGTTCATCCGATTCCGCGAAGAAGTGATTGCACGGCGCACCAAGTTCGAGCTGAACAAGGCGCGCGACCGGGCGCACGTTTTGGTCGGCTTGGCGTTGGCTGTGGCCAATATTGACGAAATCATCGCGATTATTCGCCGCGCACCCGATCCAAATGCAGCGCGTGACCGTCTGCTCGAGAAAGCCTGGCCGATCATGGATATGGGGCCGCTTCTAGAGCTTGTGGCCGACCGTCGGACCCGTTGGGATGGCGAAGACTCGATCTATCTGTCTGACGAGCAAGCGCGGGCTATTCTCGCCTTGCAACTGTCTCGCCTGACCGGTCTTGGCCGCGACGAAATCGGAACCGAAGCCAAAGGCCTGGCCGATAAGATCGCCGACTATCTGGATATTCTCCGGTCTCGCCCGCGTGTGCTCGACATTATTCGAGGCGAACTCAATGAGGTGAAGGACAAGTTCGCGACACCGCGGCGGTCGGAATTCACCTTTGGCGGCGCCGATATGGACGATGAAGACCTGATCGAGCGCGAAGATATGGTCGTGACCGTGACCCATGGCGGCTATGTCAAACGCACGCCGCTATCGACCTATCGAACCCAAAGGCGTGGTGGGAAAGGCCGTTCCGGCGTGTCGATGAAGGATGAAGATTTCGTCACACGCTTGTTTATGGCGAATACACATACCGAGATTCTGTTCTTCAGCTCCGAAGGCATGGTCTATAAGGAAAAGGTCTGGCGTTTGCCGCAAGGCGGGCCGCAATCGCGTGGCAAGGCTTTGGTCAACCTGTTCCCGCTGGCCAAGGATGAGCGGATCGAAAGCGTGATGCCGCTACCGGAAGACGAGGAAGCGCGGCAACAGCTTGACGTGATGTTCGCAACCCGCGCAGGAACCGTTCGACGCAATAAGCTGTCCGACTTCATTCGGGTCAACCGGAACGGCAAAATTGCGATGAAGCTAGACGAGAATGACGGCATCGTTTCGGTTAAAATCTGTAATGATCAGAACGACGTCTTCCTGACGACCGCGCTAGGGCAATGCATACGGTTTCAGGTCGGCGATGTTCGGGTTTTCGCCGGACGCAATTCCACTGGCGTGCGCGGGATCCGATTGGCGGCTGGAGATCACGTGATCGCCATGGCGATTCTTCGGAGCGTTGCCGTGACGACCGCGGAATCGCGCGCCTATCTCCGGCATGCGGCTGCAATGCGGCGGGCGGTGAGCGAAGAGGATGATGAGGCAGATGTCGTTGATCTCTCTGCCGTTGCTGATGATGACAGCGAAGACGGCGATGACATCGCCGAAGCAGCGCTTTCGGCAGAACGGATTGCCGAATTGGGGGCTGCTGAAGAGTTTATTCTAACCATCGCTGATGACGGCATGGGGAAACGGTCTTCCGCCTATGATTACCGCGTCACAGGGCGAGGCGGAAAAGGGCTGGTCGCCCACAATATCTGGGGATCGAACAAGAAGGACGGCCCGATCAAGAAGATTGCACAATCCTTCCCGATCGAAGAGTCTGATGAGGTGATGCTGATGACCGATGCGGGGCAATTGATCCGGACGTCGGTCGAGCAAATCCGTATCGCAGGACGTGCAACAAGTGGCGTTTGGGTGCTTCGGACGAATACAGATGAGCGCGTTGTTTCTGTTGCCCGACTTGAGGATGCCGGCGAAGACGATACAGAAGACTCTTAAGCGCTCGTAAGAATTGGTGTTAGGCCGGGCGCGTGGAGGAAAGTATGGAACGCGTTGGGCTGTATCCGGGAACATTCGACCCTGTCACCATGGGGCATATCGATATCATCGGACGGGCTATGAAGCTGGTCGACCGATTGATTATCGGTGTTGCGGTGAGTGAGGCCAAAAAGCCACTTTTTACACTCGAAGAACGGATCGCCATGGTCGAGGAAGAGTGTGCCGCACTGGCAGGCCCAGGTCGGGCGACTGTCGATGTTAAACCGTTCAATAGCTTGCTGATGCACTTCGCTGAAGCTGAAGAGGTCAGCGTGATTGTACGTGGTTTGCGTGCAGTGTCTGACTTTGAATATGAGTTTCAGATGACGGCGATGAATGAACAACTGAATCGCGAGATTGAAACTGTGTTCCTAATGGCGGATGTTCAACATCAGGCCGTCGCCTCTCGTCTGGTGAAAGAGATAGCGAGATTTGGCGGTGACATCACACCTTTCGTCTCGCCTCGCGTGAAGACGCACCTCTTGGAGAAGTATAAACAGTGATTTTCAAGCGATTGACGCAAATTGGTTTCGCCGCGGCCGTAATGTCCGCGTGCCACGTTCCCTCAACGGCGCAAATCGAACTTCCCACCGCTGAAGATGTTGCGGCAGCACCTGACGATTGGCGCGAAGTGGAGCCCGAAAACCTCGTGCTCATGGAGACAACCAAGGGCCGAATTATACTAGAATTACTGCCAGAAGCCGCACCCGCCCATGTTGAGCACTTTAAAGCCTATGTTCGCGACGGTTTGTACGACAACACGGCTTTCCATCGTGTGATCCAAGGCTTTATGGCGCAGGGCGGCGATGTCGAAGCGGCACATGGCGCGGACAAGATGTTAGAGCCCTTGCAAGCGGAGTTCACATTCCGGCGCAATCCGAATGAGTTTCCGATCGACACAATTGGGCCTGCGGATTCGGCAAGTGCTGGATTTTACAAAGGTTTTCCAATTCGCACGCAAGCCCAATTCTTGGCGGAGATGTCGATTGATGGTGAAGTTGAATCCTGGATACCGCACTGCCCGGGTGTTTTGTCGTCGGCTCGGACGGATGATCCAAACAGTGCAAACGCGCAATTCTTTCTGATCTCTGAAGACGGTCAGCACCTGGATCGAGAATACACGGCGAAGGGCCGTGTTTTGCAGGGCTTGGACGTTGTTCAAGGGATCAAGCTTGGGCCCACGCCAAACGGGTTTCCGATCCCCAATCCAGACATTTTGCAGAGTGCCAAACTGTTCACCGATTTGGACCCGGACGCGCGACCTCGCGTCTATGTTCAAAAAACGGAGATCCAAGCCTGGCAGGAACGTCGTGCAGCGGCAGATCAGACGCGGGCGAAGATTTGCACTCTGCCGAGGGTGCCTGCAGTGGTGATTGAGTGAGCGAAGAAGACGATCGGTTAAAGCCGTTCGATTTTGATTTGCCGGAGCGTTTGATTGCGCTGCGCCCCGTTGAACGCCGCGATGCATCGCGGCTTTTGGTCGTCCGGAAAGATGGCACGCTCGAAGATCATCAGATCCTCGATTTGCCGAAATTGTTGGCCACAGGAGATACGCTGGTCTTCAACAATACCCGGGTCTTACCGGCTGCTTTGGAAGGCGTTCGACGGGCGCGTTCTGAGGATGGACATGACATCCACATCCAAGCCAATCTTGTCGAAGCTGTCGATGATCAAACCTGGCGTGCCCTGGCGCGGCCAGGCAAGCGCCTGCACATTGGTGATCAGATTGACTTCGGAAACGGCCTTACCGCAGCCGTAGACGACAAAGCCGATGCCGGCGTGGTCACGCTGCGCTTCAACTTGGCTGCGGACGCGTTGGACGCCAAGCTCCACGAAATCGGCCAAATGCCTTTGCCGCCTTATATTGCCCGGCGCCGTCCGGCCGACGCCGACGATTTGGAACGATACCAAACCGTTTATGCCGATGGACCCGCCGAGTCAGTCGCTGCGCCAACTGCAGGCCTGCATTTCACACCCGAACTGCGCGCAGCCTTGGCGGAGGCTGGCGTGCTCGAACAATTTGTCCGGTTGCGGGTTGGTTTAGGGACGTTCCAACCCCTGCGTCCTGAGCAGATTGATGCGGGTCGATTACATGCGGAAACGCGCGAAGTGACTGCCGAAACAGCGGCCGCGATCAATCGCATAAGATCAGACGGGCGCGCCTGTATCGCGGTCGGGACAACGGCGCTGCGAACGCTTGAAAGCGCAGCGACATCGGCGGGTGTATTGGGCGCTGTATTCGGTCCGACAGATTTGTTCATTCAGCCAGGCTACCGGTTTCAAATTGTCGATGGTTTGCTGACGAATTTCCATCTGCCACGCTCTAGCTTGTTCATGCTGGTGAGCGCCCTAATGGGAACGGAGACGATGCAAGCGGCTTACGCGCACGCAGTCCAAAAAGAGTATCGGTTTTTCTCTTATGGAGATGCCTGCTTGTTGCTGCCATAAAGTGTTGGATAGGCTGATTGATAAGCAGGGCCTTATCCCGCGATAGGATCCGAACTTATCGGGTATCTGCACCGTACAAGCCGCGTATCTGACTTGGGTCAAGCATGGGCAAAGCTGGCTTCAAATGTGGGTATTGCGGCCGCGTTTTAGTTGCGTTGCGCCGATTTTAGGACATAGCCGTCATCCGTCACTTCAAACAGTTTCGGAATGTCAGGATGAGCGACCCGCACATCGCTGTCGTCTGGCGTCAAGTTCTGCTCCGACACATAAGCGACATAGTGGGTTCGATCATTTTCGGCGAACAAATGATAATAAGGCTGATCCTTTTCCGGTCGAACCTCCTCTGGAATGGCTTCGTACCATTCCTCGGTGTTCGCGAAGACGGGATCGACATCAAAAATCACGCCGCGAAAATCAAACAATCTGTGCCGGACGACCTGGCCGATCTGGTACTTTGCTTCACGTGTCGGGATTTCATTTGGCAAGCTGGGCTCCGTTGGCGGTTCCACACGTGATGCCTCGACCTCCGGTTTCGGCTTGCGAAACAGGTTGAAAGGGAAGCGACGTGGTTTTGCTCGTTGGCCCATCAATCATTGATGTGCTACATCCTGAGCCAACACACAAGATTTGGGCCGCACATGGCTTATGAAAAAAGTGGTGAGGGCCGCGCGGCAGGCAGTCGAGCGCGGTCTCACCGAAAGCACAAGGCACCGTTGTTCGCAGCGGTTGACTTGGGGACGAACAATTGTCGGCTGCTGGTCGCTGCGCGGAAACGCGACAGTTTCGTTGTGGTTGACTCGCACTCCCAGATTGCGCGGCTTGGTGAGGGCCTAGCCGCAACGGGCCGGTTGTCAGAGCCGGCCATGGATCGCGCGATTGATGCGCTGTCAAAGATCTCGGCAAAACTGAAAGCAAAACGGGTTGCTCAGGTGCGGTGTATCGCAACCGAAGCCTGTCGCCGCGCTGAGAACGGCGCGGAGTTTGTTGCTCGCGTGCGCGATGAAACAGGTCTGACCTTTAAAATCATAAGCGGGCATGAAGAAGCCAAGCTCGCTTTGGCGGGCTGTCACAATTTGATTGCGCCAGAAACAGAGAATGTCCTTGTGCTCGACATTGGCGGCGGTTCCACCGAGCTGTCATTGGTGAACGCCAAGGAGGCCGAAAAGGGCGGACTTAAGGGATTGCTGAGCGATCCACCAATCAAGGCGTGGACCAGTTTGCCGATCGGCGTGGTCACGCTCACCGAAGCCTTCGCCCATCTCGATGAGGCCGACGCCATGCCCGCCATGCTGGCATATGCGCGCGAGCAACTGGCGACTTGGAAATATGCCAAATCGGTACAACGCCGTTTTGCCGAATCGCGCTCGCATGTGATTGGCACTTCTGGCACGATCACGTGTCTGACTGGTGTCCATCTCGGCCTAACCAAATACCGCCGAGACCGGGTCGACGGACAATGGATGGCGCGGGCGGACATGATGCAAGTTATTCATGATCTACGCGATGCGGGGCCGAAGGGACGCCAAGCGTTCCCGACAATTGGGACTGAGCGTGCAGGGCTGATGCTGGCAGGCTGCGCGATCGTCGAAGCGGTGTGGGAGTTGGTGCCAGACGCTGGAATGCGGGTTGCCGATCGGGGGCTTCGCGAAGGCTTGCTGTTGACGATGATGCAAGGTCCGAAACGGCGTCGGCAACGCCGGCGTCGCAAAACGGCAGATGGCGGTGCGGACGCCCCAACATCGCAAAGCTCGGAAGGACCGGCGCCATGACGGATGATGGAAAGCGTCGCTGGCGCGGTCCGAAAGGGGATGCGGCCAAGAGTAAGGGCTCCGGCCGCCGGATGAGTGAGCGCAAAGTGATTGCGCACAATGCGCGGTCGGAAAGCTCCAAACGCTGGATCGAGCGACAGCTCACAGATCCCTATGTCCAGGAAGCCAAGCGCAAAGGGTATCGCGCGCGCGCCGCGTTCAAACTGATTGAGGTCGATGAAAAGGCGAAGTTGCTGCGCCCTGGATTGCGTATCGTTGATCTCGGCTGTGCGCCCGGCGGATGGCTACAGGTCTGTGTTGAGCGGAAAGCGAAAGAGTTGGTTGGCATTGATTTGCTGCCGGTTGAGCCGGTGCCCGGTGCGCTGATCATTGAAGGCGACATCGCCGACCCTGAGGCGGTCGCGCAAATGCTTGAAGGATTGAGTGGCCCGCCGGATCTTGTTCTGTCTGACATGGCGGCAAACACGACCGGGCATCGGCGCACGGACAGTTTGCGTACGGCCGCGCTCGCCGATCTGGCGTATGAATTTGCGTGCGCCCATTTGGTGCCCGGCGGCGCGTTTTGCTCGAAAGTCTTCCAGGGCGGCGCGACGCGGGAACTGATGATCGAGCTCAAGCGCAGTTTCGAAACGGTGCGGCATGTCAAACCGCCTGCCAGCCGCGCCGGCTCACCGGAACTGTTCGTCGTCGCAAAAGGGTTTCGCGGCCATGCCAGCGGAACGCGGACGGATGACTGAGGGGCTGCCGCGCCGGGCGATGCGAACAACGCTCGTCTGGATGGCGGTCTTGGTCGCGCTGTTCGTAGCGGCCTGGATCTGGAACGGATCTACAAAATATTCGAGTCCGACAGCTCAGCTTGTCTCCTTGTGGCTGGGTCTGGCGCTCATCGCGCTCAGCGCGATCGATCTTGATCGCTATTTGCTGCCCGACTGGCTTACGCTTCCGTTGATCGTTTCCGGTGTGATTTGGGCAGGCGTGCTGCAAGGCGCCATATTGATGAGCACACTCGGTGCGGTGATCGGTTATGGCGCAATCGCTGGACTGGGCTGGGCCTGGCAAAAATGGCGCGGCGAATGGGGAATCGGGCTGGGCGACGCCAAGCTCTTGGCCGCGTTAGGCGCCTGGCTCGGCGTGCTGAATTTGCCGTTTTTGCTTTTGGTTGCGTCGGGGATTGGACTTGTGATCGCAGGCAGTGTCCGAATTGCAACACGGGGTACCAATTCAAAATTTGTTTTACCTTTCGGACCATTTTTGTGCGTGTCTGGGTGGTTAATTTGGTGCGCACCAAAAATATCCGTCTAAGGATGAATATTCCGGTCAAACGGAATGGCAGCTGGCGCAAATAAATTATCAAAAACAGCTGATTGAGCGATTTCGTTCTTTTTGGGCCGGGGATTCGTAAAAGAATCAATTAAGCATGTGTACGGATGGCTTTGAGGTTGGTTCTAAAACGTCCTCTAACCCCTTGTAATAAAACCGTCATTTCAGTGTTAACTAAGTGTCATTGGGACAATCTAGGGACGCGGTTGGTTGCTCGACCAGAAACGAGCATTTGGACACATACATCTCAGGAGTCGTCATGTCCCTTCGCACCACAGTCAGCGCATTTGCGCTTCTCTTTGCCGCCGCTTGTACGCAAGGCAGCGATATTGTTTCGCCCGGACCGGCTGTGCCGGTAGCACCACCAGCCGGCGGTGGCGGCGGCGGCGGCGGCGGCGGCGGTACAACGGTCGACTGTCCGACTGGATTTACACAAGATGCGACCACCGTTGGCGGCCTGACAACCTGCGTTCTCTCCGGTGTCATTTCCGACGATCTGACATTGCCATTTGTTGCAGGCACGGCATACCGTTTGGACGGCCGGGTAGAAGTTGGCGTTGATGTTGGCGGCGACGGCGCTGACCCGGCAGGCGATCCAGCTATTCTGACGATCGCGGCTGGGGTCACGATATTCGGCGATGAAGGCGACGACTTCCTCGTCGTGAACCGCGGGTCGCAGATCGATGCTGTTGGTGCTGTCGACGCACCGATCGTGTTCACCAGCGCCGATGACCTTGAGCGTCAGAACGATGGCAGTACGGCCAATGATGATGGCGGCGATGCAACTGGCGAGTGGGGTGGTTTGGTCCTGCTTGGGCGCGCACCAATTAATGATTGTCGACTGGGCGCGGCTGCGCTTGCCGTTGACTGTGAGAATGTAGTTGAGGGCGTCGAAAACCCAGACCGCTTTTTTGGTGGCGACCAAACAGGAGATGACAGCGGTGAGCTTCGTTATGTTCAAGTTCGGTTCGCAGGTAATGAATTGTCGTCGGGTAACGAGCTGAATGGTATCACGTTCGCCGGTATCGGCGATGGTACAGATCTGTCATACATCCAGGTGCACAATAACGACGACGATGGCGTTGAATTTTTTGGTGGCACTGCGGACGTCCGCTACTTGGTCCTGACCGGCAATGACGATGACTCGATCGACACCGATCTTGGTTACCAAGGCAATATCCAATTTGCTGTCATCCAGCAGCGTGCAACTTCAGGTGACAATCTTTTCGAGGCCAGTTCGACAACGGGTGCGGCGGCTCCATTGGCCGAAAAGTCAAACTACAACATTGCGAATTTTACGGCGATTGGTTTCGAACGCGGCGATGCGTTCCGCCTAAATGAGGGTCATGTTGGCCAATTCGTGAACGGTGTGGTTGTCGAGAACACAGCTGACTGCTTCCGTTGGCAGGATGCAGGTAACGATAATGCGACGTTCGAAGCTGGCGAAGACCCAACGTTCAACTCGGTTCTGTTCGATTGCGCGGATGGTCTCGTATCACCAACTGACGATCCAGGTGGTGCATCAACAGCAAATGGTGTGACTGTAGCGCCGCTTGCCGTTGCAGCTGATGCGAACAACATTGAAGCTACCAACTCGCTAACTCAGACCTTCATCAATGGAGCGACCGAGGATGGTGTCACAGCGTTCGACCCAACGACGCTCGATCCGTTCTTTGAGGCCGTCGATTACATCGGTGCTGTCGAAGATGCCAATGACACATGGTGGGAAGGCTGGTCCTGCGGTCTGACAGCAGTCGACCCTTGTTAAGCTGACACACGAATTGTTCGGGGCGGCGGTTTCGTCGCCCCGGATTTTCTCTTCGGTGGCACACGGATCCTGATTTGCCGAACGCCGCCCAACGATCTGATGCGCACAAAGGTTCCACCGCATGAAACGCTCAATCCAATACACCATGTTGCTGTCGTCTGCGCTGGCGCTCGTCCTTGCGCCGGCCGCTTTCGCCCAAGACGAGACCCCAGTCGAGGAAGAAGACCGCACGCTCGAGACGGTCGTTGTTCGGGGGCAATTCATCCCCGAGCCGCAGCGCGAAACCTCGCAAGTCGCCAGTTTCCTATCTGAAGAAGATCTGGCGCGGCAAGGCGATGCGAATGCTGCTTTGGCGCTCACGCGCGTCAGCGGTCTCAGCGTCACGGACGGCAAATTTGCTTATGTCCGAGGTCTCGGAGACCGTTACTCCTCGGCGTTGCTAAACGGCTCTCCTTTGCCCAGCCCGGAACCGCTTCGTCGAACGGTTCCTCTCGATCTATTTCCATCAAGTGTTCTTGGCGGAGCCGCCGTTCAAAAGACATACTCGGCGAATTATCCGGGAGAGTTTGGTGGCGGCGTGATCGATCTCAACACGCTACGGATCCCGTCCGAAAACTTTCTAAATGTGAAAGTGGGAACCGGTATCAACACAGAGTCGACGCTCAACAAAGGATTGCTTGTTACGGGCAGTGATAGTGATTGGTCTGGCTATGATGACGGTCTCCGCGACATACCAGGCGTTGTCGCGAATATCGTCAACGATCGGATTGACTTCACGGATCTGACCGACGCTCAAATAGAGCAGGCAGGTGAGAGTTTCGTAAATACGGAGCTGAGCGTTATTCAAGAAGAGGATCTTGGGCCCGATTTTGAGGCGGTCGTCGAAGGCGGATATGCGTTCGATATGGGCATTTATGATATCGGTTTTGTTGGCGTTGCCGGTTTCGACAATGGCTGGACAACTGAAAATTCTGTCCGTCAAACTGCCCGCCAGAACAGTCCGTTTCCGCGCGCTGATTTGACGGCCGTGGAGACCACGTACAATGCCACTGTGAATGCTCTTGGCAGCGGTACAATCGGTTGGGACACGAACGAAGTTTCGGCGACCGTTTTTTACGTTCACACCACGTCGAAAGAAGCTCAGATTACGGAAGGCATCCTGCAGTCCGAATCTCAGCCAATCTTTGACGAGTCCACCGGTTGGTTCGAAAGAGAACTCTTTTTCTCACAATTGGCGGGCGAACATGAAATCGGTCTATTGGACCTGAACTGGCGTGGGTCATACTCCTACTCTGGACGCGACGCGCCTTACGAGCGGACACTTCGGCGCTTCTTACAAGCCGATGGTAGTATCGCGTACAATGTCGCCAACCAGTATGACTTCTCTTTCTCGGAACTTGAAGACGAGAATTTCGCATTTGGTGGAGATGGCGCGTACACATTTGAACTCGGGGACTTCCGGGAACTGATCATCAGTGCTGGTGCGGATTACTCGACGACGGAACGTGATTCACAGCAGTTGAATTTTGAGTTCACCGGTCGGCCGAACGATCCTGAAGTCCAGGTGCTAAGACCGGATTTCCTATTTTCCGCAGCGAATATCGACCCGGCTTTGTTCGAACTTGATTTGAATGATCGTACCGTCGATTTCTACACCGGTGAACTCGATATCACGTCAGGTTTTGTTCAAGGCCAAGTCGACATAACAGACTTCATCAACGCAACCGTCGGATTGCGCTATGAAGAGGCAGAGCAGAGCATCATTACCACAGATCGCTTTGGCACGGTCGGAACCCAAGTTGCGCTGGAGAATGATTATGTTCTTCCGGCAGTTACGGTCACCTGGAACTTCGCAGACGATTTGCAATGGCGCGTTGGTTATTCTGAGACGATCTCTCGTCCCCAATTCCGCGAGCTATCGCCGGCCATCTTCTTCGATCCAGATGATGATCGGCGATACCAAGGCAACAGCCAGCTGCAAGATACTGAGTTCACCAACTATGACACGCGCCTGGAATACTACCTTGGGCGCAACCAGTTCATAACAGGAGCGGCCTTTTATAAGCAGATAGACAGTCCTATCGAGGAGTTCTCGTTCATCAATCCGGGCGGTGCGACGCAGACGTCGTTCATCAATGCGCCGGAAGCAGAACTCTATGGTATTGAATTGGAGTACCGTAACACGATTTCGATCCCGTCCGAAATACAGTGGATCCAAGATCGCGATTGGCTTTTCTCAGTCAATTACACTTACACCAAGGCTGAAGTTAAAGCGTCTGAAGATGATCTTGTTGCTGACCCGTTCAGCGGCGAGTTGATCCCTGCAGAATTGTTCGGACTTGATGGAGCGCAGCTCCAGGGCACGCCGGAAAACATCCTCAATCTGCAGCTGGGATGGGAAAGCGATGTTGAGCAGCTGACATTACTGTTGAACTGGGTCGACAATCGGATCCTTCAGCGGGGGCGGGCTGATGGAACGACCACGATCGCCGATGTTGTCGAGGACCCAGGCATTCAGCTCGATCTGGTGTATCGTCGCGACATCACATTTGGGGACCGAGATTTCACGCTCGGGTTAAGCGGCCGCAACCTGCTGAATGAAGACAATGAAGAATTCCAGGAAAACGGCGGCGAGTTAGGCACCACCCAATTCAACACCTATGATCGCGGTGTTTCAGTATCGGCCAGCATCACGGCCAAATTCTAGTTTGCTTATAAGGCCCGGGATTCGGCCCGGGCTTTGTGTTCACAACTCAGCGACGCGATGCCCCTGGCCACTGCTTTTGCAGTCGGTTTCAGGGGCTCAGTCATTATTGGTTTACGGATAATGTGCAAACCAGTTTGCACGGCACATTAGCTTGGTTAATAGAGAAGGGCGGATCGAGAATTCCACAATGAATGAACAGGACGTGCTTCTGCGCACACTGTTGCGCTATGAACGGCCAACCCGCTTGGTGGTTGAAGCCATCTTGATGGTGCTGCTTGCGCTTGTGCTTGGCCGTATGGTTTGGCTGATCGTGTCACCAGAACACAGCGTCGCGAAGTTGGACGATCGCCGGACATTTCCCGCAATGATTGGGGTTTCGGGCAATTCCCAAAGCCTGACGGCGGACCGCACTTTGTTGATGCGGAACAATTTGTTTGCGTCTTCAGGTCCGACAGAAGCGGTTCCAGATGCACCGGAAACCACGCTAAACCTCACGCTGTCCGGTCTGTTTATGTCGTCATTGGAGAATGCAGGATCCGCCATCATTCGCAAGCCGGACGGGCGCACAGATCGATTCGGTGTGGGCGATACGATTCTACAAGGCGTGACGCTGGACCGGATACTTTCTGACCGCGTGATCATCTTGCGCAACGGCAATGCGGAAGCGTTGATGATGTCGGGACGTCTCGAAGGGTTGTCGGTGATTGGCGATGGCAGTCAGGTGGCTGTGATTGGTGAACCAACGGTGTCAGAGCCGGTTGGCGCCCAGACCGGCCGAATTGCTGATCCAGCCGATTTGTTAAGCGGAATTCGGTACACTTTGGTGGAACGCGATGGTCAGCCCTTTGGGTTGCAAGTGGCGCCGTCTGGTAACCCCGCAATCCTACAACAGGCGGGGCTTTTGCCGGGCGACATTATCACACGGCTGAATGGCGACGTGCCAAATGCTGAGCAGCTTAGTCTGCTGCTCGCTGATCTCAGCAGTGAAGATGAAATCGAATTAGATATCGAACGACGCAATATTGGACAATCATTGCGCATAAGAATTGGTGAGTAGGATGGTTCCCGTGAAACGACTGGTCGCAACGACCGCAATCGCAGCGCTCCTTGCGATCAGCCCGGCTTTGGCGGAGATGAATTCCCCGACTTCAGCGCGCCATGTTTTGAGCTTGAACGATGTTGAGATTACCGCGCTGATCGACGATGTTTCGATCATCACCGGCCACACTTTTGTGCTTCATCCCGATGTGCGCCGGACGAAAGTCACCGTGATGTCGCAGACGCCAATGACGACCGATGAAGTCTTCCAAGTTTTCTTGTCAACGCTGCGCGTCCACGGCTTTGCGGCGATCCCGGCGGGGCGTGGGGTATATCGCGTTGTGCCAGAACAGTCGGCCGTGGGCGAAGCTCTGACGACGTCGACCGGCGCAAATGGGTTTATGACGGAGATATTGCGGCTCGACAATTTCAGCGCAGTGGAAGCGGCGCAAATGGTCAAACCCATTGTGGATGCGCAAGGGCAGGTGGTTGCAAATGCGCGATCGAACACGCTGATTGTTGTCGATTATGCCTCCAACATGCCGCGCGTACGAAATATTGTAGCGGGGCTCGACAAAGCGGGCGAGGCGAACATTCGGACGTTGCAATTGGCGACCGTACCGGCCCGGGAAATGCGCGATATTCTCAACGGCCTGATGGGCGGACGGGACGGCAGCAATGAGGGACGGCTCGAGGTGACGGCCTCATCGACGAGCAATGCGATTGTGCTGTCGGGTCCAGAGCCCACCGTCGCTCGGGCGATCCAGGTGGCCACGGAATTGGATCAAACCGACCGTGTGCGCGACACATTACGCGTAATCCAGTTGGCAAACTCAGACGCCGTCGACATTGTGCCGATTTTAGAACGCATTGCCCAATCCATGTCGGGCGAACAGCTGCCGAGCGAAACGGGCAATTCGGCCGCGACAATTTCACATCACGAGCCAACCAATTCATTGGTCATCAGCGCGCCTCCAGATGTGTTGCTGGCCATGGAGCGCGTCGTAGAGTCGCTCGATCAACGTCGAGCGCAAGTTCTGGTCGAGGCGATCATTGTCGAGATGTCCGACGATACCGCGCGGGAGCTTGGTGTCCAATTCCTGCTGTCCGGTGTCGGCGATTCGACGGTCCCATTTCTCTCAACCAACTTCTCTGACACCGCGCCCAATTTGCTCGGCCTTGCTGGGGCGATTGCGGATCCAGAGGCCTTGGGTGGAACGAACCCGTTCACAGACGCGGCCGTGACGTCTTTACTTGGCCTAGAAGGTATCGCGTTTGGTGGCGGCGGCCGAGACGGTGACACGCTGTTCGGCGCGATTTTGACGGCAGTCGAGACCGATCGGAACAGCCGGGTGCTGTCAAAGCCGTTCAACATGACGCTCGATAATGGCACGTCCCAATTGGTGGTCGGCCAGGAGATCCCGATCACGACGGGCGAGGTGCTTGGTGATTCCAACAGCAACCCGTTTCGGACGGTGCAGCGCGAAAAAATCGGTATCAAGCTGGAGGTGACGCCGCGGATCTCGTCTGACGACACAGTCCGCCTCGACATTTATCAAGAAGTGTCCAGCATTCCAGCGAGTGGGATCATCTCCGGCAGTGAGATCATCTTCAATACACGTGAAATCACGACGAGCGTGCTCGCCGATGATCGCGACATCATCGTCATCGGCGGTTTGATCGAACAAACCGAGTCTGAGATCCGCGATCAAGTGCCGGTGCTAGGTGATATTCCAGTGGTCGGAAACCTGTTCCGGTCGGATGCAGTTGAACGCAGACGGACAAATTTGATGGTTTTCATTCGTCCAACCATCATCCGGAACGCAGAAGATGCTCAAGAAGCCACCGGGCGGAATTATCGCTACCTGCAGGCTGAAGCCATGCTGCGGAGCGAGTCAGACGAAGAAGTGTCTGCGATTGACGGGTTTGTCTCCGAGACACTTGGCGAGTTGCCACCGGGGGCATTACGAGGACGCTCGGATTAGTCGAGCCGAAAATGAGTAAACTATGTCGGCATTGCCAACGCAAAATTTGAGTTACGCTTTTGCCCGCGACAAAGGGCTCTTGTTTCTGGGTGAAAAAGAGGGTCAGTGCCGCGTGGGTGTGCGGACCGGCGCCGATCCTTTGTCCTTGATCGAAGCGCGCCGGGTGCTCGGTAAGCCGCTGAAATTGCAGGCCCTTTCTGTTGAGCAGTTCGAGCAAGAATTGTCACAGAATTATGCGCGTTCGGCGGTTTCGGGTGATGATGCCGAGGCGGCAATGGCTGGCTACGACAGTCTCGATAGTTTGATTGAAGACATCTCACCGACCGCAGACCTATTGGATGGTGACGATGATGCGCCTGTCATCCGCTTGATCAACGGCCTGATTTATGAAGCCGTCAATCGGAAAGCGTCGGACGTTCATATTGAGCCGCATCAGGAAAACCTGTCCGTGCGCTACAGAATTGATGGTGTGCTGCAAGAAGTTTTGACGCCCTCTGCGCGCTTGGCGGCTCCGTTGACCAGCCGCATTAAGGTTATGGCACGGCTCGACATCGCCGAAAAACGGGTGCCGCAGGATGGGCGAATCTCATTGTCGATTGGCGGTCGATCGATTGATGTGCGGGTATCGACCTTACCGTCTCGTTACGGCGAACGGGTCACCATGCGCTTGCTGGACACACGACACGCGCTGCTAGAGCTGACCGATCTCGGTATGGACGGTCATACGCTTGAGCGCTTCCGACACGTGCTTGCTCAGCCCAATGGTATCACACTTGTTACTGGTCCGACGGGGTCTGGTAAAACCACGACTTTGTATTCTGCGCTGTCCGTGCTGAACAATGGTGAGCGCAATGTGATGACGCTCGAAGACCCGATTGAGTATGGCTTAGAAGGCATCAGCCAGACGCAGATGCATCACAAGGTCGGCTTGACCTTTGCGGCGACGCTTCGGGCCATTCTCCGCCACGATCCGGATGTGGTTATGGTCGGTGAGATCCGCGACCTAGAGACGGCAAAAGTGGCGTTTGAATTCGCTGCAACCGGCCGCCCCGTTTTGTCGACTGTGCACACCAATTCTGCTGCCGGCGCCATTCAGCGTCTCAGGGATATGGGCATTGAACCTTATGTGCTTGCCGCGACATTGCGCGCGGTCATGGCTCAGAGGCTCGTTCGTCAACTTTGTGAGCATTGCAAAGAACCGCACGATTCGACGCCGGAAGAGCTCGCAATGTTTGGCCTGTCGTCAGCGGAAGCGCCGGTGATGTGGCGCGCTAAAGGTTGTATGGCATGTGGCCATACTGGCTATACTGGGCGCCTTGGCGTGTATGAATTGCTGGTGATTGACGGTGCGCTGCGCGAACTTATCCGGGCGGACGGATCTGAAGATGCGCTGCACAGCCAGGCCTTTGCCGAACAGGACACGCTGTTCACCAATGCAGGCCGATATGTGGTTGCCGGTTTGACCAGTGTCGAAGAAGTTTTGCGGGTCTGTCGGCGTGATGAGGACAGCAGCTAATGGCCGTCTTCGAATACACGGCGATTGCAGAAGATGGAAAACGGCAAACCGGGCTGATCACGGCAGATAGCCCTCGCTCCGCGCGGCGTGAGCTTCGGATGCGGCGCTTGTCGCCACTCGACATCAATACCGCGCGCGAGAAGAAATCGGCGCTGTCTTTGCCAGGTGTCGGTTCGGTCAGTTCGGGCGATTTGGTTTTGGTGACGCGCCAGCTCGCCATGCTGATCAAATCTGGCTCGACCATTGAAGAAGCCCTCGGAACAATTGCGTCGCAGGCGGAGCGGGCAGGCACCAAGCGAGTGTTGCTAGACCTTCGCGGTCAGCTTCAAGAAGGGTATTCGTTTTCAGACGCGTTGGCGCGAGCGCCGCGCTCCTTTCCGGACTATTATCGCGCCGTCGTCGCGTCTGGATTGTCAGCGGGGCGGCTCGGAGACGTGCTCGAACGCTTGGCGACGCATCTCGAAAAATCCCGTAAGTTGACCGGTAAGATTACCGCCGCGCTGATATATCCCGCTGTGCTCGGCGTTGTGGCCATGGTTGTGGTCGCATTGCTGATGATCTTTGTGGTGCCGGCTGTGGTCGAACAGTTCGATACGTTGGACCAAGACCTGCCAGCGCTAACAGAGGCGGTGATTGCGATTTCAAACTTCATGCGCAATTGGGGTTTGGTGACGGCGATTTCCCTATTTATCGTGTTTCTCGCCTTTGGACGGTTTGTCCAAGCGCCGAATGTCCGGCTCAGTTGGCACAAATTCAAACTCGGCATACCGATCCTTGGCAAAGTATTTCGGTCGGTCAATTCAGCGCAATTCGCGCGCACCTTTGCGACGCTGTCGGGCAGCGGCGCGACGGTTCCCGACGCCCTGCAGGCGGCCTCCGGATCGGTTAGCAATGAAGTGTTCAAAAAGGCCGCGAAGCAAATCCGCCGTGAAGTCGAAGAGGGTGGGTCCTTGTCGACTGCACTGCGCAGCTCGGCCATCTTTCCGCCGATGCTGGTGCATATGGTGTCGTCTGGTGAGCGCGGCAGCGACTTGCCCAATATGATGGGTTTGGCGGCTGACTATATCGAGGAAGAACTTGATCGAAATTCAACTGTGGCTCTGGGGCTCTTGGAGCCCGCCATGATCGTTTTACTGGCTGGTGTGGTCGCTGCGATCGTGCTCGCCATCATGCTGCCAATTCTGCAGCTCAATAGTTTGGCAATTGCCGCTTAAGGAGAAAGCCAATGACACGTCGTTCTCAGACTCGGAAAAGGCATAAGGAAGCGGGTTTCACGCTCACTGAAATCATGGTGGTGGTGTTTATTATTGGACTCTTATCCACCGTGGTCTTGATCAATGTCGGGGGTGCGATGAGCCAGGGCCGCAGTACGAAGGCACAGGCGGATATCGCCAATCTCGCCAATGCTTTGGAACAATACAGTATGGATATGTTTGACTATCCCAATGAGCGTGACGGCCTCGAAGCACTTGTTGACGCGCCGGACTCGCTCCCCGATGGCGCGCGCTATCGGCAGGGCGGTTACATCAACAAATTGCCCAATGACCCTTGGGGCAGGCCATATATTTACGCGCGTCCGGGAGATCGTTCCGGCGGCAGCTTTGATCTCTACTCGCTGGGCGCGGATGGTGAGCGTGGGGGCGAAGAGCTCAACGCCGATATTGGCAACTGGTAGGAGGTCTGATCGTGCCGCACGCGCTTTCACGTCACGCTCGTCAAGCCGGCATGACGCTGATCGAAGTGCTATTGGTGGTCTTCTTGATCGGGCTCGGGACAAGCTTGGTGGTGACGACGTTGCCGCAACAAACACCGCCAGATCAGGCTCGCGCGGAAGCAATCGCGGCTGATTTGAAGCAGACCCGTTTTGAAGCGATGTTAAGTGGTCAGACGCTCGGGATTCGTCTCAAGCCAACCCATTATGAAGTCACGCGTTGGCTCGATGAGGGGTGGCGGTTGCGCGACGCTGGCGCGCCGTTCCCGAATGGCGTCGAGCTAATTTTGGACCAGGCGCGAGAAACCGCCAGCTTTCGAGACGAAGAGATACCGGAGATAGAGGGCTGGCCGGATGTCATTTTTGATCCGACCGGCGTGGTCGAGGAAACCCGGTTGCGCCTGAGAGGGCGAGACGTCGATTATGACATCCTCATCAGCGAAAATGGTGAGGTTGATCTTGCCGTCTTCTAAGCCTTCCTCGGACGCCGGCTTTAGCTTGGTAGAGACGCTGGCAGCGCTCGGCATCCTCGCTTTGGCCGCGCTTCCATTGATGCAGACCGCGACGTCTGCCGCCAATGCGACGCGACATCTCGAAAATCGCATGCTGGCGCGCATCGTTGCTGAGAACGTCTTGTCATTTGAGATGGTCCGCGCGGATCAACCCGATGCCGGCATTCGTACAGGCGTAGAAGCTCAGATGGGGCGCACCCTATCGTGGACGGTGACCGCGGGTCCGGCACAGCAGGGCGAGGTCCAGTCTCTGCAAGTTGCCGTGCGCCTAGACGGTCAGCAGCAAATTCTTGCCGAATTAAGCGGCCTTCGCGCTGTGCCTGGCGCCTTCCTCGCCGTTGAAACGGACACCGATGAGGAGGGCGGAAACTGACCCAAGGAACGCCTTCTCGCTCTGGCGGTTTCACCTTGATCGAAACCCTGGTGGCTTTGTTTATTTTGTCATTGCTGTCGGCCGCGGGGACAGCTCTTTTGTTGGGCGCGTTGCGGACGGGGGATCAGGTCAAAACCCGCGATGCCGCATTGCAGGATATCGATCTTGCGCAGACCATGCTCCGGAATGACTTGGCGGCTTTGAGCCCACGCGGCGTGCGCCCAGATGATGGCTTTAGCGACGCCGGAAACTTGTTCGGCGAGTCGCAAACAGGACAGGAGCCGTTCTTACGCTTTGTCCGGTCCGGCTGGATCAATCCCGGCATGCTTGAGCGGCGCAGCACGCTTCAAGCGGTGGATTGGCGTGTCGAGAATGGCCAGCTGATCCGTCGCGCCGAACTGCGCACAGACACGGTGCGGGACACACCTGTATCTGAGCAGGTGATTCTCGACGGGATCGACACCGTATCGATCCGCTTCCTACGCGGAACGGCTTGGTCTGAAACCTGGCTCGGCGATGCCGGGCAGCCATTGGCAATCCTACCTGATCTGATCGAAGTCACCTTTGAATTTGAAACCGATCAACGATTACGCCTTGCGCTGATGACGGGGGGGCGACGATGAAGCGATCGCCACCTAACCCCCAAAGCGGCGCCGCATTGATTACGGTCTTATTGATCGTCGCAGCCATGTCTGGCGTCGCAGTCGCCCTGACCAGCGGGCTCACCAACGCCCTGCAGCGAACGAGCGCACTCGAAGCGCAGTCGCAACTTCGCCTTTATGCCGCCTCCGCGGAGGAGGTCGCAGAAGCGCAATTGGGGACACTGTTCAATCAGTTTGGAGGCAAGCTGAATGCCGAATCGCCAGGAATGTCTGAACCAATTCGGTTTCCACTTGAGCGCGGCCTGGTTGAGATCACCGTCTTTGACGCGTCGAATTGCTTCAACGTAAACCTGCTTGCCAGTTCGGAAGCAGAGAGCGCGTCCCAGAGCGGCGGTACCACCAGCACGCAGACAGAGCTGCAAGAAGACCTCGTTTTGATTTTGGAGTCCGCAGAACTCGACCGGCGCCAAGCTCAAGAACTTGTCGCGGCGATGGTTGACTGGATGGATCCGGATCTCATCGCGGAGCTGGGAGGGGCTGAAGACAGCTACTATTCCGATCTCGATCCGCCCTATCGGACATCAGGGCTCGCTTTTGAGACAGACAGTGAGTTGCGAGCCGTGCGCGGTTTTGATCCGCTCACGCTGGCAGAGATTGGCGGGCTCGCCTGCGTGATCCCGTCAAAAGCGCAACGCAAGGATCGGCCGATCAATGTAAATACTTTGCCGCCGGAACATGCAGCCCGCCTAATGCCAGTGTTCAATCAGGCAGTGGATGTCTCGGATCTGCAGCAAATATTGGCTGGCCGCCCGCTCGCCGGTTGGTCAGATTTAGAGAGTTTTCTGTCAGAACCCCCTTTAGATGCGCTTATTCCGGAAGCGGTTCGTCGTAACGAATTGTCGATCGTTTCAACGCATGTAGCTATTTCAGCCAAGGTCGCTTATCGCGGGCACGGTATGGTAATGAATTACCTGTTTGAGGTTGAACCAGGCCGCGCCGTGACCCTGCTGCGCCGAGAACGAGTGAGTTAGAATGGCAGATTGCTACGCCTTTCTGGAAGCCAACGGGCAGCTGCACTTTGTGCGGCGGCGCAATGGCGCTTGGCAGCCAGTCGACCGCTCACACGAAACGGGACCGAATGGCCGCAAATTGGTCGTTTTCGTTGATGGCTTAGATGTGCTCAATCTTGAGATTGCAATTCCATCGCGCTCAGAAGCGGAAGTCCGTAAAGCCGCGCCGTTTGCGGTCGAAGATGAACTCGCAGTGTCGCTTGATGACGCGCATTTGGCGCTCTCGGCACAGAGTGACCGCGCAGAGGGCCGTCGCAGAGTGTCTGTCGTCGCGCCGGACCGTCTCAACACTTGGCTGGATCAGCTTGCCTCTGCTGGGCTGGGAGATGCGCAAATCGTTGCGGCGCATTCGGTCCTGCCAATGGGTAATCGCATCATCGATGCGGGCAGTTTTGTGCTTGGCCGGGCAGGGGCGCGGACCTATGCGTATGATCGCAGTGCCGGGCGAGATGTGTTTGCAGGCCTTTTGGGTAAGGGTGATGTGACGATCGAGGGTCGCTCACTGGCGGAGCAAATGGGCCGTCGAACCGATCGCGATGGATACACCACACGGGCTGCCTTGCTGGCGCAGCTTGCCGAGTGGGCGGAGACGGCAGAATTGTCTTGGCCTGGTCTTCGACAGGGTGCCTTTGGGGTTCGCCAAAGCGTCGATATGAGCGGTCTCGGCAAATGGCGTTTGGTCGGCGGTATGGCTGCCGCGCTCGGGATCGGATGGTTCGCGTCGATCTGGCTTGAAATCAATGGGCTTTCTGCGCGTGACACCCTGCTCACCAATCGAACCACCGAATTTGTAGAAGCGGGATGGCCATCGGCGAATGGTGATCCAAACGCGGTTCTCCGTACCGATGTTTCCGGTACGGTGACGCCGATCAGTGCAAACAGCGTGTCGCCACTCACCTTACTCGCCAGCCTGTATGAAGCCCTCGGCACAGATCAAGCCAATGAGATCAAGAGTGTGCGCTACAGCTATGATCGACAGGAGATGACCGTTCGGATCGGGTTTACCGACTTTGTCAGTGTCGACCGCCTGTCGGATCGATTGAAATCGGCAGGAGTCTCGGTTGAAACCGGCGATGCTCGGCAGAGCGGCAATCAGGTCATTGGCGAACTGACATTGCGGGGTGGTGATGCGTAGCTGGTGGTTAGGGATGGCGCCGCGCGAGCGTATCTTGGTCAGTGTCGCTGGACTGCTGACATCACTCGTCGTCTTGGTGCAGTTCATTGTTATACCGATGCTGGATCACCGCGACGCGCTAAGAGCCGATCTCGAGACCTCTACGCTGCGGCTTGAACGGATTGAACGTGCTTATCAGCGCGATCGCGCAACCGGCTTTCGCAATGCGGCATCAGCATCGGTCATTGCGGCACAAGGGGAAGATCTCAAAGCGCAAATCACCCAATCCGCGCGCGAAAAAGGGTTGGCGATTTCTCGGCTACAAGGCACTGGCGGCGAAGTCGGATTGCTGATCGAGCAAGCCGATCCGCGGCTGGTCTTTTTCTGGCTCGAAGATGTTGAAAACCGCCTTGGCGCGCAAATCACCAGCCTGACCATGGAGCAATCACGGGGCGAACTGGTGCGCGTCAATGTCGAACTTGTTGCGGGGCCGGTGGCGTGAAGCTTGTTGTCTATACCCTGCTCGGCTTGATCATCGTTCTCGCGATATCGGTGATGACCGTGCCGCTGGGCCTCGTTATGGGGCAGCTCGGCTTGGGGGGCCTCGGCGTCGGTTGGGCGCACACTGAGGGCACGCTGCATCGCGGCCGAATCAATGGTATTTTCACGCAGCAGCAAATCATTGGTGATGTTGGTCTCGAACTGAAACCACTAACCTTGCTCGGTGGCGGCTTGGGATACGCCGTCGATATTGGTGGCGCTGGCATGCGCGGCACTGCTGATGTCACGCTAAGACCCGGCAAGCTTGAATTGAGCGATTTGAGAGCGCGCCAGAGCATCGCCGCGATGGAGGGATTGGCCGCGCCAATCCGGGCCATGGGCGGCGAAGTTAGAATTACCGATGGCAGCGCAGTGTTTGGCCGTGAGGGCTGTGAGCGTTTGGATGCCAATGTGGTGTCCGACGCGTTGACCCGGGCGGCGGGTCAGTATGGCAAAGTGTTTGGTCCGGTTGCTGGAACGCTAAGCTGCGAAAATGGCCTGATCGACGCCAATTTGCAAAGCGACTCACCGGATGGTGACATTGCGCGATTGCTCGGGCAATTCAGTCTGGCTGGCGCCGGCGATGTTCGTGTTGAAGTGGAAACGAGAGACCCCGCCGTCATCACATTTTTGTCGACTTACAATTTTAGCTTGGAAGACGGTGTATGGGTTTACGCATACAGCACGGGGGGCGGTTTGCGATGATACGTTTCATTCTCGGTCTCGGGCTGAGTGTCGCACTGTCGGCTTGCGCCAGCGCACCGCCCGCGAGGACAACGCAAAGCCCGCCGCCACCACGTGCGCCCACTGCTGTGTCTGTGATCCCATCGACGGGACTGGCGCCACAGGCACTTAATGCTGGTGAGTGCGGACTGTTCTTGTGGGCTCAAACCGACATCAACAAGCTGGTTTTCTTCTCAAAAGGTCAAACCAATCGCGCCGTGTTTAAGGTCGCCGACGCGACTTACAACCTGTCGGCTCGGACCTATGCCGGCAATGTGTTCGGGCAGTTTTTGACCCGGATGGTTTACGGTGACGGTACAGGTGGGATTGTCGAGCTTACCTTTGAGTCTGGCGAAGAGCTGATCGGTGGGCAGCGCATTGAAGGCGGCTTGATCACGCGCACCTCGCCCGATGGATGGCAGGTGAAATTGCCCGTTCTCGGCGTGCGAGCCTGCCTCCCCGAATGAGCATGGAAGGCCTTGCTCAGATTCTGATTGATGATGGGCCGGGTGAACGTCGCGCTATTGCTGTTGATGCGGCTGGCATTGCTTGGCAGAGCTTCATCGACCGCAGCGGTTTCAACACTGCCACAGCTTATGGCGCCCGTGTGATCGGTCGGGTGCGTGCCATCGCACAGGAGCAAGGCGGTGCCTTTCTTGAGCTCGAAACCGGAGAAGATGCGTTCCTAAGGGTCAAGGGAAAGGCCGCATTTGCTGAGGGTGCAGATCTTGTTCTGCGGGTTGAGGCGGAGGCTCGCCATGGCAAAGTCGCCCGGGTCCAAACCACGGATCATGACGCCCCTGAGATGACCCCATTTGACGCTTGGTGCGATCAGCTTCCAAACGGCGCGTCCCTGCCGATCAGCCATGATCCGGACGCGGTCGATGCAGCCTTTGAGTCTATCTCATCACAGCACGTCATCTTGCCGCGCGGAGGACGAATATGGATCGAACAGACGCGCGCGCTCACAGCAATTGATATCGACACCGCTGGACGGGTGCAGCGCGGCCGAGCCAATGCGCGTGCCCATGCGATCAATCGAGAGGCTGTGGTCACCGGAATTCAAAGCTTATTGCTGCGACGGCTTGGCGGACTGGTCGCGATCGACTGCATCGGGCCTGTTTCGCGGGAAAGCGCCACGCAGCTCAGATCCGAACTCACGGCTGCGATCAATCAGCATACGACTCTGACAGCGCGCAGTGAGGGGCCGTCGCAAAAAATGGGCGTTCTGATTGCCTCGCTTCGTTGGCGGTTCAAGCCCTTGGACGAAATTCTGAACGATGAGACAGGTGCGCCGCGCCCAGAAACCGAGCTTTTGAGTGTGTTGCGGCATGCGGTGCGAGACGCGCGCGCGTCAACAAGGACTTTTTTCAAAATACATCTTGGCGCCGCGCCACACGCTGTCTATGTCGCCCACCAAGCCCTGTATGACGGCGCGCTTCCCGAGGATGTCGCGGGCCGATTGCAAATTGTAGACGGGGTGTCCGAACGAACGGAGGTCAGACGCGTATGAGATCCAAACGCTGCCCGATTTGCGAAGGCCAGCTTGTTCTGGCTGAATTCAAACCCTTCTGCTCCAAGCGCTGCGCTGACATTGATTTGTCGCGCTGGTTGAAAGGTGGCTATGCCATACCGGGTGCGTCCCTCGACAGTGCTGACGAAACGCCAACCCGTCCGGCCAACGACGAAGATTAAGGCGGCGCGTATCCGGGCTTCACAATCGCCTGCGAGTCGATTAGGAGGTCAAAAAGGAAGCCTCCCATGCAGATGCGCCAAGCCATTACGTTCGACGATGTGCTGCTCCAGCCGGGTGAGAGTGAAGTCACCCCGTCGGAAGTTGCGACCACGACACAACTGACCAAATCCATTCCACTCAACATTCCGCTGATCTCAGCGGCGATGGACACTGTGACAGAAGCGCGTCTCGCCATTGCGATGGCGCAAGCTGGCGGCATTGGTGTGATCCACCGAAATTACTCAATTGAAGAGCAGGCGGCCCAGGTCACACAAGTGAAGAAGTTCGAAAGCGGGATAGTCATGAATCCCGTCACAATCGCGCCTGATGCGTCATTGGCCGAGCTAAACGCCTTGAAGGAACGTACCGGCTTTTCAGGAATTCCGGTTGTCGACAAAGACAAGCTTGTCGGCATCATCACCAATCGCGACACGCGGTTTGCGGAAGATGTGAACCAGCCAGTGGCGAGTTTAATGACCCGCGACGTTGTGTCGGTCACGATGGCCACGCCGATCGAAGAAGCGCGGCAGAAGCTGCACAAACACCGAATAGAACGGTTGGCGATCGTCGATGCAGAAGGGCGTTGCATTGGCTTGCTGACGGTCAAGGATATGGACAAGGCAGCGGTCAATCCGAACGCTGCAAAGGATGATGACGGGCGGTTGCGGGTCGCAGCGGCCTCGTCGGTCGGTGATGCGGGTTTTGAGCGCACCGCTGCTTTGATTGAAGCCGGTGCAGATGCCGTCGTGATCGATACTGCACATGGTCACTCTAAAGCGGTTGCAGAAGCGGTGAGCCGGGCCAAGAACCTCTCCAACTCTGTGCAAATCATCGCTGGCAACGTGGCAACGGGCGACGCCACCAAATCGCTCATCGATGCCGGTGCGGATGCCGTGAAAGTCGGCATTGGGCCAGGCTCAATTTGTACAACCCGGATCGTAGCGGGCGTGGGTGTTCCGCAGCTCACAGCGATTGAGGACTGCGCCAAAGCCGCCCTGGCGAGCGGCACGCCGGTCATCGCCGATGGCGGCATCAAATTTTCGGGCGATTTTGCCAAAGCGATCGCCGCCGGTGCTGCGACCGCAATGATGGGCTCGGCTTTTGCGGGCACTGAAGAAGCGCCAGGCGAGGTGTTCCTCTATCAGGGGCGCAGCTACAAATATTATCGCGGCATGGGAAGCCTCGGCGCGATGGCGCGCGGCTCTGCCGACCGATATTTCCAAGCCGATGCCGCGAGTGACAAGCTGGTGCCAGAAGGCATTGAAGGACAGGTGCCGTTCAAAGGGCCTGTCGGATCGATCATCCATCAAATGGTTGGCGGTTTGCGCGCCGCGATGGGTTATGTTGGGGCTCGGACGATTGCAGACCTACACAAGAAAGCGACTTTTGTTCAGATCACCGGGGCGGGTTTGCAAGAGAGCCATGTCCATGATGTCCAAATGACGCGTGAAGCACCAAATTACTCTCTCACACGTTAAGATCAGCTCGGCGAACTTGGGCGTGTCACCACATAGAGTGCGCTGACGCTCAGGATGATGAGTGAGCCTCCGAGCCATAGTGGTGCGCGCCAGAGCAGGAGAGCACATACACCCGCCCCGAGGCCCATGCCGGAGAGGGCTGCGACTTTGCCGCGCCAGGAAATCAGGCCGTGTTCAACATAGTTCTCGATCTGAGATCCAATACCGGGCTGACGGTAAATCCAATCACGTGCGCTTGGATGCGATCGCGCAAAGCAAAATGCCGCGATGATCCAGAACACTGTGGTCGGCCAAACGGGTATGAAAAGCCCAATCGCACCAATGCTGAAAAATGCGGCCCCAACCAGAGACCACAGCCAGTTCACGCGACTTTGGCCGCAGCGGCAGCACTCGCCCACGCCCACTGAAAATTATAGCCACCCAACCAACCTGTCACGTCAACGCACTCGCCAATAAAGTACAATCCAGATTGATGTTTGCTCTCCATCGTCTTGGAGGACAAGCCATTTGTGTCGATCCCGCCGGCGGTCACCTCAGCTGTGCGCCATCCTTCGGTGCCGGCAGGCTTCACGCGCCAGCAATTGAGTTGTTGTTCCAGTTTCGCGAAATCCGCATTGGAAAGCTCTCCCATTGGCTTCTTGAACAATACCGGGAAAGCATCTGATAGGAGGCCAACCAACCGCCCTGGAAAGATCGCGCTTAACGCCACTTGTAAGGTTCGGGCAGGATAGGTTGAGCGCAGCTCTTTCAGCTTCGCAATCTCGTCGCCTTCTGGGAACAAATTGATTTGAACCGGTTGCCCCTCTTTCCAGAAGGACGACACTTGCAACATGCTTGGGCCGGACAAGCCGCGATGGGTGAAGAGGAGGTTTTCACGAAAGGCGGGACCTGTTTCAGCTTTGGCTTCGACATCGACTGATACGCCAGACAGGGCTGCGAATTCTTCTTGAGCGCGGCCGGTGAATGAAAACGGTACCAAGGCCGGTTTGGCCGGAATGATGTCGTGTCCGAAATTGCGTGCAATCTCGTAAGCGAGACCGGTCGCCCCCATTTTTGGGATTGAGAGCCCACCTGTTGCAACAACCAGAGACCGGGCGGCGACCACATCATTATCGACATCGACAAGAAAGAGTTCGCGCTCATACCGAATGCCGGTGATCTGACAGTTTAGGCGAAGTTCTCCGCCGGCATCCTCGACTTCATCGAGCAGCATTTGGATGACCGCGCCGCTTTTCTGATCGCAGAACAGTTGGCCAAGCTTCTTCTCGGTCCAGCTGAGCTTGTGCTTTTCCATGAGCTCGCAAAAATCGGTTGGCTTGTATCGCGCCAGCGCCGATTTGGCGAAATGCTTGTTTTCGGAAAGAAAGTGCTTGGGCTCGGTGTGGATGTTGGTGAAATTGCACCGCCCGCCACCCGAAATGCGGACTTTCTCTGCCGGTTTTGAACTCCGTTCGAGGATCAGTGTCTTGCGGCCACGTGCGGCGGTTCGAGCGCCGCAGAACAAGCCCGCAGCACCACCTCCAAGGACGAGAACATCGACGATTTCCAACCTATTGCGCTCCGATTACTCAATCGTGGCGGAAATACCTTAGTTCCGCCCCTTTGGCGGCATCTCAAACCCATGTAAACTTATTCTAAAGAAAAGGGAGAAGGACGATGAGAGATTCGCCGAAAACACTTGCCGGGCTGGCATTTGGGGCATTAGCACTCGTTCTTTCTGCGTGTAGTGGACCTTCACCCAACGCGCCTGAAACCCCTGTAGCCATTGATCAAGAGGCTGAAGGTGAGGTTGTTGAACGGTCCCGTTCCGATCAAGTCGCAGCCGAGCGCCGAGACCGTGAACGGCAACGACTCGCTGACGGCGCAGAAACGCAATTTGCCTATGTCCGTTATGCTCCCGATCTGAGTGGTGAGACACCAAAAGCCTGTTTGTGGTTTTCTGAAGCCTTGAATCCGGAGGTCGATTACGCGGTTTATGTCGATCTTGGAAACACAAAACCAGCCTTTGATGTGACCGGGCAGTCGCTGTGTTTGGATGGGCTGCGATTTGCTGCGAGTTACACGGCAACGCTGCGTGAAGGATTACCGTCGCTCGATGGCGCGACGCTGGGTCGCGAGGAAGAGGTCTCGATCACCTTTGAGGACCGCCCAGCCTATGTCGGCTTTCGAGGCGCTGGTGTTATCCTGCCCCGTGATGATGCGGACGGTCTTCCGGTTGAAACGGTCAATGTCGATGCGGTGAACATCGAAGTGTCTCGCGTTGATGAGCGGGCGCTTGCCTTCAAATCCGTCACGCGTGGACGGGAGTCGGCTCAAGGACGCTATGGCTATCTCTTTGGTGATGAGAACCCGTCCAATGTCGCGGAGCCGATCTGGAGCGGGACGATGCAGATTGATGCCGAGCGAAATGCGCCGGTTGTCACCGTGTTTCCGCTTCAAGACGTCATCGGCACCCTGGAGCCCGGCGCTTACTTCGTCGAGATCACCGACGCGGCGACGGTCGGAAGGCGAAGCGGTCCGCCGGCGATGGCAAAGCGCTGGATCATGTTGACCGATTTGGCGCTGACCGCCTTCCAAGGTGAGAGCGGCTTGGATGTTACGTTGCGGTCTTTACGGGACGGCGGTGTCATGCCGAACACACCGGTGCAATTGATCGCCGCGAACAATGACGTCCTTGCGGAAGTATCCACTGGTGTTGATGGCCGCGTCTCCTTCAATGCTGAACTGCTCGCCGGCACCGGCAACCTGTCGCCGAAAATGCTACTGGCATTGGGGCTGAAAGGTGACACCGCGATCCTCGATCTCATGCGCGCGCCAATTGATTTGAGTGAGTTCGACACGGGTGGCCGGCGCACGCCCAGCAGTCTCGATGGTTACCTATATACCGAGCGCGGCATTTATCGGCCTGGTGAGACCGTGCATTTGACCGCAATGGTCCGCGATCGCGCCGGCCGCGCGATGACCGAAGGCGAAGGAACGCTGGTGACCTACCGACCAAATGGGGTCGAAGCAGAGCGGATTCGCTTCAGCTTGAGCCAGGCCGGCAGCCTCCAATACGATGTTGATTTGCCAGAGTCTGCGTCGCGCGGTCGGTGGCGCACCACGCTTGAAATTGATGGTGTCGGGCAAGTCGGACGCGTCTTTTATGCGGTCGAGGATTTCGTGCCGCAGCGCATTGCGGTGGAACTCGATACAGATGATGCACCTTTGCTATCAGGTGATGCACCGCGCGCCATCGAGGTCAGCAGCCGCTTCCTCTACGGCGCGCCAGGCGCGGGTTTGACGGTTCAGGGCCAAGTAAGGCTCGAACCCGACCCATCACCCTTCGAGACGTTTGAAGCGTTCCAATGGGGCCGTCATGATGGCTGGTTCAACGAACGGATCATCGACCTCAATGACCGCACTACCGACGCAACGGGACAGGCCACAATGCGCCTGAACCCTGGCGATCGGGGGGCAGATGCCGACCGACCCTTGCGTTTGAACACAGTGGTGAGCGTGCTCGAACCTGGCGGCCGCGCGGTCAGCGAAAGCGTCCGCATTCCGTTTCGACCGCAGTCCAGCTATCTCGGAACCCGGGCGACATTTGACGGTCGCCTTGGCATAGATGAGCCGGCCAATTTCGAAATCGCAACGCTGTCGGATACCGGCGCGCCGCTACAGCAGACGGTGAATTGGAAACTGCTCGCTATCGACTTTCATTATGACTGGTACCGCGACAACGGGAATTGGCGTTGGCGCCGGTCTCGCACGGTGCGGACGGTGAACTCGGGACAGCTCACGACGGATGACGGTGTTGTCGGTCTTTCGGTCAACGGTTTGGACTGGGGTCAGCACGAACTGGTTGTTGAAAGCGAAGACGGCAAAATGGCCAGCCGCAGCTTCTATGTCGGTTGGGGCGGCGATGTCTCAACCGATGGTGTCGAAGCCCCTGATCGTGTTGATGTCCTGGTCGACGAACAGATCATTGTGCCAGGTCGGCCGGCTGCGGTGACCATTTTTCCGCCCTATGATGGCGAGGCTCAGATCGTTGTTGCGACCGATCGCGTCCTGTCGGTCGAAACACGGCCAGTGCAGGCGTCTGGCACAGAGATCACACTTTCTGTCACAGAAGAGTGGGGCGAGGGCGCCTATGTCATGGTCAATGTGTACACGGAGCGCGACCCAATCGTTCAGGCCAAACCGCGCCGTGCGGTCGGTGTTGGATATGTCCCGGTCAGCCTTGATGCGCGCAAATTTGACGTGTCGATTGATGCGCCTGAGCTGGCACGGCCAGAACAAACCCAAACGGTTTCCGTGACGGTTGAAGGTGGTCCAAGTGAGCGCACATTCGTGACGCTCGCCGCTGTCGATGAAGGCATTCTGCGCCTGACCAAGTTCGAAGACCCTGACCCGGTAGACTGGTATTTCGGCCGTAAGGCGTTGGGTGTGGCGCAGTATGATGATTATGGCCGCTTGCTGGACCCCAATCTTGGTTTGCCGGCAGAGGTTCGTTCCGGCGGTGACCAACTCGGCGGAGAGGGCTTGTCCGTTGTGCCCACCCGCACCGTCGCTCTGTTCAGTGGAGTGGTCGAAGTCGGCCGCAACAGTACGGCGAATGTCGAATTTGAACTGCCGCCCTTTAATGGGGAATTGCGGCTGATGGCGGTGGCCTGGTCTCAAAGCGGCTTGGGCGCAACCAGCCAGGCAATGACGGTGCGCGATGAAGCGCCGGCCGATCTTATCCTGCCCCGCTTTATGGCACCCGGTGATACGGCGATTGCGACCGTTTCGGTGGACAATGTCGAGCTTGAAGACGGCACGTTTGAAATCGACTTGGCGTCGACAGAACCCATTTCGGTCGCGGCGCCGGAGATAGAGACCATGATCCCAACAGGACAAAGGCTCGATCAAGGCATGCGGATATCCGCTGAGGATAGTGGCATAGCGAGGCTCCGTTTGCGGGTGAGCGGGCCAGACAATTATCAGACATCGCGAACTTATCCGATCGAAACGCGGTCACCCTTTTTGCCGGTGACCACGACCAGCAAAGCGCTGATGGAACCGGGCCAAACCTTTGCGCCTGATCCCGAATTGCTGGCCAGTTTTGTGCCTGGCACGGCGCAGGTGAGCGTTAGCTTTTCTGGACTGCCGGTCGATTCAAATGCGCTTTACCACTCACTGTCGCAATATCCCTATGGGTGTACCGAACAGGCGACCAGTCGGGCATTGCCACTGATTTACAGCGAGCAGCTGGTGGATCCCGGCGAAGGCGATTTGGGGGCTCGGGTCCGGGTCCAAGAAGCGATCTCGACCTTGCTCAACCGTCAGAATGGCAGTGGGGCGTTTGGTCTTTGGCGTGAAGGTGACAATGCAGCGTCACCTTGGCTCGGCGCTTACACGACGGATTTCCTCTATCGCGCGCGGGATGCCGGATATGAAGTCCCGCGCTCAGCGCTCGAACGGGCGTACAGTGCGCTGTCTGGCGTTGCAGAAGGCGATGCCTGGCGGGTGTATGGATATCGCACCGATGTTTATGAGGGCCGTTATCATTCCGATACAGAAGAAAAGATGATGCATCGGGCATCTGCCTATGCGCTTTATGTGCTCGCCCGAGCCGGTCAGGCCGACATATCGCGTCTGCGTTATTTGCACGATCGAGAGCTCAATCAGATCGGGTCGCCTTTGGCCCGTGCACACATTGGTGCTGGGCTTGCTTTGATGGGAGATCGCGCCAGAGCCACGAGTGCTTTTAATGCGGCGGAAGAGGCGCTCGGCTATGACAATTCTGGTGACTATTATCAGACGCCTTTGAGAGATTTGTCGGGTGTCATCGCCCTGGCATCGGAAGTTGGCTTTAATGATCATGTCGAGCGTTTGGCCACGCAACTGACCGACGACGTGCCGGAACCGGCTGAACTGACCACGCAGGAAAAAGCGTTCCTGCTCGTTGCTGTCGACAGTCTCGCTCATGAAGATGAGTGGCGGCTGGACGTTGATGGCCTGGGAGGCGGACGCGACAGCGACCGCAGCTATGTTCTGTCCGCCGATGATATTGAAAGTGGCGTGTCCTTCAGATTGCGGCGGGGGTCTTCGCCAGCGTTTCGGACGGTCATGGTCACTGGCGCACCCGCATCCCCACCACAAGCAGCAAGTCAGTCACTGTCGATCGCAAAAGCGATACGGCACATGGATGGTCGGCGCGCCGACCTTGGCAGCATCAACCAAGGCGAACAATTGGTAGTGTCGATCGTGCTGACTCCACAGCAACGCCGCAACAATCCGATCATTGTCGCCGACTTGCTGCCGGCCGGGTTTGAGATTGAGACCGTGTTACGACCTGCCGATGGCAATGTTGAAGGCGGTCAAGGCGGTCCATTTGCCTGGCTTGGTGAAATCGATCGGGCACAAACTGCGGAAGCGCGGGATGATCGGTTTGTCGCCGCTATTGATGTGGTCGATGAAGCGAAGCGGATTGCCTACATTGTCCGCGCAGTCACGCCTGGCCAGTTCGCCATGCCGGGCGCTGTCGCCGAAGACATGTACCGGCCGGACGTGTATGCGCGCTCTGTTGCGACTCGTGTCGAAATTGTCTCCGGCGGTTTGGGCCCTGGCGGTTCGAGATGATCTGGCTTCGCCGGCTCGGCTTTGCCGCGCTCATCCTGGTCGGCTTTGTTCTAGCGCTCGATCGACTGTTCCCACCGCCATTGGAACGTGGGACCGTCATTTCGCGCATGGTTTTTGATGCCGACGGGCAACCACTCCGCGCCTTTCCATTGACCGATGGACGCTGGCGGTTTGCCACCCATTTGTCGGATCTTGACCCGGTCTTTGTCGATGCGTTGCTTGCCGTTGAAGACAAAAGGTTCTGGCAACATGGTGGTGTCGATTGGCTCGGCTTGGTTCGGGCAGCGGGCACCTCTTTGGCGGCCGGCGAGATCGTCTCTGGTGGCTCCACGATCACGATGCAGACCGCACGATTGCTGGAGCCACGCCGGCGCACGATTGGGGCCAAGCTGATCGAAATTCTGCGCGCCCATCAAATCGAAGCGCGGCTCACAAAACAGCAAATCCTCGAACTGTACCTGACGCTGACACCATATGGCGGAAATCTGGAAGGCGTGCGCGCGGCGAGTTGGCGGTATTTTGAGCGCGCGCCGGATAGGCTGAGCGATGACCAGATCGCCTTACTGATCGCTCTGCCACAAGCGCCGGAAGGGCGTCGTCCCGATCGCCGACCAGATCAGGCAATTGCTGGGCGAAACCAAATTGCCAAGAAGTTGGAACGTCTCGGCTTTTTCTCCAATCGTCGTGCCGAAGATGTCGTTGCGATGCCCTTGACCGTCCGGAATGCATCTTTCCCGTCAGATGCGTGGCAGGCCGCGGAACGGATCGTTGCCGGTCAGGAGCATGACGTGGTCTCGACGCTCGATCGTCGACTGCAATTGCGATTGCAGAACATATTGGCACGCGAAGCCGCGGCGCTGTCGCCTGATACCCAGATCGCTGCGCTCATCGTCGAGACAGATACGCGGCATGTCCGCGCCGCGATTGGCGCGGCGATGCGTGACCGGCCTGGCGGGTGGCTCGACCTGACCAATCGAAACCGGTCACCGGGTTCAACCCTCAAACCCTTGATCTATGGCATGGCGTTTGAGGATGGGGTTGCCGATCCTGCGACGCGGATCGCTGATTTGCCGAAACGGTTTCAGAACTATCAGCCAGACAATTTCGACCGCACGTTCCGGGGCGATGTGACCATTGCTGAGGCGTTGCAACACTCACTCAACGTGCCCGCTGTGCTGGTGCTCGATCGGATCGGACCGGAGCGCTTCGCTGCGAATCTCAGATCGGCAGGCGCCGCGCCGGCTTTGTCTCAGCACAGTCCAGAACAAGCCGGTCTCGCTTTGGCGCTCGGCGGGGCCAGCATGACGGCGCAGCAATTGGCGGTTCTGTATGCGGGTCTTGCCGATGGTGGCTTGGCAAAGCCACTGGTTTGGCATGTTGAGGAGCATGCCGAACCACAGAGCGGACATCGCCTGATGTCGCCTGACAGCGCGAAACGCATTATCGATATTCTCAAACAAACTCCGGCTCCGGCCGGTCGGATGCCAGGGCAACTCGCCTCTGGTGCGCCGAAAATCGCCTTTAAAACGGGAACCTCTTACGGCTTTCGTGACGCCTGGGCGGCGGGTGTGTCCGGTGACTATGTGATCATTGTCTGGGTTGGCCGTCCCGATGGCGCGCCGCGACCGGGACAGACCGGCCGGACAGCTGCTTTGCCGCTGCTCTTCGATATTGCGGATATCGTCCATGACACGTTCGGCAGAAGCGGAAGCGCCATTGAGGCTGGTGTCATGCGGACCCCACGGGCGCAAAGTGTGGCGCTGACACGGTTCGAAGCGGAAGATCGCCCACCTGAAATCTTGTTCCCACCAAAGGATGCTGAGCTTTGGGCGGGTGAGATAAATGGCAAACCGGCACGGCCTTTCGCCTTTGCCGGTCGCGGCGAAGGCGCGTTGCGGTGGTATGTTGATGGTGCGGAAATTGCCAAGGATGGCGGCGGGCTCGCCGTCTGGGCGCCGCCACGCAATGGCTTCTACATGGTGTCGGCGGTCGATCCGATTGGTCGCACCAGCCGTGTTGCCGTTCGGGTACGCGGTGTGACGAGAGCGCCCTAAAGTCTGGACAAATCAGCGAACGCACGGTTTCTTGCGCGCATGGAACAGACAGATTTTGATGTACTCATCATTGGCGCGGGCCTTTCCGGAATCGGCGCGGCCTATCACCTTCAGGACAAATGCCCTGGAAAGACCTATGCAATCCTCGAAGCGCGCGAGGCGAGCGGCGGCACCTGGGATCTATTTCGCTATCCAGGCATCCGCTCCGATAGCGACATGCACACGCTGGGTTACAATTTCAAACCGTGGACCGAGCAAAAAGCCATTGCAGACGGCCCGTCGATCCTGAAATATGTCCGCGAGACGTCTGAAGAGAACGGTATCGAACCGCATATTCGCTATCAGCATCAGGCCAAATCGGCCCGCTGGGACAGTGCGCAAGGCAAATGGACTGTTGAGGTTGAACATGATGGCGCGATCCGGGTCTTTACCGGGCGCTTCCTGCATATGTGTTCCGGCTATTATCGCTACGACAAAGGCTACACGCCTGACTTCGATGGCGCCGACGCTTTCCAGGGGCAGGTGATCCATCCGCAACATTGGCCGGAAGATCTCGACTATAGCGATAAGAAAGTGGTGGTGATCGGATCGGGTGCAACAGCAATGACTTTGGTGCCGGCGATGACCGACCAGGCAGCCCATGTCACCATGTTGCAGCGCTCACCGACTTATGTCGTGTCGCGGCCGGCGGAAGATGGTGCGGCGAATACGTTGCGGAAATTCCTCGGCAACACGCTTGGCTATCACGTCATTCGTTGGCGCAATGTGCTGTTCCAACTATTCTTCTACAATCGGGCACAGAAGAAGCCTGAGAAAGTGAAATCAGCGCTGCTTGGCATGGTGCGCGAAGAGCTCGGGCCGGACTATGATGTCGAAAAGCATTTCACGCCGGCCTACAATCCCTGGGACCAGCGTCTTTGCTTGGTGCCTGACAGCGATCTGTTCAAAGCGATCAAAGATGAGAAAGCCTCAGTTGTCACAGATCATATTGAGCGCTTCACGGAGACCGGTATTGCGCTCAAATCCGGCGACACGCTCGATGCCGATATCATCGTCACGGCGACCGGGCTCGACCTTCAATTCATGGGCGGTATGACGGTTGAGGTAGATGGTCGCCGGATCGAGCCCAATCAGGAATTGGCCTATCGTGGCTGTATGCTGTCCAACGTCCCCAACATGGTCAATGTATTCGGCTACACCAATGCTAGCTGGACCTTGCGGGCAGATCTGAGCAGCGAATTTTTGTGTCGTCTGGTCCGAGAATTGGATGATGGCAACTATGTCGAGGTGCGCCCGATTCCTGAAAGTGTCGGTGAGACGAAAGACTTTCTCGATTTCTCGTCGGGCTATGTGCAACGGGCCAATGACCGCTTCCCGCGCCGCGGGACGAAGGCGCCATGGCTGATGACGCAAAACTACGCGAAAGACATTATGCTGATGCGCTATGGCAGCCTTGATGATGGCGCGCTGGTGTTCCGCCGCGCACATGAAATGTCCACCGCGCCATTGCTTGCGCCCGTGGCGGCGGAATAAGTCGGTTTAGCAAAGCCGCAATTCCTCCTTGATACGGTCAGCGAGCTTGCCGTATACACGCGACATATGCCGCCTTAGCTCAGTAGGTTAGAGCGCTAGATTGTGGATCTAGAGGTCCCCCGTTCGATCCGGGGAGGCGGTACCATTTTCCGGAGAAGTCGGCGTTTGCTCCCACTCAGTTGTGGCTAACTTAACGGAAGTTCTTTTCGTTTCTGCATGCCTGTGGCACGCTTGATTCTGTCGGGCGAGGGGCGCTTGAGTCGCGGAACACCATGGGCGAGGTCATAAGTATAGTGAACCGAAAGGGCGGTGTCGGCAAAACGACGCTCACCGTAGGTTTGGCGGAAACGCTTGTTTCTGATCGAGAAAATAGCGTGATTGTGGTCGATTTGGATCCGCAAGCCAGCGCAACCCACATGCTCAGTGACGATGATAAGCACTACGGCGCGATCACGGCGGCGAAGCAAAATCTCGTCGGCTATTTCGAAAACAGCGCACGCCCTTTGGCGGAACGCGTCGCCAATGTCCAAATCAGCGAGCGGCATTCGCTGAAGAAGCGGCGCGGCGTCCGGCTCGACCTGATCGGCAACTCCGATGAGTTTTGGGATTTGGAAGCGAACCGATTGCGTCAAAACGCGGTGAATATGCACAAGCAGGACCTGTATCAGCTGCTTGCGCATCTTCGAAAGCAGTTTGACTATGTCCTGATTGACTGCCCGCCGGGACAATCGATCAGCGCAGAGGCCGCGCTGCAAGCCTCGGATCTGATTCTCTGTCCGATCACGCCAGATAAGATGGCCCTTTGGGGCAAGGAGTTGCTAACCAAATATGTCAGCCGCGTCGCGCCCGATCGGATCATCCGTTTTGTCGTGACCCGGGCGATCTTCAATACGAGTTTGGCCGCGGACATGTTCGTCGAGATCGATCAGCATGACGATATGCTGCCGGCAGACGAGGGTGTTTTCCGCTTCGCATACTTTTCGCAATCGGCGCATGTCACCCGTCGGCTTACCATCGACAAACCGAACCGAACGCTTGAGCAATTATGGGGCAAACAAGCCGCCCGTGAATTGCGCCAAATCATGCGCCAGGTTGAAAAGACACTGCTCGAGGCCCGCGCACCGGAATCGACGGTCGCCAAAGCCGCGCTTTAGCCGAGTTGCGCACGCCCCGCTGACCACCAATTGGCATATCGTCTCGCCGCGTCCGTTGGTCGCTCGCTGAACAATTTCCGGCCATAGCGAAATGCGTGCTCCTCAATCTCGACTTGCCGCAAGCTCGCAGCCGCGTTCAAAGCGTTGAACACCGGCTGATGGTCGCCGCATAAGAGCGCCGCGCCGTGCGTTTTGAGAAGGGCGAGATCGTGGTGTTCGCCAAGCGCTTTGGCCATCTTGTCAGCAACACTCAGATAGCCGGCCATCACAGGTGGCCAACAGGCCCTGATTAGGCGCAAATGGTGCCAATGATATTTGGTGTGCTTACGCCACTCATGAATGGTTTCGACGTCGCGGCTGGCGTCCGCTTCGGCCATCAATCGACGGGCGCGTTGATAGGTTTTCATCAGCCCCGTTTCAAATGCGTCCGCACCCAGAGCGGTCAGGTGCCACGTTTGAATTCGCTGCTGACTGTCCATAAAAACCGTGGCCGCTTCGTTGAGCAAGCTGGCGATGTATGTCTCGGTCAGATGGCGCCTCTGTGCGAGCAGGCGTTCGCGCAAGGGTAGAAAGATCTCTTCGTCGAGTTCGTCAGAAAAGGTCACGCTCAGTCGATCGAGCGCGTCCAATAGCGCGGTCGATTCCCGTGCATCGGACAATTTGCGGGCGAGATCTCGAAAGCGGCTATTCTCGTCTTGATAGTCAGGAAACGGCTCTTGAAAGAGTCGCACCAGGCCACGCAATTTCTTGCAGCGTTTGCGAACCGCCAAAACCACTTGGTTCTGATTGAGGCTGTCATCGCTCAAGTCGCGGAGTCCGGAAGCGATTTGGCTCTGCGCGACTCGGCGCATACCGGCCGCAATGGATAGATCATCATAGCTAAGCGCGAATGCCACGTCTTAAAGTTCCCACCAGCCCGTTCTTTCCAAGAGACCCAGGCGTTACCCTACTTTGAATTGAGCATAGAATAGATCAGCGGAGATGGTCTAATGAAAAAGTCTATGGCTTCATTTCAAAAAATCAATTGGCTCTATAGTATGGCTTTGCGCTATGTTGACGACATTAGATTTCGCCACACTTCCCAGACTATCAAAACCCTTAGAGGAGCAATGTCATGGCTGACGACGTAACACCGGAAAATGCATGTCCGGTGATGGGCCACAAACACCGTCACACAACGACGGGTGCGCTATCCAATTCTGATTGGTGGCCGAACCAATTGAACCTCAAAATCTTGGCGCAAAACACAGAGAAGACCGATCCGATGGATCCGGACTTCGACTATGCCGAAGCGTTCCAGAAAATCGATTATAAGGCACTGAAAGACGATCTTCATGCGCTAATGACCGATAGCCAAGATTGGTGGCCGGCAGATTATGGTCATTACGGTCCAATGTTTATCCGAATGACTTGGCACGCCGCTGGTACCTATCGTGTCACCGATGGCCGCGGAGGTGGTGGCACTGGCGCCCAGCGTTTTGCGCCCCTCAACTCTTGGCCGGATAATGGGAATCTCGACAAAGCCCGACGTCTGCTTTGGCCGATTAAACAGAAATATGGCAATGCCATTTCCTGGTCTGACTTGTTGATTTTGACCGGCAATGTTGCGCTTGAGTCTATGGGTTTCAAAACCTTCGGATTTGGCGGCGGCCGTCCCGACATCTGGGAGCCGGAAGGCGACATTTATTGGGGTCCGGAAACGGAGTGGCTCGGCGATGAGCGCTATACTGGCGCCCGTATTCTCGGCAATCCGCTCGGCGCCGTGCAAATGGGTTTGATCTACGTCAATCCAGAAGGCCCGAACGGCAATCCAGATCCACTCAAATCAGCATATGATATTCGTGACACATTTGCGCGTATGGCGATGAATGACGAAGAAACCGTCGCACTGGTCGCAGGCGGTCACACCTTCGGCAAAGCACATGGCGCTGGCGATGCGGCGAAAGTTGGTGCGGAGCCAGAAGGATCGCCCTTGGAAGCTCAAGGCTTAGGCTGGGCGTCAACGCACGCCTCTGGCAAAGGCGCTGATGCGATCACCTCGGGCATTGAAGGGGCTTGGACCGCGAACCCAACGCAATGGGACAATGGCTATTTTGATGTCCTGCTCGGCTATGAGTGGGAACTCACTAAGAGCCCAGCTGGTGCCAATCAATGGACGCCAAAAGCCGGACAAGGTGCGCCAGAAGCACCAATGGCCGACGGCAATGGCACTCAAGCGCTGATGATGACCACAGCGGACATGGCGATGAAAATGGATCCCGATTATGCGGCGATCTCGAAGCGTTTCCATGAGAATCCAGATCAATTTGCCGATGCGTTCGCGCGAGCTTGGTTCAAGCTGCTGCACCGCGATATGGGACCGAAAGTTCGCTATCTCGGGCCAGAAGTGCCAGCAGAAGAGCTGATCTGGCAGGATCCGGTTCCAGCCTCTTCAGGTGCGTCGATCGGTGATGGAGATATTGCAGAGCTCAAATCCGCCATCGCTGCAGCCGGTGTTCCGAATGCCAAGTTGATTTCCACGGCCTGGGCGTCTGCTGTCACCTATCGCGATTCCGACAAGCGTGGTGGGGCCAATGGTGCCCGCATCCGTCTGGCGCCGCAAAAGGACTGGGATATCAACCAGCAGGCTGACGTCGCTAGCGTGATTGCCGTCCTGGAAGGCATTCAGTCCGACTTTAACGGCAAAGGAGGCGCAACCGTCTCCCTCGCAGACCTGATCGTGCTCGCCGGTGGCGTTGGCATCGAGCAGGCCGCCAAAGAAGTTGGTCACAGCGTGGCGGTGCCGTTTGCGGCGGGCCGCACTGATGCAAGCCAGGAGATGACGGAAGTCGACTCAGTTGCGTATCTTGAGCCAAAGGCGGACGGGTTCCGTAATTATCTTCAGGACGGCCAAGGCGTTGTTGCAGAAGAGCTGTTGCTGGACCGCGCAAGCTTGCTCAGCCTGACACCTCCAGAAATGACCGTCCTGGTTGGCGGCATGCGGGCCCTCGATACGAATGTCGGTGGGTCAGCGACAGGTGTCCTTACGGAGCGCCCAGGTGCCTTGACGCCGGACTTCTTCACCAATCTGCTCGACATGACGACAGAGTGGAAGCCAAGCCCGAGCTCTAGCAACCTGTATGAAGGCCGCGACCGGACGAGTGGCAAAATGAAATGGTCAGCCTCACGTGTGGATCTGGTCTTCGGATCGAATTCACAGCTCCGGGCCATCGCAGAAGTCTATGCGCAAAACGACAATGGCGAGAAATTCGTCAAAGACTTCGTCGCTGCTTGGACGAAAGTGATGAACCTCGACCGGTTCGATCTCGCCTAAGGCAGAGATTGCGTTTCCTCCCATGAACGAAAGCGGCGGTCCTAAGGGCCGCCGCTTTTTTCTTGCGTGGGTGCAGCCTTGCGCACTGATGCGGCTCGGCTAGTCTTTCCACTCGTACTCGAAGGGGATGACGATGATGCGCAGTCTACTTGGTTTGATCGTATGTGTGTGCCTCAGCCTGCCGGCGATAGCGGAACAGAGAATTGCTCTGGTCATCGGCAACGAAGACTACCCCGCCGAAGTGGGGCGCCTATCGAATCCGCATGAAGATGCGAACCGGATCAAGGATTCGCTTGAGGCGGTCGGATTCGACGATATCGAATTGGTGCTCGACGGCGATCAAGGGCAGATCAACCTAGCGGTTGCGCGTTTCATATCGAAGCTTGCCGCCGCCGGAGACGAAGGCGTCGGCTTCTTCTATTATTCCGGACATGGTGCGTCCGCCGAAGCGGGCGGTGTACGCCAAAACTATTTGATCCCATCGCGCACACCGATCACCGGTGGCGAGCAATTGCCGATTTTGGGCGTATCGATGAATGGCATTGTCGACAGCGCGGCCTTGGCGCAATCGAAAGCCGTCTTCATCGTATCTGACGCCTGTCGCAATACGCTGCCGTGGTCGACGACCAAAGGAAATACTGGGAAAGGGTTCGCGCCCGTTCAGACGCGTTCGGGACTTTTCATTGCCTATGCGACTGCAGATGGCGCAACGGCACCGGATGATGGGCAATTTGCCAAATCGCTGGCCGCGCAGATCCGCAAGCCGCAACAAACGGCATCTCGCGCGTTTGAGCTCGCCTTTCGCGACGTCGCGCGTCTACGTCCAGGCAATGAGCTGCCATTCTATTCCCCCGGCTTATTGGAGGATGTCTGTTTTGATCTGTGCCCAACACCCGGTCAGCCGGGGACTGAGCCTCTCGTCGATTCTCTGCCGAGCTTTGACGGTACGCGCTTGATCCGGACGCCGAGTTTGGGGCTACAAATCGTTCAGTCTGGCGAAACGCTGCCGCTCTACGCGGAGGAGAAAGACGGCCAGATTGAACGGGTGATTGTCCCGGTCAAACGGCAACCCTTTGTGGTGCGGTTGCCGACTTCGGTTTGGAGCGCTTCGGGCATGGAGGAGGAGGTTGTTCAGGTGGCATTTCTGGATCGCGAGTCCGTGTTTGAAGACTTGCAAGTGAATGCGCCGGTCGAGTCGACGCCGTTTTTACGGTTTGGAACCGGAGTCGCTGATTATGAATTTGGCTCGGGCCGGCTTTGGTCGAATGATTATGAGTACGGCGATTGCTGCCCGAGCCACAATTACATCGTCGGCAATCGGTTCAACGCCTCTGATGACGCCCATAAGGGATTTATGGTCTCTGAACTGTTCGACCGAGACGATGAGTCCAATCTGGTCGAATCGTCCGATGCGGCCTTTTTGGTCTTTTACCTCAACAAAGACCCGTCAGCCGAGTGGGTTGGCATGCGCAACAATGATCAACTTGAACCCGGCGAATACGAAAAAGTTGAATTGCGCTTTGTAGATTGAGCCCAACGCCGCGAAAGCGGGTATCGGAAGGGTCGGTCTAAAGCGCTTCCGCACCGAACGGAATCGCGGGGGATTCCCCTTTTGGTCGAATGCTGATTCCTTCTGTTTCAGGAGGATTGCCGATGTCAGCTGCCTATTCGATGGATTTTCGCCGGGCTATTGCTGCTCATGTCGGTTCAGGCACGAGTTGCTCCGAGGTCGACATACCCCACCTCTACAGCCCAGAGGAATGTCTCAACTACTTCAACTCTGCAGGCTATGGAGCTGATCGAGGCGGAAACGCTTTAGGGAGATCCTTTTCCAAACAGGGTTTTATGCTAAACTGTCTGGGGCGCGGCGCACAGAAGGTGCGTTGTTGTAGAGGCGGGGCCGAACGGGATGCTGAAGAATTTGCAGGCGCTCCGCGCGGTCGCCGCGCTGATGGTTGTATTCCACCACGCTTATAGCAGCGAAGACTTCACCCGGCCCTTGCCCGTGGGCGACGTGTTCATGGCGTCGGGCGTGGACATATTTTTCATTCTGTCCGGCTTCGTGATGGTGCTGTCGACCTGGTCCAGCGACCGTGGGCCTCTGCAATTCTGGGAGGCGCGAATTGTCAGGATCGCGCCGGTATATTGGATTGCCACGCTTGGCTTCGTCGTTCTGTTTGCGATCGGCATGCGGCCGGCGGGACTGATGGCGCTTGATCTCAGCGATGTGGTCACCAGCCTCTTCTTCATCCCCGACGTGCGCGCCGACGGCTCCCAGAAGCCGATCATCATGCTCGGCTGGACGCTAAACTATGAGATGTTCTTCTACCTGCTCTTCGGCGCAGTGCTCGCGCTGGGCTCGCGGGTTCGCGGTCTGATCGGCGTGGCCGTCCTGCTCGGCCTGTTGGCGATGATCGGCCTGGCCGCGCGGCCGGAGAATTTCTACCTCGCATTCTACACTAATCCGATCCTGCTTGAGTTCGTGTTCGGAACCGGGCTGGGCTGGCTCTATATGCGCCACCGTCCGAACCCGGGGGCGCTTGGCGGCTATGTCGGTGTCGGCTTGCTGGTCGCGGGCTTCGGCGCGCTCGCCCTGTCGGAGGCGCGGGGGTTCATGCTGGACGATGTGGCGCAGGAGCGGTGGCGTTTCCTGGTCTATGGGGTCCCGGCGGCGGCGATTGTGTGGGGCGCGGTGCTGATGGAGCGGCGCGGCTGGGCTGCGGCGGCGGGCTGGGTCCAGTTGCTCGGCGCGGCGAGCTACGCGATCTACCTGTTCCACATGTACGTGCTCCAGCCTGTCGACCGGGTGGCCCAGCGTGTGGTCCCGTTCGACGGGGACGCCGCGCAGTTCCTGATCGTTGCGGCGATGGTCGCCGCCTCGGCGGTGGCCGGCGTGCTTGTTCACCTATTCATCGAGAAGCCGGTGACGCGGCTGATCAAATCGCTGCGGTCGGGGCGTACGGCCGGCGCTGCGGCGGTCTAAAGCGCTTCCGCACCGAACGGAATCGCGGGGGGGATTCCCCTTTTGGTCGAATGCTGATTTCTTCTGTTTCAGGAGGATTGCCGATGTCAGCTGCCTATTCGATGGATTTTCGCCGGGCTGTTGCTGCTCATGTCGGTTCAGGCACGAGTTGCTCCGAGGCCGACATACTCCACCTCTACAGCCCAGAGGAATGTCTCAACTACTTCAACTCTGCAGGCGATGGAGCTGATTGAGGCGGAAACGCTTTAGACCCCTGATACCCTTGAGTGTCAGCCGGGTTTGAGTCGCATCAGATACCCCGGTCGCTCGGATTTGCGACCCGACACAGCTGTGGATAAGCGTGAGGACAAGGTGTGGATAGGATGAGGATAAGTCTGGCTCCGCGAGTAGGGCTCGAACCTACGACCGGGCGATTAACAGTCGCCTGCTCTACCAACTGAGCTATCGCGGAACACAGTGAGGCGCTTGATTACCAAACCGGATTGCCTTGTCAAACAGGGAAGTCACTCAAATCCGCTTTGGTGTTAAAAAAAACGGCGGGACGTGGGGTCCCGCCGAGGCGTTGGGTGATGGTGGGTGCTTCCAAAGGAAGACAGCACCTGTTTGCCCCGATATGGTTAACAGAATCCTAAATAATATTAAAAGATTTGATCGATCGGGTTATTTTCTTTCCGCGATCTTGTTGGAGGCCCCGACCGGAATCGAACCGGTGTACACGGATTTGCAATCCGCTGCGTCACCACTCCGCCACAGGGCCGCCGGGGTGAGCACCCGCCATTATCAGCGACCACGAGCGCAGGCAATCTCTCTTGTGTGGAAAAGCGACTGGCGGCTTGCCGCGAGCGTGGTCTATGCTATTGGCCAAATCGACGATTTGGACGAAGGGACCGAGGCATGGATTTCGACGCGCAACGACAGATCATGGTCGACTCCCAAGTGCGGGTGAATGATGTCACCACATTCGAACTCGTAACAGCGTTCCTCACGGTGCCCCGCGAGCTTTTTGTCCCCAAGTCGAAGCAATCCATCGCCTATTCGGAAGTCGAAATTGAAACGGGTCCTGACCGCGCCTTATGGACCGTGCGCGACCTTGCAAAATTGCTGGAAGCCCTAGGCCAAAAGCCGAACGATGTTGCTTTAGTAATCGGCGCTGGCAGCGGCTACAGTGCGGCCATCATTGGCTGCAATGCGGAAGCCGTGATTGCATTGGAAGACACTGAAGAAGCCGTTTCTGACATGGCGGGACGGTTCGCAAAAATTGGTATGGATCAGGCTGTCGCGGTCGAAGCGGCGCTTGATAAAGGTCTACCAGATCAAGGACCGTTCGATTTGATTCTCATCGGCGGCATGGTGCAGACGGTGCCGGATGCCTGGCTTGATCAGCTCGCCGATGGCGGGCGACTCGGTGTGGTGGTCGAAGCGGGCCGCAGTCTGGGTCGCGCCAGAGTGTATGTGAGGGCCGGTGACGCCGTGTCTTACAGAGATGTGTTCGAAGCGGCGCCGCCCAGTTTGCCGGGCTTTGAAGCAAAGAAAAGCTTCGTTTTCTAACTTGCGGGCCGCGCAGTTTGCGGCGTTGCGATTTGCCCTTTTACAGGATCCGGCAGCAATTGGCTCTGTTTGACGGGCTCGCCTGTCGCTTCGGCGATCAATTCCGCTGAGCGCGTTTCCACACGTTTGGTGAGTTCCGCCAGGAATTCTGCCTTTGGAAGCCCTGGGGGGATCGGTTCGAGAAATTCGATGACCGCTGTGCCTGGGCGTTTTTCAGTTTCTTCCTGCTGCCAGAAAATATTGAGATTGGTTGCAACTGGAATGACCGGGACCTGCATCGCTTCCTGCATGTGCCAAACGCCTGGCTTGTAGCGGAAGTGATAACCAACCGGCGCGAGATGACCCTCGGGATAGATCAACACATGCCGGCCATCAGCTTTGGCCCGCTGCATCCCTTCAATCAATGACGAGGCTTTCTTTTCACCGCCGCCACATGTGTCGATCACGATCGCGCCTAGCTTTCGAAGAATACCACCGACCAGCGGGAACCGCTCTAGGTGATCACCGGTTACGAAAGCCAGGTTTTTGACTTCGGGATAGATCATGAACCCATCGCCCCAGCTGGCATGTTTGGGCGCAAGAATATAGGCGCCATCCGGCAGGCGTTCGCGCCCGCGCACCTCTTTCCGAACGCCGCAGATCAGGCGCAGCGCGAGGGTTACGGCACGTGTGTAAGACCGGATAATCGCGTTGACGGGGCCGCGGCCCGGAATGGCGAGAAAGGGGAGGGCAGTCAGGACGTAGATCGCTGACAAGACATAGTAGACCCCAGTAAAGATGAGACCTCTGAGCATCGCTGATGTTCCGTTCTATTTCTGTTGAATGATTGCCAATATGGCACGGGTAAACGCATCGACATGTTGGCTCATGGGGCCAGGCAGTCGATTATAGATTTTGTTTTGACCGGCCTGCATCACCACGCCGAGCGCCATAGCACCGAGGATTTCCGGGTCACCTTTCGGAATGTCTCCGGTCTCCATAAGTGCCGAGAGGATGGCTTCGACCGTGCTCACCGGATCGTCGCTACGGCGCACATCGTGCGGCAAGAAGCGGTTTAACGAGACAAGGTGGAAGGAGAATTCCAGCCAGTCTTCATCGGCAAAGCGGCAGTAGGATGCGACGGCGTTTCGAACACGTGTTTCCAGTGTGCCACTATCGAGCAATGCATCGCGCATCATGTCCGAAAGACGTTGGTGCGTCTGCATGAACAGGCTTAGCGCCAATTCGTCTTTGCCTTTGTAATGACGATACAATGCGCCTTCCGACACGCCCGCCTCGTCAGCGATTTTGCGTGTGGTGGAGGCGTCGATCCCCGAATCGACAAACAGCTTCATTGCCGCGCGTTCAATTTTTGGACGCGCGTTGCGGGTGCGAGGTTTTGGCGACGTATTGGTCATTCGAAACTCCGTTGTGAGCGTTTGCTAACATTCGTTGGTTCCAGTTGCAAGTGAATAATTGCTCACAGATTGAGGTTGGCGTTTTGAATGGGCTGCGGCACAGTCATAGAAACATTAGGAGGAAGACATGGCAGACGGACACGCGCCTGGGAAACAAACCGAATTCAAATCCTTTGCTGAAAGCACGAAGGAGGATTGGCAAACGATTTCGGAACACGCGGCCGAGTTCAACAAAGGTCTCGCGGATCGCGTTTTGGCGCATCTGAAATTGCTAGACGGAGACTTTGGAGGATTTCCAGTGGACCGCCTGACGCATAGCCTGCAAACAGCAACGCGCGCGCATCGCGACGGTCGCGATGAAGAATATGTCGTGTGCGCTTTGCTGCACGATATTGGCGATACGCTCGGCAGCTTCAATCATCCAGATGTCGCAGCGGCCATACTGAAGCCATTCGTGTCAGAGCAGAATTTCTGGATGGTTGAGAAGCATGGTGTATTCCAAGGCTATTACTTTTTCCACCATCTCGGCCTGGATCGGAATATGCGCGACCACTTCAAGGACAGCCCGTGGTATGAGTATACGGCGCAATTCTGCCACCTTTATGATCAGCCAGCCTTCGACCCTGACTATGACACTTTGCCGCTGGAGTTTTTTGAGCCGATGGTTCGACGCGTTTTGGCAAAACCCAAGCAATCCATGTATGTGCGCGAAGATGACGCTGCTGTCGAATAGGGCGCCTTGCATCCGTTCGCATCAGTCTGCTGATTGCCAACCAATTCCGGGCTCTATATACGAGCGGCGCTGAACAGGAACGGACTTACTATGCGGAAAGTACTCTTAAGCGTTATTGCAGCAGCACTGGCAGCGCCTCTTGCACAAGCACAAGATGCAGGGGCAGGTGGTGCAGGCGGTATTATCGGCCAGCTGATTTTCTTTATCCCGCTCATTTTGATTTTCTATTTTTTGCTGATCAGGCCCGCCAATCAGCGTCAAAAGAAACATCGTGAGATGATCGAGGCGGTCAAGAAGGGCGATTCGGTTGTCACCGCAGGCGGCCTGATTGGGAAAGTGACGAAAGTCGCAGATGATGAGTTGACGATCGAGCTGGCAGACGGGGTACGGGTTCGATCAGTCCGCGCCATGATTGCTGATGTTAGAGATAAGGCCGCACCGGTTGCAGCCAACGATTAAGCGCGGGATACCGCCAGCATGCTGAATTTTCCGAGCTGGAAAGTAGGACTCATTGCCGTAACCCTCCTTTGGGGGATGCTGTTGGCGATGCCAAATCTATTTTCCGACGGCTTTCTGGGCATCGAGCCGCGGGATACTGGATCACAGGATCCGCAAGAGATTGCAGCGTATCAAGCGCAACTCCAGGCGGCCGAGGAGTCCTGGTGGCCGGGTGTTCTACCCGATGGCAAACTCAATCTCGGTCTGGACCTCCAGGGCGGAGTCTATCTTCTGATGGAAATCGATCCAGACAAAGTGGCCAACAATCGTCTTGAAGTGATTTTGAGAGATATCACCGCGGCGTTCAGACAACTGTCGGGGCAACCCCAAATCGTTATGGCGGCAATCCCTGAAGTGGTTGAGGGCCGCGTAGACGTCCAGCTTCGCAATCCCGAACAAGACATGGATGACGCGGTACAACGTCTGCGTCGGATCAATCCGACCATTGGACAAACGCAAGTCCGGTTGCTCGACATTGAGCGCAGAGCAAATGGCATCATTCGCATCACCGTGCCGGATGCTTCCAAACAAGGCCTGGCAGCCGACGCTCAAGGCAAAATGATGGAGATTATTCGGCGTCGGATCGATCCCGATGGCGTCTCCGAAATCGCGATCACACCGCAAGGCGACACGAGGATCATTCTGGAGGCGCCAGGAGAGGCGAACCCGAAACGGATCAAGGATATACTGAGCCAAGCGGGACGCCTCACTTTCAACATGGCGGACGTGAGCCCATCTGCGATCAACGCGGCTCAGCAGACCGGACGACCTCGTCCAGGCTTCGAACTGATTGATACGGCCGAAGGTGGACTGCTGCTCATTCGTCGTATTCCGGAACTTACCGGTGCCGACATTGTATCTGCCACACGCGGTTTTGACGAGGCCAACCGGCCGGCTGTAAATTTCCGCCTCAACGGCGCGGCGGCGACAAAGTTTTACAATCTGACGGCCCGCAATCGCGGCGAGATATTCTCGATCGTGCTGGACGGAACATCGATGTCGGCACCGCGAATAAATGAGCCGATTCCAGGCGGCAGTGTTCAGATTACCGGCAACTTCACCATAGAAGAAGCCGACGATTTAGCCGCAATCATCGAAGCGGGTGAATTGCCAGCCAAGCTCAACTTCCTGGAAGAACGCACAGTGGGGCCGGGCCTTGGGCAGGAGTCGATTGAGGCAGGATCGCGGGCCAGTTTGATTGGTCTGGCCTTTGTCGGCGTGTTTATGATTCTCGCCTATGGCTTGATCGGTGGCTTTGCGGTTGGATCCTTGCTGTCCAATATTGTGCTGATTATGGGTGCGCTGTCGGGTCTCGGTGCGACGCTCACTTTGCCAGGTATCGCAGGAATTATCCTAACGATTGGCATGGCCGTTGATGCCAATGTCATCGTGTTTGAACGCATTCGCGAAGAGCAGAAAAGTGGTCGCTCACCGGCCACGGCTATTCAGGCAGGATATGAAAGAGCGTTTTCAGCGATTCTCGACGCGAACATAACGACCTTCATCGCGGCATCGATTTTGTACCTTATCGGATCCGGTCCGGTTCGCGGTTTCGCCGTCACCCTTGCGATCGGGATTCTGACATCTGTATTCACCGCTTTCGTTGTGACGCGTTGGTTCACGGTCATGTATCTGCGGCGCGCGCGCCCCAAACGTTTGGCAATGTAGGAGCCACCCATGTTGCTAAGACTTTGGCCCGAAGACACCCATCTCTCATTCATGTCGATGCGCCATATCGCGTTGGTCGTCTCGGTCGCAGCACTCATCCTATCGGCCTTTATGCTTTGGGGGCGAGGGCTCAATTTGGGTATCGATTTTGCCGGCGGTAGCGTGATTGAGATTGAGCGACCTCTCGATACTGGAGCTGACGATGTGCGGGCGGCTCTTGCCCCATTGGGTCTTGGCGATGTTTCGGTGAACAGCGCCCGCGGGACGGGCGCTGACGCGGTTGATCTTGTTGTTATCCGCTTCGAAACCCAAACGCCGCGCGAGGGCGAAGACGTTGAGTCGGCTCAGCAAAATGCGAACAATCGCGTTCGAGAGGGGCTTGCGGAAGCGTTTCCTGGCGTGGTCATTCGATCGAGTGCGGCGGTTGGTCCGAAAGTATCGGGGGAATTGCTTCGAAGCGGGGTGACTGCGCTGGCGGTCGCGTTGCTCTTGATGATGGTCTACATCTCGCTGCGTTTTCAATGGCAATACGCGATGGGCGCGGTCGCCGCATTGTTTCATGATGTCATTATCACGATGGGCGTCTTCGCCTTGACGGGATTTGAATTCAATTTGGCAACAATCGCAGCTTTGCTGACAATTGTTGGTTACTCGATGAATGACACCGTGGTCGTGTTCGATCGCGTTAGGGAAGAGGCCCGGAAGTATAAGAAAATGGAGTTGTTCAAAGTCGTCGACTTGGCGATCAATGCGACAATGTCCAGGACTTTGCTAACCTCAAGCACAACGCTTTTGGCTCTGGTTTCGATTTTCGTCTTTGGCGGACCGGTGCTTCGCGGCATGAGTTTCGCGCTGATCTTTGGCGTCGTGATCGGAACCTACTCATCGATCTTTGTTGCGTCAGCCGTTTTGCTTTTGCTGGGCATTGACCGCGGTGAGAAACCGAAGCGCGAAGTCGAGGGCTTTCAGGGCGTCAGCTAATTCGTCAGCAGTTAAGCCGCTTCACTGCGATTGGCGAATTTGGCATCCAACGCATCGCAAACTTGGCTCACCATGTATGCGTCGACTTCATCAGCCGAATGAGCTTGTACACAAGCCTGGATCAAAAGGTCTATCAAAGGCGTGTTCTCGCGGAGCACTGCGGGGTCTCTACTGACAGCTTGAAGTGTTGCTGTTAGCCGCGTGAGGTGTTCTCCACCATATAGTCCAGACGCGCCATGAATGTCGTGCACGGCTCTGCGAAACGACCCCAAAGTGGTGGGCGTGAACAGATTGAGTTTGGTATCGTTCCAACCGGCAATCAGACGGTCCATATCCGCGGCACGCCAAGTTTCGACATCTCGGCCAGGTTCGGTGTTTGCTAAGGACGGAGCGTGTGAACCCTCTGAAGGCAAGACGCGGCTGATGTCCGGTGCCTCAACACTTTCTGTCGGCACGCGTCGTGAAACATCCATGACCCGCTTCAATAGATTCCTAACCATATAAGTCGGCTATCATCGTTAACTTAACAAATTACTGAGCAAACTCAGCCGCTAATAAGCGAACTGTTCTCGAAGGATGCGTTCATCCAATGCGTGACCGGGATCGAACAACATCGTTAATCTCTGGCTGCGGTCCTCGTGGATTGACACTTTGACAACGTCTCGAACCTCCTGATTGTCCGCTGACGCCGACACAGGTCTGCGCTGTGGCTCAGAAACTTCTATATCGACATGCGCATCATGCCGCAGCAGAGCGCCGCGCCAACGGCGCGGACGGAACGCGCTCACAGGGGTCAATGCCAGTAAATTGGCGCCAATTGGCAGAATGGGTCCATGTGCTGAGAGATTGTACGCGGTCGACCCAGCTGGTGTCGCAACCATCACGCCGTCGCAAGAGAGTTCGGTCATGCGCGCATGACCATCGACGACAATCCGCAGTTTGGCTGATTGTGATGTCTGACGCAGCAAAGAGACTTCATTGATCGCGCGTCGCTGGAATGACTGACCGTTGATATCTTCGACGTCCATTTGCAGCGGACAAATCGATGCGCGTTCGGCCGCATCGATTCGTGCAACGAGATCGTCCTCACCGTACTCGTTCATTAAGAAGCCAACTGTGCCCTTATTCATGCCGTAGACGGGTTTTTGATCCTCAAAGCGTCGGCGCAGGGCGTCAAGCATCGCGCCGTCTCCGCCAAGCGCAACAATTACGTCTGCATCGGCTTCGGCGTATTGCCCGTATCTTTTCGACAACTGTTCCAAAGCCACTTCGGCTTCCGGACGCGATGAGGCGGTGAAGGCTATCTTGAGTTTCATGCCGCTCTTCTCAAGCGGCGTCGCGTTTCGGTCAAGGAATCACATGGATTGCAAACCATAAAATTCCCGTATAAATAGAAATATGCTACTTAAAATAGAAATTTGACTCAAGGAAACTTATCATGCCCCAAATCCTAAGTGTGTCGTTTGTGATGGCGGCTTTATCGGCTTGGGTGTCGCCGCTCTCAGCTCAAGCCGAAGCGTCAACATTCGAGTTGCGCATTACCAATGAGTCGAGCGCGGCTTTGACGTTCAGGCTCCATGACGGGCAGTCGAAACATACGAAACTCACTTATAACGACAAGAGTGTTTCTAGCCACAAGATCGCATCTGGCACGTCAGCGACCGTCGGGATCAAAGCGACTGGTGACAAATGTTCGCCAAACTGCGGCGCGTGTGATCCCTCGATTGGCAAAGTTTACGCCTACTACAAGGATGAGAAAGGCGACGAGCAAAGGAACAATTACTATGAAGCGACGTTGGAGTTCTTTGAATATTGCGGCATCAGCGCGACCAAACCGGTAACGACCTATACGTCGAATTGGACTTTCGACCATGGCGGCGGGAAAGGAACGAACAAATACTCCCATACCCAAAAGTCTTCGCACAATTCATACACCAGTAGTGATCCAGCCAAGGGCCTCACTGTTGATAAGAAATATGTTAGCGGTCACGCCACGATCACCTATACTGACTAAACCCTGTTAGCCTGAGACGCGGATCTGCTGGTACTCTGATTGACCAAGCGGAGCATATGGCTCAAACTCTACGCGCACAAAACAATATGCGCATTCAGGGAGGAAATCATGGCCGACGGCATGACAGTGATGAGCCTAAAAGGGCAAGTAAGCGAAGAAGAGTGGCAGGCGCGAGTAGATCTTGCTGCGATGTACCGGCTTACAGCCCTATACGGCTGGACGGACATGATCTTCACCCACATTTCCCACCGGGTTCCGGGGCCGGAACATCACTTTCTGATCAACCCGTTTGGCATGCATTTCGACGAGATTACAGCCTCCTCGCTCGTCAAAATCGACCTAGAAGGCAATATCGTTCAGGAATCTCCTTATTCAGTGAATGCGGCGGGATTCACCATTCACTCAGCGCTTCATGCCAATAGTGAACTGGCAAATGTTGTTATGCACGTCCACACGATCGATGGCGTCGGCGTGTCGTCACAGAAGGAAGGCTTGCTGCCGATCACGCAGCACGCGCTTCAAGTTGTGCATGATCTTGCCTATCACGACTATGAAGGCATTGCGCTGGATCATGATGAGCGTGAACGGATTGTTGCCGATATCGGCGACAAGACCATGCTGATGCTTCGAAATCATGGCACGCTAACGGTTGGAGAAACTGCAGCAGCCTGTTTTTTAAGGATGTTCTACCTTGAACAAGCGTGCTCAATGCAGGTGGCTGCGCTGAGCGGCGGTCGGGAGCACGTCCGAATGCTCGGCGAAGAGGTTCAAGCTGTTGTGAAATCTCAATTCAGCACGCCGACGGTGAACCTGGTTTCAAACATGCTCGCATGGCCTGGCCTGTTGCGGAAGCTTGATCGAGAGTCGCCAGGCTACGACAGCTAGCTTCGAGAGCATAGTTGAGACCGGACAGGTGCGCTGTTACTGCGTCCTTTGATACCGTTTTCAAAATGGGTAAGCCGCTCTATATGCAGCGAATTAGGGTAAAGGTGCGAGCCGATGAAGCATTTGAAAGCGTTTGAAGACGCGCTGCAAAATATTCACGAAGAAGGACGCTATCGTGTGTTCGTGGACTTGCAGCGGCATCGCGGACAGTTTCCCAAAGCGACAGCGCGTTTTGAGCATGGCGAACGCGACATCATTGTTTGGTGCTCGAATGACTATCTCGGCATGGGACAGGACGAGGCCGTGCTTGATGCAATGCATGAAGCGATCGACACGTTTGGCGCAGGATCGGGCGGAACCCGCAACATTTCTGGCACGACACGGTATCATGTCGACCTCGAAAATGAGCTAGCCGATTTGCATGGCAAGTCAGGCGCACTGTTGTTTACGTCTGGATATGTCGCGAATGATGCGACCCTCGCGACGCTCGGCAAAATCCTTCCCGGATTGATCATCTATTCAGACGCGTTGAACCACGCTTCAATGATAGAGGGCATCCGGCGTTCGGGCGTCGATCGCCGCGTTTTCAGGCACAATGATGTCGATCATCTCAGAGCATTGATGGAAAATGACGAGCCTGATCGCCCCAAACTGATCGCGTTTGAAAGCGTCTATTCGATGGACGGCGATGTCGGTCCAATTGCCGAACTGTGTGACCTTGCCGAAGAATTCGATGCTTTGACCTATCTCGATGAGGTCCATGCCGTTGGGATGTATGGTGCGCAAGGTGCAGGCGTTGCGGAACGTGACGAGCAGATGCATCGTATCGACATTATTGAGGGCACGCTCGGCAAGGCGTATGGCGTGATGGGTGGGTACATCGCCGCGCACGAAACCATTGTCGATGCAATTCGTTCTATGGCGTCGGGCTTCATTTTTACAACCTCGACATGCCCTGTCATGGCTGCGGGCGCTTTGGCCAGCATTCGTAAATTACGGTCTGACGACGGCCGGCTTCTGCGCCAATCACACCAGGCTCAAGCTGCTTTGCTGAAGCAGAAATTTCGAGACGCTGGGCTACCGGTGATGGACAGCGAGACCCATATCGTTCCGCTTCTCGTCGCTGATCCCGAGAAGTGTAAAGCTCTATCGGATACGCTCCTGTTCGATTTCGGTATCTATGTGCAGCCGATCAATTACCCAACTGTGCCCAAGGGCACTGAGCGCCTTCGATTCACACCAGGTCCCGTTCACACGGAAGCGATGATGGACGAGTTGGTTGCCGCCATTCTAGCCGTGTGGAAGCAGCTTGGTTTGGAAGAAAACGCCGCTTAGCGCCAAACAAAAAGGCGCACCTTTCAGCGCGCCTTTTCACTTTTGAGTGCTCGACTAAGCCTACTAGGCCTTCTTCTTGCGTCCGAGACCGATTTCTTTGGCGAATGCGGAGCGCTTCTTCGCGTAATTTGGCGCGACCATCGGATAGTCGGCCGGCAAACCCCAGCGGGCGCGGTATTCATCGGGTGTCAGATTGTATCGGGAGCGCAAGTAACGCTTTAGCATTTTCAGCTTACGTCCGTCTTCAAGACAAATAATGTGGTCTGGTGTAATTGATTTCGAGATGGGAACCGCAGGATCAGGCCGCGGTTCTTTCTTGTCTTTGTCTTGGGCCAGATCTTCCATCGTTTCATGGACCGTCTTGATCAAGTCTGGAAGAGCAGAAGAAGCGACAGGATTGTGTGCGACAAAAGAAGACACAATGTCTGATGTCATTTCTAAGATTTCGCTACGCGAATGAGATTCCATGTTGATGCTCGCAGTTTAACTTCAAAGGCACCGTTGTGGTCCGGCGTTATTTGCATGATCCCACAACGCTTCAAGTATACAAGCAGAAACTGTAGTTTGCTCTATCAAACAAGGCAAGATTTGACTGAAAATATGATGTCATTCTGACGCCTTGCGACTCTACGCATAGACCCGTAGATAAACGCGTAAGAAAAGGAGTTGCAGTATGCCTGATTCGACCAGCATTTCTCGCTTTGAGCCGGGTGATTTTTTTGGCCAATCTCTGCAGGACCGTGATCCAGATGTGTTCGCCGCGATCGCTGATGAGCAGACACGCCAACAGCAGCAGATTGAACTGATCGCCTCCGAGAACATTGCGTCGCAGGCCGTGCTGGATGCGCAAGGGACAGTGCTGACGAATAAGTATGCTGAGGGGTATCCTGGACGCCGCTATTATGGCGGCTGCGAATTTGTCGATGTTGTTGAAGACATTGCTCGCGACCGCGCCAAGCAATTGTTCGAATGCGGCTTTGCGAATGTGCAGCCAAATTCTGGAAGCCAGGCGAATCAAGCCGTGTTTCAGGCTTTGATCAAACCCGGTGACACAATCCTAGGTATGAGCCTCGATGCGGGGGGGCATTTGACACATGGCGCTCGGCCAAACCAGTCGGGAAAATGGTTCAACGCCGTGCAATATGGCGTTCGAAAAGACGATGATCTGATCGATTTCGATGAGGTTGCGAAACTGGCAGAAGAACATCAGCCGAAACTCATCATCGCCGGCGGATCAGCCTATCCGAGACAGATCGATTTCGGGACGTTCCGCGAAATTGCGGATAGCGTGGGTGCTTACTTTCATGTCGACATGGCGCATTTCGCAGGCTTGGTCGCGGGCAAAGCGCATCCCAATCCGCTCGATCACTGTCATGTCGCGACCACGACAACGCACAAGACGCTTCGTGGCCCTCGCGGCGGTATGATCCTCACAAATGATGCCGACATTTCAAAGAAAGTGAATTCGGCTGTCTTTCCAGGCATTCAAGGTGGACCTTTGATGCATGTGATTGCCGGCAAAGCGGTTGCCTTCGGCGAGGCGCTTGCGCCAGCCTTTCAAACCTATGCAGCGGAGACAGTGGCGAACGCTCAGGCAATGGCGGCGGCCGCCGCAGAAACCGGCCTGAACCTCGTTTCAGGGGGCACCGATACGCATTTGGCGTTGATCGATTTGCGACCCAAAGGCGTGACGGGGCGTGATGCGGAGCAAGCTCTGGAACGGGCCTATATCACTTGCAATAAGAACGGCGTGCCGTTTGATCCCGAGAAGCCGGCAATCACCAGTGGCATCCGTGTTGGCGCACCTGCTGGGACAACCCGAGGGTTTGGAACACAGGAATTCCATCAAATTGGTCTGTGGATTGGCGAAGTCGTTGATGCCGTCGCATCTGGTGACAGCAAGGCCGTCGAAGACCGGGTCAGAGAAGAGGTCAAGGCGCTTACGGCGCGGTTCCCGATTTACAATGGTCTTGGAGTTTAAGGTTGCGGTGCCCATTTTGCGGCTCTGAAAATACGGCCGTCAAAGACAGTCGACCCGCCGAGGACAATACGGCTGTTCGGCGCCGTCGTGGGTGCGAAAATTGCGGCGCACGGTTTACGACATTTGAACGGGTGCAATTGCGCGAAATCAATGTCGTAAAGCGAGATGGAAAACGTACGCTTTTCGACCGGGAAAAGCTTGTGCGGTCAGTGACCATTGCTTTGCGCAAACGACCCGTGTCGCAAGAACAGATAGACCAGCTCGTGTCGGGCATCGTTCGGAAGCTCGAAAGCCGCGGTGAGTCCGAGATGGCTTCGTCGGAGATTGGCGAGATGGTGATGGACAGCCTGCGGGCCGTCGATCCGGTCGGTTATGTTCGATATGCCAGCGTTTATCGCGATTTCGGAGATCCGTCTGACTTTGCGCGTTTCATTGACAGCTGGGCCCAAGAAGACTGATGGCGCGCCCTAATGTCATTTTGAAATTGGCGACGTCGATGGATGGCCGCATCGCATTGTCGAATGGCGAAAGCCAGTGGATTACGGGCGTTGAGAGCCGGGCCCGCGTTCATCAAATGCGTCTGGGTGCGGACGCTATTCTGGTCGGCGCCGGAACTGTACGTGCTGACGACCCTTTGCTCACCGCGAGAACGGTGCCGGTTCCAACCCAGCAACCAGCTCGGATCGTTGCCGACAGCCACGCAAGGACATCTGTGCACAGCCGGCTTGTTCAGTCTGTCGGTCTAGGCCGCGTGATCATCGCATCTGCGCAACCGCCAGGTCCTGCCGTTCAGGCGTTGGAAGGCGCGGGCGCCGAAGTCTGGCGCTGTGGCGACACGGTTGGCCGCGTCTCGCCAAACCGATTGCTCGACTTCTGCAGTACGGAAGGGTTCGAGAACGTCTTTCTCGAAGGCGGCGGCCAACTCGCCGCGAGCTTTGTCAAACTTGGCTTGGTGGACCGGATTGAGTGGTTTCGAGCGCCAATTCTGATTGGCGGCGATGGGCTCGCCGCCGTTGCCGCGCTTGGCGTTTCGGAAATGAACCATGTGTCCAAATGGGAATGTGTTGCAACAGAGCGCATCGGTATTGACCTCTTGGAGACGTATCAACGCGCCGGGTGAGCTTTGCCTGAAAATCACAAAGACCTCATCGAAAGCAGATTTCAAGAAACGGGTGCTTTGACGGTCGGGCAGTGTGACAGATGCGCCGCATTTCCGTGGGGATAGCACTTGGGATCGGGGCCAAGCCAATTACATGTGCGGAAGAGGAAAGAGGAATCAGATGTTTACAGGCCTGGTCACGGATGTCGGCACGGTTCGCAAAGCGGAGGACCGCAATGGATTGCGCCGGTTCGAAGTCGAGTGCGCTTACCCGTCCGATGAAATAGAAATGGGCGCTTCGATCATGCATGCGGGTGTGTGCCTGACCGTCGTTGATTTTGGCCCGAACGGATCTGGCAGTTGGTTCGCGGTAGAAGCCGTTCCAGAAACCTTGTCGCTCACCGTCTTAGGAGACTGGGAAGAGGGCAGTCAGGTCAATTTAGAGCAGAGCCTGAAGCTTGGCCAAGAGCTTGGCGGCCATTTTGTCTTTGGCCATATTGATGGTGTCGGTGAGGTGATCTCGGTGGAACCTGAAGGTCAGAGCTTCAGGATTACGATCCGTCCACCCAGCGACATCGTCAAGTATTTTGCGAAAAAGGGATCGGCGGCGATCAATGGCGTGTCACTTACGGTTGCAGATGCGTTGCCGAATGGAGATTTCCAAGTCGCGATCATTCCGCACACTTGGGAGGTCACCACGCTTAGGGAATTGCAGCCAGGCGCGCGGGTTAATCTTGAGATCGATATGCTTGCGCGTTACGTCGCCCGAATGATCGGTATCGACGCGCCCGATCCGCACGATCCGAAAGGAACACATAATGGCTGAAGACTTCTCCTCAGCAATTTCGGACATCGATGAAATTATCGAAGACGCCCGCAATGGTAAGATGTTTATCTTGGTTGATGCCGAGGACCGCGAGAACGAAGGGGATCTGATTATCCCAGCGAGCTTTGCGACGCCGGAAGCGGTCAATTTCATGGCGCGGTATGGCCGAGGGTTGATCTGTTTGGCGATGACGCCTGAACGTGCTGGCACACTCAGTCTCGACATGATGACCCGTGAGAACCGCGAAAGCATGGGAACCGCTTTCACGGTGTCGATCGAAGCCAAAGAAGGCGTGACCACAGGCATTTCTGCGCATGATCGCGCTCGTACGGTCGCGGTGGCGATCGATCCAACCTGTGACGCCGACGATATTGTGACACCAGGTCATGTCTTTCCCCTTGTGGCGCGCGATGGGGGTACGCTTGTCCGCGCAGGGCATACAGAAGCGGCGGTCGACATTTCTCGCATGGCCGGCTTGTTCCCAGCCGGTGTGATCTGCGAGATTATGAATGATGACGGGACGATGGCGCGTTTGCCGGAACTCGTTTCCTTCGCGCAGCTACACAATCTGAAAATCGGGACGATCGCGGATCTGATTGAGTGGCGCCGCAAACATGACCGTTACTTGGAACGGCGCGTTGAAGCGCCTCTACAGAGTGCGTTTGGCGATGATTTCCGAACGGTGGTGTTTCGAAACGCAATCGATAATTCAGAACACATCGCCATCGTTCACGGCGACGTTCAGAAAGATGAAACCACATTGGTTCGCGTCCATCGAACCGACGTCCTGGCTGACATTCTTGGGGAAAAGGGTCCAAGGCAAGGGCTCGTTGAGCGCGCCATGTCAATGATTGCGGCGGCCGAGGAACCGGGTGTCATCGTCATCGTCAACACAATGCGCCCTGGTGCGATGTCGGAACGATTGGGCTTGAAAACAGCGACTCCGCCCGATCCGCACGCGCCTTTGCGAGAATATGGCGTTGGCGCCCAAATCTTGCGAGAGCTCGGCGTACGCAAGATGATTTACCTATCTGACACTGAGCCCACAAGGGTTGCAGGACTTGACGGCTACGGCCTCAGCATCGAGGGATGGCGGCCACTGACGGCGGAGCGAAACCAAAAATGACCCAACGAATTTTAATCGTGAATTCGCCCTATTACGAAAAAGTGTCTTCGGAACTCGAAGCCGGGGCGAGAGATGCGCTTGAGGAGTTGGGTGAGGGCTGCACGATCGAAACAATTATCGTACCCGGCGCGTTCGAAGTTGCCGGTGCGATTGCGATGGCCGCAGACAGCGCGAAATATGATGGCTTTGTCGCGCTTGGATGCGTTATCCGAGGCGAGACCAGCCACTATGACTATGTCTGTGGCGAAAGCGCACGAGGGTTGATGTATTTATCGACCGAGCGCCGATTGGCCATTGGCTTTGGCATTCTGACGGTTGAGAACCACGACCAAGCTTGGGTGCGTGCTGATCGCGCGCAAAAGAATAAAGGTCGTGATGCAGCGGTTGCCTGCCTGGAAATGCTCAAGCTTCGTAAAAAGTTTGTACGCTAGGCATGACGCAAAAACTGCCCTTCGAATTGGTCCGAGCGCGTCGTGCGGGCGCGCGTCTCGCCGCCGTTCAAGCGCTGTATCAGATGGAACAGACCGGGCAGAGTGCGAAATCGACAATTCGGGATTTGATGGATGATCGGCTGGGCATAGGCCCGGACGAACATCCTGTTGAGGAAGCCGATCCAGATCTCTTTGTCTCGATTGTAGAAGCGACGGTTGCGCATCAAGAAACGATCGATAAGGCAGTCCTTACCAGGCTTCGCGACGGCTGGAAGCTGTCACGTTTGGACAGCACGACGCGGGCGATCCTTCGCGCCGCAGTGGCCGAGCTGATCGTACATAAGGAGTTGTCGAATGCCGTGCTCATTGACGAGTATGTCTCCTTAGCGCACGATTTCTTTGATGCCGATGAAGCGAGATTCGTGAATGGCATTCTGGACCGCGTCGCGAAAGATGTACGTGCGGAGCCATCATAAGGGCAAAGCCTAGATGCGCGAAACCGATTGGATTGCTCGCTACATCCTTCCATATGTTTCGGCAGGCGGCGCATATGGATTGAAGGACGATGTTGCGCGCCTTGAATCGTCCAATCCTGACAAGATTGTCACCACGGATATGTTGGTTGAGGGCCGCCACTTTCTACCCACCGATCCGCTGGAAACAGTCGGTCGCAAAGCCCTGCGTGTCTCAATTTCAGATATTTACGCCAAAGGCGGACAGCCTTGCGAAGCCCTCTTATCGATCGCATGGCCGTCGGACCGATCTGAAGTTGAGTTCGCGCACTTCATGTCTGGCCTCGGCGGTGATTTGCGCCAGTTTGACGTGAGTTTGCTCGGTGGTGATCTCGTTCTGACGGACGGTCCGCTTGTGCTTAATCTCGTTCTGACTGGCAAGGTTCAGTCGGAAGCGATTCCCCTGCGTTCGGGCGCGAGACCAGGCGAGGCGCTATGGGTCTCAGGAGAAATTGGGCATGGCGGTATTGGCCTCCGCGCCGCGATCCACGATGGAGATAAGGACGCGATTAGCCGATACCAGGTGCCGCAATTGCCGAGTTTGGCTCAGATTGATCTCGTCGCACGGCATGCGTCCGCCAGCATGGATATTTCCGATGGTCTCTTGCTGGATGCCAACCGACTATGCCTTGCGAGTGGTGTCGGCTTGGTCATCGAACTTGACGCCGTTCCGCTGGCCAAATTGGTAAGCACGTCGGATGACGCGTTGGCACAATGTACGGCTGGCGATGACTACCAGATCCTGATGACGGCACCAGCGGAGAGCGAGCTTCCGGGCTTCACGAAGATTGGCCGGGTGATCGACGGCTCTGGTTTGAGCTTGATTTGGCAAGGTGAGACCATTGGCGTGCCGGAAAAACTGGGCTTCTTGCATGGCGAAGACGAGAGCTCCGCCTAACGAATTCGCCGTTCAAGCGAACAATCGCAAAAATCGTAACAATTTCTACGCAAATAACCGGCAGTGAGACGGTGCTTATTGCTTGTCAGATCGTCGCAGGTTTGGCAGCTATCCCCGCAATAACACGCCAAGACCAAGTGAGTCGGGCGGAAATGGAAACGTTGTAAAGGGAGGGACTCCGATATGGAGCTCACAATGTGGTACTATATTGCGCTGGCGGCGGGTTTCGCAGCCGTGCTGTATGGTTGGCTTCAATCCAACTCGATCATGAGTGCCGAAGCCGGCAATGACCGTATGAAAGAAATCGCAGCGGCGATTCAAGAAGGCGCGAATGCCTATCTCAATCGACAGTACACGACGATTGGTTATGTCGGCGTCGGCGTAACAATCCTGTTGGCCATTCTGTTCCGTAACTGGGAAGTGCCGGTCGGCTTTGTACTTGGTGCGGTTCTGTCAGGTGCGGCCGGCTTTATCGGCATGAAAGTGTCGGTTCAGGCGAATGTGCGCACCACGCACGCCGCCAGTACAAGTTTGCAAGCCGGACTTTCGATGGCGTTTAAATCGGGCGCAGTAACCGGGCTGCTCGTCGTTGGTTTGGCCTTGATTGGCGTTGTCGGCTATTACGGACTTCTGGTTGGCATTTTGGGTATGGACCCATCAACAGACCGGATCGTGATCGACGGTCTCGTGGCACTCGGCTTTGGCGCGTCCTTGATCTCAATCTTCGCGCGGCTCGGTGGCGGTATCTTCACCAAGGGTGCAGATGTTGGTGGCGATATGGTGGGTAAGGTTGAAGCCGGTATTCCCGAAGATGACCCCCGCAATGCGGCAACGATCGCAGATAATGTCGGCGATAATGTTGGCGATTGCGCTGGAATGGCGGCCGACTTGTTCGAAACCTATGCAGTGACCATCGTCGCGACCATGGTGCTGACCGCAATCTACTTTGCAGCGCAACCCTATCTTGGCGATATGCTGATATTCCCGCTCGCGATTTGTGCGGTTTGCATTCTCGCCTCAATTGCGGGCACTTGGTTTGTGCGGCTTGGACAGGGATCAACCAATATTATGGGCGCCCTGTACAAGGGCCTTATCGCGACTGGCGTGCTAACTTTGGTTGGCCTTGCCATTGCCGTACATTTGGCATTGCCAAGCGGCTTTGGCGTTTTGCCAGGGGGTGCAGAAGCGATTGGTATCTCCGGAGATTTGACCGGCGCGGACCTGTTCTGGTGCGGCGTCGTTGGCTTGGCTGTGACCGCGCTGATCGTCGTGATCACAGAGTATTATACCGGCGTTGACTACCGGCCGGTTCGTTCTGTCGCTCAAGCATCCGAATCTGGACACGGTACCAACGTGATCCAAGGTCTGGCTGTGTCGCTCGAGTCGACCGCCCTGCCAGCTATCGTGATCATCGCCGGCATCATTGCGACGTTTAATTTGGCGGGCCTCTTTGGTATCGCGATTGCGACGACGACCATGCTGGCTTTAGCCGGAATGATCGTTGCGCTCGATGCGTTTGGGCCGGTCACTGATAATGCTGGCGGCATTGCTGAAATGGCAGAACTGCCTGGCAGTGTTCGGGACACGACAGATGCGCTCGACGCGGTTGGCAACACCACAAAGGCTGTCACCAAAGGCTATGCCATCGGATCTGCGGGCCTCGGCGCCCTCGTCTTGTTCGCAGCCTATAATGAAGACTTGAAATACTTTGCGGCAAATGCCGCCGAAGATAGTCTGTTAAGAGGCGTGACGGTCGATTTCTCGATCGCCAATCCATACGTGGTGGTTGGTCTTCTCTTTGGTGGTCTTTTGCCGTTCCTTTTCAGTGGCATGTCAATGATGGCCGTTGGTCGTGCAGCGCAAGCTGTTGTGGAGGAGGTGCGTAGCCAGTTCCGTAACGATCCAGGCATTATGGCGGGTACGTCGAAACCGAATTATGGCCGGGCCGTCGACATCCTGACCGCAGCGGCGATCAAAGAAATGATCGTACCATCAATGCTGCCTGTGTTGTCGCCAATCGTCCTTCTCTTGGTGATTTGGGGTATTGCGGGCATTTCCGCGGCGCTGGCCTCTGTTGGGGCGATGCTGCTCGGCGTCATTGTCACGGGTCTTTTCGTGGCGATCTCAATGACGTCTGGTGGCGGTGCTTGGGACAATGCCAAGAAGTTCATCGAGGATGGCAATCATGGCGGCAAGGGCTCTGAGGCCCATAAAGCCGCTGTAACTGGCGACACCGTTGGGGATCCTTACAAGGATACCGCGGGTCCAGCCGTAAACCCAATGATCAAGATCACGAACATTGTTGCGCTCTTGATGCTCGCCGTTCTGGCGGGTGGTCACTAATTTGAACTGAGGCCGGCTCTGGCGGGAGTTAGAGCCGGCTCCATTCTATTTGCCCATGCAACAGCTGACCCAACTCGCCCTTTTGGTTCATGATTATGACGAAGCGATTGCATTCTACTGCGACCTGCTTGGGTTTGAACTATTGGAAGATACTCGGCTCAGCGACACGAAACGCTGGGTCAGGGTTTCCCCTCCCGGTGACGGCGGCGCCAGCTTGCTGCTCGCGAAAGCGAAAAACGATCTCCAGGCCAAAGCGGTTGGAAATCAATCCGGAGGCCGGGTTTTCTTATTCCTCGAAACGGATGATTTCGATCGCGACTATACCGCTTGGCGCAGCCGCGGCGTAGAATTTATCGAAGCGCCGAGACACGAAGACTTCGGAACAGTTGCTGTCTTTCGCGATTTGTACGGAAACCTTTGGGATTTGATCGGTCGGAGTTAGCGGCGCCCTGTCGGGTTCCCTGGAGTCCGCTCATCCGTCTGTGGCAATCTCACTGCGCCGACGGTTCCGAAGATTTGCTCGAGCAGGCCGAGCTCACGACCGCGGGTCGCCGTCTCCCGCGCGGCGTAATTGATGATCTGTCCATCATTTTCATTATAGGTAAGCACTTCGTCGACGACGTCTTCTTCGCTAAACCGGATTGCGGTGATTGAGCGTTCTTTGGTTTGCGGAATGAAGAAGGCAAACCGTTCCCGTCGCGTGGTCACATAGAACCAGGTGTTTTCGTCGAAAACACTCTCCGTCGAAGCGGAGCCAAGTTTGGCCAAAACGCTTGCGCGCGTATCGTCTCCTGGCTCAATGTCGCGAGGTATAACCTCATCGGCTGTATAGCCATGAAGGTCCTCAATCGGCGTTGCGCAACCTGCGGTGAGCATGCCGGTGAGCATAAAAGCGGCTAGAATGACACGTCGCGCCATACACGGGCTCCTGATATTGCTAGCTGGATGTAAGGCCAGAGGGGCATTTGTGGCAAGCTTTCTCGACAGAGTGGCTGCAGTCAGGAATAGGGAGCAGAAGCGTGCTTGGAAGACTATTTGGCAAACAGCGCGAAATGCGCCAGGCGGGTGATGCTTGGCACCGTTGGATCCTATCACACGCACGCGATCCGGCGCCTTTCGAGGCGGCGCTTGTCCAGGATACGCTTGAAGGGCGCTTCCAGATGGTGACGCTGGTATCGACTTTGGTCCTGCGCGCCTTGCGCGAGTTTGGATCAGACGGCCGCGATAGAGCAGACATGGTTTACCGAGAAGTGTTTTCCGGATTTGACCATGCCTTGCGCGAAGAGGGTGTGGGTGACGCATCGATTGCGCGCCGTATGCGCAAAATGGGCGAAGAGTTTTTTGGTCTTGCGAGGCGTGTTGACGCATCATTTGAGGCTGAAGATCCGAAACCGGAATTGATCGATACGTTGGTTCAAAACGGCATTGCGACCGATGGCACAGCGGCTCCGCTGATTGACTGGCTGCTCCAGGTTCAAGCCAAGCTGAAACAGGATTTGAACCCCGACACACTCCTGCCGTCTTGATGTCGCATGTAACGTATTAAACCGCATCAACCGGGACCTGCTGAAAAGCCGCTTTCACGTTGCGTTTCAAAGCAACGCGACCTAGGTTCCGGCAACCAAGTGGTTCGGAGAAAATCGCACTATGGCAAGCCTCATTTTGTCGATTGACGCAATGGGGGGTGACGAGGCACCCCAAATGGTGCTCGACGGATTGGCGTTATACGCTGCGCGCCGCCCTGATGTCGGCTTTCAGTTACACGGACGCGAATCGGACCTCCGTGGAGGAGTGTCATCACGCGGTCTAACTGACCGGTGCCAGATCGTTCATCACGATGATTGTGTGAGCATGAGCGAGAAGCCGAGTGCGGCACTTCGCAAACGCCATTCGACCAGTCTTTGGGGCGCTGTTGATGCCGTGAAACAAGGCCAAGCCTTGGCGGTTGTCTCGGCCGGCAATACGGGGGCGCTTATGGCGTTTTCGATGCTTGCACTGCGACGGATGGAAGGGGTTCACCGTCCGGCTATGACGGCCATTTGGCCAACCACGACCGGCCAGTCTGTTGTATTGGATGTCGGCGCCAATTTGGAAGCCAATGCAGACCAGCTCGTCTCCTACGCGATCATGGGCGAAGCCTATGCGCGCGCCATAACGGGCAAATCGCATCCGAGCATCGGTCTTTTAAACATCGGGTCCGAAGAAGAAAAAGGGCGCGACGCGCTCAAGCTTGCAAGCGAACAATTACGAGACGAAAAACTTGGGCTAAATTTTGCTGGTTATGTAGAGGGCAATGACATCTCAACGGGCGCGGCAGATGTGATCGTCACTGACGGGTTTACCGGCAATGTCGCGCTGAAAACCGCTGAGGGCACAGCGCGCCTGGTCGCAAGTTATGTGCGCGACGCGCTGACGTCAGACCTGTTGAGCAAGACCGGTGCACTACTGGCGCGGAACGGGCTTGATCAGCTGCGTGAGAAAATGAACCCGTCAAATGTGAATGGCGGCGTGCTACTGGGCTTGAATGGTGTTGTGGTCAAAAGTCATGGCAGCGCCGACGCCGAAGGGTTCGCAACTGCATTGAACCTGGCCGCCCGATTGGCGGAAAGCCAATATCGAGACGAAGTGGCTGCCGGTCTAGCGCGGATGCTTGAGGACGGGCCGGTTGAGGAGGCTGCCGAGTGAGCGAGCGCCGGACGGTCATTTTAGGGACGGGCGGGTATTTGCCTGAACGTGTCCTATCGAATGAAGACCTCGCCGGCATGGTCGATACGTCGGATGAATGGATCACGGCGCGCACAGGGATTCGCCAGCGCCACATTGCGGCAGATGGGCAGTTAACGTCGGACCTCGCCACGGCGGCGGCGCAGGACGCGCTTAAAAATGCCGGGCTGGGTGTCGATCAAATTGATCTGATCCTCCTCGCAACAACCACACCGGATCAGACATTTCCGGCGACAGCGACAGCCGTTCAGGCCAAGCTCGGTATGACCAAAGGCACCGCATTTGACGTTCAGGCTGTCTGCTCGGGATTTCTGTTTGGATTGGCCACAGCCGACAGCATGCTCAAAACCGGCCTCTTCAATACAGCAATCGTCATCGGCGCGGAAACCTTCACACGGATTTTGGATTGGTCTGATCGGGGCACATGCGTGCTGTTTGGTGATGGTGCTGGCGCGGTCGTTATCAAAGCAGAAGCGGCTGAAGACGTCGGCGATCGCGGCGTACTTGCGCATCATATTCGAACAGACGGAACCAAAAGCGAATTGCTTTATGTTGATGGCGGCGTGTCTTCGACGGGGAGTATCGGTCACGTTCGAATGCAGGGAAATCAAGTGTTCCGACACGCTGTAACCAATATCTCGAATGCAGTTCATGCCGTATTAGACGAGACAGGCTTCACTGCCGACGAAATCGACTGGTTCGTGCCACACCAGGCCAATCAGCGCATTCTGGACGGTGTTGCGAAGAAGCTGAAACTTGATCCAGACAAAGTCGTGTCGACTGTTTCACTTCACGGAAATACATCCGCTGCGTCAATCCCCCTTGCTTTACACGCTGCGGTTAGCGATGGTCGTATAAAGCCAGGAGATCTCGTCTTGAGTGAAGCGATGGGTGGCGGATTTTCCTGGGGAGCGAGCCTGTTTCGTCTGTGATGTTGGCGATTCGTTAAGCTTTGCTCACTAAGTGTTAACCATGAGGAGCCCGGCTATGGACGGCAAAACGCTCACGCGTGTTGAACTAACAGACTCGATTGTCAGACAAGTTGGCCTGACCCGTCAATCTTCCTCAGATCTCCTTGATCGCATTCTAGAAATGATCAGTGAATCACTAGAAGAAGATGGGGTGGTAAAGTTATCCAGGTTCGGCAATTTCAATGTCCGGACCAAGGCTGCCCGCGAAGGTCGGAACCCTAAAACAGGGATTGAAGCGACCATATCAGCTCGACGGGTGGTGACGTTTAAACCGTCCCCGATGCTTAAGGACAAAGTCGGGGGCTGACCTTTAAAGGGGCCCGGAACGCATGTCTTATTCTGCTGCGCGCAAGATTGAAAAAACCGAAGACGCCTATCGTTCAATCGGAGAAGCAGCACAGGAATTAGGATTGCAACCGCATGTCCTGCGCTATTGGGAAGGTAAGTTTGGCAAATTCGTCAAACCCTTGAAGCGCCGCGATGGTCGTCGGATGTTTCGACCAGACGATATGCAAGCGCTGCGGGCGATCCAGATTTTGGTTCATCAGCGAGGATTGACACTGAAGGGTGCGTCTAAGCTTCTCACGGAACAGGGCATAGATAATGTCTTGACCGGTCGAGCCATGCTGGCTCCGGTTGGTGAGGCACCCGTTTCTGCGTCGCAGCTTGCTCAATCCAGTCCGGCGCGGTCTCTTCAAGACAGTGTTCGGCGGGCGTTTGAGCCCAACACTCTAGATCAAACGGATGTGCCGCAAGGGACCACGGCGCGTCTTGAATCGGTTCTCGACGACCTGAATGATATCAAATCGCGGCTCGATGCCGCCAGAGGTCGACGCGCTTTCTAGGCCAAAGGCGTTGTGGTGAAACTGGCAGCAATCGGCCATTGCGCTGCGGATACAGCCTGGCCTATACACACGTCCGTCGGAGCGTAGCGCAGCCCGGTAGCGCACCGGTCTGGGGGACCGGGGGTCGCAGGTTCGAATCCTGCCGTTCCGACCATTTCCTTAAAGACCTAGATTTCGATGCCAGCTGCGTCCGCGTCGGCGACAAAGGCGGCAAGGCCTTTGTCCGTAAGCGGGTGATTGACCAATGCACGAATGACGTCTGGCGGCGCCGTCATAACGTCCGCACCGGCAAGGGCGCTTTCCTTGACGTGTAACGGGTTGCGGATTGAGGCGGCGAGAATCTCCGTCTCATAGCCATAATTGTCATAGATCACGCGCATTTCTCGAATCAGGTCCATGCCTTCAATGTGAATATCGTCGAGGCGTCCGATGAAAGGCGAAATATACGTCGCACCCGCTTTCGCTGCGAGCAGAGCTTGGTTCGCAGAAAAGCACAGCGTGACATTGGTATCGATGCCTTCCGAATGGAGTTGCCGACACGCTTTCAAACCGTCCAGAGTGAGCGGCAATTTAATCACGACATTGTCGGCGATCTTGGCCAGTGTGTGTGCCTGTTTCATCATTGTCGCTTCGTCCGTGGCAATGACTTCTGCGGAGACAGGCCCGTCAACAATCGCACAAATCTGAGCGATGGTTTCCTTGAAATCTCGCCCAGACTTTTTGATCAGAGATGGATTGGTTGTGACCCCATCAACCAGACCTGTCGCAGACAGTTCTTCAATGGATGGAATGTCGGCGGTGTCGACAAAGAATTGCATGCTGGCGAGTCCCTTTGATGCGCTGAGACCCGTATGCGGAAATTGCACGCTTGACGCAAGCGGCGGTGGGCCTAGGGAAAAGGCTTCGCCCGCGCCCGCGTGGTGGAATTGGTAGACACGAGGGACTTAAAATCCCTTTCCTGTATAGGAGTGCCGGTTCAAGTCCGGCCGCGGGCACCATATTCTCTTAAACATGTTCGCCAAGAATTTGACGGGCGAGCAGCGATTGATCGGGTGCTCTGGCAGTACCAGAATTCGGGCGCTTAGAGCCCGCTTTTGGCATATCGCAGCATGCAGTGATTGCCATGACCGCCCGTTTTTTGAGGTTGTTTCAGCAAACCATCCGTCCCTTCCGGGCGTTAAAATGGAAACGCGTCACCAAGACCTCAGGGAGTTTTATGGACGCAATCGCACGCATTGTGGATAGTAGGCGTAGCGACGGGAGCAGACCAATGGTGCAAACGCAGGGATATGATGTGGTCGCGGATCGACTCAAAGCGTTGGGCCGGCGAGACGAGCTTTTCGTTGTCGGTCTCACCGGGTCTGTTGCGTCTGGCAAAACCACCTTGGCGAAAGGACTTGCCGCTGCGCTCGAACCGATCGATGTGGCGCATGTCACGACAGATGGTTTCTTGTTTCCGAACGCAGTGCTGAAAGCGCGCGATCAAATGCTGCGCAAAGGCTTTCCCGAGACCTATGATCGCGCAACGATGGCAGCGGCAATCGAAGCCCTGAGGGCCGGTCCCGCGGAATTCCCGGTTTACGACCATGTGACGTATGACGTGCATCCAACTGAAACACGCCGCCTCGATCAGCCGGACATGCTGATCTTGGAGGGGTTGGGCTTGAGGTCGGATCCGGCGACGCATCGCGGTGGTGGCGCACCAGACCTGCTGATCTATCTCGATGCTTTAGAGGCCGACATCGAGACGTGGTTTCTGGAGCGGTTCTTGCGGTTCTGGCGAGCGGCGGAAACCGATCCCTCGAGCTTCTATGCGCAATGGCTGCATATGAGCGAAAACGAGATCACGGAATTCGCGCGCGGTGTTTGGGCGAACATCAATCTGCCCAATCTTCAGGACCATATTGCGCCCATCCGCGCCGAGGCGGATCTTGTCTTACGAAAGCATGCGGATCATAGCGTCCGGATCGTTGAAGACCGGCTTTGAGCGGCCCTAATCAGGCTCTGTTGATTTGGCCGGCGGCACGCTCGGAACGGTATCTGGCTTTCGTGCCGCTGCCTTTCGACGTCTGAGATTGTCACGCAGTGCTTGCTTCAAGCGCTTATCGCGTTCGTCCTTGTCGCCCATGCGCGCCATCACGTGCAGCCCTTCTTCAGAAACGCTCTTTTCATCCGCTCTGGCTTAAGCTAATCCCGGGCGTCGGAAAAGGCCGCGGTAGCTCAGTGGTAGAGCGCATCATTGGTAATGATGAGGTCGGGAGTTCAATTCTCCCTCGCGGCACCAGATAGAGACGCGGCGACGGCCTTAAACCGGTGCTGACGCAAGTTGGGTTTCGAACAAAGCCAGCATCCGTCCCCAAGCGCGTTTCGCCTGTTCTGGATTGTGCGCGCGCGAATCGGTCGGCACCCAGCCATGCATGGCGTCTTCATAGACTTCGATTTCGGCCGGCACACCCGCTGCGTCAAAAGCCTCGATCAGCGTCCCTTTTTCGTCTGGGAAGCGTTCGTGGTCATTCTCGGCAATCGCGATCAGCGCGCCACCCTGAATCGAGCCCGCCAATAGGTGCGGACTGTCCTCTGCGTCGGTGGCAAGGCCACCGCCATGGAAGGACACCGGTGCGCGCACCCGGCCCGGAACAGCGGCCGCGGCGCGCAAAGTCCAAGAGCCGGTCATGCAGAAACCCACCGCGCCGATTCCTCGGCTTGTGTCGACACCCGATTGTGTATCGAGCCAGATGACCAGAGCTTGCGTATCAACGCCAACGGTGTCGGACGACAATGCGCTGCGATGTGGGATGACCAACTCCCGAGCGCCAGGGTCGCGAATGCTCATGCCCTCAGGAAAGAGACGACCTTCGATCGTGCGGTAATAGGGATTGGCCGCGACAACCGCATATCCGGATCGGGCGAGATCGCGCGCCATGTCAAAAAAGGCGGGGCGCACACCATGAATGTCAGGCCAGAATATCACGGCGGCATGTGCGCCTTCTGTCGGGTGCACGAAGATACCATCAATGGTGCCATCTGGTGACGGGATCGACACGTTGGCTTCGGTCAACGCGACGGCATCCTTGTGTTCGTGTGCGAAGCTAGCCGCGGGCGCCACACTGGCGGCGGCCATGGTCGCTGTTGCGCGCGCTGCAAAGCTACGACGGGTTAGCACTTTTCTTGCTAAATGCGCATCGAGTTCGCGCTCTGTTGTCTCGTCACACATGGCCATCTCCCGGATCTTGGTTTCGGTTTACATGTAGCGATAGATGCGTCGAAGTCTAATAACGCATCTGCGAAATGCGGGTCCGCCTCAAAAAAAGCCAAAAACCACCCTCAAAACGCCGATCCATTTACTCTTTGTTTGTCTGAATCAGAGACACATTAACCCTCCAGCAGGGGAGCAAAAAATGCTGATCAACAAGGTCTTACGGGGGACCAGTTTCGGAGTAGTGGTTTTAGCGGGCACGTTTGCCGCCCAAGCGGAAAGCTTTGCCGCAAGCCAAACAGCGCAGCTCGATGTGCCGGCGGTTTTGAATTCGAGTGCAATTGATATCGAATTTGAGGAAGCGAAGGTTGCTCAGCCTGGGCAACGCACCCGATTCCATTTGAGTTTTACCAATGAAGGCGCCGAACCCGCGCAGAACATTGTGCTTTTGATGCCAGTGCCGAACGATGTTGATGTTGTGACCGGAACAGCGACCAGCACACGGGCAGATGTGAGCTATTCCATCGATGGAGGTTTGACCTTCACCTCACCAGAAGATTTGCTGGCGGGTGTAACCACCCAAGAAAATGCGTCCGTCCTCGCGGACGTGACCACCGTGCGATGGGCCTTAAAGACCCCGGTCGCGCCGGGGGCGTCTGGGGCCTTAAGCTATGAGGGCGTCTTTCAGTAACGCCAAAAAAGGGCCGTAAGCCTTTTTGTTGATCGACTAAAACCCATCTTTCTATTGCTTGAGGGATGCATTTTGGTTTGAATTTCGAAATAAAAAACCGAAAATACTTGCTATAGATGTAGGCAGCTAAGTTTACAGAGCGATTTCTTTCAATAAAAATTCTCCTATTTTAAATGGAGATTGAAGGGAAGTCGGTTATGTATTCTTTCATAAGTAGAATAATGCTTGGTTTGGCTCCGCTAATCATGGTCACTCCTTTGGCCGCAGCACAGGGTGCCTATCTTGATGGCGGTTACACCGTTTTGAGTTTTGAGGGAGAGTTAGAGGACGTCGAAACCGACGCAAACATTGGCACTCTGCATGTGCATGCCGGATATGACGTCAATGCGTATATCGGTTTGGAAGGTGAATTCCTGTATGGTGTTGGTGACGAGGATTTTACGATCACCGACGAGGAGATTGGTGCGATCGAGGCATCTGTCGGATTGAATTACCTTGTGGGTGCTTATGGGCGTGCAATTTGGCCGGTAACTGAGCGGTTCGATCTGTTCGCACGAGCGGGTTGGGTCCAAGCGGAACTTGAAGCCGATGCCACCGCACAAGGTGAAAGTGCAAGCATAAGTGAAACCGGTTCTGGTTACGCTTTGGGTGTTGGGGCGACAATTGGCCTCACGGATCGGTTTTACCTCAGAGCCGACTACACCCGCTACACCATTGAGGAGTCAGACACAGATGGCTTTCTTATTGGCGGTGGGGTTAAGTTCTAGCGCCTGATTGACCGCCTCGATGCCGCGAGACGCTGACATGGCCATAGCCGCTTGTCCGGGGCCAATTTCGATCTGCAATGCCGCAATTGCGCCTTTGCTTTGCCGCATGGTGCGCTAGAACCTCGGGGATGGACAGACTTAGTATTCAAGGCGGTAAAGCACTGCACGGCGAAATCGCCATTTCGGGGGCCAAAAACTCGGCTCTTAAAGTAATGGCGGCTGCCTTGCTGACCGCCGAACCCGTTACGCTCACCAATATGCCGAATTTGGCCGATACACGGTTCTTTGCCGAATTGCTGTCAACGCTCGGCGTGGAAGTCTACTGGCCAAAAAACACCCATGAGTGCCGGCTAAATGCAGAGACTTTGACCTCAACAATTGCCCCCTATGATCAGGTGCGGAAAATGCGGGCGAGTTTCAATGTGCTCGGTCCGATGCTGGCGCGTTATGGGCATGCCACAGTGTCTCTGCCAGGCGGATGCGCGATTGGTGCCAGACCTGTCGATTTTCACCTCAAAGCGCTTACCGCCATGGGCGCGGACCTGCTCGTCGAAGGAGGCTATGTCAAAGCGGCGGCCATTCATGGTCTGACAGGCGCGAAGATTGTCCTGCCATTTCCGTCAGTCGGGGCAACGGAACATGTCATGATGGCCTCGACACTCGCAAAGGGCCGAACAATCATCGAAAACGCGGCTTGCGAACCTGAAATGGAAGATCTTGCAAATTGCCTTGTCAGCATGGGCGCTCAGATCAGTGGTGCTGGGACTCCCACGATCGAGATCGACGGCGTCGAAGCGCTTTCAGGTACGCAACATCACGTTATGCCAGACCGGATTGAAACCGGCACATTTGCAATGGCGGCTGCTGCCGCTGGCGGAGATGTCACTTTGACCGGCGCTCCGGTTGAAAGCTTGCGGGCCATGATCAGTGTGCTTGAAGAGGCGGGCGTGAAAGTGGATGCCGATGCAGAGGCCGGAAAACTCTCCATCCATCGCAATGGAAACATGTTACAGGCGGTGAATGTGACCACTCAACCGCACCCAGGTTTTCCGACAGACCTTCAAGCGCAATTTATGGCTTTGATGTGCTTGGCCGACGGAACATCGGTGATCCGGGAAAACATTTTTGAGAATCGGTTCATGCATGCCCCCGAATTGTCTCGTCTCGGGGCAAATATCGAAGTACATGGCAAAGAGGCGATTGTGAAAGGTGTACCGGTCTTGAAGGGAGCTCCAGTGATGGCAACGGATTTGCGCGCCTCGGTGTCGCTCGTCATTGCAGCTTTGGCGGCGGATGGCCGCACCGATGTGAACCGCATTTATCACCTCGACCGTGGCTTTGAGCATCTCGAGGACAAGCTTTCTGCGGTTGGCGCGGATGTTCGACGTTTGTCGGATGATGAAGAGTAGACGGACATGGCGGACGGGGCGGCACTGAGACTCATTGCGGAAGACGCAGAAGACTTGCGGGTCATCTCGGCCTCCCTTCAGGATTCTGTTCTGAAGGCTGAGAATATGCGCTATGACCCGCGCCGGCGCCGGTTCAGCTTGGAACTCAACCGATATCGGTGGGAAGTGACCGGCGAACAGAGTCGGATCCGCGCAATATTAGCGATTGATGGCGTGCTGGGTGTTCGACGCAGGGCGGTGACCGTCGCAGATCCAGACTTGGTCTACTCGCTGCTCTCTCTTTCATTCGTTCCGGATGCAGAGCCGCCTGGCGGAAAGGTCAGCCTTCTCTTTGCTGGTGACGGTGAAGTTGAGTTGATCGTTGAGTCGATCGACGCGACGCTTTTGGACAGCGATTATGAGTGGTCAACGCGGCGCCGTCCCGACCATGAGAAAAGGCGGCGCTAGATGGCGAGACAATTTGTCAGCACAGATGCCGGGTTTTCAGGCGCATTCGAGGCGTTTCTTGATGAGCCGCGTGGGGAAGAGGACACAGTTCGAGAAATTGTACGCGACATCATTACGGATGTTCGACAACGCGGCGGCGCAGCGGTTCGGGATTACACCGAAAAATTCGATCAATTGTCAGTCGATCCCGAACGGTTTCAAAGTGCTGAGGTTGATCTGGACGCACTCGCCGAAGCCTGTCCTGAGGATTTGCGAGACGCGATCGATTTCGCTGCGCAACGGATCGCAACATACCATGCCGCGCAAACGCCTCACGATCATGCCTTCACCGACGAGGCGGGTGTGTCACTGGGTTGGCGTTGGACATCGCTGGATTCGGTTGGCGTCTATGTCCCAGGCGGAAGGGCGTCCTATCCAAGCTCGGTGTTGATGAACACTGTACCGGCCAAGATCGCGGGTGTGGAGCGGATCGTCATGGTCGCGCCTGCACCGCACGGGCAGCTGGCGCCCGCCGTCGCATATGCGGCCCTCACTGCAGGCGTCACGGAGTATTACCCGATCGGTGGTGCGCAGGCGGTGGCGGCATTGGCGTATGGTGCGGGCGCATTGAAACCCGTCGATAAGATTGTTGGGCCAGGCAATGCGTTCGTTGCGGAAGCGAAGCGACAGGTGTTTGGTGACGTCGGCATCGACACGATTGCGGGTCCGTCAGAGATTTTGGTCATTGCCGACGAGTCGGCAAATCCAGATTGGATCGCGGCAGATCTGTTGAGCCAATCAGAACACGATACCTCGTCACAATCGATTTTGCTGACACCCAGTTCGATGGTTGCCGGAGCGGTCATGGAGGCGGTCGAAGGTCAATTGAAGACACTTTCGACAGAGGCGCGCGCTCGCGAAGCTTGGGACAAGCATGGTGCCGTTATTAAAGTTGCCGATCTCCAGCAAGCGGTAGCGCTTGCCAATCGGATCGCGGCGGAGCATCTGGAATTGGCGGTCGCGGATCCTGATGCCTTGCTTCCAGATGTTAAGCATGCCGGTGCAGTTTTTCTTGGCCATCACACACCCGAAGCCCTTGGCGACTATGTCACGGGATCGAATCACGTGTTGCCGACAAGCCGCGCAGCGCGCTTTAGTTCGGGTCTCGGCTTGTTCGACTTCATGAAGCGAATGAGCGTTCAACGCGCTGGACCTGAAGGATTTGCGGCGCTTGCGCCTGCGGCGCTCCGTTTGGCTGAGGCCGAAGGCTTGCCAGCGCACGCGCGCTCTGTCTCAATCCGTCGCAACGAGACTTGAGCGGGCTACAAGCATGGCCACACATCGCCTGATTGCTGTAGACATTGACGAAGAGACCCTAGCTGCGTCTGGTCCTGATGCGGAACATGAACGACGCGTCGCGATTTTCGATCTGTTAGAAGACAATTCCTTCGAGCTCGATGGCGTCGAGAAAGGGCCTTACCACCTCTATTTGTCGATGCAAGAAAAGAAGCTTGTCTTTGACATCAAGGACGAGGCGCAAGACCCCGTGCACATCTTTATTCTGTCGATGACCCCGTTCCGAGGGGTTATTCGAGACTATTTCATGATTTGCGAAAGCTATTACGACGCAATCCGGAATTCGACGCCACACCAGATTGAAGCCATCGACATGGCGCGGCGCGGCATTCACAATGAGGGGTCGGAATTGCTTGCTGGGCGCTTAGACGGCAAAGTCAAAGTCGATTTTGACACGTCCAGACGCCTGTTCACGCTGATTTGTGCGCTGCATGCCGGTCAGGTCCGCGGATCCGTGCGTTAGCGGCCTTCGAAAGCTGGGGCGCGGCGTTCCACAAAACTCGCGACACCTTCTTTAAAGTCGAACGTCGCGAAGCTCGCTTGCATTTCGCGATCGCCGACATCGAGCGCCTCGGAGAAGCTTTGAAAGTAGGCGGCTCTGATTTGGCGCTTCATCACTGCCAGAGAGCGGGGTGAAACTTGTGTCGCCAAATGCGAAGCCGTCTCTTGTACGTGCGACATCAAACTATCGCTGTCGAGCGCACGGTTGACCAAGCCGACGCGCTCCGCCTCGTCGCCGAGGAATTTGCGCGCGGTAAACAATAGATCCAGCGCATGTGCCTCTCCGACAAGGCGGGGCAAAAGCCAAGAGATGCCATGCTCCGCGATCAGCCCTCTTTGGGCGAAAGCGGTTGTAAATTTTGCGTCGCGGGCTGCAAATCGGAGGTCCGCATATAGCGCGAACACCAGTCCGATACCTGCAATTGGGCCGTTGATTGCAGCGATGATGGGTTTTGGACAGGAAAACATGTAACCAAACCGGCCCGGGAAATGCCCGTGCACTTGAGGTCCTGGCACCCCTGGAAAGGGATCTGCATCGGCGCTGCGCTGTGGTCCAAGATTGGATCCTTTTTCCGGTTCGATCTGCTGTAGGCCATCCATGTCAGCGCCGGCACAAAACCCGCGACCCGCGCCAGTAATGACAATGCATCTGACCGCCTCGTCATGCCCGGCTTCAATGACCGTGCGCTTGATCTCATCCTGCATTGTGCCCGTCCAGGCATTGAGCCGGTCTGGTCGGTTGAGCGTGATGGTCAGGACCTGATCCTCGACCCGTGTCAGTATATGCTGTTCACCGCCCATCATTTCCTCCTCATAGTGTTTTGAGGAGACTATGCCGGTTTCCCCGACGATCGCCAAGGACTAGCCTCGGAAGGTGCCATTTCTGGGGAAGCCTTTCGGAACGATCTTGCCGGCTTGTGCCCGTTTTCCGAGCCATTCTGGCCATTCTGGAAAGCTGCGATAGCGGTCGCCTGTGCTGACGATCAACCCATCTTCAGAATCAAACACGATTGCGTCTGCGAGCTGATCTTTACCGCGATAGGTCTGCAGTTTGACGCCTTTACCGCGGGCCATTTCAGGCAATTCTTCGCGATCATAGATGAGCAATTTACGGTTGGTGCCAACGACGGCGATACGATTGCCGCGCGCCACATCCGTAATCGCCAGTCGGGCGCCATCCGGAACGTTGACGACGGACTTTCCGGCCTTCCGATTTGACTCTAGATCAGCTTCTTTGACGAAGAATCCATACCCCGCCGAAGACGCCATCAGTCTGATCCGCTCTGATTCGAGTTTAAACATTGAGACGATGTCGACACTGTCTTCGAGATCAATGGTCAGTCGGATCGGTTCGCCATGTCCGCGCCCGCTGGGCAGACGATCGCAAGCCAATGTGAACGCCCGACCATCACCGGCCATCAAGATTAGCCTGTCTGTCGTATGAACTTCCTCGACCAAATATAGACTGTCGCCGTCTTTGAATTTGGCGGCGCTCATATCCAGGCCGTGCCCTTTCATTCCGCGGATCCAGCCCTTCGACGACAAAACAACGGTGAGAGGTTCTTTCGGTTGCGACGCCTCCAATGCGGCTTCGAGATCGATTTCTGGGGCGACATCGAAATTCGCGCGGCGGCGACCGAGATCAGACTCAGGATCAAAAGTATCTCGGGCAGCGCGCAGTTCTTGTTTAACGCGCGTCCATTGACGGCCATCAGATCCGAGCAGCGCCTGAATGTCAGCACGCTCCTCGGTAAGGCTCTGATGTTCTTTTTGGATTTCAAACTCTTCGAGCTTGCGTAACGCGCGCAAGCGGAGATTCAGAATGGCTTCCGCTTGCGTTTCTGTTAGCGCAAAGCGATCGATCAATTCTTGCTTGGGCTCATCTTCTTCGCGGATGATCCGGATCACTTCATCGATGTTGAGATAAGCGATCAAATAGCCATCGAGCAGGTGCAGTCGCTTCTCAATCTTGTCGAGCCGGAACTGCGCACGGCGAATGACGACTTCGCGACGGTGATCGAGATAGGCTTTCAGAACCTGCTTCAGCCCCATCACTTGAGGCGCGCCCCTATGGAGGACATTCATGTTCAGGCTGAAACGTGTTTCGAGATCACACAGTTTGAACAGGCTTTCCATCAGGACGTCCGGCTCGACTGTTTTCGCACGAGGTTCGAGTACCAGGCGGACATCTTCTGCGCTCTCATCACGAACGTCAGCAAGCAAGGGGACCCGTTTTGCTTCAATCAATTCGGCGAGCTTCTCGATCAGGCGGGATTTTTGAACTTGGTACGGGATTTCCGTGACAATGATCTGCCACGTGCCGCGGCCGAGATCTTCCACTTCATATTTGGCACGGATGCGGAAACTGCCGCGGCCGGTTTCATAGGCGTCTAGGATTGAATGCTTCGGTTCGACAATTGTGCCGCCGGTTGGAAAATCGGGCCCCGGCATCACGTTCAGGAGCTCTTCCGTTGTTGTCGAGGCGCGGTCGACCAACATCAACGCGGCATCAATCACTTCCGCCACATTGTGCGGCGGGATCGATGTGGCCATACCAACGGCGATGCCCGCTGCGCCATTGGCAAGAAGGTTTGGGAAGCCCGCCGGCAAGACGACAGGCTCGCGGTCATTTTCGTCGTAAGTGTCTTTGAAATCGACGGCGTCCTCGTCGAGGCCTTCAAGCAGCAGCTTCGCCGCTTCGGTCATGCGGCTTTCTGTGTACCGCATCGCTGCCGCGCTATCGCCGTCAATATTGCCGAAATTACCTTGTCCGTCGACGAGCGGATAACGCACCGAGAAATCCTGGGCGAGGCGGACCAATGTGTCATAGATCGAAGTGTCGCCGTGCGGATGATAATTACCCATCACCTCGCCGACGATTTTCGCACATTTGCGATAACCACCATCAGGGTTCAGGCGCAATTCGCGCATGCCATACAGGATGCGGCGTTGAACGGGCTTCAATCCGTCGCGAACATCTGGCAGGGCGCGGGACGTAATCGTAGACAGCGCGTAGGCTAGGTATCTTTTCGAGAGCGCTTCACTCAGCGGCTCATTTATGATGCGGTCGTTCTCTGGCTCGATCAGATCGGACAAGGGTCACCTTCAATTACTGCTTCGGCACAGAAATGCCGTGTTCGTACTCTTGTTAAGAAAACACGCGTTTTGGTTAATGAAAGGAGAATGTGAGGTGCGGGTCCGCATCATCGTCACTTTTCTGATTCTATGTGGCATTTTGTTCGGTTTGCACTCAATTGTTCCGCCGCAACACAATCCCTATCGCGCGCTCAATCTGGCCCAGCCAATTGGATTGGCGACTCGCGGCCAGTTGATACATCTTAAGCGTAACCCGTTGCTGTGTCGTGATGTTTTGACCGCGGCCGGCATTGGATTCACAGAATTCGACAGCGCGACCTCGCAAAGTCGCTGTACACCCGAAGGAACGCTCGTATTGGAGCGTTCGGCCACGCCATATTCGGCGGCGCCCTTGAGAATGAGCTGTCACCAACTGGCCGCACTCTATATTTGGGAGACCCAAAGGGTTCGACCGCAAGCGGAAATTCTGTTTGGGTCTCCGCTGCGTCAGATCCAGACTTATGGCACATTCTCCTGCAGGAACATTGCCGGCAGCACACGTCTGTCTGAACATGCCAGCGCCAATGCGATCGATGTTTATGGCTTCCTGCTTGAAGATGGCCGTGAGATCAGTGTCCTGCGCGATTGGGAGGCCGACACGGTTGAGGGGCTGTTCCTAGATCGCATCCATCGTGGGGCGTGTGGCCTATTCTCCGTAACGCTTGGGCCAAATTACAATGCTGCGCATGCCGATCACTTTCACTTGGACATGGGGCGCTTCACGACCTGCCGTTGAAGGTTTTGGCGATGCGCTGAACCAATCGGGCGCGCACGGGCGGGACCCCTCGATGCAGGGCTGCGAAAAGTCGCTGCTCAAGAAAATGGCCGGTTAGCGTCAGGCCGTCCAAAATGTCATCCTGTGATGGGGCGCCGGATTCGGGGCGATGCAAGAAGGCCGGCAATGGAAACAGGCGGTCGACAAAATCGCCAGCTTCTTCGGCCTGAACGGCTCGGCCCGTATTGGGTGAGACATGCGTTAATCCGGTTGTTTCGCCGGACAGCGCGCACTGATCTAGATCCAGTCCAAAGCCGAGTGCAGCCAGAAGGCCCAGCTCCCATCGCGCATACAGCGCCGGCCAAATCGCTTCTGTTGATAGGGCCTCGAGAACAATAAGGCTCGGCCCATAAACGGCGGAACCGGCATCATCGCCCTCATCCAGCGCTTGGCGGAGGATTTCAGCCAGGCTGCTGATCGCCAGCAAGGCCGTCGCATTGTCGAGATGCTGTGCCGCGTGCAGGGTTTCTGCTTCTGCCGTGTCGAACCGTCCGAGCTGATTTTCCAAGCGCCCGCTCCAAGCGAGTTCGATCACATTGCCAGGCTCGAATTGCACGCGCTTCTTTCGGCTCGCGCCGCCATAGACGAGGCCAGATCTCCGCCCATGTTTGGCGGTCAGGACATCTAGGATAAGGCCACTTTCGCCAAACCGACGGCCGCCCAATACCACACCTTGATCTTGCCACTGCATACGCGCACCGCCTAGGCGTCAAACTCCAAACCAAACAGTGTATAGGCGTCTCGTCGTTCCTGCCATTTCGGGTCTACTTTGACGAACAAAATGAGGTGGACTTTCTGACCGAGCAGCTCTGTGAGCTCTTCGCGTGCGGACTGGCCAATCGCCTTGATCGCCTGACCCCCTTTGCCCACAACAATCCCTTTATGCGTGTCTCGTGCAACGATAACGGCTTGGCGTATGCGCACAGACCCGTCATCGAAGGGCTCCCAAGACTCCGTCTCCACCATGAGCTGATAAGGCAATTCTTGATGCAGGCGCAGCATCAGCTTTTCGCGGGTGATTTCAGACGCCAGCAGCCGCATGGGCAAGTCCGCAGTCTGGTCTGGTGGAAAGAGCGCGCCGCTTTCCGGGACCTCTTGCGCCAAAGCGGCACCGAGTTTGTCGAGGCCGTCACCATTCAATGCAGAGATCATGAAGATCTCCGCATAAAGGCCCGCTTCCGAAAATCCGGCCATCAGAGGAAGAATTTCAGAGTGTGGAAATTGGTCGATTTTGTTGAGGGCGAGAAACACTTTTTGACCGAAGCGCTTCAACGTCTCCATAACTTGCTGATCGTCCGCGACCGAGTTTTTTTGAGAGGCGCTGGCATTGCCTTCGCGTTCTGCGATCCACGCGGCCGCATCGATCAAATGCACAATCGCATCAGCGTCTTCTGCACCCGACCAGGCGGATTTCACCATGGCCCGATCGAGCCGTTTATTGGCTTTGAAGATCCCGGGCGTGTCGACAAGGATCAGCTGCGCATCACCAATTTGTGCGACACCCCGAACTGGAAACCGCGTCGTCTGGACCTTGTGGGTCACAATGGCGACTTTGGTCCCCACCAGCTGGTTGACCAGCGTAGATTTGCCGGCGTTCGGCGCGCCAAGAATGGCAACGAAACCCGCACGACGAATCTCGCTTGCAGGGGGGATATCATTCGGCAAGGAGGTCCTCCAATAGAGCCGCGGCGGCCGCGGTTTCCGCCTCTTGTTTGCTGCGACCCGTGGCGATCGCCTCACCGTGACCTTCAATCGTGGCTTTCACGGTGAAAATCGGTGCGTGGTGGGGACCGTCCTGCGAAACGGTTTCATAAACGGCATATGGTGCGCGGTGCGCACCGCACCAATCGCTCAAGCGGGTTTTCGGATTGCTAACATCTTCCACTCGGCTTGGCATGTTTTCAGTGACCCAAACGCGTTTGATGAAGGCTTCCGCTTTGTCGAGGCCGCCATCCTTATAAACTGCCGCGATCAGCGCTTCGACGGCGTCACCAACCGCTTTGTCATAATGTCCTGACGTGTTTTTCTGCATCGACGCATCGAAGAACATATAGTCTCGAAGTTGGAATGTTTCGCCGACCGCCGCGCAGGTCTCACCACTGACCATCGTGTGGTAAACTTTGGTAAGATGGCCTTCGCGTTCCTTCGGATACTTCAAGGTCAGCCATTCGGCGATGACCAGGCCGAGCACACGATCGCCAAGGAATTCGAGCCGTTGATTGGAAAACCTGGCACCGCCGGAATATTCGTCGGTCAGGCTTGGATGGGTCAGGGCACGCTGTAACAGTCCATCGTCTTTGAACCGATAGCCGATTGCCGTTTCGAGCTCATTTTGAGCCTCCTTCGAGAGGCTTGGACGCGGCTTCGCTTTCGCTGCGGCGCGCTGGCGTGTGCGCTTCGGACGGCTCTGCCCCTTCATTCTGGGTGCGCCTCAATGATCACTTGTGCTTCCGCCCAAGGATGGTCGTCTGTCATCGTCAAATGTACGGTCGGCACCATGCCGTCAGGCAAAATCTTGTGTAGCCGCGCCAACGCGCCGTCGGTCAGTTTCAGCGTCGGTTTGCCGCTCGGCAAGTTGATCACTTCCATATGCTTCCAGTGGACGCCGGCCCGTGGCACTCCGGTCCCCAGCGCCTTTGCGCACGCTTCCTTGGCTGCGAACCGTTTCGCATAGGTCTCGGCCGTCAATCGTCTTTTCCGGGCTTTGGCGATCTCACCGGCGGTGAAACAACGATGCTCGAACCGTTCGCCGAATCGTTCCAGCGAGCGCGCAATGCGTTCGATGTTGCAGAGATCATTGCCTATGCCGATGATCATGTGCGCGCCTCATCCATCAGCTCCCGCATATGCCGGATTGCCGGCTCCAGTCCGGCAAAGATTGCCTCGCCAATTAGAAAATGCCCGATGTTCAGTTCGGTCAGTTCAGGTATCTCCGCGACCGCTTTGACGGTGTCGAATGTCAGGCCATGGCCAGCTTGCGGTTCGATGCCGATGTCCAAAGCACGCTTCGCGCAATCCGAGATACGCTGCAGCTCCGCTTCAGCAAGTTCGGTCTCCCCCGCCAGACTAAGCTCGACATAGCGGCCGGTGTGAAACTCAGTAATGTCCGCGCCCATGCGCTGCGCAGCGATGAGTTGAACAGGATCGGGTTCGATGAACAGCGACACGCGGCTGCCATTGTCCTTCAGAGCGCGGATCAGCGGCGTAAGCTTATTGTGCTCACGCGCCGCATTTAGCCCGCCTTCGGTGGTGCGTTCCTCACGCTTTTCCGGCACGAACATGACGGTCTCTGGCTTGTAGCCCATCGCGATGACATGCATTTCTTCGGTCGCTGCCATTTCCATATTCAGTGGTAGGTCAGTGGCCTCCCGGATCGCGACGAGATCAGGATCCATAATATGGCGACGGTCTTCCCGAAGATGGAAGGTGATGCCATCGGCGCCGGCTCGGGTTGCGATTTCAGCGGCGCGCGCAATGTCAGGGTGCTGCCCGCCGCGTGCGTTACGAATCGTCGCGACATGATCGATATTGACGCCTAGCCGGATCCGATTTGACATTATTTCAACCCTCGACTGCCGGGCTTATGCGGCGCAATCGCCTGCAATTCTGGTGGCAAGTCGTCAGGGTCATAATCGGGAAATTTGATTGAGGCGAGCGACACAAGCTCACACCCGATATCGGCTTCACCGCCGCTGCGGTCAATGATACAGGCGCCTCCGACCAATGTGCCGGGCAGCGACGACATGGTCTCAACGGTTTCACGAAAGGAGAGTCCCGTCGTGACAATGTCTTCAGCGATCAGTACGCGGTCGCTCGGCGCAATTTCGAAGTTCCGACGCAGCGCGAACACGCCATCGACGCGCTCAACAAACACCGCTCGGCAGCCCAGTTGCCGCGCCAGCTCATAGCTCGGAATCACGCCGCCCATGGCAGGTCCAACGACAACGTCGATGTCCCCGAGGCGCGCTTTCACTTTTTCGGCCAAAGCAGCGCAGAGCTTCGCGCAGAGATCGGGTCGGGAAAAGACCAGCGCCTTTTGAAGAAAGACGGGGCTGCGGCGACCCGATGACAAAATAAAGTGTCCCTCGAGCAGTGCGTCCGCATCACGGAACACTGCCAACACATCATCATTATTCAAATTCGCTCTCCTCGAGGCGCTCAACCCGCTCGACCACAGCCAAGGCACGTAACGCGGCCTTGATTTGCTCAAGATGTCTGAGGTCCTCGACCTCAATATCAAAAACCAATTCCTGGAAACCATGACCGCGACCGCGCGTGCGGACGCCAATAATATTGCCGCCAGCCTGCGCGACCACGGAGCATTGCTGCGCCATCACGCCTTTGTGGTCGACGGCATTCACCGCAATGGTTCCAATCGCTCGCAGCCCCGCATTGTCCAGCTGGTTCCACTGCAAGTCGATCCAGCGGTCCAACTCATCGTCATACTTTTCGGTCGCGCCGCAATAAATCGTGTGAACAACAATACCGCGATCTGGTTCGCGTAAACCGACGATCCGATCGCCTGGGATTGGATGGCAGCATTCCCCAAGGTGTAATGTGACGCCAGCCTTCAGATCTTCTCCGCGAATAACTTCGGACGCTGTCTCATCATCAAGCGTGACATGTTCCATCGCGGTGTCATCGTCTTCAATCCCTGGAAACGCCAAGCGGATGAGTCGAGACACTTCATCGCGGCTTCGGCCAATCGATTCGAACATGTCTCTAACGGTGTCATAATCCGCGCGTTGCGCCACTTCGCGCATATCAACTGAAACGGGGTCAATCGACAGCGATCGCAACCGACGCTCGATCAGAGAGCGCCCGAGATTGGAAAACTCCGCAGCTTCGACATCACGGCGCAGCCTTCTTTGAGCGGCACGCGCCCGTCCGGTAACGGTGAGGGCTTCATAACCGGGCAAAGGTCGGGCTGTGTCGCGCCGCAGGATTTCGACGACATCGCCATTTTCGAGCGGCGTCCTCAGATTGCGTTGCACGCCATTGATCAGCACACCGTCGCACGTATCGCCGATCGCCGTGTGTACAGCATATGCGAAGTCGAGCGGCATCGAGCCCGCAGGCAGGAGGACCAATCGCCCATTTGGAGTGAAAGCGAACACATTGGTCCGGTACATCTCCATTTTCGCGTGTTCGAGAAAATCTTCGGCGTCGCCGCCATGATTCAGCAGTTCACCGAAGGCGCGCAAATTGGCTTCAGGATCAAGACCCGCTGCGCGGGAGGATTCTGCGTCGAAACTGTAGGAGCTATTTTTGTAGTTCCAGTGCGCCGCCACGCCCCGTTCCGCGGTCTCATCCATGGTTTCGGTTCGGATTTGCAACTCTACGCGACGATTGCCGCTGGCCCGTACTGTGGTGTGGAGCGATCGATAGCCATTGGGTTTGGGAACAGAAATGAAATCGCGAAAGCGATCTGGCAGACAAGCCCATTCGGTGTGGAAGGCGCCGAGCGCTGTGTAGCACTCGTTTGGTGTGCCGACGACAACGCGGAAGCCGAATATATCAGCAACGTCCCGGAATCGGATCGACTTCTTTTCTAGCTTTCGCCAAATCGAATAAGGTTCTTTCCGGCGCCCTTTGACGCGACATGAAATGCCTTCTTTTTCCATCAGTGTCATGATGGCGGCGCGAATACGTTCAAGATCACTTTTGTTTTCGGATTCAAGCGCGGACAGTTGCGCTAGAATTTGTTGGCGTGCGGTCGGATTGAGCTGCTGGAAAGACAAGTCTTCCATTTCAGACGCGACATAATGAAGTCCGATCCGCCGTGCGAGCGGGGCGTACAAATCCATGGTCTCTCGCGCGATGCGTTTTCGCGACTCTTCGGACTTCTTGAAATGCAGTGTCCGCATATTGTGAAGCCGGTCTGCCAGCTTCACCAACAGAACCCGAACGTCATTGACTGTGGCGAGAATGAATTTCTGAAAGTTTGCTGCCTGTTTCGAGGCTTCGCTGCGATATTCTAATTGGCCAAGCTTGGTGACGCCGTCGACGAGTTCAGCGACGTCGGCTCCAAATTGCGTTTCAATATCGGATAAGTCGACATCGTCGCAGTCTTCCACCGTATCATGCAGCAGGCCCGCCATGACCGTCGCATCGTCCAAATTCACCGAAGCGAGCAAGGTCGCGACGCGAACAGGGTGCGAGTAATAGGGATCACCAGACTGGCGCAACTGATCGCCATGTTTGACCCGTGCAAATTCATAAGCTCGGATCAGCCTGTCAGCATCTGCGTCTGGTTGGTATGCTCGAACGGCTTCAGCCAGCTCATTTCCGCTTAATAGCTTCTCGCCGGTCGGGTCCAGACGAGTGTGACTATGGTTTCGCGGTGCTCTAGCACGCGACCGGTCTGTGTTGCTGACGGCCGCTTCACCCATTTAGGTACCTACATTCGGTCGTCGCGACCGGACTCCAGTTCGGCCTGGTAGGCACGCATAACATCTTCTTCAGTTGCCGCCGGTGCAGTTTGAAGGGCGAGGCGATCTGCTTCGCGTTCTTCTTCTTCACCTGGGCGAACTTCTTGCAGATCGGAGATCAGCGATTCTTTGACGACCTTGAGATCGACGGTTTTGTCAGCGATTTCACGAAGCGCGACGACAGGATCTTTGTCATTGTCACGATCAACCGTCATCGGTGATCCTTCACGGATCATGCGCGCACGTTGTGCGGCCAGCAAAATTAGGTCGAACCGATTCGGGACTTGTTCGACGCAATCTTCAACGGTAACTCGGGCCATAGATGTCTCCTGTAGCCGGCCCTTATAGGCCTGCACTGTGGCAAGGGCAAGGCAAGGCAACAGCAAATAGAGGTGCGCTTTCGTGCGTCAAGTTTGCTGTTTCAAATGCGCAACAGCGTGTACGATGGGAGGTCTAGATTTGGTCGATTCAATTGCGGCTCCAGAAGCGCCAAAAGACTGCCAGCTTTGTGAACGATTGGTGGACTATCGCCAGGAAAATACGGTTTCAGAGCCGACTTGGTTTAACGGAGCGGTGCCAAGCTTCGGCGACGAGGATGCGGCACTTCTGATCATTGGTTTGGCGCCCGGTGTGACCGGAGCAAATCGAACGGGCCGACCTTTTACTGGCGACTGGGCGGGCGACCTGCTTTACAACACGCTCGATGCGTTCGGATTTAGCCAGGGGACGTATGGCAAACGTGCAGATGACGGGTTGGAGTTGGTGGATGCCATGATCACCAATGCGGTGAGATGCGTCCCGCCGCAGAACAAACCTGTCGGCGCTGAGATCAATGCATGTCGTCCGTTTCTGGCGTCGCGCATTTCCTCGCTACCCAGCCTCAAGGTGATGCTCTGTCTTGGCAAGATCAGTCATGATTCGACGGTTCGGGCCTTGGGTGGGAAACTCAGCGCGCACCCATTTGGTCACGGCTCAGAATATATGTTCGGGAACCGCGTGCTGCTATCGAGCTATCATTGTTCGCGTTACAATACGAACACTGGCCGTTTGACTGAGGCGATGTTTCATACGGTGTTTGCGCGTGCCAGATCCCTCGTGGATACCCGCTAGGCTCTGCATTGATACCCCGTTAATCTAAGGTGGGTACACTGGTTATCGGGCCCATTTCATGGTTTATTGACCGGAAATCAGGGCCGTAGAGGCAAGGTTTCTGTTGGATAGAGGAGGGGAGAACGGCATGAATATCGTTCTCGTAATCATTGGTATCATCGCCGTGATCGGCTTCATTGTCGTCGCGCTTTACAATGGTCTTGTGGCCAAAAGACAGCGTTGCAATCAGGCGTTTGCCGACATTGATGTGCAGCTCAAACAGCGGCAAAATCTGGTACCCAATCTCGTCGAAACCGTGAAAGGCTATGCGTCCCACGAACAAGACACGTTGGACGCGGTCAGCGAGGCCCGCAAGGCGGCTATGGGCGCCCAATCCACCGGTGAAATGGCGGCGGCTGAAGGCATGCTAACGGCTTCACTTGGCAAGCTTTTCGCGATCGCGGAAGCCTATCCAGATCTCAAAGCGAGCGCGAATTTCGTTGACCTACAAGATGAGCTTGCCGTCATCGAGGATAAGATTGCGGCCTCTCGCCGCTTCTTCAACTCGGCTGTCCAGGATTACAACACAGCGCGTGAGCAGTTCCCAGGCTCGCTCATCGCCGGCAGTTTCAACTTCGAGTACCGCGAATTCTTCGATCTCGGCGTTGATGGCCGAAGCGCCATGAGCACGCCGCCAGAAGTCGACTTCAAAAAGGACTAGTCATCGAACGAGGCTTGGCAGTCCCGTCGCCAAGGTCGGGATTGCTGCAACCAGCGCAATCATTGTGATTTGAAGTGCAATGAAAGGCAGGGCGCCGCGCCAGATATCGATTGTGGCAAGGCTTTCGGGTGCCGCCCCTCGAAGGTAAAACAGTGCGAATCCAAAAGGCGGCGTAAGGAAGCTCGTCTGGAGATTGAGCGCCATCAATATTGCCAGCCAAACGGGATCTGCGCCGAGAACGATCAGTGGCGGTGTGACGATCGGGACCACGACAAAAACGATCTCGATAAAGTCGAGGAAAAAGCCGAGCAGGAACATGGCCAGCATGGTCACAAGAAGCGCGCCCCAAAGCCCACCCGGAATCGCGGTCAGCAAAGCCTCAACATAATGGTCGCCGCCAAGCGCTCGAAACACCAACGCGAAGAGCGAGGCGCCGATCAGAATAAGGAACACCATACTGGTGATCTGAACGCCCGACTCGAGCGCGTTTCGGAGTTGTTTTTGACGGCGGAGCACCAGAGCTGCGGCGCCCAAACCCACAAAGAAGAGGGCAATGAGCACGGCTGCGAAGAGGATGTAGAGCATTTCAACCAGGCTTATCTCTTCCTGGGCAAGCCTCAGATCGCTCAATTGGACGACCAAGAAAAGCAATGGCAGCGCGAGCAATGCTGCGATAATTAATTTGACGGAAAGCTGAGCGCCGAGACCTGGGCCGAGCCGAAGACCCGCCAGTAAGAGCGCGCCGCCGGCGCCAATCGCGGAGGCTTCTGTAGGTGAGGCCAGCCCAGCCAGAATTGACCCTAGGACGGCCAAAATCAGGAAAAGTGGTGCGCCTAAGGTAACTAAGATTTCGCGGCCGCTCAGGGGTTCGGCGTCCGGCTCCACTTTGGCTGCAGGACTGCTTTCGGGGCGCAGACGTGTCATAGTGAATAGATAAAGCAGGTATAGTCCAACCAATAGGATGCCGGGTAAGAGCGCCCCTGCGAACAAATCTCCAACGGATACAACACCTGCACCTTGGCCAGAGCGCATCGCAGCCGATTGGTTGGCCGTCGAGACCGCGTCAGCGAGCAAGATTAAGACGATAGATGGCGGTATGATTTGGCCAAGGGTGCCGGACGCGGCGATCGTACCCGAGGCCAATCGTGGATCGTAGCCCTGCTTCAGCATGGTCGGCAGCGCAATCAGTGTCATCGTGATGACCGTTGCGCCGACAATCCCAGTAGATGCAGCGAGCAACGCACCGACGATAACAACCGCATAGCCCAGGCCGCCGCGGATTCGCGCCAGCAATCGGCTCGCTGTGTGTAGCAAGTCGTCGGCGACCCGCGAACGCTCAAGAATCACGCCCATCAATACGAAAAGCGGAACCGCGATCAGGACCTGATTCTCCATTGAACCTAAAATCCGGCTCGGCAGGTTTCGCAATATAGGTAAGGGTATCAGCCCCAACTCGACCCCAATAAGGCCGAAGACAAGGGCGACACCGCCAAGGGTAAGCGCGACAGGATAACCGGCGAGAAGGGCCATCATGGTCGCGACAAACATACCAAGCGCGAGGATCAGTTCGAGTTCCATCAGACCGATCCAATCGGTGCTTCGGATGGGGGCTCCGCCGCAATCTCATCATCTCGTAGCGTGAAGGCCGCCTTGATCGCTTGAGATAGGCCCTGCGAGATCAGAAGCACGGCGAAGGTTGGGACCAAACTTATGAAAAGGTATTTGACCGGCAAGCCGTCGCTCTCATTAAACGGCTCCAGATTGATCCACACTCGAGCAATCTGACCCGATGCAGAATACAAAATCAAAACTGCGATTGGCAGGATGAAAAGGAAGGCACCGATAAGATCGACCACCGCTTTTTGCTTGGCCGACATTTCGCGCCGCAGAATGTCGACGCGGACGTGTCCATCTGCGCGCAATGTTCCAGCGACGCCAAGCATAAAGATCGTGGCAAACGCGAAAACGATACTGTCGGTCATCCAGGAAAAGCTGAGACCAAAAATGTAGCGCAGCAGGACAGCGGCCAACTGAAACAAGATGATCAGCATCGCGGCTGAGATTGACACCCACATCGCGGCTCCAGCCGCCCGGTCCAGCACCGAGACGAGGGGCTTCGCTACCGGCCGAAGCGGCTGCGGAAATGCCAGGGCTAATAGCGGGATGAGAAAGAGCGTTAACCCGGCATAACCAGCGAACCGAAGCGTGGTCCCGGCGGTGGAGACAAACGGCTCCATATCGACTCAGATCTCGCGTGCGGACAGATAAGCGCCGTCTGAGACGGACGCAAAGCCTCGCGACAATTTCAACGCTGCCTCAAAACTCTCATAAATCCGGCGGCTGAGATCGTCTCCACTGCCCGCGTCGGAGCGAACATCGGCTGAGATTTCTTTGACCTGCGCAACGACATCGTCAGGAAAACGGCGTAATGCGACGCCTTCTTCTTGAACGAGTCGATCCAGGAACACAGCATTATTGTAACTGAACTCGCCCACGGAAAGATGATTGACCTCATTGCAAGCGGACCGAATGATGGCTTGCTCGGTCGGCGTCAAGCTCTCCCATTTCGAGCGATTGATGCCAACCGCCAGCGACGCGCCGGGCTCATGAAATCCTGGCCCGTAATAATACTGCGCTTCGCGGTGAAAGCCGAGAAAATAGTCATTCCACGGTCCGACCCATTCCGTTGCATCGATCCGACCTGTCTGAAGAGCCTGATAAATTTGATCGCCGGCAAGCGCTTCGGCCGCACCGCCGAGCCCACGCACAACATCGCCACCAAGGCCTGGAATGCGCATTTTCAAGCCTCGGAAGTCGTCCAAGCTATTGATTTCCTTACGGAACCAACCGCCCATTTGGTGGCCCGTATTGGTCGCTTGGAATGCGATGACACCAAACTGGCTAGACAATTCTTCCCACAAGGCTTGGCCGCCGCCAAAATCAATCCAGCCCATAAGTTCTGGCGCGGTCATGCCCATCGGGACTGCCGTGAAGAAATTGAACGCTTTCGATTTCGACTGCCAGTAATACTCAGCCCCATGATACATGTCGGCATTGCCGGAGGCGACGGCATCAAAGGCCTCAAACGCCGGCACCAATTCGTTCGCAGCATACACCGTGACTTCGATTTGACCGCCGGACAGTGCGCCGATTCGTTCCGCGACCCTGTTGGCAGCCATTCCGAGGCCAGGCAGATCTTTCGGCCATGTCGTGGTCATCACCAATCGCGTTTTCCGCGAAATGACGGCAGGTCCGCCGGAAGCGGCACTCTCAGAACCACCAGATCCACATGCGGCCGCGGCGACACCTGCTGTCCCAATTGCGGCGGCGCCGAGTAGTTTTCGGCGATCGATCATAATGGTCTCCTGATATTGAGGCTCGCTTTAGCTATCGTCTTCAAGACGACGCCAATGACGCCCGTCAAGCACTTCGAGGGGTTGGAAGCGGCGCTTGTAATCCATTTTGGCGCTGCCCTTGATCCAGTATCCAAGATAGGTGTGCGGCAGGCCGAGCTCGCGAGCATAAGAAATGTGGTCCAGAATAAGGTGCGTGCCGAGACTTCGGCGGGTGTGCTTCGGATCGAAGAATGTGTACACCATCGACAAACCATCGCGGAGCACATCTGTGAGGGACGCAGCGATCAGCGGCGCATCTTTGGCGGGTCCGGCGCGATATTCGAAGATCAGCGTCTGAACGGGGCTGTCATTCACCATCGCACAGTATTCGCGATAGTTCATATCCGACATTCCCCCGCCTTCATGGCGCGATTTGAGATAGGTTTTGAGCAGTCTGAATTGCTCTCGACTTGCATAAGCCTCAACGGGGCGGCGAACCAGATCGCTATTGGCGCGGTAGACGCGGCGTTGGTTGCGTGACGACTGAAACTGTTCATTGATCACGCGTACGCTTCGACACGCATTGCAGTTCGGGCAAGCAGGACGATACGCAACTGATTGGCTGCGCCGAAACCCAGCCTGGCTCAACACATCATGCAATGCGTCTGGGTTTTCTTGATTAAGGTGCGTGAAACCCTTCCGTTCGATCTGTCCCGGCAAATAGGGGCAAGGACTCGCGCCTGTTACATAGAAGCGCAATCCCCGTCTTAGGCCTGGCACCTCAAATAAGGATTCGTCGAGTCGCATGTTGGTACCTTAGTCCGTTAAAGCGCAAACCGCCAAGGGGCGATGATTGTGAAAGCCAACCACATGATCAAGACCAAAGGGCCACCAAAACGTAAGAAATCCGCAAATTTGTAGTGTCCTGGCCCCATGACGAGCATATTTGTCTGATACGCGATGGGCGTCGCAAAGGCGCAATTCGAAGCATAAATGACGGCTAAGAGGAATGGTAAGGGGTCAGCGCCGGTTTGTGCCGCAGCGGAAAGCGCGATCGGCGTAAACAGCACTGCAGTGGCGGCGTTGGACAAAATGTTTGTTAAAACCGCGACAACGAGGAAAATGGCTGACAGTACGGCGAGCGGACCAAATGGCTCTGCGATGTACACGACGCCATTGGCGATGAGATTTGCGGCGCCAGTCCGCTCGAGCGCCGCGCCCATCGCCAGTGCTGCCGCAATGATCAAGTAGATTCGCAAGTCTAGTGCCCGACCCGCTTGCCGATGATTGAGACATTGCAGCAAGATCATCGCCGTCGCGGCGACGATTGATGCCAGCGTAATGCTCATGATGCCGAGTGCAGCGACAACGACCATCGCCAACGTGATCAGTCTGGCGACTTGCGCCCGTGCTGTTGTTGGAAACTCACTTTGCGACCACTCCAAAAGAATCAAGTCGCGATTTGTCCGCAGTTTCCGGAACGCGCTAACGGGACCGCAGAGTAAAAGTGTGTCGCCTGCTTCCAGTCTGATTTCGCCGATACGAGACCGAATCATGCGGGAACGTCGTTGGATACCGAGCGTGACCGCTTCGGTTAGGCGGCGAAAACCAAGCATCTCGACGGTGCGTCCTGCCATACGAGAACCAGGCGCCACCACCGCCTCCACCAAGCCTAATTGAGAGTCTTCGAGATCGCCGGACTCCTCTGATAGATTGTGGCCATAGATGTCCTTCAGCATGGATGGTTTGCCCGCAAGCAGGTCTGTCAGCGCCTGACGTGTTGCGGCCACGATCACCAGATCACCGGGACCGAGCGTGAGATCATCATAAGGTGGCAGGATTGCTTTCTCGCCGCGTTGAATCATCCGAACCGTCATATCGCGAAGATCTGGAAACATGCCTGCAAAGGCGGTTTTGCCATCAAGAAAATGCCCTGGCGTGACTTCGAACTGAGCCACGAATTGCTTGCCTGATTTTACCATGGTTTCGGCGAAACCATCTCGCTTTGGCAGTAGGAATCGAGATGCGAGCACAAGGTAGATGCAGCCGATGGCGGCCAGTATCAGTCCCATTGGGGTCTGTTCGAAAAACCCCAATCGTTCGTCCGTCAATCGCAAATAGCCGTCGGCGGCAAGCAAGTTTGTGGATGTGCCAATCAGCGTCGTCATGCCGGCGAAAATCGACACAAAGCTGAGCGGGATCATAAGCCGTGACGTGGATGTGCGCATGCGCGCCGCAAGTGCTGACATGATCGGCAAGAACATAATCACGACGGGGGTGTTGTTGGTGAAAGCACTGATAACAAAAACCGCAGCGAAGGCTGCAAACAGCGTCGATATCGGACGTTCGTCATAGGCGCTGACCAGGGATTTTGTTGGACCTTCCAACGCGCCGGTCTGGAACAGTCCCTGGCCGACGACGAGCAGCGCCATGATGGTTATCAGTGCTGGATTCGCGAAGCCGTTCAGCAAATCGGCGCTCGAGATTGGAGTGCCATCTACCGCGGTTGCTCCTGGGATGGCGAACAAAAGCAACAATGCCGTGATCACGCCAACAGAGACAATCTCCATCGACCAGCGATCCAGCATGTAAGCGACGATGGCGGCGGTGATGACGGCGAGGCTCGCCCACATCGGCCAATGCGCCAAAGCTTCAGCGGACATTCCCTCTCCTAGCCGTGATCGATCCGATCAAGAACCTGCTGACGCCTGCGTCGGCGCAAGATCGAGCACTATGGAGATGCGTCGGTTTGCTGGCAAGTCAGGTGTTTCTGGGAAGAGGGGCTGTGTGTCGGCTAGGCCGGTGACGGCGGCAATTTGATCTGCGTTTAAGCCTGCCTCGATCAGAGCGCGGCGGGCAGCATTGGCCCGATTGGTCGACAGGTCCCAATTAGAATAAAGTCCGCTTTGGATTGGGCGCGAATCCGTATGTCCTTCGACACGAAGTGGAAAGGGCAGCACGGCGACGGCTTTGCCGACAGCCTCCAGGATTGCTGCACCGTCTGAGTTTGGCAGGGCAGACCCGGTATCAAAAAGTGCACGTTCATTTAGGTCAGTCAGATCAATCCGGAGAGAGGTCTGCGTTTCTTCAAACCTCAGGAAAGGCAAATAGGGCTGCAGCCTTGCTTGGCTTTGCAGCGATGCGGCGACCGATGGCTCGACCTCTGCCTCTGATGGCGCCGAGCTAAACTGATTGGCAAGTTCGGCTTTGTCCTGAGCAGAAACGCCATGGACCATCCACATCACAAGGAAAAAGGCACACAACGCCGTCAGGAAGTCTGCATAGGCAAGCTTCCAATTACCAGGACGGCGTTGGGGAAGGTCAGGCGTTCTGCCTGAAAAACGCGGATCGGATTTGACGATGTCCACTGTTCTTGGAACCCTTCTGGCCTTGAAGGGATGTATAGGGCATCAGGGTGAATATCGGTTGAGGGGAACCGTCCCAGTTTGAGGGAAATTACCTGATCAGCCGTAACACTTTGGTTAGGAGCAACGGCATGGCGCGAGTCGCATTTTTGGGTTTGGGTGTGATGGGATATCCGATGGCGGGACATTTGGTCCGCGCTGGCCACCAGGTCACAGCCTGGAACAGAACCGCTGCCAAAGCGCAGCAATGGGCGAAGCAACACAAAGGCCATTCCTCGGTGTCTCCAGCAGACGCCGTGTTTGGCGCCGAGATCGTCTTTCTCTGCCTCGGAGATGATCCGGACGTGGCCGCCGTTTACGAGGCCATCGAAACCAGCTTGGGCGGCGGCATGCTGATTGTCGACCACACAACCGCAAGCGCTGGATTGGCCCGCGAGCTCAGCGAGCGCGCCGCGACAAAAGGTGCGGGCTTTCTTGATGCGCCGATTTCTGGCGGCCAGGCCGGTGCAGAGAAGGGCGCCCTGACGATTATGTGCGGTGGCAGCGAAAACGCTTTCGAGCAAGCTCAACCTGTTATGACCGCCTATGGCAAACGGATGACGCTGATTGGTCCCAGCGGATCCGGACAGCTTGCAAAATCAGTCAATCAAATCTGCATTGCGGGCATCGTTCAAGGGTTAGCCGAAGGGCTGCATTTCGCGGAACAAGCCGGTCTCGATATCGAAAAAACGATCGAAGCGATATCCGGTGGCGCCGCGCAAAGCTGGCAAATGGACAATCGATGGGAGACGATGCGAGACGGCGTGTATGACCATGGTTTTGCTGTAGATTGGATGCGCAAAGATTTGCGGATTGCCTTGGACACCGCGCGAGAAACGGGGGCGACATTGCCGGTCGCGGCGCTGGTGGATCAGTATTATGCCGATGTACAAGCAATGGGTGGAAAACGCTGGGATACGAGCAGCCTGCTCGCACGCCTGGGCAGATCTGAAGGAAACTGAACATGACCTCAGAAAACAAAACCTCACAAACCGCGGCTGATCCGATGGCCTTTCTGTCTCAAGTCAGTCCGGAACAGCGAAAGGCAGATGGGTTGGAATTGTTTGAGTTCATGAACCGCGTCACAGATCTGCCACCGAGAATGTGGGGACCTTCGATGGTCGGTTACGGTCGGTATGCGTATACATATGAATCTGGACGCTCCGGAGAGTTCTTTCTCACCGGGTTTAGTCCACGAAAGGCAAACCTCTCTATCCACATTTTACCAGGATACGAATTCGACAAAATGCCGGAATTGCTCGACCGCCTCGGGCCGCACAAATTGGGCCGATCTTGCCTCTATGTGACCAGGCTATCTCGAATTGACATGGCTGTGCTTGAAGACATCGTTCGGGCTGGTTTGATGCGCATGCGCACG
>JBCAWZ010000002.1:0-126924 GCA_038534315.1 Pseudomonadota bacterium | reverse complement strand
GCGAGACCGAAGGCATGGGCTTCAAACACTTGATGGCGACGTTTGAAAGCGCGCGCATTCAAACGGCAGCGCGCGCTGTCGGTGTGGCACAGAATGCGCTCGATCTCGGCTTACAATATGCGCTCGATCGCGAGCAATTCGGTCGTCCAATCTTTGAGTTCCCACGGGTTGCGAATAAGCTGGTCATGATGGCGGCCGAATTGATCGGCATCCGCCAGCTGACCTATTTTTCAGCCCGTCAGAAAGACCAGGATAAACGCTGCGATCTGGAAGCCGGCATGGCGAAACTGCTCGCCGCACGTGCGGCTTGGGCCGCGGCGGACAATGCCGTTCAGATCCATGGCGGCAATGGATTCGCGCTCGAATACCCCATCAGCCGTGTGCTGCAGGATGCCCGCATCCTCAACATCTTTGAGGGCGCCGGTGAAGTTCAGGCCATGGTCATCGCCCGCCGGGTCATTTCTGAAGGCAATTAAAAGCATTGGGCGGGGTAGGCTCCCGCTCCATGCCCTTTGTATCAAAATGGCAGCGGCATGGTGAAGTGCCTGACCGTGGCCGTGCATAAGCAATAGATCAAATTTCCTCGATCTTTTTGCCGGATTTCAACGTCTCTCTGGCAGACACGCCCCAGACAAAGTGGGGTACGTCCATGAATTCTGTATCGGCAATCGTTTCGAGTTTGGCGGTTTTCGGACTGGCGGCTTGTTCGCCAGAGGCCATGTTTGACGGCGAAAGCAGCGGCAATGTGATTGCACCTGAGACACCGCTGATTGTGTCAGAGGGCCAGCCTAAGGCGGTCATGGCGCAAGTCTCGACCGGACAGCCGAACTTGATCAACGCGGCCGTGCCGACACGTTTCGAAGCGGTCGATGCACAGCCCCAGTGCCGGATGCCAAGGCCAAGTCGAAGCGCCAAAATCGCCTATGCGTATACTTATGGCGGCGGCCCCAAGACGCCGTTCCACTACATTGCTGATGGCGCCAATGCGGCGCAGATCGCGGCACGGATCGAAGCAACCAAAGAGCTGGTAAAAGACGTGGCCAGCCAAGGCAGCTTCGAACAGGCAGCTTTGGTACGAGAGGCTGCAGCGTTCACGCGCGGTAATGCGATTGAGTCGGCCACGCGGGTCGATGTGCTGGTCACCGAGACAGACGCGCCAGTCTTTTTGGTGCTGACATCTTACAATTCGGTCCTCTGGAACATTCAAGCAGCGCCTGGCGTCGAAATTGATGGCGTGATTGTGAATGCCTATGAAGGCGGCGCGATTGCGAATGGTGCACGGGCCAGCCGGACCGGATTTATGGGCCATCGCGGCGCGCCGAACAGAGCCTGCCGCTGGAAGCCGCGGGGCCCTGCGATCTCGCCCGAAGTCCGTCTTCAAGGCGCTCTGGCGTTGAACCCTGATTTCGATCAGGGAAGCTATCGTGAAACCTGGGAAAACCAGTATCGCGCGGATCAGACCTTTTACCGTCAAGATTTGCCGATTGCGATTGGACAACGCCCGACTTGGTTGTTGAATGATGCCAGAGGTGGCGCCTTCCAAGCGGTTTTGGTGGGGCCGGTGCCCGACGTCCCGTTCGAGCAGCAACCGATCACACGCTTACAGGTCCCGTCTTATGTCGCGCCCTATTGGGGCTCGCGCCGAGAGGCCTTCGCCTTTTTTGGCCTCTAGGTTTATTGCTGGACCGGCATTTTTAAGCGCTCGATGCGTTCACGACGCACAAGTTTCTTGCGGAGCCAATCATTGCTCGGGAGCTCGACATAGAGGCGAGCATAGTGCGCGAGGATCAGCGTCAGAATCGACACACCGGCAAAGATGACTGGGATTGCGATTTGTGTTGGCAGATTGAGTTTTACAACGATCATGCCGACGAGCAGGATTGCGAACGGGTGAATCAGATAGATCCCATAGCTGATGAGGCCGAGATTGCTCAGCACGTCAGGCTTGGTTTGGGTGCGATACAGATCAACACCGACGCTCGCAAACAGAAGCAGCGAGGCCGGGAAGATATAATACGCCACTTCGAGCCAACCATCTGCATCCGCCAGCATCGCGAAAATGAGACCTGCACCGCCGAGAACCGCCATCGGCCACATCGGTGTGCGCTTGATCCAGGCGATCACTGACGGTTGACGCAGTAGAATGCCGAGCACGCAACCTGCCGCAAATTCCGTCAGGATCGGATCGGCATAGAAAGCAGCGGCGCTGCCTTCAGGTAGTAAGCTGGCGAGCGCCATAATGGCTGACAATCCGACAATTGCGCCGACGACCTGAAACCGTGCCGGCAGCAAGAGTGTCGTGGCGAACAAGGCATAGAACAGCATCATATAGTTTAGTGTCCAGCCGACAAACAGGATCGGCATCACCTCGCCGCTGAGATCTGCGTGCGGCAAGAACAGATAAGACGCCAGCACCGATCCGATCGAGATATCTGCGTTTCTAAATGACCATGGCCAGATCATGGTCACCATCAAGGCGATGGTTGTCATGAGCCAGTATAGTGGAATGATCCTGATCATTCGCTTCGAGAAGCAATTGATCGGATTGTCGGTTGGCTTGGTGATGTAGACCAGAATAAAGCCGCTGATCAGGAGAAACAGGTGAAACCCGGGTCCAGCGAGATCAATATCGATACGGACGCCCTCATAATTCCCATTGATGAATTCACCAATATGGAACAAGGCAATGGCGATGCAGGACAAGGCCCGAATCCGGTTCACATTGAGCAGCATCGTCAATCGCCCTCTCGTATGGACAGTACGGGCTTTGAGAACGCAACATTTGTGCCAGATTTGGTGCGACTGATCGCTTGACCTGCGAGCCACAATCGGCTTTATCCGCCGCTTCTAGAACGGGTCGGTGTGGAACTGCCGTTGCAATCGTGTGCCAAGGATGGTGCACCAGTCCACGTCAAAAAAGTGAGAACCATATGTCACGTCGTCACTCGACGAAGTACAAGATTGATCGCCGTGTCGGCGAGAATATCTGGGGCCGGCCAAAGTCACCGGTCAACCGACGCCCTACAAAACCTGGACAGCATGGCCAGAACCGCCGCGGTAAAGTCTCTGACTTTGGCTTGCAGCTCATGGCCAAGCAGAAGCTGAAATTCCATTATGGCGACATCACGGAAAAGCAGTTCCGCAAGACGTTCGATGAAGCGTCTCGCCGCAAAGGCAACACGGCTGAGAATTTGATCGGCCTGCTGGAATCGCGTCTCGACGCATTTGTTTACCGCTCAAAGTTCGTTCCGACGGTTTTTGCCGCGCGCCAATTCGTCAATCACGGACACGTGCTGGTGAATGGTCGTAAGTGCAATATCGGATCTTATCGCCTGCAGCCAGGTGACACGGTTCAGGTGCGCGAAAAGGCCCGCAACATGGCGCTGGTTTTGGAAGCCCTCGGATCGCCTGAGCGCGATATCCCCGAATATATCGAGGTCGAACCGAAATCTATGACGGCGACCTATGTGCGTATGCCCGAACTGTCGGATGTTCCTTATCCAGTTCAAATGGAGCCAGCCCAGGTCGTCGAATACTATTCGTCTTAAGACCGGCTCGTTTGCCAAATCTGAAAAGCCGCGCTCCCTTCGCGCGGCTTTTTTATTTCAATGGTCGCGCTATTCGCTTCAATCGCTCAAGCACCGCTCGATTATCCCCATCTCGCACCACACTCCTCGAGGGGATCCAAGCAGGTCCGGTAGCGATCGTGTTGGTATTGAATACAAATCGCGTAAGGCGTGGCGTCTTCTGCCGTTGCGTCGTCGCTTTCGATTGTCGTCACTGTGCACAGCCGAATGCCCTCCCGATATTCGCCGCGGCAGGCGCTAAAGCATGCGTCCACATTCGCGTTGAACAAGCCTTGCGCCTTGGCGCTCATGACTTCGAGTTCGTAGATGTATTGTGCGTAAAGCGCGTGATGGGTGGCCAGAGACACGTCGCCAATCACGAGATCGGATTCACAACTGTGCTCAACCGTAACTGCCGTTTGGGCTGAGCCGACGGGTACTGACATAGCGGTTAAAACCGCAGAACAAACTATGGCGGACGCCTTGAAACTGTAGCTCAACCAAGTCAAAAGCGCTGCATCTGATCGCTTTGGCATCTCAAGCGTCGCATTTTTCAAACGGATCCAGGCATTCGCGGTAGCGATCTTCCTGGTATTTTTTGCAGATCGCGTAGGCGACATCGTCTCGTGACATGGTCCAGTCATTCAAGCGGGTTGAAAGATCGCAGGACCTCAATCCACTGCGGCGTTCTTTCCTGCAATTGGTATAGCACTCAACCTGATCATCATCATAGGTTCCCAGCCGCTTCGCGAGTTCAACCGTCTTATCGTGCAATTGATCTGCGAAGAGCTCATCATCACCCAGAAACGGATTTTGCGAATCCGATAATGCATCAGGGCAATTGACGCCGAGACAAATTGTTGACTGACCGAATGCAGTGTTGGTCCCAGGGAGTATAAAAATAATCGTAATAAATATAAATTGCATCTTCAAATGAAATTCAAAAAGATGCTCGCAAATTGAAAGGAATAAAACAGACCAATAAGTCAAGTTTTACTTGATTTGTGCTTTCCGGCGAATGCTGGTGACAGCAGCTTCGGCATATTTGGACACTTGCCTTCTTGGCTCAGTCGCGCTGCAGTGGCGCAGCTTTTTTGTATTTTCAGCACGTTAGGGGGACGCATTACATGCCCAAACATCCGACACCTGAAGAGGTCACGAAGCGGCTGATCGCCAAGCCAGGGAAGTCCTTTTCGCTGAAGGATCGCGACAGTGGTGATCGCGACCTGTTCCCGGACAAAAAAATGGCAGGCATCTGCCTCGACCAAGACGCCGAAGAGATCAATGGCCTGCAGGATAAGCTCTACGCGAATAGAGATCGCGCTTTATTGGTTGTGCTTCAGGGCATGGACACGGCCGGCAAGAGTGGCGTGATCCGAAATGTGTTTGCAGACACCAGCCCGCTTGGTTTGCAAGTTGAAGCCTTTAAGGCGCCGAGCAAAACAGAGCTTGCCCATGACTATCTCTGGCGGATCCATGACGCCGTTCCAAGAAAAGGCCGGATCGGGATCTTTGACCGATCGCATTATGAAGATGTGCTGGTCGTAAAGGTTCGAGAGTTCGCCCCAAAGGACGCGATTGAACAGCGCTATGAACAAATCAACGCCTTCGAAAAGCACCTTACCGAGAACGGTGTCACCATTCTCAAATTCATGCTTCACCTTGGCTACGAAGAGCAAGGCGAACGTCTCCGAGAGCGGATCACCGAGCAGCATAAGCGTTGGAAGTTTAATCCCGCTGATCTGGAAGACCGACAGCTCTGGCCCGACTTCATGGACGCGTATGAAACCATGGTCGAGCGGTGCTCGACCGATCATGCGCCCTGGTACATCGTCCCGGCAGACAGCCGCACGCGCCGCAATGCGATGATCGCGCGGATCGTTAGAGGCACATTGGAAGATATGGACCTGGCCTGGCCAAATCTAGATTTGAACTTAGACGATTATGACTTCAGCTGAAATCGCTGCCGGATACTCTACTTAAAATAGTTTAAGAGTCGAGGTTCTGGGGTTTACATAATCTAAGATAGTTTTTCGTTTTTTGAACGTCTCCGACTTTCGTTCGCAGACGGGGTGGGGAATGGACGGCGTTGGAGGCCTTCTCCGCCGAATTCTCTTATCCAGAACCTGTTGCCCTCGGACGCCCCTTTGCAGTCGAGGCGGACTGGCAATACAGACGCACCACCGACACTGCCACCTACGAGCATGCGCAGCGCGACGTCTCAAACAACATTCATGTCGCGTCTGCTTATGAGGTGACAGCGCCTGAGATTGCTGTGCGGGCAAACTCGGACAAACCGTGGATCATACAAGCGCGATTCAAGGATGCCGACGGGGATGTGTTTAAAGGCGAGCAATTGTTTGTGCAGTGTTTTCTGGTCGCGCCATCAGGTGGGTGGCGCAAGGTGATGATGCATGATGACGGAATTTGGCCGGACGAGGCTGCGAATAGCGGCACATATGCCGCGCATGTCGACTTCCGTCGGCTCAAGGCGGAACCTGGCGTCTGGGTCTATTATGTCATCGCGCAAGATGTGAACCACGCACAGCCTGACATGAAACCAGAAGAGGCGGCGCAGATCATTGGCGGCATGGTGCTAACCCATCAACTGACCCTATCTTTCACAGAGGATGAGTGTCCGATTATTCCCGACGGGCATGTCTTGGTCGTGTAGGCGCGACCTAGCTGTGGACCATTACGTCGCCGCCTGAGGACGTGTCCTGACGAACGGTTTCCGGCGCACCATGGATGCGGATGTCTGCACCGCTTGACGCTTCTGCTTGTGCGTCCTGGCGGGCATGTATGGACAGGTCCGATCCGGAGGACGCTTCAGCGCGTCCCGTTGCGCAGATCAGCTCGCTCGCGTCGAGGTCCGAACCAGATGAAGTTTCTGCATGTATCTCTTCGCAACTGCCGCTCGCGATTAGATCAGCGCCGCTATTGGTTTCTAGATCCACGCGCCCGCCATCGATCGCCGAGACGTTGGCATTGCTGCCGGACGACACTTCAACCGAGACGTCTGGACCACTCAAGCCCGTCCCGACGGCATCGGCTCCCGACGAGACATCAAGATGCGACAGCACAGGCGCCGTGACGGTTACCTTGTAGCGTGGACGATCCAAATTGATCCCGAACCGCCGCGGTCGTTCAATATCGAGCATGCCGTCGCGTACCGAAAGCTTGATGTCGTCAAAGTCATTGTCTGCATTTTCGACAGTGACACTTTGCGGGGCGCCGGCCGCGAATTCGAGTTCGATGCCTGCGCTAACACTCAGCGCGTTGAATTCTGGGAGGTCATAGGATTGGGTTTCGGCGGCACCCAAGGGGACCAAGAAAAAAGGTGCGACGGCGATGAAGGCAAGGCGTGGCATGGACGGCTCCTTTGCAAAAAGCAGTGTATACCGACACAATGAATATCGAAAAACGATAAGTCAATATTGTTTTTCGAGAAAGTTTACACGCTTGCCGGCGCGTCCGCATGCACATATTGCCACGCTTGTGATATCACCACAGAGCCTTCACCGACCGCCGAGGCCACGCGCTTGATCGATCCGGCACGGACATCGCCTACGGCATAAATCCCCGGACGTGAGGTTTCGTGCGCATTCTCTTTGCCGATCGCTGACCCTGTGAGAATAAAGCCTTTTGAATCCATTTCGATTAGACCTTTTAGCCAGTCTGTATTCGGTGCCGCCCCGACCATAATGAACAGGCCGCCAAGATCGCGTTCGACTTCCACACCTGTTTTGCGGCATCTCTGCGTGATCTGGGCCAACCGCTCACCGCCATGCAGAGCAGAGACTTCGGTCTGGAAATGGAGCGTGATGTTCGGCTCGGCTTCCAAACGCTCTGAAAGATAGTCCGACATTGAAGCGGCGAGCGACGTTCCGCGCACGAAGACATGGACATGATCCGCCGTTCGGCACAGAAACATGGCGGCCTGGCCGGCAGAATTTCCGCCGCCAATCACCGCGACTTCGGTTCCGCTGCAGAATCTGGATTCTGTCTCCGTCGCGGCATAATAGACGCCATTTCCCTCAAACGTGGCAAGGTTTTCCAATGGCAGTTTGCGGTATTGAACACCTGTTGCCACGACGATGGAGCGGGCGCGTATCTCAGCGCAATTATCGACTTCGGCTGTAAAGGTGCCATCTCGTTCGCACCGGAGCCCTTGAATGCGCCGCGGCATGGCGAATTGCGTGCCGAATTTCATCGCTTGGACTTCGCCACGCCAAAGCAAATCGGCGCCCGAAATCCCAGTTGGGAAACCCATATAATTCTCGATCCGGGATGATGTTCCGGCCTGTCCGCCAATCGCGATCTCGTCGACCACAACGGCGGACATGCCCTCTGCACCGGCATAGACGCCTGCGGCCACGCCGGCCGGTCCGCCGCCAACAATCAGCACGTCATACACGTCTTGCGATGCTTGAAGATCAAGTCCAAGCAAACCCGCAATTCGCCGGGGGGTCGGATTCTCAATACAGCCTTGCTGGCCGAAAATCACGATGGGCTGATCCTCCTCTGCGTTGCAGCTTTTCGCCGCCGCGATGGCGTCTGGGCTGCCGAGCTGATAACCGCGATAGCCCAATCGATTGCGCGACACGAAGGCTTCGATTTCACGGAGCGCCCGACTTTGCTCCGCGCCGATAATAATCAGGCTGCTATCATTCTCATCTAGCTGCCGCCGCCGCCGCATATTTAGGACATTGATGATGATGTCACCCATTTCGGGGATCTGCGCCATCAAAGCGAGAACGTCTTCGCGCGATGCAACCAATGCCTTTGTCCGTTCTGCTGCGCGCAAAGGCATGGTCGCTGTGCCACCGAACAGGAAGGCGACTTCGCCAACGAATTGCGTCGGTCCCAAACTGGTCGGAAGGTAGGCTTCCCTCGTGATCGGATCGATCACCTCGATGCGACCCTCGACGATGTAGATGAACTTATCGACGGGATCACCAATTTCGAAAACGATGTCGCCCGCGTCATAGATGATTTCAGCGCCAATTTGGCGAAGCGCATCGACGTGACTGGCTTGCAAGGGGACCCGTGTCGTTTGGCGGAGGTCCGGTGCAAAGGATTCCATACTGGTGTGCTCCGAGGATGAACTATTGGTTGCGGAGCTAGGACTTAGTTCAACTTCCTCGTGTCTCCAGTCTTTCAAGATGAATTACGAAAACGGCCCGCACCTTTTGGTGCGAGCCGCTGAATTTTGTCTGCCTTTACAGGACGAACGGCTACATGAAGCCTTTGAACTTATCTTTGAAGCGCTGGGCGCGGCCGCCGCGGTTCACTTCCGCGCGTCCACCCGTCCAGGCTGGGTGTGATTTTTGGTCAATGTCCAAGACCAGGCGATCGCCTTCACTGCCCCAAGTGGAGCGGGTCTGATACTCGGTGCCGTCTGTCATCACAACGGTGATGAAGTGGTATTCGGGATGCCCTTCGGACTTCATGGCCTGTGCCTCTTAGATCTGATGCGAAACCGATTGCTGACCGGTCTCTGGAAATCGAAAGCGGGGACATACAGGAAGGGGCGGGTAAGGGCAAGCCAACAGAGTCAGATCCACCGAGGACTTTCGTCTGTCGAAAGTGACAGTGGCGACCCAGCAGCGTCCTGGGCTTGATATCTACAATCAGATGGAGGTTCCTCAAATGCGTTTCGGCAAATGGATTACTTTACCCCTTCTTGCGGCCGTGCTCGCGGCGCCGGCCAGTCTCGCCGAGGATATGAAGCTACGTTACATCACTTTGTATGACGGCGGCTGGTACAATGTGGATCCGATCATGTTGCACTGGAAGACGCCGGAGGGTGAAACCTTCTCCAAGAAAATGGGCGCCAAAATCGGCAAGGGCGAAGCCTGGTGCTATGATCTTCAAAAAGATGGCCGCGTCCCAACCGGCTCCGAAGTTTGGATTATCGCCAAGATCGAGTCGGGCGAAAACAAGAACTGCAAGAAAGATCGCAAGCATATTTACGACGAAAACAGCAATGCGATCTGGTGGCTCGAAATGTACGGCACGACGGTGAACAATAATCGCTGTCAGAATGCATCTAAGAAAAACCAATCCTACACGCCGGATGTTCGGATCAAAGGCAATTCCAACGCTTGCGCGGATTAGGCCTGCATATCAATTTTGGAACAAGGAGACGGAACGGATGACTCGCATTTCGATTTACGCTGGACTCGTTCTGGCGTGTGCCTGCCTTGTGCCGTCCGCCGCGGCCCAATGTGACATCACTCAAACCAAGTGCTGGATAAATGGCGGCAAGTGCAACATTGAGTTCAAAAATAAGACGGGCGATTCTGGCGGATCGGATGGCAGCTCCAATCTCAATCAGACATCCTCGGCGCAGACGGTGACAATCAAAGCCAAAGATTCCAGCAATGATAAAACCGGTAACAAACTCAACATCATTGCCGGCGCGAGCAAGACGATGAATATTGAGAAAAAGGCCAAGAAAGACTTCGACTATATCCAGCTTTCATCGGCAGATTTTGGCGCTGTAAATGCCTCCAAAATGTCCTGTGAAGACGTGCAGGCCGTGCTCAATGGCAATGGCACATGCAAAGTGTTTCACGGCGCTGTCACCAATAGCGCCTCAGCGATCGCCTGGTATATTGGATATCAGTGCGATGGCGGTAAGGTTGGCGGGCCAACCGACGCCAAGGCGCGCTAGGGCGCTACAGCCCTTCCAAATCGGGTTCGAAGTAATCTGCGGTGGTTCGCGTGTCGACGCGGTCCAAATACCAGGCATAGAGGGCGAAGCTAATCCAAGTGAGATGGAAGATGACGCTCACCAGCAAGACCAACCAGCCCGGAATCGGGCCAATATGGGCCCTGTACAAGAACTCGTCCCAATTCGGGACATCATTTGGGTGAATGGAGATTTTGGCGAAATAGGCGAGCCCCTGAATGCCGAAAATCGCCGCATAATTTCGCCGCAGCCGCTTGCCGATGGCGCGCCAGGCACTGATCCGATGCTTGGGTTTGAGATAATCCTCTGACAATGGATGACCGCGATCTTGCGGAATTTGCATCCCTCCGCCGCGCAAGATCGGCACATAGATCGCCATTTCGAGAATACGCGCACGGAATTTCCAAACCGCGAAATAGCGATAACGCCGCGACTCCAAATACAGAAACAAGACTGACAATAGCCCCACCAAGACAATTGGCAGCGGTGAGGCGTTCTCATTTGCAAATGCGATAGAGAGTGCGATCCCGGTTGAAACCACCGCCCAATTCGTCGTCATGTCCAGGCGCTGGCGCCAGACCGTCGAGCGAAACACTTCTGCCCGATAGAGATGCGCGAGCGCGCCGGCTTCAGCGTTGCCGATAACGGGTTCGATGGGGTCGAGATCTGCGTCTAGGTCTGCCATTTGGTGAGTATACCCGACTCGTTCGTCGGCTATAGGGGCCAATTCTTTGTTGTCGCAACATTTTTTAGATCAGCGGTTTTCGCATGCGCAGGATCGGGACCACCGTGCCATCCGAATAGGTGGTGGAGAGGTCTTCGAGGAGAACATAGCCGCGCTTCTCGTAGAGCAGTTTCCCAGGGGCTGTTGCGCCCATTTCGATCGTCTTAAACCCCTCTCCGCGCGCCGCATCTTCCGCGAGATCCAGGATCAGGGTGCCGATACCCCGCCGGATAAAATCTGGATGGGTGTACATGGCGCGGATTTTGGCGGGTTCATGTGTCGGATCCGCGAGCGCATCGTCGCGACCAGTTGTGCTGTCGCCGCCAAACAAAGTGCGACGACGAGACCAACCACCACACCCGACCAGGGTTTTGCCCTCGAACACCAGAAAATAAGTCCCGTCTGCGACCAGCTGCGAGTCGAGTCCCATACTGTCAGACGAGCGCGCCACTTGCTCGGGCGTCAGGACCTTCGGTAGCAACTCTTTCATCGACAATGCCATCAGCTCGTTGATGGCGTCATGATCGCTGGGTGTGGCGATGCGGTGGGTCAGTGGCACGTCTATCCCCGGCCGCGATACGGCTGCACGCCCGTTTCGGGAACATAGAGCCCGTCTGGCACAGGTCCGTTCTGCCAAAACACATCAATCGGGATGCCGCCGCGCGGATACCAATAAGCCGAGATCCGGAACCAGCGCGGCGCGAGCAGCGTGTTAAGCGTCAATCCGATCTCTACCGTACAGTCCTCATGAAACGCGCCGTGATTGCGGAAGCTGGTGAGATAAAGCTTCAAGCTTTTGCTCTCAACCAGCCACTCTGCCGGCGCATAATCAATGACCAAATGCGCGAAATCAGGTTGGCCGGTTACAGGGCAGATCGAGGTGAATTCCGGGCAGACAAAGCGCGCCAAATAGAGTGTGTCCGGATGCGGATTTTGAACACGTTCAAGCGTCGCCGATTCAGGATCTGTAGGCGCTTTGGCGTCACTGCCGAGCTGTTCCAGGCCTTGATAAATGGATTTATCGCTCATCACTAAGCTCCGGGTACGGGTACAAGGCCAAATCGCAAACCGAGATAGAGCGCATAACCCCCCAGCAAGACAAGGCCCTCCCAACGGGCAATGCGTCGCCCTGTGTAGGCAAATAGTGCCAGTAAGACCACGGACAGTCCAAGCGCTTGCATATCAGTGGACGAGACGACGCTTTCTGTCAGCGCCTGCGATGCGGCGTGGCCACCCAGCGTCAATTCAGGGGATGCGTTGACCGAAAATGGGATCACGCTGGCTGAAACGCCGATGATGCCGAGGATATTGAAGATGTTAGAGCCGAGCACATTGCCGAGCGCGACATCCGACTTGCCGCGTCGCGCCGCCGCAAAGGAGGTGACCAGTTCCGGGAGGCTCGTGCCGACCGCGAGCACCGAGATGCCGATGACCGTTTCCGAGACCCCCAGCATCCGCGCGGCCGACGTGCCGCCTTGAACGAGAAATTGGGCACCGAATATAATTGAAGTGGCGCCGCCGATTGTGAGCGCAATCGCTGTCCAAAGCCCGTCTCGTTTCTCAAACACCTCGCCGGTTTCCTGATGAAGCAATGCGACTGGGTTTTCCCGCCGCCGATCCAGCCAAATCGACAGGACGAGATAGGTCAGCAGCAAACCGACCATGAACAATCCGGTGGTGCGTGTGAACGCATCGATCCAAAGCAGAACGGCAAACAGGCCCGTCGCCGCCACCATGAACAGCCCGTCCCGTGCCAATGCTCTGGGAGATGTAATGATCGGGGTGATGATCGCTGCCACGCCCAGCACCAGCATTATGTTCGCAATGTTTGAACCCAGGACGTTGCCGATCGATAGGCCGACAGCGTCTGCTTGCAAGGCACGAAGACTGGTGACCAGTTCTGGCAGGCTCGTCCCGAACCCAACAAGGGTCAGGCCGATAACCAATTCGGACATGCCGAACCGCCTTGCGATGCTGACCGCACCGCGCACCAGTATTTCACCGCCGAGAAGGAGACCGGCAAAGCCGGCAATGATCAACAGAAGCGTCATCATTCGGTTCTGGTCCTCTGCGTCGCAATTCAAGCGACTCATAGCAATTGGGCTGGCCACTCCCTATGACATCTGTGACACTTGTTCAAAGAGAACAATCAGGGAGGAACACGATGAGAGATATTAGAATACGCCAGCTCGTCTTTGCGTCCAATGCCCGCGAGGATATTGATCGGTTGCAGTCTGTCTTGGGCCTGGGCGTCCCATTTGATGATCCAGGTGTCGGCGTGTTTGGCCTGGTCAATGGTGTGTTTGCGATCGGCGACCAGTTTCTTGAGGTGGTTGTTCCGAAGCAGGAAGATACGCCGGCTGGACGGTTTCTCGACAGGAACCCTGAGCGGGGCGGCTATATGGCGATTTTCCAGGTGCCGGACCTCGGCCCCGTCCGCGCCCATGCAGATGCCAACCAATTGCGCCGTGTCTGGGACATTGATCATGATGAAATCTCGGCCAGCCATTTCCATCCGGCAGACATTGGCGGTGCAATCGTCTCCATTGATGCCCCGCGGCCGGCAAAATCCTGGCTATGGGGTGGACCGGGTTGGAGAGAACGATCCGTTCCGGGCCGTTTAATCGGCGCTACGCTTATCGCCAATGACCCTTCATTGCTCGCCGCGCGCTGGGCCAAGCTATTGGGCGCCTCCGTCGACGAGGCCGGCGCCGAGCGCTTCAAAATTCCACTCGCCGATGGGGACATAATTGTCGAACCCGGCGAAAAGGACTTATTGATCGGCTTTGACGTTGCCTTACCGCAACCTGAGCTAGCGTTGCAACGTGCGCGAGACGCCGGTTTTGCTGTTGAAGGTTCGGTCATTCGGATGATGGGTGTGGATGTGCGGCTTTCCGCGGATTGAACTCTCAGCCCCACCGATCTATGGCCCGAGGACCTTGCGCAGGTAAAAAATGACACAGAGCACGCTCGACCTTGAAACAGCGAACTCACGCCTCGAAGCGGCGATTGAGGGATTGTGGTTTCGGAACTTCATCACCGGCCTCATCGTGGTCAATGCCGTCGTGCTTGGGGTCTTGACCTATGACACCGAGCTCGACGGGTCTCTGGTGATGTATCTCAACATGTTTGATCAGGCGGTGACGCTTGTTTTTGCGGTCGAAATCGCCATCAAGATATTCGTTTACCGGCTGAAATTCTTCACCATCGGCTGGAATTGGTTCGATTTCATCATTGTCGGCATATCCCTGCTTTCGGCCCTGCACGTCCTGACCGTATTGCGTGCGTTACGCGTGCTGCGAATCTTGCGCTTGCTGCACATTGTTCCGATGCTAAGGCGGATTACCGAAGCGCTGTTCCGAGCGCTTCCAGGCATGGGCGCGATCGTCGCTGTGCTCGCGCTTTTGACATATGTCGGCGCGGTGATGGCGACGACGATGTTCGGCGACACCGAAACGGAGGAAGTCGTCGAGTTGTTCGGCGATTTGCCGAGCTCTGCCTATTCACTCTTCCAGGTGATGACGATGGATGGTTGGCGGTTTGAGGTCGTCGAGAAGGTTGTCGATGACGGACATCCTTATGCGCCAATATTTTTCCTCATCTTTATCTTCATCGCCAGCTTCGCTGTGTTGAACTTGTTCATCGCTCTAATCGTTGAGGCCTTGTCCGAAAGTGCCCGCGCCGCGCAGTTGGAACAACAAGAACATCTCGATGAAGAACTTGAAGAAGCCGATCGAGAACGCCAGGAAATCCTGCGGCGACTGACGGAAATCCAGGCGGAACTCGAAAGCTACCGCGAAACCAAAAAAACCGCCGATCCCTAGGGGACCGGCGGTCTAACACACTCTACTCAGAACCGTGTTTAGCTGGCGGGGAGCAACACCGTATCGATCACGTGGATCACGCCATTGCTGGCCATCACGTCTGCTGTCACGACAGACGCTGCTGATCCAGCCGCCGTCACTGTAACGCCGTCTGTGCCGTCAATGCTCAAAGTGCCGTTCAATGTTTCCGCTTCGATCTTCTTTCCGGCGAGGTCACCAGAGACGACTTTTCCAGAGATTACGTGCAGCATCAGAATGCCGGCCAGCGCATCTTTGTTTTCTGGCTCGAGCAAAGAAGCGACCGTACCGTCTGGTAGCGCGGCGAACGCATCATCGGTTGGCGCAAAGACGGTCAGCGGGCCTTCGCCCTTGAGTGCCTCAACAAGCCCAGCAGCGTCCGCGGCGGCGAGTAAGGTTGTGAACGCGCCAGCTTCAACGGCTGTGTCAACAATATCGGCTGTTTCTTCATGATGCATGGTCAGGACGGCTTCATAAGTCACAGGCGTGGAGACCTGCTGGTATGAGGCTTTGCTGCTGCTGCACTCTGCGAAAGCGTTCGGGGCTGCAGCAATCGCGGCTGTGGCCAATAGGGCAGTGAATTTCATTGGGTGACTCTCCATAAATCACGTCCATTGCGTCGAAGGATGCCGACGTATTGCCCTATACGTTATCGTATATGAAATAGATTAATTGTGACGAGGATTTAATTTACGCGTACAAACTGTGTAGAAAAGCGCAAAGACAATTACAGGATGAGCCGTTATAGTCGGTCAAAATGAGTATCTGGCAAACTCTGATTGAGCTTGGGCTCCGTTTGTTCGACAGCGATGTTGAAGACGAAGTTGTGCCCGCAGATGTGGATTGCGCACCAGATCCAAACGATGTCGGTTTTACCGCTGCTGTTGTCGGCCTTGGAGCCAAACTCGCTAAAGCGGATGGCCGTGTGTCGGATGATGAAGTGATGATGTTTTCACGCGTCTTCCAAACCGCTCCAGAAGACGCTGCCAATGTCCGCCGTGTGTTTAACCTCGCGCAACAAACGGTGCGCGGCTACGAGTCTTATGCTCGTAAGATCGCCCGCAAATACGGCCATCGCCCCTGTTTGCTTGAGGGTGTCATGGATGGCTTGTTCATGATCGCGACCGCCGATGGCGTCGTGACCGAAGATGAGCTCACATATCTGGAAACCGTGTCCGACACATTTGGGTTCGAGAAAGCAACCTTTCGCCGAATCAAAGCCAGCCATCTGGGTGCGGAGCGGGACGACCCTTACAATGTGCTGGGTGTCGCCCACGATGCCGAATTCTCTGAAATACGAATCGCTTATCGTCGCCTAATGGCGGACAATCATCCTGATCGCGTCGTTCAAAATGGGGCGCCACGCGAGTTTGAAGTGGCTGCGCACGACAAAGCGGCTACGATCACGAGCGCTTATGCTCGAATTCGCGCCGAACGTGGATTGATTGCCGCAGATTAGCCATTGTTTAAGGTCTACTTATTGACCTATCGCAATGCTGGCGCCATGTTTCTGGTCGAAAGGGCTCACATGACTGCTTCACATACTGCTCCTTTGGGCTTCCCGCAGAATTTGGTTGCTTTGATGCGCCAGCTCACGCGATTTGCGGTTCGGGGAGGTGTTGCGGTTGCGCTGATCTTTCTGGCCGGCATGCTGGCTGTTGCGACCGCGATTGCTGGCATTACCCTCGCTTTGGTCGCTGTGTTGATGCGGCTTTTCGGAACGGGTGAAGAGGCCTCTGTTCGGACCAGTTCACAGCCGGGCGCTGATGGATCGGTCACGCTCGAAGCGCGGAAAACACCCCGCGGCTGGACGGTCGAATAGCCTAGTTTTCGTCTTTCAGTGTTCGCACCAATGCCTTTTGCGGTACGTCATCAACGCCTTCAATATAGAGGGTCTGAGTTGGATAGGCGAACTCGATACCCTGTTCCTTGAACCCACGATACAGCGCCAACAAGACCCGAGAGAGCGCGGTCATGGAGCGATTATAGTCTGGGTGTAGAGAGTAAAAGGTCAGCGAATAATCGAGCGAGCTCGATCCAAAACTCGACATTCCACAGCGCTCAAACTCGACCCCTGGAACCTTTTTCACCAGGCCCTGGACAATATCAGGGATCGCATCCGCAATGTCTGGATTGGTTTGGTAGATCACGCCAAATCCAGTCTCCACGCGGCGGCGCACCATACGTGCCATATTGTGGATCTCAAGATCGAGCAGATTTGTATTCGAGATGATCAACTGCTCGCCCGACCGCGCGCGAACCCGGGTCGATTTGAGACCGATGTCTTCAATCGCGCCCCAGCTTTCACCATAGCGCACCATGTCGCCGACTTGAAACGGCTTATCAATGACGATTGAGAGCGAGGAAAACAGGTCCCGGAACACGCCCTGAGCGGCGATACCGATGGCGATACCACCGATACCAAGACCGGCAAGCAGCGTGGTGACGTCTGCCCCGACATTGTCGAGGATAAGCAACAGAGCGACCGCCCAGATCCCAAAGGTGATGAACCATTTGATGACGTTGAAAGCGGATGCCAGCGCGCGTGCGTCGCCGGAGCCTCGATGGAGGTTTCGACTGATCCAAGAGACAGTGAATTCCTGCACCCATTCGGCGAATTGCAACACAATGGCGAGAACAAAGAAGAAGTGCACAAAGCTCGAAACTGCGGTCGGCAATTCCATGATCCAATCGGTCAGAACCAGCGCTACGGCCAACATAAAATAAGAGTGGAAGCGTCGGATCATTCGCGCTGCCACTTCGGAGACGGTGTATTCGTCTTCGTGCGGCAGTCTTCGGACCCCGCCCAAAACCAACCAGCGCAAAACACGCATTAGAATAAAGAAGGCAATGGTCAGCCCGACCGCAAACAGCGCTTCGCGTTGTCCGGACCCAACCCAATTGACCAATTCACTCGCCGCTTCGCCTGCAGATTCGGCTGTTTCGGAGATCGCATCTATTGGATCGGCAGATTTCTCTTCTGCCGTCATGGGCACTGTCACACCAACCGGATCGAGCACAATTGGGTCAGGCGTGAGGTCTGCTCCGTCCGGGGTTTCACCGTCGGCGATTGCCTCATCTGCGTCGGGATCAGCCGTTTCCGACTCGCCTGTTGCTTGAGCATTTTGCTGTAACATGCCCCATAGGTTGCGCAGGGGCGAAAGGCTCAACATGACTCGCTATCTCTGTTCATCGCACTGGTTCAGAGCCCTCTATCCCTGGTCGCAATCGGCCGCAAATTTTCCTGGCTCGGAGACTGCGATTGCACACCCGTTCTTGAACGGCTGGTAACAAGTTTATGTCAAGCCCGCTGCAAAAGGAAAAGGCGTGATGGTTAAGCGAACGCAGAAATCGATCAGCCTTGCGCTGCAGGGTGGAGGGGCACACGGGGCATTTACCTGGGGCGTGCTCGATCGGCTTTGCGACGAGCCTGGCCTAGACATAAAGGCCATCAGCGCGACATCTGCCGGTGCCATGAATGCGGCAGCATTTGCGGCGGGGTTCGCAAAAGGTGGTCGTGCCGGCGCGAAAACGAGCTTGAGCGACTTCTGGCGCGCCGTGTCTCGAAAAGGCGCGCCTTACTCGGGCCTGACCATGACCGAAAATGCGTTTGAGCATTTTCCCTTCAGTCCCTTTCAGACGGCCATGGCGATGACGGCCTTCGCCAGCCCATATGAGTTTAACCCGTTCGATGTGAATCCGCTGCGCGATTTACTCGACGAGACGATCGACTTCGACGCCATTCACCACTCACCGCTGGAATTGTTTATTTCCGCGACCAATGTCGAAACGGGTCGGGTCAAAGTATTCAATGACGGCGAGGTTTCACGCGACGCCGTGCTCGCATCGGCCTGTTTGCCTCAAACGTTTCGAGCCATTGAGATCGATGGTTCGGCCTATTGGGATGGCGGCTATATGGGCAATCCAAGCCTGTTCCCACTGGTCTACTCAGGATCACCCGCAGATGTTTTGATGGTTCTACTCAATCCGATATCTCGACTTGGTGTCCCGAAGAAAGTGGCTGCAATCAATGATCGATTGAACGAGATCAGCTTCAACGCCTCTCTGATCGGTGAGTTGCGGGCGATTGCATTCGTTCAGAAGCTACTCGATGACGGCATGTTGAAAGAGCCAATTATGAAGAAGTATCGGCGGCTAAACATCCATGCCATTCGCGGCGGGCAGAAGCTGCTCGATCTGTCGCTGCACACGAAATATGTGACCTCTTGGCCGTTTTTGTGCGAATTGCGCGACAAAGGGATCCAGGCCACAGACGACTGGCTGAACACGTGCAGTCATTATGTTGGCAGCGGCGAGTCGAGCGTGGATCTGCGCGCCGAGTTTCTTGAAGACTAGCTGCGTCCGAGGAACCACAACATCGCTGGACCGATCTTTCGCTGCGCATGACGGTGCCAGCCTGCGTCCTCAATCTCTTCGTCGGCCGCAGTTTCAAGCGCGACGACGCCGTGCGGCGCCAGCCAGTCGCCTGACGAAATGGTTTCAAGGGCACGTTGCGCCAATCCTTTGCGATAGGGCGGATCGCATAAGATCAGATCAAACCCAGACGGATGCGTTTCCGGACAGGCACCCAGGCGGGTGACATCCCGCTTCAGAATTTCAGTTCGATCGGAAACGCCAAGCCGATCGACGTTTTCACGCATCGCGCGGCGGGCGGACTGCGCCATATCGATCAGTACGGCCGATGCGGCGCCCCGCGACAAGGCTTCCAGTGCCAATGCACCCGATCCGGCGTACAGATCCAATATGGCGGCATTTTCAAGGGGTGGCGCCCAGTCGGCATGTTGCAAGATATTAAACAAGGTTTCCCGTGTTTTGTCCGACGTCGGACGTGTCCCTTTGGACTCTGGCGGGGTGATTACTCGCCCTCTGAGATGACCGGCAACTATTCGCATGCCTTGCGTTTACGGCCTTGTCCGGCCAAGGGGAAGAGATGAGCACCCCAGAGACTTGGATGCGGCGCGCCTTGGCCTTGGCGCGTCAGGCTGGTTTCCGCGGCGAAGTGCCGGTGGGCGCTGTCGTCGTCGATCCCGAGTCACGGCAAATTGTCGGCGAAGGGTTCAATCAACCGATCGCCAATCACGACCCCTCTGCCCATGCTGAGATTGTCGCCCTCCGCGCGGCGGGTCAGACGGTCGGGAATTATCGTCTGACGGGGCTGCATCTCTATGTGACCCTTGAGCCCTGTGCCATGTGCGCGGGCGCAATCAGCTTTGCGCGGATCTCAAAATTGGTGTTCGCGGCAGACGATCCGAAGGGCGGCGCCGTTGTGCATGGACCGAAACTCTTTTCGCAGCCGACGCTGCATTGGCGGCCAGACTGGGCGCAAGACAGCGCCACTGCCGAAGAGGCTGGCGCAATGCTCAGGAATTTTTTTCGAGAACGCCGCTAAATTGCAATCACGGCTTGCCTAACCTTACGGGACTCTCGGTTAGGATCGCCAAAACCGGGAGGCCAGCATGACGGTAAAGCTGAGTATTGAGAACAAAATCGCGACCATCACAATGGATGATGGCAAAGCAAATGCGGTCAACGAAACCTTGATTGATGAGCTGCATGCGGCGCTCGACGAGGCCGAGGCGAATGCCGACGCCGTCATCCTCACTGGGCGTGAAGGCAAGTTTTCCGCGGGCTTCGATTTGAGTGTGTTGGGGAGCGGTGATCCGAAGGCAGCGGAGCGATTGGTTAAGCGTGGTGGTGGAATTGCACTTCGTTTGTTTACCTTCCCTTTACCCGTCATTGCTGCGTGCAATGGGCATGGCATTGCCATGGGCTGCTTTATGCTGCTGTCCTCTGACGTGCGGATCGGCGTCGACGGCCCTTTCAAGATTGGCGCCAATGAAACTGCGATCGGCATGTCGCTGCCAGTGTTTGCCTTGGAACTGACAAAAGCGCGTTTGCGTCATGAGAAGCTCACCGAAGCCGTCATTCAAGGCACGCTTTATGCGCCCAAGGGCGCGGCTGAGGTCGGCTTTCTAGACGAGGTGGTTTCCGCCGATCAATTGATGGTGAGAGCACGCGCCGAGGCGGAACGTTTGGGCGCTTTGCCGCGCGCTGCGTTTAAAGCGAACAAGCACCTGATCCGTCGCCTCTACATAGATACGATCGAGCCGACAGTACTCGCTCAGTAAAGGCCGAAAGCGCGGGCTAAGAGGACGGCACCAATCGCGGTGACGAGCCACTTCATCCAGCGCTTGAAGTTCACATCGGTCATTCGATGGAGCACAAGACCCCCCAGCCGGGTGCCGAGCATCGAGAGTGGAATCGCCAATGCGAAGAGCCAGAGCGGTGGTAAAGCCGACCATCCGGCGGCTTGCACCACCGGCACCGTCCAAAAGCCGACTTTCACAATATGGCTCAGCGTTTGGGTGACCGATTTGGTGGCAACAATTTGCTGTCGCGTCATGTCGGCTTTGACAAAGAAGATGTCGAGCAAGGGCCCGGCGACCCCAGCGAGCGTGTTCAAACCCTGAACCGCGAACCCGGCAAACACGGCATGTCTTGGCCGCGTAATGTCCAAGTGCAACCTCTTTTCCGGAAGCCAAATGAGGAATGGCGTGAGCCCGAGTAGGAAAAAGACGGCGCGTTTGTCTGGCGTCCAACTGATGAAGAACAAGACCGCAACGCCCAGGGCGGCGCCGATGCAATAGAAGCCGAAGACATGCCAATCGATCGAGTCGCGCAACAAATAGGCTCGATAGCCATTGGCGAATGTTTGAATGCCGCCATGAATGATCATCGCCATGGCAACGCTTACCAGACCGGTCAGCACCCCCATCAATATGATCCCGCCAGCCATTCCGAAAATACCTGAAATGAACGAAGTAATTAGGGTGGTGATGAGGATCAGTAGGGCGGAAATCAGCAGCATTGCCGTCCTTATTTTCCGAGTCTGATGAAAAAGCGAGTCAGCTCAAACTGGCGCAAATACTGTCGCGGAGACTTCACAAAACTCGCCGTGACACGATGGCCGGCATGATTGTATCCCTCGATCGATAAAGTTCACAAACTGGAGCGACCTCATGCGCGTTCATCGTCGCCATTTTTTGAGATCTGCTGCGTCCGTGGCGTTGGCAGCCCCCGCCTTTTCAACCCTTGCCAGTTGCGCGAATGCGACGCCGGCGCTGAGTGCGGGGCAACCCTTGGCCTTGCAACCGGATCCAAACGGCTGGCTCGATTTGCCGGAAGGCTTTTCCTATGTCCGGTTTTCCAACACCGGAGAGGAGATGTCCGATGGCTTTATGGTGCCGGCCATGCATGACGGTATGGAAGCGTTTCCGGTCGAAGGCGATCCGGATCGCTGCCTCCTCGTAAGGAATCATGAGCTAAATCCAAGTCGCATCTCTGAGGGTCCGTTTGGTCCGAACCTGGAGCGCGTCGACCAACTCGACAAAGATCGGGCTTATGATCTTAATTTAGACGATACCCCGCTTTCCGCCGGCACGACATCACTGCTTTACAATTTGAAAACGGGTCAGCTCGAAGAGTCGTGGCTGTCGCTCATTGGAACCGATCGCAACTGTGCAGGTGGGCCGACCCCTTGGGGCACATGGCTGAGCTGCGAAGAATCTCGCGCCAATGCCGGCGAAGCGACGAAAAAGGATCATGGCTACACATTTGAAGTGCCCACTGATCGCAAGGGCCTCGTCGAGCCCATCCCGCTGAAGGACATGGGCCGCTTCAACCACGAAGCCGCGGCCGTCGATCCGTCGACAGGCATTGTCTATCAGACCGAGGATTCGGCCGATGGCCTGTTTTACCGTTTCCTTCCGGATGCGCCAGGTGAGCTGGCAAAAGGCGGACGGCTTCAAGCCTTGGTTCTCGCAGACCAACCGAAGGGCGATACACGCAATTGGGGCGGGTCGACCATTGCAAGCGGTCAAAGCCTCCCGGTTCGCTGGGTCGATCTTGTCGATGTGACGGCGCCAGACGGAGACTTGGCGCAACGTGGCTATGCGGCGGATGCCGCGCTCTTCGCGCGCGGCGAGGGCATGGCGTTTGCGCTGGAAGACATGAAAGCGGCGATTTACTTTGCCTGCACCAATGGTGGTCAGGCCAAGTATGGTCAGATTTGGCGTTATCAGCCGAGCGAGTTTGAAGGAACGGCTCGGGAAGCAGAAGCGCCCGGTATGCTGACCTTGCATTATGAGAGCCCTGACCAAACGACCATGGACATGTGCGATAACATTGTTGCCGCGCCTTGGGGCCATTTGGTGATCTGTGAAGATGGCAGCGACGATGAGTTTCTTCACGGGCTCACGCCGTACGGCGAGACCTATCATATCGCTCGCAATGCACACCCCCGTCGGTCGGAAGTCGCTGGCGCGTGTTTCTCACCGGATGGGTCAACGCTGTTCATGAACATCCAGACCCCGGGCGCAACCTTTGCGATTACCGGGCCCTGGAGCACGCTCTACACCTAAAGCCTAGACTGGCGGGTAGGGGAAGACGCTTGTGGTTGGCCCAAGATCCGTGAAGCTGCCTTCCATCGCCGGCAGGCCGTGCTCGATCATGGTCTCCGGCGTCCAGCCCTCTAGACGTGAGATGGATTTGACCGGGCGTGGTTGGCTGAACAGCACCACTTCATTGCCACGCACAGAGAAGATCTGTCCGTTCACATGCTTGGCACCATCGGCGCAAAGTGTCACCGCAAACTGCGCAACTTGATCGGCACGCATCCCTGTCCGCATCCGTTCGACGCGCTCGCGTCCGGCCTCGTCTTTCACTGGAATGGAGGCGATCATGCGCGTCCAGGCAAAGGGCGCGATCACATTGGAGCGGACATTCTTGCGCTCGCCTTCCATTGCGATGATCCGAGATAGACCAGCAATGCCGAGCTTCGCCGCACCATAATTGGCCTGACCGATATTGCCGATCAAGCCGGTTGTGGAGGTGAACAAGACCAATGATCCGTCTTCTTGATCGCGGAAATGCTCGATCGAAGCGCGAGAGACATTGAAGCTACCATGAAGGTGAACGTCGATGACGGCCTTCCAATCGGATTCCGACATTTTGTGGAACATGCCATCGCGCAAAATGCCGGCTGGGTTCATCACGGCATGTAAGCCCCCAAACGCGTCCTTCGCTTGTTCGACCATGCCTTCAACGGCTTTGTAGTCGGTGACGCTATCTGTATTGGACACCGCTTCGCCGCCGGCGGCACGAATTTCCTGCGCCACAGTTTCCGCAGGTCCGGCATCGCCACTATCGCTTCCAGCATCTGTCAAACCGCCGCCAAGATCATTGACCACAACTTTGGCGCCATGCTGTGCGGCGAGCAGCGCACACTCTTTGCCAATGCCATTGCCACCGCCTGTGACCAGCACAACCTTACCGTCAAGAATCCCCATGCTTTCCTCCGTTAATCCAATTGTCTTTGATCCGGTCAACAGCATGGATAGCCGGCCGCGGCAAGCTTGGCTTAAGCGTCTCGCCACGTCCCTGGCGCGAGATCCCCTAACGACCATTCTCCGATCCGCGTCCGAATGAGGCGCAGCGTTGGGTAGCCAATCGCGGCTGTCATGCGCCGCACTTGCCGGTTTCGGCCTTCGGTCAGCGTCAGCTCAATCCACCGATCTGGAATCGATTTGCGCACCCGGATCGGTGGGTCTCTGGGCCAAAGCGCTTCGGGCGGATCGATCAGGCGCGCAGGCACCGGTCGGCAAGGGCCATCCTTGAGCGTGATGCCGTGCCGCAATGGTTCGAGGTCGCCATCCATCGGAGCCCCCTCGACCTGCGCCCAATAGACTTTCTCGGTTTTCTGTCTGGGATCGGAAATTCGGTTTTGCAAACGACCATCATCTGTCAACAGAACGAGCCCTTCGCTGTCCCGGTCCAGCCGCCCCGCAGGATAAACGCCTGGGGTATCGACATAGTTCGACAGGGTCGCGCGCGGGCTGCCAGCGATACCGCGATCGGTGAATTGGCAGAGCACATTGAAGGGTTTGTTGAGCAAGATCAGACGGGTCATGGTCCGCCTGTCTAGGCGGCGCGAAGCAATCCGGCTAGGACCGTCATATGAGTAAGCCACATGAAATGGGTCTCGCCGTGCTCACCGGCGATCTCATCGGATATACGAATTGGTCGGAGGCGAAACGAAAATTGGCGTTTCAGGCCCTGCAGGGCGCTGCGGCCGACGTCTCAGCCTGGCCAGGTGCGGACGGCTCCAGCCACCTCGAACGTGTGCGTGGCGATGGTTGGCAATTTGCGCTGACCGTTCCTGGTTTTGCCTTGCGAGCCGCGCTCGTTTTTCGGGCGGCATTGCGAGGTGCGGAGGCTGAATTCGGAGCACCGAAGCGCCCATTGCCGGATCTTGATACGCGGATCGCCGTTGGAATCGGTCCCCACTCTCACTTTAACCCGAGCAGTCTTGCTGGTGCGGATGGGCCGACCTTTGTCCGTTCCGGTCGGGAGCTCGATGACATGGCGCATGCGCCGAACATCTCTTTCGCCGCAAATGACAAAACCTCACAGATTGAGCGCATGGAACGGGCAATTGTGCGAATGTGCGATGCCATGTCCCGGCGATGGACAGGGCGCCAGGCCGCCGTGATGTACGTGGCGCTGTCTCCAGAAAAGCAAACGGGGCAAGCGCTCGCCCAACGGCTTGGTATTCGGCGCCAAAGTGTCGACGACCATCTTGGCGCAGCGCAAGCCTCTGCCATTATGATTGGCTTGGAAGAAATTGAACGCACCCATCAATAATGCAGCCTATTTAGCCTGCTTTACATGAATGCAGCCAATATAGACTGCATGCACTTATTGCAGCCTATGTGGCCTGCAACAATGATTTGATGACGCTCTGATTCAGCGTGCATTAAGCTGTTTCGCCGCCTATACAATTCGGGTGGGCGACAGGAGGCAAAGCGAATGCTGGCAACCTTTATTGCACTCTATGTCGCACACATCCTCGCTGATTTCGTATTGCAGCCCAATCGCCTGATCAAACTCAAACGAACGAGTGTTGGCATGGCCTTGCACCTTGTCATCGTCCTCGTCGCGGTCATTACCGTGACGGGCACACTCCACCCCGGTCTACTGCTATTTGTCGCTGCAACCCATCTCACTTTAGACGTGTGGAAACAGCTTCAGACAAACCGACAAAAATTCACGCCCTTCATTATTGATCAGGGCGGTCATTTGCTCAGCCTCGCTTTAGCAGCCGCGCTCTTTCCGATGGTTTTCGAACAAGGCTTTTGGGGTGCAGGGCGAGGATCTGAGGGCCTGTCCGCGCTTGGACTAACGGCGAACCTCTATCTTGTTGGTTGGCTGGTCTTTGGTGGCGCAGTGTTGGCGGTGCGCGCCGGTGGGTTCGCTGTCGCGAGCCTCTTTCAAAGTCTCGACTATGCGGATCCAGCGCAACAGGACAGCCTTCCCGCCGGCGGTCAAACCATTGGCTACCTCGAACGTGCGTTGGTCTTCTTCTTTGTGTTGACTCAGCAAATGGCGGTGATCGGCTTTCTCATTGCGGCCAAGTCGTTTCTGCGCTTCGGCGAAGTTCAAGAACGCAAAGCGAGTGAATATGTGATCATCGGAACGCTGGCGAGCTTCGGCTGGGCCTTAGCGGTGAGCTGGTCCACAGGGGAATTGTTGAGTGCGCTAGACTGGCAACAAGAGTAGCCAATTTCGCGATTTTCGGTCATAAGCCCGCGCATGAGTGACGTGTCGCAAAAACCCGACAGCAAGACGGTCTTCATCAAGACCTATGGCTGCCAAATGAATGTCTATGACAGTGAGCGCATGCAAGACGTGTTGCGCCCGATTGGCTATCGGCCCGTGGAAACGCCCGACGCTGCCGATTTGGTGGTTCTGAACACCTGCCATATTCGTGAGAAAGCAACCGAAAAAGTCTATTCTGAACTTGGTCAGATCAAGAAGTTAAAAGAGCGTTCCGGCGGCAAAATGACGATTGCGGTGGCCGGCTGTGTTGCCCAAGCCGAGGGCGCGGAGATTATGCGCCGCCAGCCAGCCGTCGACCTGGTGCTTGGCCCGCAGGCTTATCACAAGCTGCCGGAAATGATTGCCCGCGTGCACCGGTCAATGGGAGAACGCCTAGAGACCGAATTTGAAACTCTGGAAAAGTTCGACGCGTTGCCGAAAACACGGCAGGCCGACGGCCCATCGGCGTTCCTGTCCGTACAAGAAGGATGCGATAAATTTTGCACCTTCTGTGTCGTACCTTATACACGCGGCGCTGAGCTCTCCAGGCCTGTCGACGACATCGTTCTGGAAGCCCGAAGCCTCGCCTCTCAAGGCGTGCGAGACTTGTCCTTGCTTGGTCAGAATGTGAATGCCTATCATGGCGCTGCGCCAGCGCTTGAGGGTATGGGTGAATGGGGCCTCGCGCCACTGCTGCGACATCTCTCCAAAATTGGTGGGCTCGACCGGCTGCGCTACACCACCAGCCATCCCCGCGATATGGATGATGATCTGATTGCGGCGCACGGTGATACCGAAAGCTTGATGCCGTTCTTGCACCTACCGGTTCAGTCTGGATCCAACAATATTCTTAAGGCGATGAATCGCGGCCATACGCGGGAACATTATCTCGATATCATGCGCCGCATGCGCGAAGCCCGGCCGGACATGGCCTTGGCCAGTGACTTCATCGTCGGTTTCCCAGGTGAGCGGGACAGCGATTTCGAAGACACGATGGCGCTGGTTCGCGAGGTTGGTTATGCGATTGCGTATAGCTTCAAGTACTCCGAACGACCGGGCACACCGGCGGCCGAGATGTTTGGTCAGGTGCCTGAAGATTTGAAGACCGAACGTTTGCATGCGCTCCAGGCCGTATTGCGCCAGCAGCAGACCGAGTTCAACGCGTCCAAGATTGGCCAAACCATCCCGGTCCTGATTGGCGGCAAAGGCCGGCTTGAAGGCCAACTACACGGGCGATCACCCTGGATGCAGGCGGTTCATTTCAATGGTGCGGACGTGTTGATGGGCCAGATTGTCGACGTAAAAATCATTGGTGCCAGCTTGAACTCTCTGACAGGGGAGCTCCCAGAGAAACAAGGCCTCGCAGCTTGAGTCGCATCTGGCATCCCAATAACCCGGATTTGCTGCCCGATATTTGTGGCCCAAACCACATGCATCTGCTGTTGCTCGAAGACGCGTTGGCAGAGAGTAAACTTGCGGCCGAAAGCCAAGGGGGTGGGATTAAGCTGAAAGGGAGTGCGGAAGGTATTTCGCTCGCCGAATCCGCATTGTCTGCCTTTGAGGATGTACTCTCACGTGATCCAAATGCGGGCGCCGGAGCGCTTGAAGGCGCAATCGCGCAGGCCCGAACGCCAGCCCACTCCTTTTCGACGTTAACCGGGCTCAAAGTTCCGATCCGCCCGCAGACCCAGGCGCAATCAAGCTACTTAAATCTCCTGAGCAGCGACGCGCATGACTTGATTTTCGGAGTCGGCCCTGCCGGAACCGGTAAAACATTTCTCGCGGTTGCCGCCGGTGCTGCTGCGCTGAAGGGCAAGCGTATATCGAAACTGATCATCACCCGCCCCGCAGTCGAAGCCGGCGAAAATTTGGGTTTTCTGCCGGGAGATCTGGAAGAAAAAGTGGAGCCATACTTGCGACCAATCTGGGACGCGCTGAACGAAACGCTTGGTGTGGACCAGGCGACCCGGCTTCGCGAGAGGCAAGTGATTGAAGTGGCGCCGCTCGCTTTCATGCGCGGGCGGACATTGAAAGACGCGTTTGTGATTATGGACGAGGCCCAAAACGCGACAATCGCTCAGATGAAAATGGTGCTGACGCGGCTGGGTCGGGATTCGCGCATGGTTGTCACCGGTGACCCTGGCCAAGTCGATTTGCCGTCGAGCCAACCCTCAGGACTGGCGCATGCTTTAAAGATTTTGGACGGCGTGGCGGGTGTTGGGCGCACGACTTTCACCTCGAAAGATGTTCGCCGCCATCCTTTGGTCGGACGGATCATTGATGCTTATGATGCAGACGCCAAAAAGGGCTCGGCATGATCGAGGTGGACCTCAGGGTCGATGCGCAGGATTGGCAGCAAATTTCGGATCTTGAAGGCTTATGCCTTAGAGCGCTCGAGGCCGGCGCCCAAGTCAGCGGTGCCAGTGGCGAGGTCAGCCTGTTGCTGTGTGACGATGATTTAATGGCGAACTTGAATGCGACCTGGCGCGGAAAAACCGGACCAACGGATGTGTTGTCATTTCCGGCGGGTCCAGAAGCAAAACCGCTTTTGGGCGATATCTCGATTGGATACGGGATCGCGCAGCGAGATGCAGAAGCCGGTGGCAAAACACTCGAGCAGCACCTATCGCACTTACTGATTCATGGATTGCTCCACCTGGTCGGGCATGATCACATTGACGACACAATGGCAGTAGAAATGGAAGCGCTAGAGGTCATGGCGCTTGCCTCGCTCGGTTGGCCTGATCCATACAAGTAGAACCCGCGAATCACTGGGTTGAATGAGCCGGAAACAAAAATGACAGAGCGCAACCGAGGCCTATTGGCCTTCTTTCGAAAATCTGAAGATCCAGATCCGGTCGTCGCGCCGGTTTCGGTTGGCCCCGACCAGAAAGAAATGCGTCTCCGTGTTGCGGCGTTTGAGAATGGGCGCGTTGTCGATGTCATGGTGCCGCGCGCAGAAGTCGTCGCGGTTGAATTGGGAATCGCCTTGCCTGACCTTATCCAGCTCTATGCTGAAGCGGCGCACTCGCGGCTGCCGGTCTTTCGCGAAACGCTCGATGATCCGGTCGGCCTTGTGCACATCAAAGATGTTATCAGCGAAATTGCCCGTGGCGCGCTCGACACAGAGACCGAGTCCGGTGACCGACCTCTGGAGCGGATTCGGCGCGATATTCTGTTTGTTCCTGCCAGTATGAAGCTCGCCGATCTGCTTGTGAAAATGCAGACCACACGGATCCATTTGGCCTTGGTCGTTGACGAATATGGCGGCACAGATGGCTTGGTCAGCCTGGAAGATCTGGTCGAGGAAATCGTTGGGGACATCGAAGATGAGCATGACGATCACACAGCGATGTTGGTGCGCCGCGGTCGCAATGCATGGGAAGTTGATGCGCGCATGGAAACCGACGATTTCCATGAAGAAACGGAGCTTGATCTTAGCTTAGAAGATCATGAAGTCGACACGCTTGGCGGCATTGCGTTCGCCTTGTCGGGACGCGTGCCTTTGCGGGGTGAAGTGCTGCCGCATCCGAGCGGCGTCGATATTGAAATAATGGACGCGGATGCGCGACGGATTCACAGATTGATCGTTCGCAAACCAGCCCAGGAGCAGTCAAGTTGAGCGAATCTGTCCGGAGTCACGGTCTTGGCGGCGTCACGGCGTTACACGAAGCCTTAGCGCGCTTGAATGGCTGGCCAGCACTCGGCTCGGCGGCTTTGTTTGGCGCATTTTCAGCCCTTGCTTACGCGCCATTTCATTTGTTCCCGTGCCTGGCCATTTCCTTCACTGCCCTGATCTGGATGCTGGATGGCGCCCGAGGACAAAGGTATTGGGCGCGCGCGATGTTTGCCCGAGGCTGGGCATTTGGGTTCGGCTTTTTCTTGATCAGCATGTTCTGGACGGCGCAGCCTTTTCTGGTTGAGCCAGAAAAGCACGCAGCCTTTTTGTGGATGCCCCTGATTGCGCTGCCCGGCGGATTGGCACTGATATGGGGCGCGACATGCGCCCTTGCAGGTGCGTTCTGGTCCAGTTCACCGTCTCGCGTCTTTGTCTTCGCCCTGTTCTTTGCCCTGGCCGAATTTGTACGTGGCGTGCTGTTTGGCGGTTTTCCCTGGAACATTCCTGGCACAACCTGGGCGCCGGGCGGCCCGCTGTCCCAGCTGGCTGCGATCGGCGGGGTCTATTGGCTCTCCATGGTCACCGTATTTGTTATGTCGACCCCGGCGGCGCTGGCCGACACAAGAGACACGCGTGGTATGCTGTTGCGGTTTTCGCCGGCGATTTTGGCTGCCGCGATTCTCGGGGGTGGTTGGACATGGGGATTGCAACGCTTGTCCGCAGACGCGGTGATGAGTGACTATACCGTTGTCCTGATGGATGCGGGTGTCCCGCAAGCGGAAAAATTCGACCGTGACGGTGAACCCGTTCTCGTGCGTTATGCCAACCTGTTGCGCGACGTGCCGAGTGAGCCCGGTGATATTGTGATTTGGCCAGAAGGCGCGATGCCCTTCGATCTGCTGCAGAGCAATACAGCTTTGGATATTATCTCCGCTTTCCTTGATCGCCGGAGCTTGATCGTCGGGACCGCCCGGCGTGGAGGGCAGGCTGGATCGCCCGTTTTTTACAACAGTCTTGCTATTTTCAAATCCGGTCCAAACACGGCAGAGATGGTCGCGCTTTATGACAAGCACCGTTTGGTGCCATTCGGTGAATTGGCAGCGATTCATATCGTCCCGTTTGGCGAGCAGATCGCGGGGATATTGCCTGGCGCGGTTCAGCGGATTGCCGAGTCTGGGTTTCGACCTGGCTTGGAGCCGAGAGTCTTATTGCCGGAAGATATTATGCCACCTGTCATTCCGCTGATTTGCTATGAAGGGCTATATCCCGAACTGGTACGCAAAGCGGTGCCTCAGCGCGAACTTGCCGAGTGGATTGTTGTCATATCAAATGATGCTTGGTTCGGGGCGCTATCTGGTCCGGCGCAGCACTATGCCCAGAACCGCTATCGTGCAATCGAAAGTGGATTGCCAATGGCACGCGTTGCGAGCCGAGGCATTACCGCTGTAGTTGATCCGTTTGGGCGGGAAATTGCGCGTGGCAACCCCGTCCAGGGCGATCCGTCGGGGTGGCGGTCATCGGTTGTTCGCAGCCCACTTCCAGTGCCAACGAACACACCTATGTATCAAAGATTAGGCCCTGCGGTATATTGGTTAAGTCTAGTGTTATTGTCTTTATTCTCTTTTTTGTCTTGGAGACGCTAGACACTATAAAGTATTCACAGTATTGAAGTTTCATGTCGGAGAACAAATCACCGAGCGGAGTTGATCGGGTCGTTGGACAGCGTCTTCGCTGGCGCAGGCGCGAATTGCGACTTACGCAAGAACAACTTGGCGAGCGACTTGGGCTCACTTTTCAGCAAGTTCAAAAGTACGAAAAAGGTGTCAACAGGATCTCGGCGGGGCGGCTATTTGAGATGGCCTCTCAACTTTCGGTTCCGATAGGATACTTCTATGAGGGTGCTGACGAAGTGGTATCGTCTCAGCTTGCCGTCCAAGAAAGTGCTGAAGCGCCGGAACTGCCCTTGATTGACGCTCAATCGATGGAGCTGATTGCAGCCTTTCAAAAGATCAAGGATCCAGACTTGCGTCGCTCGCTGCTCAACACCATCCGGGCGGCAGCTTCAGCCTCGGCAAATACCAATCAGACGGACTGACCGGGCCTCTGTGGCAATCATGTGACAGTAGCGGATATCTGGCGCTACAGAGAAATGTGATATTGCCATGTTGCGGCGCACAAGTTCATTGTGCGCGCTATTGGTGTAATAGGAGATGGTAGTGTCGGCGATCAAAACTGTCGGCGTCGTCGGCGCCGGCCAGATGGGGAATGGCATTGCCCATGTCTGTGCCTTATCAGGCTACGATGTCTGGATGAGCGACATCTCTCAAGCGGCTCTTGATGACGGACTATCGGCGATAGAGCACAATCTCGAACGGCAATGTGCCAAAGAGATGATTTCTGCCGCGGATGTTGCCAGCGCGCGGGCGAAGCTCAACGTCACCACAGACCTTGGAGCTTTTGAGAAGGTCGACCTCGCGATTGAGGCGGCGACCGAAGATCGTTTGATCAAAGAGAAGATCTTCGGACAGCTTTGCGGGGTTGTGCCCGACCATACGATTTTGGCGACCAATACGTCATCGATCTCGGTTACGCGTCTGGCGTCAACGACGGATCGTCCAGAACGCTTCATCGGATTGCATTTTATGAACCCGGTGCCGGTCATGAAGCTGATGGAGGTGATCCGTGGTTTGGCCACCGATCAACCGACTTATGAAGCGGCGATCGCATTCGCGGACCGGCTCGGGAAAACAACGACGAATGCGGAAGACTATCCGGCATTCATCGTCAATCGCGTGCTGATCCCGATGATCAATGAGGCGATCTATGCGCTTTATGAGGGCGTCGGAACCGTGACGAGCATAGACACCGCTATGAAACTCGGCGCCAATCATCCCATGGGACCTTTGACCCTGGCGGACTTCATCGGACTCGACACGTGTTTGTCGATTATGCAGGTGCTTCATGATGGCCTTGCAGATACAAAGTATCGGCCGTGCCCGCTATTGGTGAAGTATGTTGAAGCGGGTTGGCTTGGTCGCAAAACGGGTCGCGGCTTCTATGATTATTCCGGTGATGCCCCGGTGCCGACGCGCTGATTCCGACGGTTAAACCGTCATTTGATTGGCGTCGATCCCGGCTGGTGTGCCGGGGGAAATCATCCAATTCATGAGCGGCGCACCCATTCGCCACGCCAGGCCTGTCACTTGCGTGGTGTTCGCATCGATTGGCGTTAAGCAGGTCAGGGTCACAAGGCGCGCCTGTCTCGAGGCGATCGATTCCCAGCGAAACCCGGGCGCCACAATGTTTGACTCGCTGGAAATGACGGGACCGAAAAACCGCTTGAATCTGCTTGATTGGCGACCCTCTGAAGCGAGAGGGTGCCACGTCCAATGCGTTGGCAAAAGCGGCGGTTGGCCGGCGCCGCAATAGACCTTTACGGCCGCGTTCATCGGCAGATCAACGGGCTGCTTGAAAATCTGTTTTGGTGTGTCCGACAGTCGACCGAGGTCGGGCGGATCTGAATCCGGTATGCCGCCTGATCGAGACGTCTCTGCGATGTAGACAAAAATCGCGCCATGCTGTTCGCGCACCGGATAGTTGCGGACTTTGACCCGGGTTGGATCGGTCGGATCGTCATCTGTCAGGCTCGGCATCAGGCGGCAAGTGCCGGACGTATCGAACCGCCAACCATGATAGGGACATTCTAGCGTCGGCTGCCCATTTGTGTCGATCTGCCGACCTGCGCTGAGCTGCACCAGTCGATGCGGGCAAATGTCTCGCAAGGCAAAAACCTCGCCCAATCGGGTTCGCCCGATCACAACGGGTTGCCCCATCGACAGCATCCGAAACTGCGCACCCGCAGCAAGATTTGCCGAGCGTTCGGCGAAGTACCATTGGTCATTCAGCTCCGCCTCAAGGGCGGCGCCGGGCGGCGATGCATCGCGAGCAGGGGTGGGTGTCGGCGCCTCTGACATGGGCGTCTCTTAACGCACGGATTGCGAAGGCAAAACCCAAACGCACAGGCAAGTGCGGGAAAGCGCGCGTCTGCCAATCTGCATTCGCGATCCCGCTGCGGTGGATTGGTCCTTCCCGTGCGGTGCGGGCATCGCTATATCGCCAGGATGACACCACTAGAACGTATTCGAAATTTCTCGATCATCGCGCATATTGACCATGGCAAGTCGACCTTGGCAGATCGACTGATTCAACAGACGGGTACGCTCACTGAGCGGGAGATGTCCGATCAGGTTCTTGATTCGATGGACATTGAGAAAGAGCGTGGGATCACGATCAAGGCGCAAACGGTTCGCCTCGATTATACGGCGAAAGATGGCCAGACCTATGCGCTGAATTTGATGGACACGCCGGGTCATGTCGACTTTTCGTATGAGGTCAGTCGCTGTCTTGCTGCTTGTGAGGGGTCGTTGCTCGTGGTGGATGCGAGCCAAGGCGTCGAAGCCCAGACGCTTGCCAATGTCTATCAGGCGATTGATCAGGATCACGAAATTGTTCCCGTGCTCAATAAGATCGACCTGCCCGCAGCCGACGCCGACGCGGTGAAACAAGAAATAGAGGATGTGATCGGGCTCGACACATCTGATGCGGTTGAGATCTCGGCCAAGACCGGACTGGGCATCGAAGATGTGCTGGAAGCGATTGTCCACCATTTGCCGCCACCCGAAGGGGGTGATGTTGATCAGCCGCTCAAGGCGTCGCTCGTCGATGCCTATTATGATCCTTATCTCGGCGTTGTCGTGATTGTTCGGGTGTTTGATGGCGTCCTGAAAAAGAAGATGAAGATCAGGATGATGAAGACCGGCGCGACCTATGAGGTCGATAAGGTCGGTGCTTTCAAACCGCGCCCCACAGACCGCGACGCGCTCGGCCCAGGCGAAGTCGGCTTCTTGGTCGCTTCAATCAAAGAAGTGGCAGATTGCGCCATCGGTGACACAATTACCGAAGAGAAGCGCCAGACCAGCGAAGCGCTGCCCGGCTATAAGGATGTTCAACCCGTCGTTTTTTGCGGGCTGTTCCCAATGGATGCGGGCGACTTTGAGGAATTGCGCGCGGCCATGGGTAAGCTGCGCCTGAATGATGCGAGCTTTACCTGGGAGATGGAAACCTCGGCTGCGCTCGGCATGGGATTTCGCTGCGGCTTTTTGGGTCTACTACACCTTGAGATCATACAAGAACGGCTAAGCCGCGAATTCGACCTCGATCTGATCGCGACCGCACCGAGCGTGGTCTATCAGATGACGATGACCGACGGATCGGACTTAGAGCTGCACAATCCAGCCGATATGCCGGATGTGGTTCAGGTCGCTGAGATCAGGGAACCGTGGATTAAAGCAACCATCTATACGCCGGATGAATATCTGGGTTCAGTTTTGAAACTTTGCCAGGACAGGCGGGGTATTCAAACTGAACTCTCCTATGTCGGCAATCGCGCTATGGTCCAATATGAGCTGCCCCTCAATGAAGTGGTGTTCGATTTCTATGACCGGCTAAAGTCGATCTCGCGCGGGTATGCGAGCTTTGACTATGAGATGATCGGCCATCGCGCCGAGAACCTCGTGAAGATGAACATTCTGGTGAATGAGGAACCTGTCGATGCGCTCTCAATGTTGGTGCACCGTGATCGCGCGGAAAGTCGCGGTCGGCAAATGTGTGAGCGGCTAAAAGAGCTGATACCGCGACAAATGTTCAAAATTCCAATCCAGGCGGCGATTGGTGGACGTGTCATCGCGCGCGAAACCGTCTCAGCGCTGCGCAAGGATGTTACCGCGAAATGCTATGGCGGCGATGCGACCCGGAAGAAGAAGCTGTTGGAAAAACAGAAAGCCGGTAAGCAGCGTATGCGCCAATTCGGCAAGGTGGAGATCCCGCAGGAGGCCTTTGTCGCCGCGTTGCGCATGGACGGTGATTAGCCCTCGCCAAGCCTCTCTCGCAGCGCCTTGTTCTCGCCGCGAAGGTAGCTGATCTCTTCGATGACCGGCTGTACACGCGATTGAAGCTCCACTTCGGTAAAGCGCGGTGTGATATATTGCGGACAATTCCAATCAAACGCTTCGACATCCATGAGAAACAGTCGTTCAACCGGTCCGCTACCCGGGTCGGCAAGCGCCTCCGCCAATTCTGGATCCTCGGACGCCTCCAAAACGCGCGTATGGGCCAATAATTTCAGACGGCGGCGATTGGGATAATCCATCATAAACAGGGACGTACGGTCCGCTTTGCGCAGATTGCCTGTTGAGACGAGCTGTTTGTTGCCGCGATAGTCGGCAAAGCCGATCTTGGTGGGGCTGAGCATTTTGACAAAGCCCTTCGGACCGCCCCGATGCTGGACATAGGGCCAACCCGTCTCGCTGACCGTGGCCATATAGAAGCTGTCGCGCGCTTGAATGAAGGCGGCTTCGGCTGGACCCAAACCGTCCGGCGTCGGCCTGGCTGTCATCCCGGCATACATGGCGCGGGATCCTATGCGTTCCTGCTCTTGCTTCACCGTATCAGTGAAGGCGATATCGCCGAAATGTTTCATGGCGGGCTCCGCGTGTATTAGGGGTCTCTGGCGTGTGCTTAGCTCAATCTAGGCAGTGCTGGGCCAAGATCGACCTGCAAATCCGGCATAAGTCTTACCGGCATGAGCCCCATCGGGCGGGCTTAGTCCTGAGGGGGCAGTTCCGGAAACCTGATCATCGTCTCCAAGCCCCGAACGCACTCTGTTTCGTGTGTGGTCCAGATCTGCGCATTCGGCACGATCGCATCGGGATCATCAAAACTTTCCGTCGTCACATCAATCAGGCCTTCGATAAAATCAGACTCGTAGAACAGTGTGGTGCCACAGCGTGAACAGAAGCCGCTGCGGACGCCTTCTGAAGAGGCGAACTCTGTGACGTTTGAGCGATCATATCTGACGTCCTTGGCATGGAACATGGCCCACCCAACCATCGGGGCCCCAGCGGATTTGCGGCACGTTGGACAATGACAAACCGCCGAGAAAACAAGTGCTCCGTCGACTTCATATGTGACCTGACCACACAGGCACCCTCCAGATTGTTTTGGCATATTGTCCTCCTTGACTAGAAACAAACAGACTGTATGTATGTTTTTATGTCAAGAACAAATGCTGAGCGAAGTGAAGACTCCCGCCGCAAATTGCTGGCGGTGGGGCGAGACCTATTTGGTGAGTACGGGTATTCCGCGACGAGTACGCCTGTGATCGCAGATGCGGCAGGCGTATCGCGGGGGGCGCTCTACCATCATTTCAAAGACAAGGCGGCTTTGTTCGCGGCCGTGATCAAAGCCGAATATGATCGGCTTGAAGCGGTGATTGAGGGCATGACGTCCGTTACGAGCGATCCACTCGAAGCGCTGATTGAGGGCGGCGATGCTTATGTTGCAGCGGCATCCGATCGGATCACGCGACGCATATTATTTGTCGATGGGCCGACCGTGATCGACGGTGAGTCGCTCCTGTCTGTCGACAATGAAACAACAACGCGCAGTCTCCGTGACGGCATTGAGGCCGCTCAAGCGGCAGACCGGCTACCCGCGGATATACCGGCAGCGGCGCTCACTTCGATGATGAGCGGCGCTTATGATCGTGCGGTCCTGGATGGCTTCAACGCCTCTGAGGAAGACAGACTTGCGATCTTGCATGCGATCCGATCGCTTTGGTACGGACTGTCTCGGCTGGCGAACGCGTCGGTCGCGTCTTCGCCCGGATAAACTCCGGTCTAAACCCTAATTCCGCTTTGACCGCGAATCAGCCTTTGCTCTATTCACCTGCAGGGACACGACGATCGAGAAGGGTTGGCCGATTGATGCAAACGAAAACAGACATTGAGATCTCGCGAAACGCCACAATACGCCCCATCCAAGACATTGGCGCGAAACTCGATATCCCAACGGATGCTCTATCACCCTATGGGCATGACAAAGCGAAAGTCTCCGAGGCTTTCGCGAAGACGCTTGCCGACCGACCAAGCGGTCGCTTGATCCTGGTCACCGCGATCAATCCGACACCAGCTGGCGAGGGCAAAACCACAACGACAGTTGGCCTCGGTGACGGATTGAACGCCATTGGCAAGAACGCCGTCATCTGCATCCGGGAAGCGTCTCTAGGGCCTTGCTTTGGTGTGAAGGGAGGTGCGGCTGGCGGCGGTTATGCGCAAGTGGTGCCGATGGAAGCAATGAATTTGCACTTTACCGGCGACTTACATGCGGTCTCCGCAGCGCACAATTTGCTCGCGGCGATGATCGACAATCACATCCACTGGGGCAACGCGCTCGACATAGATCCAGCGCGGATTAGCTGGCCACGGGTGATGGATATGAATGAGCGCGCCCTGCGAGCGTTCACCCTGTCCCCGAGCGGCAAGACCAGTGGACCCATGCGTGACACCCGCTTCGATATTACCGCAGCCTCGGAGGTGATGGCGATCCTGTGCCTTGCGACCGATCTCAATGATTTGCGCGAACGTTTGGCGCAAATTGTGGTCGCCTTTCGCAGCGATGGCACGCCTATCCTGTGCCGTGATTTGAGCGCACATGGTGCCATGACGGTGCTTCTGAAAGATGCCTTGCAGCCCAATCTGGTCCAAACTCTCGAGAACAATCCAGCCTTTGTGCATGGCGGACCGTTCGCCAATATCGCGCATGGCTGTAGTTCCATCGTCGCAACAAAAACCGCGTTAAAACTTGCAGATTATGTCGTCACCGAAGCGGGGTTTGGCGCCGATCTGGGCGCAGAAAAATTCTTTAACATCAAGTGCCGAAAGGGCCAATTGAGCCCAAGCGCGGTCGTTCTTGTCGCGACCATCCGTGCCCTGAAAATGAATGGCGGCGCGCCGAAGGATGGCCTGTCGGGTGCAAATGAGACGGCGCTGCGGGCGGGTTGTGCCAATCTTGGCAGGCACATTGAGAATCTTCGCAAGTTCGGCGTACCCGTGATTGTTGCGATCAATCACTTCCAGGGGGATTCCGAAGCTGAGATCAAAATCGTCACGCAATTTGTCGCGGCGCAGGGGGTGGAGGCTGTGCTCTGTAAGCATTGGGCGCAAGGCAGTGCGGGCATTCTCGAACTTGCGAACAAAGTGGTCCAGCTGGCGGACGCGGAGACCGCACATTTTACGCCGCTCTATGCTGACGAGGTGCCTCTATTGGAGAAGATCGGCACGGTGGCGCAGGAGATTTATCGCGCTGGTGAGATCGTCGCGAGCGAGGAGATCCGCGCTCAGCTCGCGGATTGGGACGCAGCAGGCTATGGGCATTTGCCGGTTTGTATCGCTAAGACGCCCTACAGTTTTTCCGCCGATCAAACGCTGCGCGGTGTGCCGGAAGGGTTTCCCTTGGAAGTGCGCGCCGTGCGTCTGAATGCGGGCGCTGGTTTCGTGGTCGCGCAGTGCGGCGACGTCATGACCATGCCGGGCCTGCCGCGCCATCCGGCTGCGGAAACGATCGAATTGAACAGTGACGGCGAGACGGTGGGTTTGTTCTGATCGGCAAAACCCAAACTCAAGACTTGGCCCTGTTTCAGAACGTGTCAGGTCCGCGCAAGACGCTTGCGTGTCCGCAGTGCATCTGACATCGCCCACTCTATGTCGTTTGCGGACGGAACCAATCGATCTGCGCCGGTGCTCATCAACAACCCAACATCGTCGCGAAAGGCGCGCCCGCCAACCGTAATCGCAATATGTTCGTTGCGCGATTTTTGACGGACCGCCGTAATAGTTTGCGCGACATGTTGCAGATAATGATTGCGGCGAAACACATCGCTCAGCGAGATATCGACCGCGTCAAACCAATCTTCAGCCACACGATCGGCAAGCACGTCGTCATTCCGAGGAAAATCGAGCACGGTTTCCCAGCCATGCTGATTAAGCACTTCGGCGTCGAGCAGTGCGGGCAACATATGCAACTCGCCCGGTTGGCTGATCACAAGCACCGCCGGCGGCGCGTCGCCGGTTGTCTTGATCGGTAAAGTTTCCGCCGAGACCGCACGCAAAGCGGTGACCAATTCAAACAGTGCGAGAATGATGTCCGACTCCGAACAGGCATTCTCTTGCCACATGTCGCCCAACCGTCGCTCGGTGTGCTCAAGCAACGAAACCTGCGCATTGATTGCGTACACCTCATCAAGCGACACATGCCGCAAGATCGACCGTATGGTCTTTGCGTCTTGCTCCAAAGCGGCATGTGCGAGCGCGCCGACAAGGCGGGTTGGCTCTTCTGAATTCGAACGCCGCGCTCTACGCGCCAGTTCCGGCAAAATTTGATCACGTACGAGCCGATCGACCGACGGATTTGTCGGCAAGATCTGCGCCTTGATTTTGGCGGCCTCACTGGCTTGGCTGAGCGTGTCGATCACGCCTTGCTCGCGATGGGCGCGAACGGAAAGATCTTTGAAGACGTCGCCGATCTCCGATCCATACTTCAATTCATTGATCAGATTGGATGGCTGCGCGAGCATGGGCGGCAGGTGAAACGCAGCGTTCGGAACTTCGTCTACGAACAGCATAGACCATTCCGCAAACAAGCGCTGGCCGAGTGGACGAGAGTCGAGGAGTGTAATATCAGAGTGCCTCGGATCAATCTGGATCCGCTCCATGAGAGACCGCAAGGCGGCTTGGGAGCCCTCAAGCCATTGCACAAAATCAGTTTCGCCCGCCACCAACAGCCCTGAAATCCCGCGTCTCTGATTGGCGCTCTGCGCCTGCTCGAGCATCGACTCAAGCATGTTTCCGGAGAACCGGGCCGTTGGACGACTATGATAGGAAATTGACCATAGTTGGGGTGACGCTTCGGAAGGGGCTTGATCCGAGTTCGGATCTGATCGCGAATAATTTATGGCGTCATCCAACATTTGCCGATTACAACTCATAAAATTATGGGATCAAGCGTTTACTATTCCGGCGGGTGCTGAGCGCTCGCTCTACTCGCGCATACCTCGGGGCATACAAGTTATAGGTTTGTACCAAGTGTTCGCGGGCGCAAATCGGGAAAGCCGAGCGTAAGACGCTCTCCAACCCGTGAGCGAATCCTAGACCAGAGTTTCAAGGTCGACGGGCCTCATCGATGAAACACGCATCCTTGGGCAAAATACGGTTTGGCAAGACCTAACTCCGCACCAACTGATACAGTGCCCAAGCGACAAAAACGAGCTGTGCCATGTTGATGACAACAGAGATCCGATGGCCAAGCGCAAATTTCCTCGCGGCTCCGTCGATACCCGCCAATTCTTGATCCCGCCAAGAATTGATCGCCGGGACGAGCAATTGACGAACCAAAAGTGTCGAAACGATAACCAGCATCAATCCGATGGCGATGGCGAGCTGAGTGTAGAGGCTGACCAGTGCGATCGCGGACAAAAAAATGATGAAGGCATAGTAAGCCGGAAATAGGTCACGCAAAAATTTGCCAGCGCGGTCCGTGTCCAAGCTCCGGAACACGGTGGGTGCGACGACAGAAGGGAAAAAGACCATCCCACCTAGCAACATGGCCAAACTGAATACGCTGACAAGTGCTGCGAATTCTGGCATTTCAAATGAACCTTTCGGAAAGTCGAGAAGGACAAAACCAAGTAGGCCAGACATCTAAACACGCCTGGCCTACCCGAAATTTATGCTGCGCGTTGCGGCGATGTTTGTCCGTTATGCTGCGCTTCATTGTCATTTGTCGCGGTCGTTATCACATCCCGGTTACCCATGTCAGGAAGAGACCGATTGCGGCGCCAGATACGTAAAATTGCTCTTGTGCGGCGGTTCATATATTTTCTCCTATTTGGTATATGTAATAGGATACGTGATGTTTGCTGGTTCGGATTTCCATTGAGCCAAGGTGCCGCAGCTAAACGTTCGGACCAGCAGTCGTTTCAAATAAGTCCCCCGCGCAATACCGGCGCGCTGTGGACGAAGCGATCGTCCTTTATTTGATTGACGAGAAAGTGCGCGACGTCGGCGCGGGAAATGACGCCATTTTTCATTTTGGAGTGATCCGTAGTGATTTCGTATCGTTCTGTTTTGCGGCCATTGGTCAACACACCGGGGCGAGCAATGACCCAATCCAGATCGCTGTTTTTGATCATCTCTTCCTGCAGAGACTTGTCTCTATAGGCGTGCCCAAAGACAATATTGAACGGTATACGTTGAAACGTTGGTATCGTGGCTTCGCTATCGCCCGCTCCATAGCCCGTCACCGCGATGAGGCGCTTCACACCCGCCTTTTTCAGCGCTGGTAGTAAGATCTTTGTGGCCTCAGAAAAAAGCGTGATCGGCCCCGTTAGAAGTTTCGTGTTCAGCGGCACACCCAAAGCCTGGATCACCACATCCGTATTGGCCACAGCGCCCTCAACATCTGATGTGGATCGGGCATCACCGTTCAGCTTTGTCAGCTTCTCAGAGTCAATAGACACGTCAGATGCCGACCTGGCAAAAGCGGTTACGTTATGACCCTCGGCGAGCGCATATTTGACTGTTTCGAGTCCAATACCCTTGCTGGCGCCAATAATGAGTATGTGTGCCATGGTACGACCCTAAGCCTACCGCGGCCGGCGCTGAAGCGGCATACCCGTGTCTGATCTAACTGGGATCGCCGCGTGTTCGAATGCTCTGGCTCGAAATGTGAGCGCGTCAGCCAGTCGATCCGCGCCGGCTTGGCGAATGATCTCTGCTTGCTTCTGAAGCGCATTGGCAAGTTGTTGGATGTCGATGTCTTTGAACTGCATAATCTTGCTCCGTCTCGGGTTCGCGCATTTCATCGTTGATACACAATAGTGAATACGCAAGAGGATGCTAATCAGACCATGGCGGTTTGACGCAGCTGAAGTCGGGTGTCGTTGGAATACTGGCGGCGATGCGCCAACTTGGCACGTCGAAGAAGCACTCATCGCTCTAAATGCTCTTCTCGATACCTGCTAAACCAAAGGCACGGAAAGGGTGTGTTGTGAGAAACAAGGTGCAAATCTATGGCTTTGTTTTTCTGATCGGAATCGGCGTGCTTGGGTTGTTCAGTGCACTCGTCATCGCGTCCTTTACCGGATTGCTTTGAAGACACGAAACCTCGCTGCCGCTGCGACACAGGCCCGCATCCTCTTCGGCACAAGCGACCTAGGTCGACGTATATGGAATTAAGTAGATCAACTTCCTCCAGCAAAATTTTCTGGGCACTTCTTTATGGCGCCGTTTGTCATGGCGCGTTCGCGCTTGGAGGCGCGGCAATGGTTTGGGGCCTTTACACCGGTCTCACTCAAACGTTTGGTCAAGTTCCCTGGCCGTGGGCGGGCGTCACGAACGCGCTGCTCCTCATTCAGTTCCCGCTCGCTCACTCGTTGCTGCTGTCGAAACGAGGAAGAGTGTTTTTGGCGCGTTTGGCACCAGCACCGCATGGTCAAACACTCGCAACGACCATTTACGCTCTTATTGCGTCGATCCAATTGTTGGTTCTTTTTACGCTTTGGACGCCGAGCGGTATCATTGTCTGGCAAGCAGACGGTTTGATGTTCTGGGTTATGTCAGCCTTCTTCGCTTTGAGCTGGTTGCTGCTTGCAAAGGCGTCGTTCGATGCCGGGCCTGAACTGCAAAGCGGCGCACTGGGTTGGATGGCGCTTATCCAAGATAAAGTGCCTCAGTTTCCGGATATGCCAGAACGGGGCCTTTTTCGGATTATTCGTCAGCCAATCTATGCGGCCTTCGCCCTAACGCTATGGACCATGCCAGTCTGGACGTTGGACCAATTGGTGCTCGCCGTCAGTTACACCCTGTATTGCGTGCTGGCACCACGCCTCAAAGAAAAACGATTTCTATCGATCTATGGCGATCGTTTTCGCGCCTATCGCGATCGGGTGCCTTACTTTGTGCCGAAGCTCCGAAAGGACCAAAACTAATGTTTTTTCACCCTTATCAGAACGCAACCGCCTCGACATTTATGACGATGCAGCATCCGCCTGGTGGTCGGGCGACACCCGCTGGGTCCGGACGCTTAAGAACAGTGTGCCTGGCCGGATGCGCTATTTCGACCGTTTCGTAGACTGGCCGAACAATCGTGTTGAGCGCGACGCACACTACCCACTTGTTTCGACATTAAGTTCAGGCAGCTGAATGCGTACGACCGAAGCAGGGCGTTTCCCGCCACCGCAAACACCGATCAGCTCGGCCCGCGTTCGATGTCGGTGTTTAAGGACACGAACCCAACATCGGCGCTGATCGCGGCCCGCGTCACGGCCTCTGCGTCGGGCGCCAGCATGTTGAGCGTGAACATCGCATCGCTTTGAAATGGATCGGTCGCTTGCGCCATCAGGGCGCCGTCACTTGCAAGGATAAATTCCCAGCTGCCGCCCTGGCCCTCAAACGGGCAGGCAGAATCGCGGCTGTCATCACGCGATTGGCAAAATTGCTCTGTCAGCGTGTACTGCCCAACCCAACGACCATTCTCGACGCGCAATTCCCAGCGGGCCACCAGATCACCCGTGTCTGGATTGCGGATCTGCCAGCGCCCCGTGAACATGTCTTCCTGCGAAGCTGTCGGCGGCAACGGCTCAAAACCATCGTCCATCGCCTGCTCAACGCGAGAATCGATCGCGGCGTCGTCCAAATCATCGCTCAAGTCTGCTGGCGGCCCGCCACACGCCGCGAACACGACGAGCGCCGAGGCGAAGAGTGCGTGTTTCAGCATGAGGGCCTCCTGGTTCAACCGATCGACGTGGACTTTACCGGCCTGTGCGCCAAAGGCCAGCTTTCTGCCGCTGCGTCACGCGGCCGATCGGTCTGGCTGAGGCTTGTCGGTTGTCGGCGGGCTTGTAAGCTGCGGCAAAATATTTGGGAGATGATGTGATGACGGATTTGGTGACGCGAACGGATCAAGACGGTTTGTGCTGGCTCACGCTCAATCGGCCAGACAAGCTGAACGCCTTAACTGTCGACATGTTTCGCGAATTGCGCGGCCATGTGCTCGACCTGTACAAGGATGAGCGCGCGCGGGTGGTGATCTTGCACGGCGCCGGCAAGTGTTTCTCAGCGGGCCATGACCTCGCCGACATTGCGGAAGGCGAGGCGGTACCGTCTCGTGGCTGGCACTCAGAAACCCTACGCCTGATGGAGAAGCTGCCCAAGCCGGTCATCGCGGCAGTCCACTCGCATTGTTATACAGGGGCGCTCGAAGTGGCGCTGGCCGCCGATCTCATTGTGGCGTCAACGGACGCAAAGTTTGGTGACACGCATGCGAAATGGGCGCTGACGCCGATCTGGGGCATGAGCCAGCGTTTGCCACGGCGGGTTGGCGTTGCAACGTCGAAACGCCTGATGTTCACCGCAGAAACGGTGCGGGCGGATGAGGCGTTGCGGATCGGGCTGGCGGAGCTGGTGTTTGAAGCAGAGACGTTTCGCGACCAGGTCGAGGCCTTTGCCCGCCAGATGCTCGACAATTCCAGTTTCTCTCACGCCGCCAATAAGCGGCTTCTCGAGGCGACCGATAGCAACCCAATGGATGCCGGACTACAATGGGAAGTGATGGAAAATGAAGGCGTCGGGCCGGACATGCAGGACCGCATCAACGCCTTCACTAAGCGCTAATAGATCCCGTCCACGCTGACCTCGATTGGCAGCGTTTTCGCCACACGGAAGCCGTAGCGCCGGTCTGCACTGGCTTGCGGTTGCGGGTCCCTGCGCGCCGCCCGGACATAAGACGGCACATGCGTGTAATTGCCGCCGCGGGTGACCCGGGAGCAAGATGTTTCAAAGGCGATTGCGCTGCCATCTGTGGGCAAGCCGGCATAGGTCGCATTGTAGCAATCCGCGACCCATTCGGCGACGTTGCCGTGCATATCATAGAGGCCGAAACCGTTGGGCGCGTAGGATCCAACCGGCATTGGGCGTCGGTGGTAGGGGCCTTTCTCACTGCCATTATAGCTTCGAGATCCATTGAAATTGGCTTGTGTACTGCTCAGACGGTCACCGGTATTGAACACGGTATCCGTTCCACCGCGCGCGGCGTATTCCCATTCGGCCTCGCTGAGCAGTCGATAAGGCGAGCCGTCGATCTTGCTGTTCAGCCAGTCGACATAGGCCATAGCGTCCTCCCAGCTGACATTGATCACCGGCTGTCGATCGAGCGTCCAAAGCGGATCACGTGTTTCGCCTTTTGGATCCGCGCTGGCGCAGCCGCCATCCGCGCGGCACGCTTCGAATTCGGCGAATGTGATTTCATAAGTAGACGTGGCAAAGCGGCCGACTTCGACGGTGCGTTGCGGACCTTCATTTGTTTCGCGGTCAGCCTCGGTGTCGGGTGATCCCATCAGAAAACGGCCCGCTGGGATCGCGATCATGTCGGGGCAGGTGTCGCAGTCCCGGAAGGCGTCGCTGGGCTCCGAGACCTCGGTTTGGAGGGATGCTGGATCTGCGGACTCGCCAACCTCGCGGCCTGCGCCTGCCTGCGTGCCCGAGAACACAATCGGGGCGGTCGCAACCGGTCCGTCGCAGGCGCCAAAACAGAAATCCTCGCCGATCAAGCCGGAATTGTAGAATGGCGTTTGCGCCCCATTGGTCGCTTGGTTCACCGTATCGGCAACCCGTTTGAAGACTTGTTCCGCGATCAAACCATCTTGCGTGATCACTTGCGCGAGCGCTTCTGTGTAAGGGCTGTTGCGTCCGGAACCGTCGGCCGCTGTGAAGCCGGGTTCGGTGGAGTAGGAAATGAGCAAGCCTCTGGCTCTGGCCACGGCGGCCAATCCGGATGAGCCAGCTGAGCGGTTCGCACTCGGCAGCGGATTGTTGCGGCAGGCGTCGAGGATCACGAAATTGACGCCATTGCCGGCATTGCGGACATATTGCAACGCTTGGCCGAGCCGTGGCGCTTGCGCCCAGATGTCCTGCTCGGTCTGAGCGGTCACATCGACGGGCAGGAGATAATTGTAACCCTGCGACTGGACGCCATGACCGGCAAAGTAGAACACGCCGATCGCCTCCGGACCAGCCGCTCGGAGCCGTGCACCGTAGCGGGCAAATGCATCTTCCATTTCATCTTCAGTCGCATCGACGACCAGCTCGACATCAAAGCCGACTGTCTGCAAGGACTGGCCGATCAGGCGGGCATCATTGGCTGGATTGGCGAGCTGCCAGCCGGTGGTGCGATAGGCGCCATTGCCGATGACCAGGGCGACACGCGCCTCTGCTGCGGCGCTCAAGCCCAAGACGGCACTCAGCAAACACAAAATCAGCACGCGCATCACGATCTTCCCCTCATCACTCCTCCCCGGCCCATAAGTCTATGATTAGGCGGGGATTGGGGCGATGAAAAGGCTGAGTTTCGGAGGCGACGTCTAAAGTTTACCGTCAGCGGCGCGGTCTGATACGGCATCATACAGATCGTCACCCCAAGAGGCCACTTTGCCATTGAAAAGGAATTCCGGTGGCACAACTTCCGGCCCCTTGCCGGGCGCCAACGGTGGCGTGAAATAACCGAGCGCATAAGAGCCCATTGCATAGCCGAGCAAGGCCTGAAGCTCCGGATCGAGATCTTTGGCGATGTGCGGAGGGCACGAGAGATACTGGTTCTCTTCCTGCCGCAACCATCCTAGCGTGTAAGTGATGTTCAGCCCCATGCGGTCGCCATCGGATTGGTTGGCGCCGCCGGAATGAATAACGGAGCCGGAATACAACAAGACGGAACCGGCTTTCATCTCAGCATAGCGGATCTCGCTTGGTTCGGCCTTACGGGTTGGTTCCCATGTGTTGCTGCCGGGCACGACTTGGGTTGCACCATTCTCCTTGGTAAAGTCCGTCACCGCCCAAATGGTGTTAAATTGCGGCTCAATGTCGGCGGGGAGATAGCCCCCCCAAGCCAGGCGGTCGCGGTGCAGGGGCTGCTCGCCCTGGCCAGGCTGGATACGGATCAGCTGCGTTAAGTGGAGCTGGATCTTCTCACAATACGGATCGAGAAAGTCTTTCGCGCCGCCCAGGATGGTCGGATGCATCACCAGATCACGGCAGGCCGCAGATCGCGCGACGAGGGCGCCTGTACGAGTCGTATGTCGACCGGTGAAATCATCGCGTCCTTGCTCTGTAGCGTCGACATAAGGCGCCAGTTCTGAGCGCAGAACGGCGAGGGCGTCCGCGTCAAGCACGTCCTCAATTATCAGCGCACCGTCACGATGCAGGATTTCAGTCAGTTTGGCGGGCGGGGTGTCGGCTGGACAATAGCGAAGATCGGTCATTCCACCATTATGTCAGAAACTGGCGTTTTCCAGAAGCCACTTGTTTCCCGCACCAGCCCTGCCGCGACATCACCTGCCCGCATGATCTGCAGGGCATCAACGAACCGCGCGAGATCTGGCGCCGACAGCGCTTCTGGATCATTGCGCAATTGCGTCAGCATCATCAAGGCGGCTTCAGCAAATGCACCCTCCATTGTTGCGCTTTCGATCGCCGCGAGAATGTGAGGGTCTACGCCGTCGCCAATCACCGGTTGTGAGATCAAAAAGGCGCGTGCGTCGGGTCCGAGCGGGACGTCGAAGGCCGGCAGCACATTGATCAACCTTACCGCTTGCTCAATTTCCGCGTCTGTCACCGCTGCTGCGGTCAAGGACGCCGCAATCTCAGCGCGCGCCTCAGCGTCCGCGCCTTGGTTTGACAGCTTTATCAGGGCAGCGATTTGCATCTCCTGAAATGTCATTGGCAGCGGTGCCGGGGCTTCTGGTTCGATCGGGGCGTCTGTGTCGATCACGAATTCGGTCCCGTCCTCGCCAACGAACACATCGACCGCGTTTTCTTCGTCGGCGCCTTGTTCGACCGCATCCGCTTCCGAGCTCGATGCTTCGGCGACGTCATCCGTGACGGTTTCAACAGTCTCAACGGACGCGTCCTCTGTGATTGGGTCATCGGTTTCGGGATCGACCGGATCGCCTTGGGTCAACTGGATCGGCGCACCAATCGCCGCGTCGAGCGTGGGATCGGTCTCATCAATGGAGGCGATCATCGCTGCAGCAAGTGCGGCGTCACCAGAGGTATCTTCCAAGGCCAGCTCAGAAAGGGCGCTGTCGACAAACAAGCCGTCGACCGGATCTTCTTCAACCTCTTCGACACGGTCATAGGCAAGATCTAGCCAAGCTTGCGCGGCTTCGACCTCACCATTCGCAAACGCGGCGCGCGCAAAAAGAGGCGCATAGGCAAGGGTCTGTTCGGAGGGTTCGAACTTGGCGAGCTCTTTCGCAAAGATGCGCGTGGTCTGTTCAAAGCGCAAAAGCCGCCCGTCGGTTGCGGCCAATAAATGATCTGCAAGTGCGGCGGCTTGCGCTTCGACTGGAAGCAGCGGGTCGAGCAGAATGGCCAGAGTTTGGTCTTGGTCGGTCTTTGGCTCAAACGCAGGATCATCAAACTGAGCGTCCAACAGGTCACGCCACGTATCAGCGTCGATCAGCCCATTGGCATAGGCGAGCTCGCCGAACTTGATGCGCATGGGCAAGGCAATATCTGAGCGCTGCGCGATCGCAGCGGCGAGGTCCGGACGCGTATCGGCAACGTCGAGGTCTTCTGAATTGAGATCTGCTTCCAGGGACAAGGCGATGCTCAGCCCCGAAACATATTTTGCTGGTGGTGGGTTTGGCACATCGCCCGCAGCTGCAAAAACGGCCTCCACAAACCAGGGATCATCTAAGCCCCTTGCAGAAGCGACCTCGATGGCAAGCTCTGCGCCGCTATTATTTCCACGAAGCACCGCACAAACCGCCCGCAATTGCAGCCAGTAGACGCTTTCGGAGACTGGCTCGACCAGCCGCACGCAGGCGCTGGCATCTCGTCCACTCGCGAGATCTAGATCGACGGCGAGCGCTTCCGCCTCCAGCCCGAGTGCGCCTGGTTCGAGTCTTGGCGCAAGCGCTGCGGCCGCGCGCGCTTCGCCGAGTTCCAGCATCAGGCGTGCCCGTTCTGCCAATAACTCTTCGGTTTGCGGACCCGTCGCCTTTTGCGCGGGACTGAGCACAACTCTGCGCAACAAGCTCCGCTCTGCGGTCGTTAGCTCGCTCGTTTCTAGGCTTCGGAGCAACGTCAGCAACAAACCATTGTCAGACCCTGTCCAAAGATTGGACGGAAAGTCTGGCTCAGAAGATGAAAGATACCGCTCACCCCAAGCGCTAATGTCGTCCATCCCCTCGGATGCAACTTGCGCATGAGTTGCGGACGCCAGTGCGATCGCGCTTGCGGCGGCAAGGCTCAGGCGCCACTTAGAAAACATGATCAATCTCCATGCGGACTTCACCTGCATCTGGTCGCAATTGGTCGTAGCTGTTGCCCAGCCACCAAAGCGCGCCGAAAACGACAGCAATGAGCAATAGGATTAGGATCATCCACTTCCGCATTATCAGCCTCCTCAGACCACCCCGCACAGTTCGTCAGTCATTGCCCCATTCGGTCTGACTGTATAGGACAGACCAAATACCGCTGAAAAGACCATGCCTGAAGACCGAAGTACTACTCTGAAACCCGACGGAAATGAGGCACAGTGGCCAAACCGAACAATCGCATTGGTTGGTCTGATGGGTGCTGGCAAGTCTACTGTGGGTCGGCGACTGGCCGAGGCTATGGGCCGAGATTTCTTCGATAGTGATGATGAGATAGAAAAAGCAGCGGGACAATCAATCTCAGATATATTCTCCCAGCACGGCGAAGGTGAGTTTCGGCGGGGCGAGCAAAAAGTGTTGGAACGGCTGCTTTTAGGTCCAGCACACATTCTCGCTACGGGCGGCGGCGCCTACCTTAATGCCGATACAAGAACATTGATGCGCGCGCACGCCATCACAATCTGGCTCAACGCGGATCTTGAGACTTTGTGGAAGCGTGTGTCCAAAAGGGGACACCGTCCGCTGCTTAAGTCCAGTGACCCAAAGCGCGTGCTATCGGAGCTTTTCGAAGCCCGACAACCGATCTATGAGCTTGCAGATATTACAATTGAAAGTGCAGATGGCCCTCATAACGAAACAGTTGAGGCCATTCTGACGGCATTGAGTGAATGGTCAAAGAAGAATCATGACTAAACTGGCTGAGCCTCTTTCGGTTCCTGTTTCACTGGGCAATCGATCCTACGACATCCTGATTGGTTCCGGGCTTTTGTCCGAACTCGGTCAACATGTTGCGTCCCTTACCAAACAGAAACGTGTTTTTGTCGTATCGGACGAGACCGTTTGGGATCTCTATGAAGACGATGTTGTCGCAGCGCTCAAGCGTGCAGGACTTACCTCACATGTGCACACGGTGGCGCCGGGTGAGAGCAGCAAATCCTGGAAGAAGCTCGGCAAGCTCCTGAACAAGCTGTTGGATGAAGGCGCAGGCCGAGACGACGTGCTTGTGGCGTTTGGCGGTGGTGTGGTCGGTGATTTGGCTGGTTTAGCTGCCTCGCTGTTGAAACGGGGCATGTCATTGGTGCAGGTGCCGACAACGCTTCTGGCGCAAGTCGATAGCTCCGTGGGTGGCAAGACGGCGGTGAACGCCAAGCACGGCAAGAATCTGATTGGCGCCTTTTACCAACCCAAACTGGTGCTTGCCGACACAGCCTTGTTAAAAACACTGTCGGCTCGCGAAGTTCGTGCTGGATATGCGGAAGTCGTCAAATACGGTTTGATCGATGATATGGCTTTCACCAATTGGCTCGACGATCATGGCCAAGAGGTGTTGTCACTGGAAGATGAGGCGGTTGCTCATGCCGTAGCGGTGTCTTGCCAAGCCAAAGCTCGGATCGTGGCGCGTGATGAACAAGAAGGCGGCGTTCGCGCGCTTCTCAATTTCGGGCACACATTTGGTCACACGCTTGAGGCCGCCAATGGCTATGGCCATGCGCTTTTGCATGGTGAGGCGGTCGCGACAGGTATGGCGCTGGCCATGCGCTATTCCACACGTCTAGGATTGATGAGCAAAGATGACGCCGATCGCGGGACCGACATTCTTGCCCGATGCGGTTTGCAAACGGATCTATCCAGACTGATTGGCGGACCCTACGAGGTTGAAGAATTGATTGATGCCATGCGTCAGGACAAGAAAGTTCGAGCCGGTCGAGTCCCACTTATTTTGGCCCGAGGGATCGGCAAGGCTTTCATTCACCCCGATGCCGACCTAGATGATGTAGCAGCATTTCTCTCGGAGGAGTTACAACAGGGCTGATGATTATCGGCACAACTATGGCGATCCTGCTTTTAATCGGGATGTCGGCCTTCTTCTCTGGTTCCGAAACCGCACTCACGGCCGCAAGCCGCGCGCGTATGCACCAACTTGAAAAAGACGGCGACAAGCGCGCCGCTCTGGTCAATCGATTGATCGCCGATCGCGAAAGCCTGATTGGCGCGATTCTGCTTGGCAACAATCTCGTCAACATTCTCGCCTCGGCGTTGGCGACGAGCCTGTTTATTGGCCTGTTCGGACAGTCCGGTGTGGTCATCGCGACGGCCGTTATGACTGTGCTTGTCTTGGTGTTTGCTGAGATCCTGCCAAAGACCTATGCGATTACCCGGCCGGACAATATGGCGATGTCGGTTTCTCGACCGATCAATGGATTGGTCGCGGCTGTGTCATGGATCATTTCCAGCATCCAGGTCATCGTGAATTTCACCCTCAGACTGCTCGGGGTTCAGAACCCAACCAATCAGCCGACGCCGGAGGATGAGATCCGCGGCACCATTGACCTGCACCATTCGGAAGAAGCGCTCGACGCTAAAAACCGGCATCGCTTGGTCGGTGCGCTAGACCTCAAAGACATGACCGTCGAAGAGGTGATGATCCACCGCAAAAACATCATTATGATTGATGCTGACATTCCCGCGGATCGGCTGGTGCGCCAAGCGTTGGCGAGCCCGCACACAAGGTTGCCATTGTACCGCGGCGATCAGGAAGAGATTGTCGGGGTCCTGCACGTCAAAGACTTGCTCCGCGCGGTGGTTGCGGCTGGCGGCGAGATTGCCAAGCTGAATGTCATCGATATTTGCCGTGACCCTTGGTTCATCCCGGAAACTTCGCGTGTTGAGGACCAGCTCGACCTGTTTCTAAAGCGCCGCAGCCATTTTGCTTTGGTTGTTGACGAGTATGGCGCGCTGCAGGGCCTGGTGACGCTGGAAGACATTTTGGAAGAAATTGTCGGCGATATTCGCGACGAGCATGACGTTGTTGTTCAGGGCGTGCGTCCGCAGGGCGATGGGACCGTCTATGCCGAAGGTTGGGTCACGATACGCGACTTAAACCGGGCAACTGGATGGGATCTGCCCGACGAGGAAGCGGTCACCGTGGCAGGCCTGGTCATCCACGAAGCGCAAACCATTCCGGAACCGGGACAGCGCTTTGCCTTTCATGGTCATCGCTTTGATATCATCCGCAAGACCCGAAACCAGATCACGGGTTTGAAAATTGTGCCGATCCCAGACGATCTGAACGGCGAAGATCCGGCAAAGTAACACGCCGGTCATGTTCGCGCCGCATTGCCACGTTTCTCTGTATTAAAGACGGAGGAAGAGATGCGCATTCAAACCCTGAAACATATCATGCTTGGCGGGCTGATGATCAGCGTGGCGGCTTGCGAAACCACCTCTCGTGAAGGTCCACCTTCTGCCGATTCTGATGATCTCGGCGGCGTCGTTGTTGCGGAAGAAATTGTCGTAACCGGCGCTCCGCCGCCACCGCCACCCCCACCCCCTCATGCCGAGCCGGTCATGTCAGAACCCTTAGCGATGATGGGCTCGACAGGCCTCGCGACGGAGAGGCTTGAACGGAGTAGCCCAATGGAGATGGCCGTGGGTGAGGCGCGAAGCGAGAAGGTCCGCCCTGACATGCCGGTGCCGATTGAGGCCGAGCAGCCGCCGGTCCAGTCTGGATTGCTGACCGCTGGCGATTATGACGATGTCCTCAACCCAGACCTGTACAAAGCCTATCTCGACAAAGTGCTGCAAGGATCGCTCGGTGAGCTAGATCTGCCTTTCGTTGACGCCAATCAGCGGATCGAGATCCAAATTATCGACCGCCTCGGCAAAGCTGTGCCGCTGGCCAAGATCTCGCTGCGAGACGCCGACGGAAAGCCGGTCTTCCCTTTACGCACGGGCGCCGATGGCAAGGCCTATCTGTTCCCAAATTACGATGAGCTGGAACCCGGAATGGTGGTCACCGCGAGCGTCGATGGCAGCCGGCCGATTAGCCAGCCGCTGTCCGACGCTGTGATCGAGACGGGCGGCATCCTGACCTTCGATCTCAGCCTCGACCGCGCCGTTCCGCAAAAGCTCGATTTGCTTCTCACGCTCGATGCAACCGGTTCGATGAGCGATGAAATGCAGTATCTCCAAGCCGAGCTGGTTGCCATTCTCGACCGCGTGCGTAGCCGACAGCCGGATCTGGATATCCGCGCTGGCTTCATCGTCTATCGCGACGATGGCGATGACTATGTCGTCCGAGAGGTTGCCTTCAGCAACGATTTGGACGCGTTCAAAACCGCCCTTGGTGATCAGGCTGCACAAGGCGGCGGCGATATGCCAGAGGCCATGCATGAAGCGCTTGGACGCGGTCTCGATTTCGAATGGCGTGACGATGCGGTGAAAATCAATCTGCTCGTCGCCGACGCGCCGCCGCACAACCGGCACATCGAGGCGAGCTGGAAGAGCGGCCTGATCTCTCGATCGCGCGGCATCCACATCGTCTCACTTGCGGCCAGCGGCATTGATGATCGTGCAGAGTTCATGATGCGCGCCCTCTCGCAGCTGACCAATGCGCGCTACCTGTTCCTGACTGACGATAGCGGTGTCGGACTGCCACACGCCGAACCCACTGTCGATTGCTATGTCGTGACCCGCCTCGATCAGCTGGTTGAGCGTGTCGTTGCCAGCCTGGTGACCGGCCAGCGTGTCGAGCCAGAAGGCGCCGATGTGATCCGCACGGTTGGCGATTACCGGAATGGTGTCTGCGAAGTCGCCCCGGAACCTCAGACCGAAGACGAGGTAAGCTAGCCACGCGCGGCTGCCAACGCTATGTCACGGCGATGAGTTTCGCAGCCAGCTTCATCACGCTCTATCCAGAAGCCTATCCAGGCCCGCTCGGGATTTCGATCCTTGAGCGCGCGCGGCTGCAAGGCGTTTGGTCCCTCGATGTTGTGACGCTCCGAGCGCACGGTCTCGGACCGCATAGAAAGGTGGACGACACACCGGCTGGCGGCGGCGCTGGGCTTGTCCTGCGCCCAGATGTGGCGGCGCGCGCAATCGATGCAGCGGAGCCAGGAGAGCGCCCTGTGATCTGCCTCAGCCCGCGCGGGAAACCCTTCTCTCAAGCGTTGGCACAAGACTGGGCGTCGAAACCCGGCCTCGTCTTCTTTTGCGGACGGTTTGAAGGGCTCGATGAGCGCGTGATCGAGGCCCGCAATATGGTCGAGGTTTCACTCGGCGATTTTGTGCTTGCCGGCGGTGATGTGGCGGGCATGGCCATGCTCGAAGCGGTTCTGCGTTTGCTGCCAGGTGTCGCTGGAAATCAAGCCTCGATCGAAGAGGAAAGCTTCGCGGATGGCTTGCTCGAATACCCGCAATATACGCTGCCTCGAAGCTGGGAAGGTCGGGAGACACCAGACGTCCTTTTGTCGGGTGATCACAAACGGGTTGCGGCTTGGCGGAAACAGCAGAGCGAGGCATTGACAAAAGCACGCCGTCCCGATTTATGGGGCGCTTTCTGCAAGACACCAGCAGCGCGAGCGTCGGAGACGGACGATGAATCTAATTGAACAGCTTGAAGCTGAAGAGTTTGCCCGCGTAACCGACGGCAAATCTATCCCTGAATTTTCCCCCGGCGACACGCTTTCAGTGAATGTGCGTATCCGCGAGGGCGACCGCGAGCGTATTCAGCGCTTTGAAGGCGTTTGCATTGCGCGCGCAGGCAAAGGCTTGAATGAGAGTTTCACCGTTCGCAAGATTTCGTTCGGTGAAGGTGTCGAGCGGATTTTCCCGGTCGCCTCTCCAATGATTGAAAGCATTGAAGTGAAGCGCAAAGGCCGCGTTCGTCGCGCCAAGCTTTACTATCTGCGTGACCGTCGCGGTAAATCGGCACGGATCGCAGAACGGACTACCGGACACGGTATGGAAACCACAGAGATCACGGAATCCAAGACCGAGCAGCGCCGCAAGCGCAACGCCGCTAAATTGGCGCGTCGGGAACAGGCTGCTGTCGACCGTGAAGCGGCAGCAAAAGCCAAAGTGGAAGCCGCAGCTGCCGAAGAGGCTGCTGCCAAGGCCGCTGCAGAAGCTGAAGCCGCTGAGGGCGAAAACGAGGCCTAGTTCCAAACCGGAACTTAGCTTGAGCCCCGTTCCGTCCGCCGGAATGGGGCTTTTGTATATCTAGAAAGGGCGAAGAGATGTCGGGACAGACCCTGTACGACAAAATTTGGGACGACCACATGGTGAGCCAAGATACGGCCACCGGAGAATCTTTGCTCTATATCGACCTACACCTCATTCATGAGGTCACGACGCCGCAAGCGTTCGCAGGCTTAAAAGCGGCTGGGCGTAGCGTGCGCCGGCCGGACTTGACCCTAGCCGTTGCGGATCACAACACGCCTACAGAAGGTCAGGCACTGGGCCTTGCTGGCGTCAAAGACGAAGCTGCGCGCAACCAATTGGCGGCGTTGTCGAACAATGTTGCCGAGTATGGCATTGAGTTTTTCCCAATGGGTGACCGGCGCAATGGCATTGTGCATGTCGTCGGCCCAGAGCAGGGCCGCACCCAGCCAGGCATGACCATTGTCTGCGGTGACAGCCATACATCGACCCATGGGGCTTTTGGTGCGCTGGCACATGGCATTGGCACCAGCGAAGTCGAACACGTCCTCGCAACGCAAACGCTACGTACGCGCAAGATGAAGAATATGGCGATTGAGGTCTCCGGTCAGTTGCGCGACGGAGTGACTGCAAAGGACCTGGCCCTGCATTTGATCGCTGAAATCGGAACGGCGGGCGGCACTGGTCACGTTATGGAATATCGGGGTGAAGCCATCCAAGCCTTGTCCATGGAAGGCCGGATGACGCTGTGCAATCTGTCCATTGAGGGCGGCGCGCGCGCCGGCCTGATCGCGCCGGATGAAACAACATTCGCGTACATGAAGGGCCGGCCGGCCGCGCCGAAGGGCGACGATTGGGCGCCAGCAACGGCGTATTGGCGAACCCTGGTATCCGATCCGGATGCGAACTGGGACCGCATTGTCGAAATTGATGGCGCCGCCGTTGAACCGACTGTGAGTTGGGGCACCAGCCCAGAACAAGCGATCCCGCTTTCCGGGACTGTCCCGGACCCGTTGCAAATCTCCGATCCGAACAAACGATCTGCCGCTGAACGCGCGCTTGACTATATGGACCTTCAACCCGGGCAGCCAATCGCGGACACACCCGTACAGCGTGTTTTCATTGGATCTTGCACGAATTCACGGATCGAAGACTTGCGCGCAGCTGCTGCGATTGCGGATACTGGGACGGTGGCTGAAGGCGTAAGAGCGATGGTCGTGCCCGGATCTGGCTTGGTGCGCGCTCAAGCTGAGCAAGAAGGCCTGCATGATGTATTCAAGCGTGCTGGATTTGAATGGCGCGAACCGGGTTGCTCTATGTGTCTCGGAATGAACCCCGATATTCTGGCGCCAGGCGAGCGCTGTGCCTCAACCTCTAATCGGAACTTTGAAGGGCGTCAGGGGCGCGGCGGACGGACCCATTTGATGAGCCCCCAACTGGCTGCGCGCGCTGCGATTACAGGTGTGATCGGGGGATGAGTCTCGACAGTTGGACGCCTCGAGACCGTCCTGGGCAATGGCCATTGCAGGGTGGGCGCGTTGTCCTTGAGCCGCTAAATTGGGACACTCATGGCGAAGCGCTGTATCGCGCTGTTGCCGCAGCGGATGTTGCTGACATTTGGACCTTTATGCCGATGGGGCCATTCAAAGACGAAGTCGACTTTCAGCGTCACTTATTGGGAGCCTTCCAAACACTTGGCTGGGAACTGCTTGTCATCCGTAAGGTCAAGGGTGGCAATGTCATGGGCATGGCGGGCTATATGCGCATTCGAGAACCTCATGGCAGCGCGGAAGTTGGCTGTGTTGCGTTCGGTCGGGCGTTGCGTCGGACACCTGAGGCCACCGAGGCCATGTATCTGATGGCAAGCCATATTTTCGATGAGCTCGGATATCGCCGCTATGAATGGAAATGTCACAATGAGAACGCGGCCTCGCATCGCGCGGCATCCCGATTTGGCTTTCAGTTCGAAGGGGTGTTCCGCAATGATATGGTTATCCGCGGAGAAAACCGCGATACAGCCTGGTATGCGATGACCGATGAGGATTGGCCCGCGATCAAGTCAGCGTTTGAAGCTTGGTTGTCGCCGGATAATTTTGACGCGGCTGGATCGCAGCGCCGCCAGCTTGAAAGTTTTCGATCATGATCACCGCGCTCGACCATTTTGTGATCCTTTGTCCCGACATTGACACTGGCATTTCCGATTACACTGCGATCATGGGCTTTGAACCGGCCTGGCGTGCAGAGACCGAGGGCCGATCGACCGCTTTGTTCGTGACGGACAACACGGCGATTGAGCTCATGGCGCCCGTCGGCACAGGAGACATGGCGGACCGCCTGAGAACCCTTATGGACCAAGGGGCGCATTTCGCGTCGCTGGCTTACCGGGTCGACGAATTCGAAGAATCTCATCGCTTAATGGGGCGTCGTGGCCTGGCGCCGGATGACATTGTACCTGGCCAAAGTAAGGATTTGGCGAGCGGCAGCGAGCGGGTATGGCGACGGTTTCGGCTTAATGAAGATGCGACAGCTGGCGTAAAGAGTTTCGTTTTGGAACCAACTTCAGTCTTGCCGCCAGGGTCTGGGCCAGTGGGTTCCGTTTTGAAACTAGATCATTTGGTTGTCCAGACACCCAATCCTGATCGCGCGGTAGCGCTCTACGGGTCGCGTCTGGGTATTCGCTTCGCGTTGGACCGCACCGCAAAGGAGTGGGACACGCGGTTTCTGTTTTTTCGGATCGGTGATTTGTCGCTCGAGGTCGTCAACAGGCTCAGCGAAAGCCAAGACCCTGCGGGGCCAGATCGACTATGGGGTTTGACCTGGACGACGGATGACATCGAGGCGGCACATGCGCGCCTGACCGCTTTGGGGCGTGACCTCAGCGAGATCCGCAAAGGCCGCAAGCCTGGAACACGGGTCTTTACCCTTCGCGACAGAACCCTGAATGTTCCGACACTGTTCATTGAGCTCACGCCACGCTAAGAGGCCGTCATGGAACCTTTCAAAACTTTGCGATCGACAGCGGCACCCTTAAGGCACAAGGGCAAACTCATGGCGAATGTCGACACGGACATGATCATCCCGAAACAGTTTTTGAAGACGACAGAACGCGTTGGTTTGTCAGAAGGGCTATTTTACGAGCTCAAGACGAAGCCTGACGGTTCGCCCAATCCTGACTTTGTTTTGAACAGGCAAGCGTACGCCGGTGCGGGTGTTCTCATCGCAGGAGACAATTTCGGCTGCGGATCATCACGCGAACATGCACCTTGGGCGCTTCTGGACCAGGGAATAAGTTGCATCATTGCGCCGAGCTATGCCGATATATTTTACAACAATTCTGGCAAGAACGGCATTCTCGCAATTGCGCTCCCTCAAGAGATTTGTGATCAGTTGGCGGATCAGGCCGGGGGCAGCAATAGCGTGTTCGAAATTGACCTTGCCGGACAGACCGTCACCGGGCCCGATGGCACAGTGCATTCGTTCGACATCGATCCCGGTGTGAAAGACAAATTGCTCACCGGTATGGATGATATTGCGGTCAGTCTGCGCGCCGATGACGCCATCAGCACATTTGAAGCGAAACGCCGCTCCGTAAAACCGTGGCTAGAACGAGTGTAAGAAAACATGCGTTATTGGATACCTGCCTTAGCCTTACTGTGTACCGCCTGCATACCCGACATATACGGAACTGGACCCGAGGTTGCGGGGATTCAAATCGGTGGCGATCCCCGTATTTTACAGGAGCCTGCAGACGGCGTCGAAGCGGAAATCCGCATGGATAAGCAAGTCGAAATCCGTCTGATAAGCAATCCGACAACAGGCTATATGTGGCAGATACTGGATCCACAACCGGTTGGTCTACGCCTCGTTGACGAACGCTACGATGCCGATCCAGCGCCGGAAGGTTTGACCGGCTCCGGTGGAGTTCAGGTCTTTCTGTTTCAGGGCGACCGGCCTGGAGCATATGAATTTACCCTTTCCTACCAACGCAGCCCGGCGGATGTCGCCGAGACCCGGACGATCAATATAGAGGTGTATTGATGGTTGTTGTTGGAGGCAGCGCGCGGATCATAGAGCGCTGGAAAGATCTCGACGCGCTCCGTCGCCATTTTGCTACGCCGCATATAGCGATCTTTCAAAATGCGCTTAAAACACTGAAAAAAAAGGATCTAGCGGTCCGAATGTATCGGGCGGACCCGGAATCTTTGCCAGCCTAATAAGGTATTCAAAACATGACACAGACTGTTCTCCTGTTGCCGGGCGATGGCATCGGCCCAGAGGTGATTGAGCAGGCGCAGCGCGTTGCTAGTCAGCTTGTGCCGGACCTCAATTTCGAAACCGCTTTGGTTGGCGGCGCAGCGATTGATGCTGAAGGCGAACCTCTCAGCGTCGACACGCTGGTTCGGGCCAAGCAAAGCGATGCCGTCCTTTTGGGCGCGGTTGGCGGTCCGAAATGGGCTGATGTCGATCGAGAGCTACGGCCGGAAATGGGCCTGCTGCAATTGCGCAAAGGTATGGATACGTTTGCCAACCTGCGCCCCGCTTTCTGCTTTCCGGCACTGGTCGATTCGTCCAGCTTAAAAGCTGAGCGGGTTCAAGGGCTTGATATTATGATTGTCCGTGAACTCACCTCCGGTGTTTACTTTGGTGAACCGCGCGGCATTGAGCGCGGTTTGGGCGATAACAGCTTCGGGTTCGAGACATCGCGCTACACCGCAGGTGAAATTAAACGCGTTGCGCGCGTCGCTTTTGAGATTGCGCGCGGACGTCGCGGCGAGGTGGTTTCAACCGAGAAATCGAACGTGATGGAGAGTGGGCACTTTTGGCGCGAGATCGTGACGGAGTTACACGCTTCAGAAGGCGAAGGGCTTGCGCTTCGACACGTGCTCGCGGATGCCTGTGCGATGGAATTGGTGCGCGAACCTAAGCAGTTCGATGTGATCCTCGCGGGCAATCTATTTGGTGACATCCTCTCGGACGCGGCGGCGATGCTGACGGGGTCGATTGGCATGCTGCCTTCGGCCAGTTTGGGAGCTGCCGGCAAGCCAGGTCTGTACGAACCGGTGCATGGCTCGGCGCCGGATATTGCGGGTCAAGGTATGGCTAATCCGTGCGCTGCGATCTTGTCACTCGAAATGGCGCTGCGTTGGTCACTCGACCGAGCCGCGGCTGCTGACCGACTTTTTGCGGCTGTGGAGACGGCTCTGGATCAAGGTGCGCGGACCCGCGATCTTGGCGGAAACCTCAGCACGTCCGATATGGGTGATGCGGTATTGGCGGCGCTAAATCGGTCGGATTAGTAGGGCGTATCGCCATTGATTGTGGCGCGCCGCATATGGCGTCTTTGTCCTGGGTAGTCATTCAGAGCATAATGCCAAACGCATCGATTGTCCCAAAATGCAACCGAGTATTTTTCCCAACGAAATCGGCAGGTTAGGCGTTCGTCTCGGGCGTGATTGAACAAGAAATCTAGAAGCGGCCGGCTCTCACGTCGTGTCATATTTGAAAACCGCAACGTAAAAGCCGGATTTACAAACAATCCTTTTTTGCCGGTTTCCGGATGCGTCCGTACCACCGGATGCTCATACTCTGGCGCATCATCCGCCTGCTGCGCGTTCATGGATTTTCGCGATTGCGCGGACGCTCCAGTGGCAGAGTATTCGCGGCTCGCCGAGTGGATCGCAGTCAAACCGTCAAGCATCGCTTTCATCCCGTCGGATAACGCCTCATATGCCGCGATCTGATTGGCGAACAAAGTATCACCGCCATGGCTCGGTACTTCGAGTGCATACAGAATCGACCCGAGCGCAGGTTGTTCTTGAAACGACATGTCTGAATGCCAGCCACCTCCGAAATTGAGTTTGTCTTCAGGTTCTTTGACAATCTCCATCAGCTCCGGGTGACCCTTCATCCCAGAAACATAAGGATGTACATTCAGTGTGCCGAAACGGCGTGCAAAGGATTTGTGGCGATCCGGTGTGAGCATTCTTTGGTCCCTGAAAAAGATCACGTGATGGTCTAAGAACGCTTTGTGGATTTCATCAAATTGTTGATTGGTCAGATCGGCGCCGAGGTCGATACCTGAAATCTCTGCGCCAAGGGAGCCCGCTACCGGCCGAATCTGAATTTCCGTTTGCATGTGCGCCATTAGATCTGGAGAATCCCGGAGAGTCTACTTTCCTTAATGAGGTGGCGACCCGGTCGATGCGCGAACGATTAGCTCGAATGCAAGCACTTCGTCGTCCAATTCGCTGTTCTCAGACCGCATCAAATGTTCTGCGGCACGCTGCGCCATTTCGCGGACAGGTTGTCGGATTGTGGTCAGGGGAGGCCAGACTGCAGAAGCAAGTCGTGTGTCGTCGTAGCCTGCTATCGAGATGTCGTCTGGTATGCTTAATCCGCTTGCTAAAGCTGCGGTTAAAGCGCCGACCGCCATATCATCATTGGCGGCGAAAATAGCTGTGGGGCGATGTTCGTGACTGATCAGTCTTTGCGCGGCTTCCAGGCCTGATCGCATCGTGTAGTCACCCAATTCCATCATTGAGTTGTCAATGCGCAGTCCCGCAGCGAGCATCGCTTCTTGGTAGCCGTCGCTCCTTGCAGACGCAGCCTTGTGTCCGGAAGGCCCCGCAATCATTGCGATCTTATTATGACCCAATGAAATAAGGTGGTCGACCATGTCGTGTGCGGCCTGACGTTCGTCATGCCGAAAGACGGCACCTCCATTTTTGCCACGTCGAGCAGAAACACTAGCATATCGCACGCCCATTCGCTCGAGAACCTCAATGGTGGCAAGATCATCGCAAAGCGGAGGCGTAAGGACAACGGCATCTGGTCGCGCTGTCCGCAGAAATGTCTCCAAACGTTCCAAGCGATCGGACGCGTCTGGCTCAACCCTCTCGGGCAAAAGGAAAAACCCCAAGGAGCGACACGCCGAATAAATCCCGTCATTTGCAGCAGCGACGTATTCCGGCACCGCATTGTCGTGCAAGTGCGCAATAAGAAAACTTCTCGCTCCAGCAAGACTGCGAGCTGCAGGATTTGGCTTGTAACCGAGCTCCCGCGTTGCCTGGAGGACGATCTCTCGTTTTGAGGGACGAACATTCGGCTCGTTGTTTAGAACACGCGAGACGGTTTTTGCTGAAACGCCCGCGCGTTCAGCAACATCGTCAATAGTAACGGCTCGAAATGGTCGATCGAGTGCCATACCCATTCCTTTCTGACATATTCATCACTCAAAGGAAGCGGCTTGGCAATCGTCTGGATTCAATGATTTACAGCGGCTAATGAGAAGTGGCCCGTTGCAGAAAAAGGGGAAGTGAACCATTTTCTGTGACGACCCAATCTAAAGGAATGTCATGTGGTTCCGCAGGCAATTGTTCAACTTGCTGGTCCGCAAAGGCGATACCGCACGTAAAAACGCGACCATGTCGCCGCAATTCTGCTAGAGCCCGATCATAGTGTCCTTTGCCATAGCCGAGCCGATTTCCAGAGCGGTCAAAAGCAAGCAAAGGAAGCAGGACCAAGGTTGGCCGGACGAACGCTGCGTGTCGTTCAGGTTGTTGGAGCGAAAAGGGGCCGGTTTCGAGTTGGTCCGTTCGTAGCCAAGCTCGGAAACTCATCGTGTTGTCGGCGTCAATTCGCGGAAGGACGAGCTCCGCGCCGGCAGTTGCAAGGCGTGCCAAAAGCGGTCGAATGTCGACCTCAGACCCGATCGGCAAGTATCCTGACACAAGGGGTCCAAATCGATCGAGAAGCTTTTCAGGGAATCGCGCCGCAATGATTTCCGCCGCGTCGGTATTGTCTTTGGCCAGCCTTTCCCGACGTGCCTTCATCGCGTGTCGCAGAGTTTCCTTTTCAGAAGGCATCAGAACTCTGAAAGACCCACAAGCGCGCGAGCATAGGCTCGGGCGGAGAAGGGTTGGAGATCTTCAGCGCGCTCGCCGACGCCAACAAAATGAATGGGCAATGCGTGCGCATCAGCGATCGCTACGAGAACACCACCTTTGGCCGTTCCGTCTAGTTTCGTCATCACCAGCCCCGTTATGTTAGCTGTGTGCCGAAACGCCTCAACTTGGCTAAGTGCATTCTGCCCAACCGTTGCATCCAGCACGAGAATGACATCGTGAGGCGCATCCGGGTCGAGTTTTTGAGCAACTCTGATCATTTTCGCGAGCTCCGCCATAAGTTCTGACTTGTTTTGTAATCGACCCGCGGTGTCGACCAGAACAAGATCAAGTCCGTCTCGTTGTGCTTGCTCAATCGCTTCGTAGACAAGGCCAGCAGCGTCTGCGCCAGCAGGTCTAGACAGTACTGGAATGCCGGCACGTTCTCCCCAAACGGCGAGCTGCTCGATTGCCGCGGCCCGAAATGTGTCACCGGCAACCAACAACGCTTTCGCGCCTTGGGCTTTCAATTTCGAGGCGACTTTGCCAATGGTCGTCGTTTTGCCCGAGCCGTTCACGCCGACGAAGAAAACGATCCTCGGCCTTGGACCGTCAGCGAAATCAACCAGCTGTTCTCTGCCCGACATGATGATTTCGATTTCGTCAGCCAAGGCATGCTTCAACTCTTCATCAGTAATGTCTTTTTCAAAACGGGACTTTGCCAAATTGGTTGCGATCCGGCTTGCGGCTTGGCTGCCCATATCAGCTGTTAGAAGCAGATCTTCTAAGTCTTCGAGCGCGTCATCGTCCAGTTTGCGGCGCGTGAACACGCCACTCAGACTGTCTCCAAATTTGTTAGAAGATTTCGCCAGGCCCGAGGACAAACGACTGAAAAAACCGGGTTTCTTCGTTTCTTCGAGAGCGTCACCTGGTTCTACATTTTTGGTTTCCGGAACATCTGTTGTAGTTTCTGTTGTGAATTCCGCAGTTTGGTCATTTGCGTCGGGTGGCTCCGGCGGCTGTTTTTCCGAAACCTCAACTGTCAAAGCGAATTCAGGCGCACCCCGTTCAACCGAATCTTGCATTCCTGCGACTTGGGTCAATTCATCTGCTGAAAGTTCGGGAAGCTCCATCTGCTCACCATCGGCAAGCATTTGTTCTTTTTTGTTTTTCTTCCCGAACCACAAGATCATACGCGCGCTCCAAACAGCTTTTGCCCGTCATGCCCAGTAATACGAACCTGGATTGTTTTTCCATCAGCGATGGGTGTTTGAGATTGCACTTCAACTGGGGAGAAATCTGCGAGGCGAGCTCGGTTGTTCCTTTCAATAAGCGCGTTTGTCGTTGAGCCGACATGCGTCTCCAAGTGGCGGCTGGAGGCGACCGCGCCAACCTCTCTAAGACGCGCAGCTCTCGATTTGATTGTTCGCGCATCGAGTTGGGGCATTCGCGAGGCCGGTGTTCCGGGCCGTGAACTGTACGGGAAAACATGCAAAAACGCGAGGTGACATTCCGCTACCAAGTCCATAGAACGCTGGAATGCGTCCTCCGTTTCAGTTGGGAATCCCGCAATTAGATCCGCTCCAAGCGCAATCTCGGGGCGTGCTTCGCGCAAACGATTGGCGAGGTCGACGGCTTGGCTTCGGCTGTGCCGGCGCTTCATCCGCTTGAGAATCAAGTCGTCACCGTGCTGCAATGAAAGGTGCATAAACGGCGCGACTCGTCGATCGGACATAGCATCAAACAGCACCTCGTCGATTTCGATGGCGTCGATCGAAGAAATCCGCAATTGCGGCAAATCCGGCACCAGTTTGAGGATACGTTGCACCAAATTGCCAAGCGGCGGCTGCCCCGGCAGGTCTTGCCCCCAGCTCGTCAGATCGACCCCCGTCAGCACCACCTCATAGTGCCCGGTCTCAACCAAACGCTTGACCATTGCGACGACGTCGCCGGCTGGCACCGAGCGCGCATTGCCGCGACCATACGGAATGATGCAGAACGTACAGCGATGATCGCAGCCATTCTGGATCTGGATATAGGCGCGGGCTCGCCCTTCCATGCCGTCAATGAGATGGGCTGCAGTCTCTTTTACAGCCATGATATCATTGACTTTAATCTTGCTTTCGCCGCGCAACAAGTCGGGCGACCATGTGTCCGCCTGTAGCTTTTCATGATTGCCGACAACACGCGTGACCTCCGGCATGTTGGCGAACATCTCCGGATCGATCTGTGCGGCGCAACCGGTCACAATGATCGGCACATCCGGATTGTCTCGATGGGCACGACGGATCGTTTGGCGCGCCTGCCGAACGGCTTCAGCGGTCACCGCGCACGTGTTGATCACCACGGTTTTGCCAAGCTCGGAATCGTGGATAAGATTCCGCATAACCTCGCTCTCATAGGTATTCAGCCGGCATCCAAGTGTGATGAGCTGGGTATCTGTAGGGGATGAGGTACGTGTTGGCATGGTATGGAAATCGGCTGTTCCTGACGGAAAATCAACCACTTCGCGGTGTTTCAATGTCAGTTAAACCTCGAGCGTCTGTTCAAGTTCGACCGGACCCGTCATGAAGACATGGTCGCTTGCCGGATCCCAGAAGATCTCTAGCTCGCCGCCATCAAGAATAAGACGGGCCCGCCGTTCGGTTTTGCCGGCCCGTGCTGCGCACACCAAAGCCGCGCACGCCCCTGTGCCACAGGCAAGCGTCAGACCTGCGCCGCGTTCCCAAACACGCAGGCGGATTGTGTGTCGATCGATGATTTTCGCAAAGCCGACATTGGTCCCTTCTGGGAAGACAGGGTGCCACTCAATCAAAGGGCCGATCGCAGGTATGTCATACGCTTCGAGATCTTGGACAAAGAACACGGCATGCGGGTTGCCCATCGACACAACGGCCGGGAATTTGAGGTGCGGATCGTCGATCGGGCCAATTCGGACATCGACCCCGCGCACATCCATTTTTTCGGACAGTGGAATGTCTTCCCAACCGGTCAGCGGAGACCCCATATCGACCGACACTTGGCCGGCCTCAGCGCGTCGACCCACCAATATATCTGCATCGGTTCGAATGCGGACCTTCTCATTGCCCGTTTCATCCAGCAGCAGCTGCGCAACCGCCCGTGTGCCATTGCCGCAGGCGCTGACTTCGCCGCCGTCCGAATTCCAAATTCGAAGGAACACGTCGGTTTTGAGATCTTCTTCGATCGCCATGACCTGGTCGGCTTGTAGCGTTGATGCGATTTCCTGGAGTTGTTCCGATGTAGGGGCAAATGAACGGCCGCGCGCATCAAAGATCGCGAAGGCATTGCCAGCACCATTCATTTTCCAAAGCCGCATAGTCAGCTCTCCACATAGGGGTGCACAGATAGGTGCAACGGACAGATTGGGAAACCCCTAACGCGGCAGCCGAAACGCGCTCAGCCAGGCACCAGCTTGTGCGATTACGGCGCTCAGCAAGAGCAGCTCAGTGGTCCAGTGATGTAGGCCAACGGCCAAAACGCCGATGATGATGCTGGCGCGATGCAAATTGCTGTCGCTCATCAAATAGCCCTGCAAGCGCCGCCGTCGCTCAATGCTGGCCAAAGTGACCTGCGACCAAATGCGGTTCATGTCAGGCGGTCCAAATGCGTCCTGAAGGTCTCTGGGGTCGAGGATGCCTGAGAGCTCAGCGAGTTCCCGGACACCCGTCATGCCCATTGAAACCCGCTGCCGCAATTGCATGCCTTGGATCAAGCGGATCATGGCTGACAGTCCCACCGCGAGTGCAATCACCAAAGTCGATAGCCCAGTTAGCATCAGCTCGACCCTGTCACTGAGGTGATTTGCGATACTGGGAGGTCAGCTGGATTGAGCTTCGCCCGAAGCACATGCGTTTCCCAGCGGCCGGCGATTTTCAGATAGGCGGGCGCGATCCCCTCTTGTTCAAAGCCAAGTCTTTCAAGCAATTGGGCGCTCCGACGATTGGTTGGCATATGCGTGGCTGCAATACGATGAAGGCCGACTTTTTCAAACATGAACTGTAAAGTGCGGTCCGTGACTTCATACATCAAGCCTTGTCCTTGGCGGGATGCATCGACCGAGAAGCCGAGAGTTCCACTTTGGAACGGGCCTCTGAAGATTTGCGTGAAATTGCAGACGCCGATCACGCGATCGCTGTCAGGTTCAAGCGCAACCCATTTTAGGCTACGGCCCGCTTTCATTTCCGCTTTGTCGATTTTGAACCGTTTGTGCCAACTGTCAGTGCTGTGAAAATGCACCGGTCGCTCGGGTTCCCATTGGTCCAAATGCGCCGCGTTTCGCAAATAGTAGCTCTGCAAACCCTTTAGCAGATGGATGTCCAAGGGCTGAATGCGCGTGCGATCCGTCTCTAACTGCATCAGAGGTCTCGCAGGCTATCTTGGGATAGCGGCCCAATAGTCGAAATCAAGACAGACGCCTGATGCATATTTTCCGTCCTCGCCACGCAGCGCAAATGCCCCTGGGTCTTGGTCTTTTACTGCGACGAGGCGCAGCCGGAGCGCCCCGACAGTATCTGAGAGTTCTGCTTTGTCGAGAACTTCACTCCAGGCATACACTGTGTCACCTGCAAACAGAGGAGCGGTATGCGTGCCGCCATTAATGGCCAGCATCTCGCACGCATTGGCGAGGCCATTAAAGCTTAGTGCGCGGGCGATCGAAATCACCACGCCGCCATAAATCAGCCGTTTGCCGAAGCGACTGTCTTTCTGACCAAACCCATCAAAATGGACCTTTGCGGTGTTTTGGTACAAGCGCGTCGCAATCTGATGTTCCGCTTCTTCGACGGTCATTCCGTCAACATGGTTTAGCTTTTCGCCAACCTCATAAGCGTCGTAGCGGAGATGGCTCCCCGCCAGCGTGTCATCCCAATTTTGATAATGACCCTGAGGCTTTAAATCTGACGGGGCGACAACTTTTGCGAGGTCTGGCACGGACGGTTCCGGTGCCGGGTGTTCCGCATCCTTCTTGTTGACCATAACCCACCGAACATAGGACAGCACGGCCTCATCGTTCTGATTCAAACCGGTGGTACGAACATAGACGACGCCGGTCTTGCCGTTCGAGTTTTCCTTCAACCCAATCACTTCAGACACAGCGCGTAGCGTGTCGCCTGGATAGAAAGCCTTCAGGAATTGGCCTTCTGCGTAACCGAGATTGGCCACTGCATTCAGCGAGATGTCCGGCACCGTCTTTCCAAACACGACATGAAAGCCGAGCAAAGGATCAATTGGGAGCGAGTGAAATCCGTTGGCTTGCGCCATCGTCTCGGCGCTGTAGAGCGCATGCCGGCTTCCAGTGAGCGCTCGGTAGAGGCTGATATCGCCCGAACCGACGGTGAGCGGTGTGGCATGAGGTAGGGTCTGTCCAACCCGGAAATCCTCAAAGAAATTGCCTGTAAATGATTTGGTCATGGCGCCAAAAATGGCGCGAATTGCCAAAGGTCAAGGGAAATCTCTGTCCGAGAGAAATCAGCGCTGTGTCTTCTCTACTGTCCGGTACGATATCAGTTTTGAATTCAGGGCGCGCCCAACAGATGAACGCGGTTTAGACCAAACCGAAGGAAAGCGTCGCGGTCTCTATCATCAGGGCGAAGACGGTTTCACCCCCTTCGACAGCAGCAATGGACGCATAAGGTAGCAGCAACACCATCGCGGCGATGCTGACCAATCCGCCCGCAACAAATCTTGCCTCGGGCAACCCCTTCAAATCTGCAAAGGCGCGGCCGCCATAGGCCACGAATTGCGGACCAAAAAAGCAAGCTGCAGAGATCGCGATCAGCCCAAGTGCGATCCATTCCAAGACAACCATCCCAACCCTCCGGAGCGGTAAGATGGTGTCATGCCACAGCAAGGTTGATATTCGATCGCCCGAATTGATCAAATTCGATCGATTTATTTCGGACTGAGCGGGATTAGACGATATCGAGAAGGCTTTCAGCCGGTCGGCCGAGCGCCGCTTTCCCATTATTGATCCCAATGGGGCGCTGAATGAGCTTTGGATTTTCTGCCATGGCTTCGATCAACGCGTCGCCATCAATATCGGCGGGAAGACCCGCACGCTCGACGTCTTTTGCTCGCATGAATTCCCGGGGAGAGACGTCTCCCATTTGAGCGGCAATCTCTCTCAATTCATCGACTGAGAGACGTGCGTTCGCATTCATATACTTGCGGACTTCCGGTTCGATTCCCTTTTCTTGCAACAATGCTAGGCCCTTCTTTGAAGCACCACAGCTTGGGTTGTGGATCAGAATGTATGTCATCGGGATCTCCATATTGTCCTGTGCCGATGGAGGTATACCGGCCGCCGGAAATTGGAAGGTAGACGGCTAAGACGCTCCTCGGCATGATGCTTTGTGGAGGAACCAAAAATGACCCGTATGGAGATCCATCCCACACTGGACGCGGCGCGGCGTATTGCGCCAACGCTTGCCGCTCAGGCGGAACATATGGAACAAGTTCGTCGATTGCCTGCCGACCTCGCCACGCAGATCGCAGAGGCAGGTCTGTTTCGAATGGTAACGCCCGCTGCTTATGGCGGCCATGAATGCACCCCACGGCAGATTCTCGACGTGTTGGAAGAACTCGGCAAAGCGAATGCGAGCGCAGCTTGGTGTGTCATGATCGGCGCGACAACCGCGATGAACGCCGCGTATTTGTCGGCCGAGCATGCATTGGAGATCTATGGTGATCCGAAAACCATTACGGGTGGGGTGTTTGCACCTATGGGGCGCGCCGTCGCGGATGGGGACGATTTCATTGTAAGTGGTCGATGGTCCTGGGGATCGGGGTCCGCAAATTGTCGTTGGCTTTGCGGCGGTGCGATGATTTTTGATGATGGAGAACTGCGTCGATTGCCGTCGGGGCGCCCGGACGCCCGAATGATGATCTTCCCGGCAGATCACGTCGAGCTGATCGATACATGGCAGGTAATGGGCCTGATGGGCACTGGATCCGGCGATATTGCGGTTGACTCCTTGCGCGTGCCGAAATCGCGCAGCGTTTCCTTGGTCACAGACAAACCTGTCATCGAGAACGCGTTATACAAGTTCCCCGCGTTCGGCCTGTTGTCGCTGGGCGTTTCTGCTGTTGCGATGGGCAATGCGGCCGGCGCTTTGGCGGAGTTCAAGGCGCTCGCCCAAGCGAAGAAGTCGCAGGGGTCTGCGCGCACACTCAGCGAGCGCAACATCATCCAATCGGACTACGCGCAGCATATGGCCGCGTTCCGTGCGGCTCGGGCTTACCTTCATGATGAGCTAGATCAAACTTGGGATATCGCGCAGCAGGATGGTGACATTCCGGTCGAGCGGCGAGCAGCACTGCGAATGGCGTGCACCCATATGGTTCGCACATGTGCCGATATTTGCCGCAATGTCTACGATTTGGGGGGTGGCGCTGCGCTGTTCCTGTCGAGCCCATTGCAAAGGCGCTTCAGAGATGCGCACGCGATGACACAGCACATCGTCACCGCGCCGGCGACCTGGGAATTAACGGGACGATTGTTGATGGATCTCGAAACCGATACCGGAATGGTTTAGGCGTCGCTTTCCATTGCTGGCGTCGGCTCGGCGTCGTCTGCGCCACGCGCTAGGGTTTTCATTACCCCTTCATGAGCGCCATCATCATCGGATTTCGGTGTATAAGACCGACGCCGGCGTTTTGGCTTTTCGTCGTCAGCGCGTACCTCTTCAGCGACAGCTTCGACGGCATCATGGCCATTGGTTTCGGCAACCGCCTCATCTTCTACTGGTTCAGCTTTACTGCGCCGGTTCCGACGCTTCGGCGCGGCATCCTCCAAGGATTCAGCTTCTGAATCAGTTTGAAGCTCTGTCTCGGCGGCTTGATCCTCAACGGCGTCTGATTCACTTTCATCAACCGCCTCTTCACCACGCGCTGCGCGCTCTTCGGCGCGGCGCGCGTCCCGCTCTTCGCGTTCGCGGCGTTCGTCTTCTTTTTGGCGCTCAAAGGTTGCAACAATGCGGGCATAATGTTCGGCGTGTTGGAACAGGCCTTCAGCCTTGATCCTGTCACCAGAAGTCTGGGCATCGCGAGCATATTGCTGGTATTTTTCAAGCACTTGCTGCGCGGAACCGCGAATGCGGACGTCCGGGCCATTGCTGTCAAAATGCCGGTTTGGATTGTTGTTGTTATTGCTTCCGCCAGAACGCCGGCGGCGCTTTCGCTGCATTGCCATCAGCTCGTTTCCTAATCATTCAAGCCCGGACAAATCCGAACGGTTTCCACGCGAGGTGTTTATTCGACTACACGTTCTGTCGCGTTAAATCTGGTGGGACGCCAGCTCCCCCGGTTCTCCACCAATACGCGTACCCCTAACCCGCTCTTTCGGATTCGCCAAGGGGTTTCTAACAGCGTTTTTGTGCAGCAATTGCGCGATCATTCCCCGCTAGGTCTTGCCGCGTCTCAACGATGGATAGCCCGCTATTCGTTAGCAGTTCGCTAACAGAATGCCGTTGGTCAAAACCGATCTCCAGGATCAGATAGGCGTCGTTCACCAATTGCTGGCGCGCAAGCGCGATGATCTCGCGGTAAGCGTTCAGGCCGTCAGGACCGCCATCTAAAGCGAGGCGTGGATCGTGAGCCCGTACTTCGGGGTCGAGCGTCGGAATGATGTCGCTGCGGATATACGGCGGATTGGACACGATCAGCGCGCAATCGGCCCAGCCTGTCCAGTCTGTCCAGCTGCCGCGAAACAGCGTGACGCGCTGACGAAACCCGAGCTGCGTGAAATTCTCTTCAGCCAGGTCAAGCGCGTCTTGGCTGGCGTCGATTGCCGTCCCCTCTGTGTTTGGACGCGCGTGCAAAAGGGCTGCGAGGAGTGCACCGCTGCCGGTGCCAAGGTCTGCCAGTTTGAGCGGTTGCGTTTCGGGCAAATGTGTCAGCGCTAAGTCGATGACGGTTTCGCTGTCCGATCGTGGCACCAAAGCTCGGGCATCAGATCTGAGCGTGAGTCCGAAGAAATCGACCACGCCGGAAAGATGCGCCAATGGCTTGCGCGCCGCCCGCTCTGCTAGCAATGCCGCAAAGCCAGCAGCATGCGCGGGCGTGGCGGGCTCTGTTTCCGCGGAGATCAATTCGGTTGCGGTCCATCCGGTGACGAATCGGAGCAGGCGGCGTGCATCACGAACGGGATCGTCAATGCCGGCAGACTTCAGCGTGCGCGCGCCGTCCCGGATCAATTCGGCGTAGTTTGGTCGGCTCAATCTTCGGATTCCATCGCGGCGAGTCGCCGCGCCTGGTCTTCTGTCATCAGCGCATCGACGACATCTTCCAGCTTGTCGCCCGCGATCACTTTGTCGAGTGCATGAATCGTCAATCCGATCCGGTGATCTGTGACCCGGTTTTCAGGATAATTATAAGTCCGGATCTTTTCCGACCGATCGCCTGATCCGACTTGCGACGCGCGGGCTTCAGCGCGTTCGGCGTCACGCTCCTGTTTTTCTTTTTCATACAGCCGGATCTTCAGCTGCTGCATCGCCTTTTCGCGGTTCACATGCTGCGACTTTTCTGAGCTCGTGGCGATAATCCCGGTTGGCAAATGCGTGATCCGAACGGCAGAATCAGTCGTGTTGACATGCTGTCCACCCGCGCCGGATGCGCGCATCGTGTCGATGCGAATGTCTTCGTTGCGAATGTCGATCTCGACATCTTCGGGTGCCGGCAAAACCGCGATCGACGCCGCCGATGTGTGGATCCGTCCCTGCGTTTCGGTCGCCGGGACACGCTGAACGCGGTGAACGCCAGACTCCCATTTTAGCCGGCCATAGACGCCGTCACCTTCAATGTTGGCGATGATCTCTTTATAGCCACCGACATCGCCTTCTGAAGCGCTTTGCAGCTCGACTTTCCAACCTTGTAGCTGTGCGTAGCGCGTATACATGCGGAACAAATCGCCGGCGAAGAGCGCCGCCTCGTCGCCTCCGGTCCCGGCGCGCACTTCGAGCACGATGCTCGCTTTGTCATCCGCATCCTTGGGCAATAGCAGGAGCTGCATTTCCGCCTCTGCCTCCGGCAGTCGCGCTTTGATATCGTTGATTTCTTCCTGCGCCAGCTCGGCCATTTCCGGATCACCGCCTTTCAGCATGGATTCCGCCTCGACCAGTCCATCGAGCATCGAAACCAACTCACGAGCCCGTTCGACAACGGGTCGAAGCTCGGCATGTTCACGCGATAGGGCGACAATTTCATCGCCATCCGTGGTCGCGCCCATTCTGGCTTCGACCTCTTCGAAACGCTCTATCACTTGCTCAAGGCGGGATGTTGGTATTGTGGCCATGTCCCGCCGTCTAGCCGGGAAACCGCGTCACAGGAAGACCCTGATGCCTTGAGCGCGTTTCATCGCGCCCAAACCGCGTGCCGGAATTCCGGGTTCCATCGCTGCGCTCAACGGCGCTGTCACGGCCCATGCGTATTCCGTTTTGAAAAAAGTGATGATCAGCGCTCAGAAAAGTGAGCCGTCATAAACGCGATGAAGGCGTCGATATCTTCAGAAATCACGCTATGGCCTCCAGCGCGCAGATAATAGCTGAGCTCATCTCCCGGAGCGAAATAACGCATGCCCGTGCCATTCAAGCCTTCGACGCCGTAGGCCTCATAAATCTTGTCCGCCGCTTGCACCATTCGATAGGTCGAGTTGGGATCTGACCAAACATCGCGGCGCCCATTTCCAAGCAGAAGAGGTTTCGGCGCCGCCAAGGCCAGCAGAAAATGTTGATCAAGCGAAAGTTCAAACCCGTTGTCCAAATCGCTGGCGAGGCCGGGTCGCAGCCAATGAGGATAGGAGCGGGCCATTCGAACAAGCGTTTCGCCGGATGGCGAACGGTTTGATGCCGCACCTGCAAATCCCGACTGGTGCGCGATCGCCCCATCAATGTTGTCAGACCAGGCGGCCGCCATCAGCGCCGACTTGCCAAACCGGGAATGACCAGCCGCAACCAATGCGTCGTCGCGAATACGGGGATCCGATTCCAGAACATCGGCGACGGCGGCAAACGCAAATGCCCAAGACATTAGGGCGCTGGACGGCGGGACATCGATGGGTAGCTCGGACATCACCGTTTGCGCGGCGCCGTTGCGATCAGGCACAAAGCCCGATCCATAGAAACTTGCATAGCCAAAACCGGCATCAAAATATCGATCGACCGGGGCATAAGCGATGTATCGACCAAATATCTGTGTGGCGAGAAAACCCACCGCCCCGGTCATGCTCGAACCACTACAGGCTGCGCCATCGGGAGATGTAACGGGACTGTCTGGGAAAACCGCGCAATTGTCCGCAAAGGTTTGGCTTATGATCAGCGGAACAGGCGTGTCAGTGGCGACGTTCGGGATCGCAACAACAATTGGGAATGTCCGCGCCGCGTCACCTGAGCCGAACGTCATCATGATTTCCTGCAGCGTTCCGCGACCGTCCATGTATTCGGGATCGATCATGACGGGCGAGCTGGCTGTGAACGAGAGATCGCTGGGCCAAGGCCCATACAGCTCGTCTTCGAACATCTGTCGGGTCGCGGCGACCCTAAATGGCGTGTCGATTGGCGGCTGCGCAACCGGTTTGTTTGCGATGTCCAAGCTGGCATAGTTCAAGCCGAGCATTGTGCAGGCGGACATAATCGTGATGACAATACCAGCGAGGATGAGACGAATGCCCCATTTGAGTCCTTGCAAAATCATATCGCGCGTCTCCGGTTTGCCGACAAATTCGCTTACTTGCCGGATCTTGGTGCCGCAAGCGCAGAGAGAGTAAACCCTCTTCACGGTTGCGCGATCACAGATATAAGGCGTTATGCAAGTGGTTTTACGGCTCATCGTTGCGATCATATTTGGACTAAACCTGGGGGCGCTGAGCGCGCTTTGGTTTGGCGGAATGATTGATGGGGGGCCGAAAATCGGCAATGCGATCGATACCGATGGTTGGCGAAGTGATTGGTCGATCGGCTCAGAGAGCGCGAACCCTTATGTGCGCGCCCGGGTCGCCCGCAATGGCCTCATGGGACTGCGCAAGGAAGAAGCGGTCTATTTCATTAAAACCGAAGATCAGCGCGGGGCCCGTTTGACTGAGGATTGCGACTATCTGGTGCGCGGTGGAGTCCTTCCTGCGGCCTGGTGGTCGATCACGCTTTATGATGCCGACAATCGTTTGCCGATGAATGAAGACGCCGCGCTGTCTTTTGATCAAACAAAGGCTGAGCGGCTGGGCGGAGTGGATTGGTCTTTCATGATCTCAGCGACCGCGCCAGCAGACTTACCTGATCCGGCTTGGGTCTCCAGCCGTGCTGGCGGCGCGTTTGATCTGACATTGCGGCTCTATCAGCCGAGCGCGGAGCTCTTGGATGACCCTGTGGCGGCGCTGACACCGCCGACCATTGAACGCTTATCGTGCGGGGAAGGGTCGGACTAATGCGTATTATCCTGCCTCTGATCGTCTTCGTTTTCTGCGCCGTGCTTGGGCACTCTCTCGTGATCAATGGCATTCCCGGCTTCATCATGGGCAAAGCGCACCAAAGCTTTGAAGCCCAAGGCGTGCCTGAAAATCAGTGGGTCGGGTCTCCACGTCAGTCCCCGCAAACCCAGCGGATTGTTCGACCATCACCAGATTTGGCCTACGCCGTGTGCCGATTTGATACCACTTCAGGCCCCGTTTTCATCTCGGCGCCGACCTGGGACGGCTATGGATCGCTTTCCATCTTTAATGATCAAACGGACAATGTCTTCGTCGCGGATTTGGGACCGAATAGCGATTTTACCGGCATTGAAGTGCGTCGCCCGGCTGAGAACTCTGCGAAAGATGCGTTAACTCTGGAAGGTCGCGGCATCGCGCTCATTCGACGGCTCGCACCGCAAGAAGACGCTTATGAGGCGGCCAGCGCTTTGGTTGCAGAAGCGGTCTGCACGTCAATCGAATAGGGCCTTATTCGGCCGGAACTGGGTCTGCGGCTCGCTGGGCTTGCAGGCGGGCAGCCTTAGCTTCGACTTGCTCAACGATGTGTTCAACCATGTCTGCATTGGAGAGCTTGTGATCAGGGCGACCCGAGACGTACATCATACCGCTTTCCTTGCCGCCGCCTGTGAAACCGAGATCGGTCATCGCGGCCTCGCCAGGGCCGTTCACAACGCAGCCGATAATCGACAGCGTGATCGGCTCTGAGATGTGCGCCAGGCGCTCTTCTAATGTTTGCACCGTCGAGATGACGTCGAAGCCCTGTCTGGAGCAAGACGGACAGGAAATGATGTTCACGCCGCGCGTCCGCAAGCCGAGCGATTTCAGCATGTCGAAACCGACTTTGACCTCTTCAACTGGGTCGTCTGACAGCGACACGCGAATAGTGTCACCAATCCCTGCCCACAGCAGGCTGCCCATGCCAATCGATGATTTAACGGTGCCGATCCGGCGTCCGCCGGCTTCCGTGATCCCAAGATGAAGCGGCGCATCGGTGGCGTCCGCCAATTGATGATAAGCTGCGACGGCGAGGAACATATCGGAGGCTTTGACGCTGATCTTATAGTCGTAGAAGCCGTGATCATCGAGAATACGCGCATGGTCCAGCGCGCTTTCCACCATCGCATCTGGACAGGGTTCGCCATATTTTTCGAGCAAGTGCTTCTCCAGCGAGCCGCCATTCACGCCAATACGGATTGAGCAGCCATTGGCTTTGGCGGCGTCAACCACTTCGCGAACGCGGTCTTCACTGCCAATATTCCCCGGATTGATGCGAAGGCAGGCAGCCCCAGCCTCGGCGGCTTCAATGCCCCGACGATAATGGAAATGAATATCGGCGACGATTGGCACGCTAGATTGCGCGGTGATCTGGTGCATGGCGCGCGTTGACTCTTCATCCGGACAAGAGACACGCACAATATCGGCTCCTGCTTCGGCAGCGCGCTCAATTTGCCCGACCGTCGCATCAACGTCCGGCGTGGGCGTATTGGTCATCGTCTGAACGCTGATTGGCGCATCGCCGCCGACCAAGACGGAGCCGACACGGATTTGGCGTGACTTTCGGCGCTCGATATTGCGCCAGGGACGGATCGGATTGTGGGTCATGATTTCCTCCACACCAACAGTGCCAAAATGGACGGGAACTGGGCGCGGGTAAAGAGCCAAGCGTCGCGGCATTTCCACGCTTATGGATTTCGGTGTCCTTAGTGTGGCACAGCTGCGCCTTGATTGCCCTGTTTTTCATGTTCAGGCGTGCGGTCTGACTTCACGCCGGCCAATATGGCTAATCCTCCAATGAACAGCAAAATGATGCCGGCAAAGCCAATGCGCTGATTGTCGAACGCCGTTGTCATTTCGCTTACAATGAGCGGGCCGATCCAGACGGTGACGGTTCCGGCCATGGCGTAGAACCCAAAGAATTCGCCGATGCGATCAGGTGGTGCAAGGTGCACCAGCATATATCGGCTGGATGTGATGCATGCGACGATCGCGATGGCGGCGGGAATAATCATCAAAAGATAGAACACATCTGCCAGCGTGGTGAACAATCCGGCGCCGAAGCCGCTCCAAACCTCATGACCAGCGGGGACCAAGCCGAAGAAAAGCGCCTCTGGTGTGACTGAGATTTGGATGATCACAATAACAATCACCGCGAAAAGCTCGACCATCAGGGCGCGTTTTGGCCCGAGCCGACCATCAAGCGCGCCACCAACAAAGCCGCCAAGGGCGCCAATCAAAGATCCCATAATGCCATAAATGATGATTTCATTCGCGGACCATCCAAGCACCCCCGCGACATAGACGCCGCCGAGTGTGAGCAGTACTGCGAGGCCATCCGCATAGATCATCCGCGCGAGCAAGAACCGCATCACATTGGGGAATTCCTTGAACTTCTCGTAGACGAAAACGGCTGGGTTCACGACGAGAGAGATCAGGAATGAGAAGATTGGGATATTGCCCCGAACTTGGAAATTCGGCGGCGTGAACGTTTGATGGAGCGCGCCCGACCAGCTGCCGATCGACCCTTTGCGGTCGGGCATAAAGAGGAAAAACGGGATAATGAACAGAGCGAGCCAAATCCCAACGACGGGTCCGGACAGTGCGCCAATGCCGCCAGGGAGATTTTGCGCCCATGGCGACGTCAGCCCCAAAAGGAGCAGGAATACGAGCATCAATACGCCAGCGACATTGCCCATAGCGAGGCCAAGTCCGGAAATCATCGGCAGAGCCTTTGAGTCGCCCGCCGCGGGTAGAATTGAATTGTGCAGCAGCTCTGACAGCGTATAGCAGCAGTAACCAACGATCAGTAAGGTCATGCCGAGCGGTACGGCACCGGGCGTATCGGGCAATACGCCACCAAGCAGGAAGGCGCATATTGCCAAACCAGCGAGCGCAAAGAAGATAAACCCTTTTTTACCGCCCCCTTTATCAACCAAGACGCCAAGGATTGGCGCTGTAATCGCCATCGCCACGCCAGCGATTTTCACCGAGTCAGCGACGATCGCTTGGCCCTCTGGTCCGCCGCCCACAACAGCGTTCGCAAAATAGGGCGCGAACACGTAAATCACGATCACATTGTAATACGGGTTTCGGGCCCATTCAAAGACGGCCCAAGCGAGCCCTTTTATTCCGAACGCGCCGCCTGACGCCGGTTGGTGTTTCGGCGTCGGCGCCGCGGTTATGTCCGTCATAAAGTGCTGTATCCCTACCAGATTTGGTGTCGGACAATCTGCGCTGTCTCAAGCCTACTTTGGCTTAGTTGGAGCCTTTGGGAAAGGGGGGCACAAAAACACGGTACTGCGACACACAGTATTCTTGACCGGTTGGTGCAAGCTGACTAGGAAAACGGCGACTTTGGAGGACAAGATGGCGACGAGCGATTATCAAAAAGGCTCAATGGAAATCCAAGAAAAGAGCGAAATGTTCAGCGGTATGATCCGCTGGAGCGCTTGGGGCAGCGGTATCATCCTGGCCATGCTTGCTTACTCCACATTGACTCTGTCATTGGATATGCCCTGGCTTGTGGCGCTGGCCCTTTGTGCGGGTGGCAGCATTGTCGCCGGTCTGAGCATGGGATTTGGCGGCGCCTGGATCGCGACCATGATCGGTCTGGCCGGTCTCGCTGTGATTATTCAGATCATCATCGCAATCGCGAACCTGTTTATTTAGCCGCCCATTCGCGGACTGTTTCAACGAACAGGCCTGGCGCTTCCATTGCAGCGAAGTGACCGCCTTTTTCCATGACGCGCCAATAAGTGACATTGTACGCGCGATCGCACCAGGAGCGTGGTGGCAGCGTGTATACGGTGTCTCCAGGGAAGCCGGCAAAACCCGTTGGTGTCTCGCATCGTTCGCCGTCTGGTAATGTGGCGCCACCTTCTTCAAAGAAAGCGGCATAATACCAGACCGACGTCGCAATCGCGTCATTGACCAAATAGATCATAAGATTGGTGAGTAGCTGATCTCGTGTGTAGAGGCTGTACAGATCGCCATCAGTTAGATCTGACCAAGCGTGGAATTTCTCCAATATCCAGGCGGCGGTTCCCATCGGACTGTCCATCAAAGCCATTGCTAGGGTTTGAGGTTTGGTTGCCTGCTGCATCAGATAGCTGCCCTCAGCCTGCATTGAGGCTTGCAGATATTGCAGCCACTCGGCTTCGGCGTCCGATTGTGGCGTCGCCGGATTGGGGCGGAGGCCCATCATATTCAGATGGATTGCTTTGCAGCCGCCTTTGCCGTCATGGGCGCTGTGATCAAAGCCAAGCCATGACGTAACCAAAGATCCCCAATCTCCGCCTTGGGCGAGATAGGTGTCGTAGCCGAGACAGTCGCGCATGAGACTGTCCCAAATTTTAGCGGTTGCGCGTTGGCCGAGTGGGGCTTTCGGTTTGCTTGAAAAGCCATAGCCCGGCAGGGAAGGGATGATGAGGTCGAAGGCGTCTTCAACCGTCCCGCCATGCTGCGATGGGAAGGCGAGTGGACCGATCGCTTCCCAAAACTCATAGATTGAGCCAGGCCAACCATGCGTCAGCAAGAGGGGGCGTTTGCCCTTCGCCTCCCCGACGACGTGTACGAAGTGTATCTGGTGGCCATCAATATCGGCCAGAAAGGACGGATAGGTGTTGAGCGCCGCCTCAGCATCACGCCAATTATAATCGCTGAGCCAGTACGATTGTAGCTCCTCTAAGACATCCCGTGACATGCCATACTGCCAAGGATCGCGATCGACCGGCGCCGGAAACCACTGATAGGCTGCGACGCGATCACGGATCTGTTTCAGCTTGTTATCTGAAACCGAGATTTTGAATGGAGTCGTAGTGTGCATGACTGCCCCTTACGCGTTTTCGCGCTAGGGTGGCGGCTTCTAGGTTGAGGTCAAGTCAGAGCTTAAGTTGTGGCGTCGACAATCTGCTCGGACACACCGTCCCATTTCGCACCGGTATTGCCACCCGTGCTGCTGAGCGCACCGATCAAGGCAAGCGTCATTAAAGCGGCAATGAGGCCGTACTCCACAGCTGTGGCGCCATCGGCATCGCGGAAAAACTTACTGAACTTCATGACCGCCCCAAAGTTTCGACCGGCAAGTGCCTCAGATATCGGAAGAGGGGAAGGTCTGCCTCCGGCGCTGGATACTGATCCATTGCGTCTGGCGCGACCCAAGCCAATTGCTGGCCCTCAACCGGTTCCGGAGACCCGATCCATTGTCTTACTCTGAATAATGGCATGAGCAGGTGAAAGTGGTCGTAACGATGACTGGCGAATGTAAGCGGCTCTAGTGAGGCTTCTTTAACCTCAATTTGGAGTTCTTCATAAAGCTCTCGACAGAGCGCGGCTTCGGGCGATTCGTTCGCTTCAATTTTACCGCCCGGAAACTCCCATAAGCCGGCCATGGCTTTGCCCTCTGGACGCTGCGCGAGCAAAACCTCTCCGCTTCCATTGAACAAAGCGCCGGCGGCAACATACATGATCTTCACGTGCGGTAGGCTCCGTTGATATCGACATAGCCATGAGTCAGATCGCACGTGTAGATCCGCGAGGTGCCCGTCCCAGAGCCGAGCTTGATCCGGATCAAAAGATTGTCCGCCGACACAGCTTCTGTGGCTGCTTCTTCGGAGTATGTTGGCGCGCGTCGACCTCCCTCAGCGAGCAGGACATCGCCAAACCAGATTGAGAGCTGCGATTGATCCAGGGGCACGCCGGCATTGCCGATCGCCATCACCACTCGTCCCCAATTGGCATCATTCGCCGCGAGTGCAGTTTTGACCAGAGGCGAATTCGCAACGCTGGCGGCAATACATTTCGCGTCTGCGTCCGTATCGGTTCCGGACACGTCAATGGTAACAAACTTCGTTGCGCCTTCGCCATCTCTGACGATCTGATGGGCCAGGTCCAGGCAGACTGTTTTCAATCCCTCCAGAATGTCAGCGCAGCGCGGATCGGCTTCATCCTTGATCTGCGATCCCCCTGCTTTTCCGGTTGCGAACACGATCAGCGTATCCGATGTCGAGGTGTCGCCATCGACCGTAATGGCGTTGAAGCTCGGCTCAACGGCGCGCCGGACCAGCTGATCGAGCAGCGGCGCGCTGATGGAGGCATCGGTGAAGACAAAAGCGAGCATGGTCGCCATATTTGGTGCGATCATGCCGGATCCTTTTGCGATGCCGGCAATCCGAATGGGCGTTCCCTCGATCGTGAACTCCAGTCCACTGCCTTTGGGAAACGTATCGGTGGTCATAAAGGCCCGCGCGCAGTCTTCCCAATTTGGATCTGATAGAGCTTGCTTTAGCTCAGGTACAATTTCCCCAACATAATTGGGATTTGGCAATGCCTCGCCGATCACTCCGGTTGCGGCGATGTAGCATTCCGACGGGGCCACGCCGAGCGCGTCTGTCAACGCTTTCAGCGTCGCCTCATTTTTGAGGCGACCATCCGGACCGGTGAATGCGTTTGAATTACCCGAATTTGCAATCAGCGCCCTCGCGGTTCCGGCACTTTCCGCCAGCGCGGTTCGACACCATTGTACATCATCAGATGCGGTCGCGGAGCGCGTAAACACGCCTGCACAAGTCGTGCCCGGCTCAAAAACGAATAAAAACACATCATCCCGATCGGTCCCATGTTTCGCATAGAAGCCGCGAGAGGCAGTCGCCGCGCCGACTCCGGCCACTGATGGCAAGACCGGAAACACGTCCGGCGCCAAGGGGGATTTTTTCAGTTTCACGGGGTGTCGGTCTCTGCAGGCGTTTCAATCGTATCGGTGTCTAATGGGCCGCCAGGGAGTATATCAGCGCCCCCTTGGATACTTGCCGACGCTCTCAATTCTCGAAGAATGTCACTGATCTGCGTGAACGTCAGGAAGGTGATGATTTCAGGACGCATTTCATCCTTTGTTTTTGGCGGCCTTGTCCGGCGTTCGTCGACTCGCAAAATATGCCAGCCTTGTTCGGACTCAAATGGATCGGATTCTTCGCCAACTGGCGTGTTACCGATCACAGAGGGGAAGGGTTCGATCATTTCGTTAGGACTCACCCACCCAAAATTTCCGCCGTCGATCCGTGTGCGTATGTCGATCGAGTTGCGAAAAGCGAGATCTGTAAAGTCGCCACCGTTTTCAAGGTCTTGCTTGATGGCGTTTGCGTCTTCTTCAGTCTCAACGAGAATATGCCGGAGCCGGACCTCATCATCGAGTTGCTGCAATTTGACCTGTTCGGAATACATGCTATCGATGGCGTCTTCGGTCACCTCGCTTGCAACCAAGTTCTCCACCAGAATGTTTCCGAGAATCCGTTCGCGTCCGGCTTCCAGTCTCCGGCGCGCGGCGGGGTCACGATCGAGCCCCAGACGCACAGCCTCTTGGGCCAGCAATCTTTGATCAATCAACTGGTCGAGTACGAGTTGAAAGTCTGGATGCTCAGAGTCAAACGGATCGCCGGGTTCTATTCGTCCTTGCGCAGCCGCTTCCAATTCAACATCGCTATAATAGATGGGCTCGCTGTTCACCATCACCGCCGTGGCTGAATCGCTTTGCCGTGCACCGCCAAAATCGGAGTCCGGTGCGCTACACGCAACCGTTAAAAGAAGCATGGCGGAGATCGCCAGGCACCGTTTGCGAACGTGCAGATTCAGCATGTTCAAACGTGCTCCTAAGCAGGCAGTGAATTGACAGGCTTGGTGCGCGTTCTTAAGTCGCGAATGTGGATTGGTCGAGAGACAAGTTGCGCCTCGGCCTGTGTGTGCACATCATGTCAACACTTGGTGACTTAATGTGCCACGCTCAGCAATATAGTCGTTGGTGACATCTCTTATGCGAAACTTCGCTCAGAAGATTTTTGGCTCGGTCAATGACCGCAAACTTAAACCGCTTCGGCGGCGTATCTCCGCAATCAATGATCTCGAGCCAGACATTGAAAAGCTGAGCGACGACGCTCTTCGCGGCAAAACCGATGAGTTCAAGAGCCGGCTAGAGGCCGGTGAGACACTCGACGATCTTCTGAATGAAGCATTTGCGGTGGTCCGAGAAGCGGCAAAGCGGTCTGTTGAAATGCGGCATTTCGACGTTCAGCTGCTAGGCGGCATGGTTTTGCACAATGGTGCGATCGCTGAAATGCGCACTGGTGAAGGCAAGACCCTGGTTGCGACACTACCAGTCTACCTCAATGCTCTGACCGGGCGTGGCGTACACGTTGTCACGGTCAACGATTATTTGGCGACACGCGACGCGGAATGGATGGGCAAGATTTATGGCTTCCTAGGGATGAAGACCGGGGTCATTAAAAACGGCCTGATCGAACCAGAACGCAAAGAAGCATATGCGGCGGACATCACTTACGGCACCAATAATGAATTTGGGTTCGACTATCTGCGCGACAATATGAAGTACAGTCTGGACCAAATGGTCCAGCGTGATCATGCGTTTGCAATTGTTGATGAAGTCGACTCAATCTTGATCGACGAAGCGCGGACACCTTTGATCATTTCCGGCCCAACCGATGATCGTTCGGAACTTTACCGTGCTGTCGATGCAATGATCCCGAATCTCAACAATGAGGAACATGTCGATCTCGATGAGAAGATGAGGTCCGTCGTGTTCACCGAAGATGGCCTCGAAGCCATGGAGGACATGCTCACAAAAGCCGATATGTTGGAGGGGTCCTTATGGGATCCAGCCAATGTTTCGATCGTTCATCACTCCAACCAAGCTTTACGGGCGCATAAGCTTTTCCATCGCGATAAGGACTATATCGTCAAAGACGATCAGGTGATGCTGATCGATGAGTTTACCGGTCGTATGATGGAGGGGCGTAGACTGTCTGAGGGCCTTCATCAGGCGATCGAAGCGAAAGAAAATGTCGAGATTAAACCAGAGAATCAGACGCTGGCCTCGATCACATTCCAGAACTATTTCCGCCTGTATGACAAACTGGCCGGGATGACCGGCACGGCGATGACCGAGGCATCGGAATTCGGCGACATTTACAAATTGGCGACCTTTGAACTGCCGACCAACAAGCCGATCCAAAGAATTGATGATGATGATGTCGTCTATCGGGTCGCCGATGCCAAATATCAGGCCATCGTCGATGAAGTTCGCGAAGCAAGGAAGAAGGGTCAGCCGGTTCTGCTCGGCACCGCGTCCATTGAAAAGTCTGAAATCGTCTCCCAACAGCTGACCAAAGCGGACATTCCGCACAATGTATTGAATGCGCGTCATCACGCGCGTGAAGCAGAAATTGTGGCCGATGCCGGGGTTCCCGGGGCGGTTACCGTCGCTACAAATATGGCGGGTCGCGGTACTGACATTCAGCTCGGCGGCAATTTGGATATGCGGCTCGACAAAGCCATTAAAACCTTTGCGGAAAAAGAAGGTCGGGAGCCGACAGACGACGAGATCCAAAGTCTGCAATCGGAAATCAAGGCGGAAATTGAGGTCGCGAAAGGTAAAGCGCTCGGCGCGGGCGGTCTTTACGTTCTCGGTACTGAGCGACATGAAAGCCGCCGGATCGACAATCAGCTCCGCGGCCGTACCGGTCGACAAGGTGATCCGGGCAAATCGAAATTCTTCATTTCAGTTGAAGACGATTTGATGCGTGTCTTCGCTGCGGAACGTCTAAATTCAATCATGAAAGGATTGGGGATCCAAGAGGATGAGGGGATTACGCACCCTTGGATGAATAAAGCGATCGAGACGTCGCAGAAGAAGATTGAGGAGCGCAACTTTGAGATTCGGAAGAATGTCTTGAAGTATGATGATGTCATCAATGATCAGCGCAAAGTCATTTACGAGCAGCGCAAAGAGTTGATGCACGCGGACAGCGTTTTCGAAGAGATTGAGAATATGCGCGAGCAAGTCATTGAAGACCTCGTTGATACGCATATGCCTGCGCAAGCCCATGCCGAGCTATGGGATGTTGATGGTCTGACCGAAAAATGCCGCGAATTGCTCGGGCTGGAGTTACCGATTGCGGACTGGGCGGCGGAAGACGGCGTCGCGAATGCTGAAATCAATGAAAGACTGAGCGCGGCGGCCGACACGGCTTATGAAGCAAAGGTCGCGATCGCCGTTGATGGGCAATTCCGGCGGGTGGAAAAGCAAGTCCTGCTACAAGTGCTTGATGCGCGCTGGCGCCAGCACCTTCAGCAGATCGATCAGCTCAGATCTGTGATCCACTTGCGGTCTTACGGCCAACGTGATCCGCTAAACGAATTCAAGAGCGAAGCGTTCAAGCTATTCGACGATATGCTCAGCGATTTGCGTTTAGAGGTGACGCGCTGGCTGATGAATGCGCAAGTCCAAGCGCCACCGCCACCTTCGGCGCCTGTTTCAGTCGCTAAATCGGATTTTGTCGAAACCCATTTGGATCCCGATACCGGCATCAATCGCCAGTCACCAACTTCGCCTCCGGTGAAGATACCGCAAGCGGAAGAAGATTGGTCGAGAACACCGCGAAATGCGCCATGTCCCTGCGGGTCTGGTAAAAAGTATAAACACTGCCATGGCGCGTTAACCGGAGCCGCGACGCTCAAAGCCTAGGCTTTAGGTGTCACTTCGGGGACCAGCGGCGAGAATAGCCGGTCTGGGTTTTCCGCTAGATGATAAGCGACATGGTGTTGCAGTGCGTCCGTGACCTGGCCGACATCGCCGTCGAGTAGATGTGGCGAGATCAATGGCCCGAAGGTTAGGTCGAAGCGGCTATTCTGCTTGTTGAGCAATTCATGGAAGAGGGTGATGTCTCTCAGCTCGCCGTTCAGCTTGGCGAGCAAATAGTACAGGCTCGAATTGGTCGCTTTCAAATTGAGCGGCTGGACCATTGCTTTGTGCTTTCGCGCCAGGCTCACAATGCTTGGCATCCAGCTTTGTTCGGTGAGCGTCCCGTCTATCTTTGTTGCCAATCGGCCCGATGGGAAAATAACCACACACTTTTCTTCGGCGAATGCGTCTTTGGCCAACCGCAACGTTTCTCGCGTTTTGGCTGGCGTGCGTTTGTCCATGACCCATTCGACGGGAATGATAACATCGTCGAACTCCGGATTGACCCGAATAGCATCCGCATTCGCAAAAATCACAAGATCTCTTCGGACTTGGCGTAGCGCGTCCCAAACAGCGATGCCGTCGGCCAGCCCTGTCGGGTGATTCGCTGCGACCACCAGACGACCTGTTTTCGGCATGCGCTCAATGTTTTGAAGATCAAGATCAATCCGCAACACTTGAGCAAGATGATCAAAAGCGTCTTGTCCGCGCAGGGTCTGTAAATAATCAGCGGTCCGCCGAGCGCGCGAATAGCCAAGCATTGTATACAGAATCGGGCGAACCATCGGCCAAGTCCAGTGCGAGACAAAGCTTGGGCAACGCTCCTCAATGAGCGTATCGACAATATGATTTTCCGGTGCCGCAACGGATTCTAGAAAAGCTGACTTATTTCGCCGCACCTGCAGAGCTTCGTCGTTCATTTATCCTCGCCGCGCGGTGGCTGTGTCAAAAGAATGTAACATGATTTGAATCGCATTGGCGATATGAAGAGTGCGTGCCACAATTGTTCGAGATTTCAACACTTTGGTCATAACTGCTTTACCAAGCCGTAAGCCCCGCATGGCAATGTGGGTCGTGATGGGGCGCGGCGGTCGTCCTCCCCTGGGGCGTTGTAGAGTTAGTGAGTGAGGACTTGAAATGAAAGTGTTATGGGTCGAGGACCATCAGCCGGTACGCGATATTTTGGCCATTGTTGCTGACAAGGCGGCGCGTGCACGGGTCCCAGTCGACCTTGTCACTGCGACCACTTTAATCGAAGCTGAAAGTCGGCTGCGCTTGGAGCGATTCGATCTTGTGATGATCGACCTGACGCTTCCTGACAGCCATGATGGCGATATGACGATTGCTCGGATTGCGAATATGGGCAAACATCGCATCGCCGTCTGTTCCGCGATGCCGGAACGAGACGCTGCGGTTGAAACCGCTCTGAAATGTGGTTGCAACATTGCGCCAACCGCTGTGTTCAAAGCGAAACTGCCGTTCAACAGGTTTGTTCAGCGGGCCGAGACTTTCCATGACTTTCTCATCGAACTTATGCCCGGCGCGACGTCGACCGTCGGGGTTGCCGCCTAAATCTGTCTTGTTGAAAAATTGAATTGCGCCCGCCTGCCGCCTGTGTCATGGACACGGCGGGCCAGCCTTCCCCAACGAGGGCCAGCCTATCTGTAAGGATAGGAGACAAACAGATGCCATATGATGCCGCAAAGCCGGACACACGTCCCGCATGTCCGCATTTCTCTTCCGGGCCGACTGCGAAGCGCCCCGGTTTTTCTTTATCACAGTTAGAATCAGCCGCGCTGGGTCGATCCCATCGCTCAAGTCTTGCGAAAAGCAAGCTGAAGCAGGCCATCGAGCGCACGAAAACCGTGCTCGGATTGCCTGAGGGATACCGCGTTGCGGTCGTACCCGCCTCAGACACCGGTGCCGTTGAGATGTGCATGTGGTCAATGCTTGGCGGACGTGCCACCGATATTTTTGCCTGGGAAAGCTTCGGCAAGGACTGGGTGACGGATGCAGTCAATGAGTTGAAGCTCAATGACTGTAATATTCATGTCGGAGATTACGGAGTGTTACCGCCCTTCGAGCAGGCGCGCGACGATGCCGACATCGTGTTCACTTGGAATGGAACCACCTCCGGTGTTCGTGTGCCGAATGCTGACTGGATCAAACCAAACTCCGATCGCATCGTGATCTGCGATGCGACATCCGCCGTCTTCGCTCAGGACATTGAGTGGAACAAACTCGATGTCGTGACCTATTCGTGGCAAAAAGTGCTTGGCGGTGAAGCCGCTCACGGCATGCTGATTCTGTCTCCGAACGCCGTTCGACGCCTGGAGAGCTTTGTTCCGGATCGGCCAATCCCGAAGATTTTTCGCATGACCAAAGGCGGAAAGCTGAACGAGGCTCTGTTTGAGGGCGCTACGATCAACACGCCGTCCATGCTGTGTGTTGAAGACTATCTCGCAGCGTTGGATTGGGCAGATGAGTGCGGCGGTTACGCGGCATTGAAAGCGCGCTCCGATCGCTCGCTCGACATTCTAACCCGCTGGGTTGACCAGACCGATTGGATTGAATTCCTCTGTCCTGATGAGGGTGTTCGGTCGAATTCAGGCGTCACCTTCAGAATTGTCGAACCGCGGGTCGCGAAACTGGACGAGGATGGTCAGCGCGCTTTCGTCAAACGCATGATGAAACGCCTAGAGGACGAGGAAGCCTGCTACGATGCAGCGGGATATGCCAAAGCGCCCCCAGGTCTTCGCATTTGGTGTGGAGCGACGGTTGAACCGGACGATGTCGCTCGGCTGACACCTTGGCTCGATTGGGCCTTCGCGCAAGAACTCGCTGTTCTGTAGCCGCGAAGCGCAATTACGATGTCCGTTATCCTCAGACCAGCCACGCTGGCTGATGCTCCTCTGTTCGACAGCTGGGATCAGCAGCCGCACGTGATCATCGCGACCAGCGACGATCCTGAGGCGCAGACCGCGTTTGAGGATGCAGTTTGGATTGATGAGCTGTCTTCTGATGACCCAGCGAGTCACTTTTATGTGGCCGAGGTTCACGGTCGGCCGATCGGCGCCATGCAGGTGATCGACCCGGCGCTGGAGCGGACGCATTATTGGGGCGACGATTGCCCACCAAATCTTCGTGCCGTCGACATTTGGATCGGAGAAGCCGACTGCCTTGGAAAAGGTTACGGCACAGAGATGATGCGCTTGGCCATTGAATCTGCGTTCGCAGATCCACTCGTCGAAGCCATCCTCATCGATCCGTTGAATTCCAACACGGATGCCCACCGCTTCTATCAGCGCTTGGGCTTTCGACCGATAGGCCGTCGCATGTTCGAAGACGACGACTGCCTCGTTCACCGACTTGACCGCGCCGATTGGCGCTAAGGAGCCAAACATGACCAAAGTACTCATCGCCGACAAACTCGCCCCTGCAGCTGTGGAGATTTTCCACAATCGCGGCATTGAAACCGAAACCAAAGTCGGACTCACAAAGGAAGAATTGATTGCTGAGATCCCGTCCTATGACGGCCTTGTCGTTAGATCAGCATGCAAACCAGATGCGGACATTATCGGTGCCGCCGCGAACCTAAAAGTGATTGGCCGCGCTGGCATTGGTGTTGACAATATCGACATCAAAGCGGCGACCGGAAAAGGGGTTGTCGTGATGAACACCCCTTTCGGGAATGCTGTAACGACGGCTGAACATGCCATTGCCATGATGTTTGCGGCGGCTCGCCAGATCCCTGCAGCGAATGCCGGTACACAAGCTGGTGAATGGCCCAAAAAAGCGTTCATGGGAACTGAGCTGTCCTACAAAACCCTTGGTTTGATCGGCTGCGGTAATATTGGCGCGCGAGTAGCCGAACGCGCCAAGGGTTTGCAGATGAAGGTGCTTGCCTACGACCCTTTCCTGACGGAAGAACGCGCGATCGAGCTCGGCGTTGAGAAAGCCGCTGATTTGGACGCGATGCTTGCGCGCTCGGACGCGATTACGCTGCACACACCGCTGACGGATCAAACGCGTAACATCTTGTCTGCCGAAGCGCTCGCCAAAACGAAAAAAGGCGTCATCCTCGTCAACTGCGCGCGCGGAGGTTTAGTAGATGAAGCCGCCGTCGCCGAGGGCTTGAAAAGCGGCCATATCGGCGCCGCCGCATTCGATGTATTTGCAGAAGAACCCGCCAAAGAAAACGTGCTCTTTGGCGTGCCAAATTTCATCGCAACGCCGCACCTCGGCGCGGCAACCACAGAAGCCCAAGAGAATGTCGCGCTTCAAGTGGCCGAGCAAATGGCTGACTATCTGCTCACTGGCGCCGTCACCAACGCCCTCAATATGCCGTCGATCACCGCGGACGAAGCGCCGCGCCTCAAACCCTTTGCTGTACTCGCCGAGAAGCTTGGTATGTTTGCCGGACAGATCAGTGATTACGGCTTTGAAGAAGTGATCATTGAATATGAAGGTGACGTCACAGAGCTGAACCGGAAACCGCTGACAGCCGCCGCTCTGGCGGGTTTGCTCCGGGCATCTCGAGGAGATGTCAATATGGTATCCGCTCCGGCTATCCTCAACGAAAGCGGCGTCAAGCTCGCCGAAACCAAGACAGAGGACAGTCCTGTTTATGACAGCTTGATCCGGATCAAAGTTTTGACGAAGCGCACAGAGAATGATCCCGCGCCTGGCTGGCGTTCGCTGGCAGGAACGCTGATTGCCGGACAACCACGCATCGTTGAAGTGAAAGGCATGTCGCTCGAAGGCGATTTCTCCCCAACTATGCTGTATGTGAACAATCTCGACAAACCGGGCTTTATCGGCGCACTTGGCGGATTGCTAGGAGACGCGGGTGTGAACATTGCAACCTTCCACCTTGGGCGCCAAGACTCTGGCGGCGAAGCGATTGCCCTGGTTGGAATTGACAGCGCCCCCCCTGCAGAATTGATCGACCAACTCAGCGAGTTGCCGCAGGTTCGGTACGCCAAAGTGCTCAGTTTGTAGTGGCTACAAAATTAATGTCTTGACTCTAGACGCTTGCCGCAAATTGGATTCTGATTCTCTTCATCTGAACCAGGATGGGGAAGAAGATGGTGATGAATGAACGGCAGGCACTAGATCTTTGGCGGCATTTGATCTGCGATTATGTGCGCAGTGACGAAGCTGATTTGACAGCGCGCCAGCAAGCGGTGCTCGTGACGGTTGCGCTCACCTCAGGTCCGCACACGGTTAGGGGTTTGTCAGCTGATCTAAATGTTGCGAAGCCGGCAATCACTCGTGCCTTGGATGTTTTGGAATCATTGGGCCACGTAAAGCGCACGAAAGATCCGTCAGACATGCGAAGCGTGCTGATCGAACGTACCGTTCAAGGCGCAGATTGGTTGCGAGCCTTTGGCCAACGCATTATCGCTGCCGAAGCGGGATTTGTAGAACAAACCCCGACGATTAGCAGCCAGCGGTCTGTGGCCTGAAAGATAGAGCGCGGCAGAACCAGAGAGGCGGCGCATGCCGAACATTGATGATCCGCGCTTGATGCTTCCGCCGGGCGCAGACGGCCTCCGAATGCAAGTTTCGGCCGCTGTTGCGTCTCTCAAGATTGAACCAGAGCTCGATGCTGAGCAAGGCAGCCAGCTTCTACATGGCGAAGAAATTATTTTGCATCACGAGCAAGGCGAATTTGGGCTCGTTCAAGCCGTTCACGATCGGTATGTCGGCTGGGCATTGATGGAGGCCTTGTCTGCTCCAGTCTTGAAAGCCACGCATCGGGTCAGAGCGCTCCGCGCCTATGTTTTTCCAGACCCTTCTATCAAATCCTCTCCTTTCTTCCCGGTTTCAATGGGCGCACAATTACATTGCGAAGCCGAACAAGTTGGGCGGTTTGTGAAATGTACTCGATCCGGTTGGATGGTCGCTGATCAGCTCCAGCCCGTAGATCAATTTGCAGATGATCCTGCAACCATTGCTGAGAAATACATGCATACCCCGTATTTATGGGGCGGTCGTGAGAGCCTTGGCATTGACTGTTCCGGTCTGATTCAACACGCCTTCGCCGCTACGGGTGTCAGAGCGCCTCGTGATAGCGACATGCAGGCGGCTTGGCTGGGAGCGCCGATCGAGAATTGGCAGCAGCCTGGGCAATTGCGTCGAAATGATCTTGTTTTTTGGAAAGGTCATGTCGGCATCATGCTCAGCGACAGTGTGCTGCTGCATGGCAATGGCCATCACATGGCTGTCGCCGCAGAGCCGCTGAGCATCGCGATTGAACGAATCCGTCCTCAATATGGTGAACCGACTCTGGCGCGCCGGGTTGATCCAAGCGCAGAGTCGGCGACGAAGCCAGCGTGGTTTCTGGGGCGCTAGTTCTCGGTGTCGGGTTCCGGCGCCGCTTCCGTTACATCAGTTGCAACGTCCTCAACCGTATCCACCACACTGTCCACAGTGTTATCCACGGCTTCAGCTGTGTCTTCAGCGACATTTTCCAACACTTCAGTGGTGTCTTCAACGCTCTGTTCGATCACTTGGAGGGGTGTGTCACTTGCTTCCGCGACAGCCTCGACAACGGCCTCTTCAACCGTCTCCTCAACGGGCTCCGCAGCTTCCAAAGGTGCTGGGAAGGCCGGTGCGTCCGGCGCGTAACTCGCTAAATAGGCTAGCACGCTCGCGCGTTGTGGGTCCCGACGAAGGCCAGCAAATGCCATGCTCGTACCCTGCGCGTACTGCGATGGGGCGCGGAGCCAATTGTCCATGTTTTCATAAGACCAGGATCCTTCGGTTCGATCCAACGCGCCTGAATAATTGAAGCCAGCGACTTGGCCCTTTGAGGATCCGAGAATGTTATACAAGTTCGGCCCGGTTCCGTTATTGCCACCTTGCTCAAGGGAATGACAGGTTTTGCACTGCGCATTGAAGCTACGTTCACCGACGGCGATGTCGGCGCCAGCGAGCAACAAACCAAGGTCGTAGACCTCTATTTCGGCGTCATCGCTGCCAGACACCTCTGCCATTTCGACAAAATATGCGAAGTTTTCTTCCGCCCACTGATTGAGGGATTCATATTCGTGATGGTGATGATGCCCACCGCCGAACACCATGTAGGATACCTCGCGCAGTCCAAGCACGACGAGGAATACAGCGAGTAATCCGCCAAAAATTTTGTTCAGCCCGAGTTCGCCCATTGAGAATCACCTCTGAAAATACTGAGTTGCGCGCGCCTTCTCGCACGCTATTTCTCTGCAATCAATATCGGCTCGTAGGAAGTCCTATGCGCTTTAATTGATCGCGGCTAAACCGCGCAGCGCGAAACGAGTGGAGAATTGAGCATGGCCCAAGTGGCTGGACGCATCGCATATCAGGGCGAACCTGGCGCAAACTCTCATATCGCTTGTCAGGACGTTTATCCAACGTTTGAGCCGGTGGCGTGTAGCACATTTGAGGATGTGATCAGCATGGTTGAGGAGGGGCAGGCCGATTTGGCCATGATCCCGATCGAAAATACAATCGCTGGTCGAGTGGGTGACATCCACCATTTGCTGCCATCAACCCGACTGCACATCATTGCTGAGCATTTGATGCCGATCCGGTTTCAGCTGATGGCGCCGAAAGGCAGCCAACTTGATCACATTAAACAAGCGCATTCGCACGTTATGGCGCTCGGCCAATGTCGCATCTTTTTGCGCAATCATGACATCCAAGCGACGACGGCGGCCGACACAGCCGGCGCGGCACGTTTCGTTGCCGAACTCGGTGATGCATCGGTTGCCGCAATTGCACCAGCGCTCGCGGCTGAGGTCTATGGCCTTGATATATTGTCGGAAAATATTGAAGATGCGCAGCACAACACGACGCGGTTCGCGATTATGTCGCGGGAGCCAATCGATGTTGATCCCGCTCATGGCAAAGTCATGATGGCATTCTTGTTCCAGGTTCGGAACATCCCATCGTCGCTCTACAAGGCGCTTGGTGGCTTTGCGACCAATGGAATCAACATCACCAAATTGGAGAGCTACCAGATCGAGGGATCGTTCAGTGCGTCGCAGTTTTATGCCGAAATTGAAGGTCATCCAGATGACCGAGCGGTGCAACTTGCGCTCGAAGAGCTCGGCTTCTTTTCGGCATCGCTGAAGATTCTCGGCGTGTATCCCGCCTCTCCGGCGCGCCAATATTAGCAGATGAAATGGGCATAAGTCCGGTCTCAAACGGGTCGCTGCGCCGAGCAAGCCAGGTATGGTGGGGGTATCCGGCCCGACTCCAATTGGGAAAGTCGGACGCGGCGTCGCGCGGCCGTGAAAATCACGCGCTGCAAGCTTGCTCTTCCTGCGACTTAGGCGCACCCTCCGGCTGACAAAATCGATCGCCGGGGATGCAATATGTCGCGCTCACACCGTCTGAAATTCGCCGTCGCCGCGTCGGCCCTCCTGACAAGTTGCCAAACGCAGACACCCCAATCACCCTCCGCGCCGCCGGTGCCAGTCGCGTCGGTTCAGCCGGCCGCGATTGAAACCCCCGCGCCAATTTACACGCAAGCCAGTGAAACGAAGCTGTATGACGCAGAACTGAGCGTCTCGAACGCAGAAACGCTTTTGCCGCTGCTTTATGAGACCGTCGACCGAACTGACGCTGAAATCGAGATCGTTTCGGAAACCCTGGACGAAATGTACGATGAAGAGGCTGATCTCATCGATCAGATTGCCGAACTCGAAACGGCGATCCTGGTGGCCGAAGCTGACAACCCGCCGGTGGCCCCCAATCTGATCACGAAGCTCGATGTGCGGAATGAGGAATTGGTTCGCTTGCTGGCACAGCGCGGACCGCTCGAACGCCGGCTCAACGCGCTCTTCGAAGAATGGTCGGAATTCAACGCGCTCGTCTTTGCAGCGGAAGAGAGCCTGGACAATGGCGCTCGAGAGAGCCTGGGCGAAGAGCTCGCAGATTACGATCCCCCCCCGCCGGCACCGGTCCCACCTCCACCTCCTCCGCCTCCTCCGCCTCCGCCTCTGGAACCCGGCATGGAAGTACCGTCCGACGACTTACCCTATGGCCCGGACGGTGTTGGTGGAGCGCTGCCGCCAAATTCGGAAGATGAGTCCGGGTCGCCGGATGTCGAAGGGAACGTCGCAGAGCCGATTATCGAACCTGTGGTGATCGTCGAAGAAACGTCGGCTGGCATGGGCATGTCCGCATGCGGCCGCAACGACACCGGTGAGCTGGTCTGCGCCGGCGGCGAAGCTGAGATCTGCGATGTCGAGTGGCCAAGCGACGACGCATTGCTGTTGGTTTGCGGCACGTCGACCGGCGATTTATTGACCGCAGACGTGCCGATATCCGGCGATCCTGCGCCGACGCTTGTTCGCCTTGTTCAGGATCTTGCGGGACCAACTTGGGAAGCCTGGGGACCAGAGGTTGACGTCTGCGTGCGCGATCGGCGTTTGATCGAGACCATTCCGACCGATGAGCGCGGATTGGTGCGCCCATGCCGGTTCGATGACTGGCCACGTCTTTCGCCCGGTCTGTCCGTTCAAGCAGAAGCCGGCGCGGGCTTTGACACCGGTCGGATCGGCTATCATGCCCCGCAAAAAATGGTGGTGGGTCAGCCTTATTTGCTCGAGCTTGCCATTGTCCCAGTGGACGGCAGCGCCAGCGAAGCGGAACTGGATGTCATGATCAGTGAGGCGGTCGGGCCCGGCACATTGCAGCCAGGCGCCTCTGCCCTTGATTTACAATTCGCGTCCTCACGTGCGGCGGAACGCATGAGCGCAGATTTGATTGGCACGCAATTCCAGGTGTCCGGCACGACACCCCGCGAGCAGCTACTGTCACGCGATCAAACCACAGTCTGGCAATGGCAAGTGACCCCACAGGCGGAAGGCCAAGGACTGCTGACCTTCTCCGTTTCGGAAGTTTTGCAATCCGGCGGCGTGGATGTCGAACGTTCGGTTCGGCGCTTGCCGATCCTGGTCGAGCTGAACACTGTCGACTCGCTGTTGGCGGAACCCGACGACGCGCCAGAGGATGCCGCCCGCATGGCCGACACACTGGCCGCGGATCCTGGGATCGCGCAAACGCGGATCGGTCCGAGCGCGACAGCGCAATGCGTGGATACGCCTGGCACGGACCCCGCCTGGAAAGCCCTTTTGCTGACCAATGCGACTTATACTGCGCCGCTGACCAGCTTGCAGGAAACCCATCCCGATGGTGAGCGGATGCGAGGGGCCTTGAGTGCTGTCGGCTTCAGCGTTCGGCAATGCCGCGATCTGGGCCGCCGCGATGCAATGAAAGAGTTACGCCGCTTTGGCCGCGAGCTGAAAGCGCTGACCGACCAAGGCGTCGAGACCGCATCCGTCTTTTACTATTCGGGCCATGGCGCGAATGTCAGCGGCACCAATTTCATTCTGCCAACCGATCTTGAGGGCACCAGCTATTACGATATCGAAGATGGTGGCGTCACATTTGAAGATATCTTCAATCGATTGACGGGCTCCGTGGCGACGACGAGCATTGTCATCTTCGATGCATGTCGCACGGTGATGGATGAAGACAGTCGCGGCATTGTTGCTACTTATCGTCCGGTCGATTGGGCAATGGGCGTCATCCAGGCCTTCGCGACCGCCCCCGGCGATGTGGCGTTCGATACCGGCCTGTACTCTACCAGCTTGGCGCAGAAGATTGAGCAGCTGTCCTTACCGGCCAATATGGTGTTCCGCGAAGTTCAGGCTGAGATCTATGCCCAGACAGCGGGCAAGCAGAGCCCGATCTATTCCGACGGCACGGTCGGCGCGCCCTTCTACTTCAAAGCGCCGTAGCAGATCGTCTTTCGGACGATGACAGCGCGGCGGACCTCGTCTTTGCGCTTACGGCCTCAATGGCCGTCCAGGCACAAACAATGCGCGGCTTAAGACGCGCAAGGTGGGACGCTGGGAGGTCTGCTTTGGGTCAGGAGCGGACATAAGCCCCGTGTATTGATTTTGACGGTTGAATACACGTGATGCGCAATTTCAATCGAAACAAACTCTACTTTAGCGACCCCCGCTAGTTAAAGCCGGGTGTCAGTTCTGCGAAATCGCTCCAAATGGGAATTTTGCGCGCCAACACCCAGTCTGAGTGAAGACGCGGTGGTGGGCAAAACTCCTGCACGAGATAATCCGCGAGATTGCTGCCATAGTAGATGATGTCGGTTTGAACGATTGAGAAAACTGGGTTGTTTGGTAACGAGGGTTCAGCAGGAAGAAACCGGTGACCTGATATGGGCAACAGTTTCGGCCAGCTCTGATAGTCGCGTTGAGCTATCTGCAGGGCTTCCTCCAGCGTTGTCGGTTTGTCTCCCCAATGCGTCAACCACACGGTATTGTGCTCAACGTCGAATGCGACTCCTAACCAGACCCTGTCGATGCTCTTGCGGTAGTTTTCTACCGAGAACTCCGACCATGGAAACAAAACTTCATCTGGATCACGTACGTTCTCGAATAGGAATTTGAAATCAGCAGGCAGGGTAAGCTCTAGCTGATCTTCAATTGATGACATCTCAGAACTGGAAACGCCTTTTGCCCCATAAACGGGCGGTGTTCTATTTCCTACCCGCTGGTTGGCATTCAAATATGCAAACAGCTCATCACCGAGTTGCGGTAAGTCCATGTTCTGTTGGCACCCCCAGAGAGTTTGCGAGAACGCGACAATCGAACCGCTTAAAAGTGCTCGTCGGTTTAACAGCAATCTCGAGCTCCCTCACTAGATCATGCCGCTAAGGACGAGTCTGTTTAAGCGTATTTTTTTGCGCCGGTCTAATGCCCTCTTTGACGCCGGAAGCAGTCATTAGCTGAGCGTCTTAAATCCGCCCCAGAACGGTCGCTCGTAATGTCTGCATTGGGTCAGGTCTAGACATTGCCTTGGCGTTGCTTGCAGATAAAGGCAACTAACTCCAAAAAACGAAGGTTCAGGCTGTGAAAGTGTACAAAGCCAGATACTTTCTGATTTTCGGTACGGTCCTTAGCGGGGGCATGACGATCATCATTTCCTTCGCTTTGCTAAGGTGGTTGCAACAACAGAACTGGGCAATGATCGTATTAGGCGTCATTGTATTGCTCACAAGTAGCGCAGCTTGCTTGGATTATCTGCGATCACTGAAGTTTCCAAAACCGCTTGCCGTGTTCTCAGCACTTGGAATAACCAATGGAGATGGTGCTTTTCTTGCGTGGTCCGATGTGACGAAAGCGTACACATGGACCGGAGTTTTGTTCGTAAAGGACTCATCCAGACCAGATTGGTTTCTTCGCATTGAGCCATTCGACGTTGGTGGCGAACAATTTAAACGCGCTGTTCGCTTTGTGCTCGATCACGCACCAAAAGCAGCGACAGAAAACCTCAAACTGCCATGACTGCTTTGACGCCGGGAGCAGACATTAGCTCAGCGGCAAAGAACGCCCAAGTAGGACGCTCGTTGGGTCTGCTTTAATGTCCAAGGAGAACCACTCTGGCGGATGATGAGTGAGTGTTATGTTCAGCCCTGAAATCGCTTCACACTTTGGTCGTCCTCAATGGCGGCGCAAACCGTTGGCGCGTGAAGTCAAAACTCTGTCGCCCGCAGCCGATACCACTCGTGCATGAGCCTCTACGCAAACTTTAATCAAACACCAGTGGAGATCATTCATGTCAAACCCGCCCATGACGCCAACCGTCTATCAAAAAATGATTATCGGCCTTGCCGGCGTGACAGCCGCCGCGATTGGCTTAGCAATCACATTTTTTCCGGCCGCCTTTTACGCCAGCTACAACATCTCGATCGAAATGGATCCGAGCCTTCTCAGTGAGCTTCGCGCACCCGGTGCCAACCTCGCCGCTTTAGGCGTTTTTATGGTTGCAGGCGCGGTCAGATCTGACTGGTTCGCCACAGCCCGCCTTTTCGCGATCATCGTCTTCTTCGCGTTCGTCGCTGGCAGGCTGGTGAGTTGGGGTATCGACGGCACTCCGAACGCATCCATCTTATCAGCGCTGGCCATAGAGTTCGTGATCGGTGTGTTAGCGGTGCTCGCTTCGCGTCCATCAAAAATGGCCCCCGCCGCATGAGCCTCTGAAGATCCGCGCCTTTAAGACATCTGCTCCGACGCCGACAGGACGCATCAACGCGGTGTCTTAAACGCGCTGCAGTCCGGACTCGGACTTGTGCGGCGCAGATCGCCCTGAAACAAGGCGGTTTTTCTGTCTTGGACAGGCAAACGGTGGCTCACCGTCATAAAAGTCTCACCAAATCAATAGACGACGGTTCGATGGATCGACAGCCTGCCAAATATCGCAGTATCTTTATTTCGGACTTGCACCTCGGCTCAAAGGGGGCGCAAGCCGAAGCGGTCGCGGAATTTCTCAAGCACAACACGACTGAGCGACTTTATCTGGTCGGCGATATCATTGATGGCTGGCGGCTGCGAAAAAAATGGCACTGGCCACAGGCCCACACAAATGTCTTGCGGCGCATATTGACCGCGGCGAAGCGCGAAACGGATGTGGTCTACATTGTCGGCAATCATGACGAATTTTTGCGCGCCTTTCTCCAATTCAAAGTGAGTTTCGGGCGGATCAAAATCCGCAATAGAGCCGTTCATTTGGGCGAGGATGGCAAACGCTACCTCGTTGTTCATGGCGACATGTTCGATGGCATGATGCGCGCCGACCGCAAATGGATCATGCACCTGGGCGATCACGCCTATAATTTGCTGCTCTGGGCGAATACGAGACTGAATGTCGTGCGGCGCTGGTTGAAATTACCCTATTGGTCGCTGGCGCAAGCGCTCAAAAAGAATACCAAACGGGCGCTCAATCATATTCATAATTTCGAGCTTCATGTCGCTGACTACTGCCGCCGTAAGGGCTTTGATGGCGCAATTTGTGGCCATATACACGTTGCCGAGATGCGCGAAATTGACGGGATCGTCTATATGAATGATGGCGACTGGGTGGAAAGCTGCACTGCGCTTGTGGAGCACCATGATGGGCGATGGGAATTGGTCGAACACAAGCCGGAAGCATTGCGAACCACGCCCGCTATCAAACCGGAACAGGTCGCCGCATAGCGGTTGTGACCTGGTCATGAAGCAATGTGGCGAACGGCATGAAATCCGCGCCGAAACGGTCGCCTGGAACAGTGCGTGTTGAAATCAGGTCTACCGCGACTCGCTGAAGGAGATGGCGCTCTGGGGAGGATTCGAACCCCCGACCCCTTGATTCGTAGTCAAGTACTCTATCCAACTGAGCTACCAGAGCAGGCCGAGAGGGGGACATACTCTCGCCAGACCATGAAAGCAAGGCAGGCTTTCAGTCTTTTCCGCGGGCATGCCAGACGCCACGTGCAATGGCGCGCGCGAGCGTACTGGCGGCGCATTCCCCGATTCGGGCAAGGCTATGGGGACGCGGCTCCGGCAGCGGCCGTTTCGCTGTCGACAGAACAAAAGCCACGTCGCCATCAAAAGGCGCAAATACAGGCCGAATGGCACGCGCGAACCCGGCCAAAGCCATACTCGCGACGCGCTGCGTTTCGCTCGGGGTCAAGTCTGCGTCCGTCGCGATACATGCGATCGTGGTGTTTTCGCCGAGCGCCGGATTGGACTTCGCGTCGCCCCAGTCTTCGGCGCCGCTTCTGTAATCCGAACCCGGGCGCTGGCCCCCAAACTCATTTTCGATCTCGAACGGCCACGCCCAGAACACATCCGTGCCGGGCATATAGACTGAGCCAAAGGCGTTTACGGCGGCGAGTGCGGCAATGGTCATTCCGTCGTGGGTGACAATGGACGCCGTGCCTATACCGCCAGGATGAGACCCAGCCTGGGCGCCAAACCCAGCGCCGACCCGACCGAGTTCTGGCCTGTTGGACGCAGCGGCATAAGCAGCCTGACCGAGCGCTGCATAGGGCGGTGAGGCGCCCCAATCCTTGTCACCGCCATTAGCAAGATCGTACAGAATGGCAGCGGGCACGATGGGCGTTTTGGGAACACCCGGTCGATCGACAAGCCCGAATCCCCGGCCATCCGCGCACAACATTCCAGCAACGCCATCTGCCGCGCCCAGCCCAAAAGCGCTTCCGCCAGACAGGACAATTGCGTCGACGTGGTCGACCATGTTTCCAGCGCGCAACAAATCGGTCTCTCTCGTGCCTGGGCCGCCGCCTGCGACGGCCACGGCGGCTGTGGCCGCTCGGTCCGGCAAAATGACAGTTGTGCCTGTTTTGATGCCAGCATCATGGGCATGTCCGACTTGAAGTCCGGCAACATCGGTCAGCGCGTTGTTTGGACCCGGCTTTGCCATGATTTCTCCTATCGCATCGGTTGGCAAAGCCTCTAGGGTATCGTTAATACCGCGCCAAGACTTCGGAGATCACAATATGACTTTCAAATGGGCAAGCGTTGCTGCGATTGCAGCCCTGGGCCTAGCCGCCTGCCAACAGGAGCCGGTTGCGCAAAGCACCGACCTTTCTGACAGCGACTCATCGTCATTGGAGGCCGGCGAGTGGCCATACGGCGCGATGGTATCCGCTGCGGATCCGCGCGCCGTTCAAGCTGGTATCGATATATTGAGCGCCGGGGGCAATGCAGTTGATGCCGCAATTGCGGTTCATACTGTCCTGGGCTTGGTTGAGCCGCAATCCTCCGGGATCGGCGGCGGTGCGTTCATGCTTTATCGCGATGGAAAGTCCGGCGATATCATCGTTATCGACGGCCGCGAGACTGCACCGATGGCGGTGACCGAAGACCTGTTTATGGAGAACGGACAAGTTCTCGACTACATTACGTCCTGGCAGTCTGGCAAAGCTGTCGGGGTGCCGTCGGTCGTCGCGCTTTACGGCGCAGCCCATGAACGCGCCGGCCAAGCCGAGTGGTCAACTCTTTTTGCAAGCGCCGTGGCATTGGCGGAAGAGGGTTTCGAAGTGTCTCCGCGTACGGCTGGATTTTTAGCCGATCAGCGGGTTCAAAACTTTACCCGGCTGGACGAGCATCCGGCGAGTGCAGCCTACTTCTTCCCTGATGGTGTGCCGCTCGCTGAAGGCGATATTCGCACCAATCCCGAATATGCCGCAACGCTGAAGGCGATTGCAGAAGACGGCATGGCAGGCTTTTACAATGAAACGGTTGCGGCAGCGATTGTGGAAACAGTTTCCGAAGAGCCGCTGCCTGGCGAGATGACTGTCGAAGACGTGCTGGCCTATGAAGCAAAAATCCGAGAGCCTATGTGCGCCGACTGGCGTGACATGCAGATCTGTTCGGCGCCGCCCCCATCTTCTGGCGGTATCACACAAAACATGATCCCGGCGCTGTATGATCGGCTTTTGCCGGGGGGAGGCAGCGACAATGAGCGGATCAAGGCTTTTGTGGATGCGCAAAGACTCTCCTACTCGGATCGCGACCACTATGTTGCCGATGCCGATTTTGTCGATGTCCCCGCAGAAGATCTTATCAATCCGACCTATCTAGACGCCCGCGCCGGACAGGTTTTTGAACCAGGCGAATCGCCACAAGCTGGCGATCCAGGTGAAATTCTTCGTGGCGAACCTATCATTGATATGTGGGGTCGCGACACAAGCGACGACGCTGCCGGGACAACTCACCTTTCTGTGGTCGACTTTGACGGCAATGCGGTTTCTATGACGGCGACGGTCGAGTCCGTTTTCGGCAATGCGCGCATGGTCAATGGTTTCTTGCTCAACAATGAATTGACCGATTTCGCCCGCGAGCCTCGCATTAACGGACAAATCGTGGCGAACGCACCAGCGGGTGGCAAACGTCCGCGTTCCTCCATGTCGCCAACCATCATCACGGAAGGCGACGATCTTGTTATGGTCACGGGGTCGCCGGGCGGTAACTCAATTATCGCTTATGTATCCAAGACGGTGCTCGGCGTGTTCGACTGGGGTTTGACGCCACAGGAAGCCATCGATTTCCCAAACATTATCGCTCGTGGAGATCAAGTCCGCGTCGAAATTGATCGACCAGGTGGTCCTGAGGCAGCGCTGGCCCTTCGCGACATGGGCTACCCCGTACAAGAGCGCGAAGGCGAAAATAGCGGGCTCCACATTGTCATGGTCACCGAGGACGGCTTGGTTGGCGGCGCCGACCCGAGACGCGAAGGTGTGGCAATCGGGCTCGACCCGAGCGAATAGTCTAGATTGTCATGGCACTGTCATCTTGCGACTCGCCCGCCTTTCGTCTTTAAGCACGGGAACGCGGGCAGGGAGAGACAGCGCCATGAAATTAATCGCTTGCAACGCCAACCGACCCCTGGCGGAAGCGATCGCCGATCACCTTGATTGTCCGCTCACAGACGCAGAGATCAAAACCTTTGCGGACAATGAGATTTTCGTACGCATCAATGAGAATGTGCGAGGTGAGGACACGTTTGTGATCCAATCGACCTCGCGCCCAGCGAATGACAATCTCATGGAATTGCTGATCACGATCGATGCTTTGCGGCGCGCCTCGTCAGACCGCATCACAGCCGTCATTCCGTATTATGGTTATGCCCGTCAGGATCGTAAAACAGATGGACGGACACCGATTTCAGCGAAGCTTGTCGCCAATCTGATTTCTGCCGCAGGCGCAGACCGTGTCCTGACCATGGACCTTCACGCCGGGCAGATCCAAGGCTTCTTTGATGTGCCGACCGACAATTTGGTGGCGCAGCCGGTCATGGTCGATGACATCAAGCGCGGCAATGATGTGAAGAATCTCATGGTCGTTTCGCCAGATGTTGGTGGTGTTGTCAGGGCGCGCTTCTTCGCAAAACGCATTGGCGCAGACCTCGCAATCGTTGATAAGCGGCGTCCGAAGGCGGGCGTCTCTGAAGTGATGAACATTATTGGCGATGTTGATGGCCGAAAATGCATCCTGGTTGATGACATTTGCGACTCTGGCGGGACCTTATGCAATGCAGCTGCGGCGCTGAAGGAGCAGGGCGCGACATCGGTCAGCGCGTATACGACGCATGGCGTGCTATCGAACAACGCGGTCAAGCGCATCGAGGATTCGGTTTTGGACGAATTGGTCATTTGCGACACGATCAACCCATCCGACGCCGACAAAGAAAGCAAGAGCCTCCGCGTCTTGTCGGTGGCCCCCCTCTTGGGCGAAGCGATCCGCCGCATTGCCAACAATGAGAGCGTCTCGAAACTGTTTGATTAAGACGTGGCGGGGCATCCCGCCTCTGGCGTGTTTTCGAACCTTGCTTTTGGCGAAACGCTTGTTTAAGACCGCGCCTTCAAAGAAAGGACAGCGCTAGGCTGCTCCTGTCAGGCTGTTACCCCGGAAATGATGCGGGGCGGACTTCAGGGCGAAAGGAAACAAGATGTCTCAGAATATTGTGTTTAACGTCACTGTACGGGAACGTACCGGTAAGGGTGGCGCTCGCGAAGCCCGCCGTAATGGGCTTGTTCCCGGTGTGCTATACGGTGGTGGCGAGGATCCCGTTCCGATCAGTCTGCGCAAGAATGAAGTGGTCAAGGCGATCAACACCGGACAATTCTTGTCGTCGACTGCGACGCTGATCCATGAAGGCGATCGCCAATTGGTGATCCCACAAGGCATCCAGCTGCATCCCGTGACCGACCAACCTGAACATGTCGATCTCTACCGGATCAAAAAAGACCAGGTTCTCACCGTCGAAGTTTCGGTGAATTTCCTGAACGAAGAATCATGCCCTGGACTGAAAAAGGGCGGGACTCTCAACGTCGTTCGGTTTGCGATCGAATTGAACGTTCGCGCCGATAGCATTCCGGATCAGCTCGACGCTGACCTCTCCGAATTGGAAATCGGCGACGCATTGCGGATCTCTGACATCAAACTGCCAGATGGCGCAGAACCGACGATTACAGATCGCGACTTCACCATCGCGTCGATTGTTGGCCGTGCGGCCGAAACCGAGACAGAGGATGAGGCCGCGCCAGAAGCCGGCGAAGTCGAATCTATCAAGCAGGGTGATGAAGGCGATGAGGGCGGAGCTGGCGGCAGCTAGCGATGTGGCGTTCGCTACGCTTGTGGCTCACCGGCCGACCCTCAACGGACACAGAACCAGACCTAGACGATGACGGGGCGGACCCGGCCATGCACATCTTTCTCGGACAGGGTAATCCGGGGCCAAAATACGCTGGAAACCGACACAATCTCGGTTTCCACGTTTTGGACCGTATTGCCCAAGATCACGCTTTCGGACCCTGGCGCAGCAAGTTTCACAGTCAGGTCTGCGAAGGGCGGCTCGGCGGCGACAAGGTGCTGCTGATCAAACCGGAGACGTTTTACAACGACACTGGTCGTGCGGCGCAGGTGGCACTCGCCTTCTACAAATTAGAGCCCACTGACCTCACCGTATTTCACGATGAAATCGATCTTGCGCCCGGTCGTCTCCGCGTCAAACGAGGGGGCGGTCATTCTGGCAATAATGGCCTACGCTCGATCATTGCCCACCTCACGCCGGATTTTCGGCGGGTGAGGATGGGTGTTGGTCACCCGGGCGATAAGAGTCGGGTCATGCCGTATTTGCTATCGGACTTTGCGGTCGCAGACCGGGATTGGCTGGATCTATTGATCGATGCCATTTCGCGTTCAGTGCCGCTTCTCATCAGCGAGACAGATGAGCGCTTTCAAACCGAAGTGATGCGATTGGCGCCGGCGCCGAAGCAAGACCCGCGACAGAGCCGCTCTTAGACGTCCCTATTCTGTATCGTCGATGATCTCGCCGGACGGCTGTAAGGTTTGGCGACACGCCGGGTCGTCCGGATTGTCACGGCAAGGTGCTGCAAAGGGCGGCATCACCGTCTCTGGACCGGGGGTCTCAAGCGGTTGTGACCGCACGACAAATGCCACCACAAACAATATTATGATGCCAAGGCCGACACCTGCCAGAAGCAATTCACCGCCGGCCGGTGGCTGTTTCGAAGGGTCAAAGCGCTTTGGTTTCAGAGTGGCGCTCACTGGCGGTGGGATCACCACTCTCGGCGGCTTAACAGCTACCGGTTCCGCCGCTGCCACCTCGGCTGGCGGTTCCGACCTAACAATTTCCTTCCCGGTCAAGGGATCATTTGGATGGTTGGCAAGCCAAGCCGCTTGGCCGTCTAAATTGTCCGCATCCAAATCCAACCAGTCTTTTAGACCTGTCCTCGACACAGCGGCGCCCAACAGCTCAACAACATCGACAAAACCGGGGACAAGCTTGCGCCCGGTCAGACCCTTAAGATCGTAGATCGGTATGGCGGCGATATCGGAATGAGGTGTGATCGGGCCCCGGCGAGCATGAACCAGGGTGCGATCGGCCGCATGCGCGCCCCTCACCATCGCCATCATCCAAATTGCTTGCGGGCGCGCCTCGTTTGTCGAGGGTTTAGTCCACAGCGCTAAGACCGCGCGCGCGTTTTCGACTTCAGCGATGTCTTTAGCGGTCGGCTCCGCCTTGTTCGGTGCGCGATTGTTCCTCACACGGAACTTAAGGGCGCGCAGCCGTCGCGCGACCATATCGGACGCCGATTTGTCTTCTGGATCGCTAATGATCAAAATATCGTGCGTCATGCGTCTTCCCGTCATACTTTCAGTAAGATAGCGATCCCGGCGCTGCAAGAAGTGAGCCCCAAAGTCTTACATCCGGCAACTGACCCCTGTTCACCTTGTCAAAATACGCTAATCCCGCCTTCGCACCTCTTATGGAGAGTTTGATGGGCTTTAAATGCGGAATAGTCGGCCTCCCAAATGTCGGCAAGTCGACTTTGTTCAATGCACTCACACAGACGGCCACGGCGCAAGCGGCAAATTATCCGTTCTGTACGATTGAGCCGAATGTTGGCGACGTTGCCGTTCCAGAGCCGCGATTAACTGACTTGGCCAGTATTGCGGGATCCAAAGAGATCGTTCCGGCGCGGATGAATTTTGTCGACATTGCAGGCTTGGTCGAAGGCGCGTCGAAAGGCGAGGGTTTGGGCAATCAATTTCTGGCCAACATCCGGGAGACCGACGCCATCATCTATGTGCTGCGGTGTTTCGAAGACGACGACATTACCCATGTGGAGGGCAGAATTGATCCGATCGCCGATCTTGAAATCGTCGAAACAGAATTAATGCTCGCCGATTTAGAAAGCTTGGAGAAACGACGCGCCAACTGGATCAAGAAAGCGAATTCGGGCGACAAGGATGCAAAAGCCCAGGTCGCATTGATTGATCTGGCATTGGCTGAATTGAATGAAGGTCGGCCGGCGCGTCGCGCTGAAATTCCTGCAGAATCTCAAAAGGAGTGGGCAATGCTCCAATTGCTCACCGCCAAACCTGTGCTGTTCATTGCTAATGTCGATGAAGACAGCGCTGCGGACGGAAATGACTATGCTGACAAAGTGCTGCAGCGCGCACAAGAAGAAGGCGCTGAGGCGGTTGTGATTTCAGCTCAAATCGAAGCAGAGCTCGCCCAACTCGATGATGAAGAGCGCGCAGAATATTTGGAAACGCTTGGCCTGACAGAGCCGGGTCTAAACCGGCTCATTCGGGCAGGTTATGCTTTGCTCGGTTTGCAAACCTACTTCACCGCTGGCCCAAAAGAGTCGCGTGCATGGACGATCCGCGCCGGAATGACGGCGCCGCAGGCGGCTGGCGTCATCCATGGGGATTTTGAGAAAGGCTTCATTCGGGCCGAAACCATCACCTATGACGATTACGTCGAGATGGGGGGTGAAGCAGGGGCGAAGGAGGCGGGTAAGATGCGGCAAGAGGGCAAAGACTATATTGTCCAGGACGGCGATGTGATGTTGTTCCGGTTTAACGTATAGACCCTTGCCAGAATGAATGTTCTGTGTATGTTCTAGGGCCGAATCGTGCCACGAGGACCAGATGCAGACTTTCATCACCATTGGCGATATTTCGCTCGACCTCTTGCATGTCCTCTTCTTGTGTGCCGCCCTTGGTGCTGCGACATTTGCTTGGATGTTTCGGAATGCGGCGGCACAGCGTGATGCGTTTGCCGAAGAGCTGGTTGGCGCGCGCGCGGAAACCGAGACAGCCAAGCTCCAATTGGCGGAGCTGAAAGGTCAACAGCAGCGAGATAGCGAACAATTTGGTGAGCTGGCGCAGGTCGTCCTGCAGCGCACCCAGTCGCAATTTCTTCAATTGGCGAATGAGACATTTGAAAAACACAAAGAAAGCACCAAAGGCGATCTCAAAGCGCTGATGGGACCGATTGGTGAAAATTTCAACGAATTCAAGAAACGTGTGACCGAAATTGAAAAAGTCCGGGCCGAGGACAAGTCGGCGATCCAGGAACAGGTCAAAGCGATTGGTGAAAGCCTGCATCGCAACACGCAGGAGACGGGTAAGTTGGTCAACGCGCTGACGGCGCCCAAAGGGGGCGGACGTTGGGGTGAAATGACCTTGCGCAACGTCATGGAACAGTCGGGCCTTTCGTCCTATTGCGACTTTGATGAGCAGGTCACGGATCATACGGAGGAGGGACGGCAGCGCCCCGATGCTGTGATCTATTTGCCAGGTGGGCGCCAGATCGTTGTCGACTCGAAAGTGTCCCTCGAGGCCTATATGCAGGCCTCATCTGCGGAAGATGCTGCGCAACGCGCGGTCGCGCTGAAAGCGCATGCCAGCCAAGTGCAGCGGCACATCGATATGCTGGCCTCAAAAGGGTATCAGAACAACCTCGATGAGCGGGTCGATTTTGTGGCTATGTTCATTCCAGGGGAAAACTTTTTTGCCGCGGCGCTGCAACATGCGCCGGACCTTCTAGATCGCGCGTACGCGCGAAACGTCATTGTCACGACGCCGTCGACTTTGATCGGACTTGCGAAGACGGTTGCTTATGTTTGGCGTCAGGAGAAAATGACGGAACACGCGCGCGAAGCGGCGACCCTCGGGCAAGAGCTCTATCGACGTATTGCTGTCATGGCGGATCACATTGGCCGGCTCGGAAAATCGCTCAATGCGTCAGTCGACAATTTCAACAAGATGAACAGCTCCTTCGACAAACGTGTCTTGCCGACGCTGCGGCGGTTTGACGAACTCAGCATCGCGGCGCCAGACAAGCAGGTTGAAACAACCAAGCTATTGGAATCGCGCGCTGACATTGCAGCAGAATAGAGCGGCGCCGCCATATTGACCCAGGCCCAGGTGTTACATACCTAGCAGACATGGCATTGCGAGAAATCATCACCGTTCCCGACCCTAGGCTCAAAGAGGTGTCGAAACCTGTCGAAGGTGGCGTCACGGATGAGCTTCGCGCGCTGATGGATGATATGTTGGAAACGATGTATGACGCTCCAGGCATCGGTTTAGCAGCGATCCAGATTGGCGTTCCGCTTCGCGTTATTGTTATGGATCTTGCGCGCGAAGATGAAGACGCGAAACCACGCTACTTTGTTAATCCAGAAATACTCCCGCTGACGGACGATACAGCACCTTATGAAGAGGGCTGCCTCTCAGTGCCCGATGTCTATGAAGAAGTTGAGCGCCCCACTGAATGTCGGATCCGTTATCTCGACTATGATGGCAAGGAAGTGGAAGAGGTTGCTGAAGGCTTGTTTGCGGTATGTATCCAACATGAGATGGACCATCTCGATGGCACGCTGTTCATTGACTATCTGTCGCGGCTGAAACGGCAGCGCGCCGTGGACAAAGTGAAAAAGGCCAAGAAAGCGAAAGCTCGTGATGCCGCCTAGGTCCGGCGCGGCGGGTTAGGTACGCAATGGCTCAATCGCTTCGTCTTGCCTTTATGGGCAGCCCAGAATTTGGAATTCCGGTTCTTGCCGCCTTGGTGGAGGCCGGGCATGAAATTGCTTGCGTCTATTCACAGCCGCCGCGGCGCGCGGGCCGAGGTAAGCAGCTCCGCCTGACACCCGTGCAAAGCTGGGCCGAGGCGCACGGATTCGACACGCGAACTCCCAAATCTCTAAAGTCGGAAGAGGCACAAGACGCATTCGCCGCGCTGAACCTTGATGTGGCAGTGGTCGTCGCCTACGGCCTCATTTTGCCACAGCCCATTCTCGACGCACCGAGGCTCGGTTGCATGAACATGCACGCTTCGCTCCTGCCGCGATGGCGCGGCGCGGCGCCGATACAGCGCGCCATCATGGCGGGCGACGAGCTGACGGGCGTTGAGGCCATGATCATGGAAGCGGGCTTGGACACCGGCCCAGTCCTCGCGTCAGAGCGCGCGCGCATCTTTCCCTTCGACACCGCCGGCAGCTTGCATGATCGCTTGGCGGGCCTAGCCGCCGATCTTGCGGTTCGAGCACTGGGGGCTTGGGCGACAGGTGAGCTGGTCCCTAAGTCGCAATCCGAAGTCGGCGTCACGTACGCTCACAAAATCACGTCTGATGATCAACGCATCGATTGGACGCGGCCGGCGCCACAAGTGGATTGGCAGATCAGAGGTTTGTCGCCATTTCCAGGCGCTTGGTTTGAATACACGCCGGCAGGCGCGACTGAGTCGCTGCGCATCAAAGTGCTCGAAAGCCGATACGAAAGCGATGACGTTGCGGCTGCGGCGCCGGGGCAACTTGTTGATGACGCCTTGGCTGTTGCGTGTGGCGGAGACGGCCTCGTCAGATTGACCCGTTTGCAAAAACCTGGCGCCAAGCCGATGGCAGCGGCGGATTTTCTGCGGGGCATGACCCTACCTTCTGGGACGTGCTTGCAATGAGCCGGCCCTCTCAACGCGTAAAGATCACGGTAGAATATGACGGCCGCGGATATGCCGGTTGGCAGCGCCAAGCCGATCAATCCACTGTCCAAGGGGTCCTTGAAGCAGCGGCCGAAAAACTCGACGGCAATCCGGTGACGATCCAGGGTGCGGGTCGGACAGATGCCGGCGTTCATGCGACAGGCCAAGTCGCACATTTTGATCTGAGCAAGGAACGGCCAATCCGGAAAGTTGCAGACGCGCTGAATTTTCACTTACGACCGGAGCGCGTTGCCGTTCTAAAGGCCGAAGCCGTCGGACCGGATTTCAATGCGCGTTTCAGCGCGCGGGGACGGGCCTATCGGTATTTGATGGTGAACCGCCGCGCTGACCTGGCGCTCGATCGGGGACGGGCCTGGCGGGTGCCCCAACACTTGGACGTCAATCTTATGCATGATGCGGCGCAATGCCTTGTCGGATTGCACGATTTTTCCACATTCCGGGATGCCGAATGCCAGGCGAAAACGCCCGTCAAAACCTTGGACGCCATCGCTTTGGAAAGGATCGGCGACAGCGTCGAACTGACCGTTTCGGCGCCAAGCTTTCTGCATCGTCAAGTTCGATCAATTGTCGGAAGCCTGGTCGAGATTGGTCGGGGTGCCCGGCCTGCAAACTGGCTGGACGACATCTTAAACGCGCGCGATCGGTCTTGCTGTGGGCCGGTCGCGCCCGCCGATGGCCTGTATTTGGAGCAGGTCATCTATCCGGCGGAGGATGGGCCGACGTAAAAACCCGTCCCGAATCAGATTTCTTGATTGTAGGCGCCGACTTCCGGATGCTTTCCGAGCCGCGGTTTGACCTCGTCATGGAAGAGCGCGCGCATGTCGTCTTCGCTTTCCATGCTTTCCACAACAACGACCAATTCCGGCTTGTTGGATGACGCTCGCACCAGCACCCATGAGCCATCCGACAAGGTGACCCGCGCGCCATTGACCGTATTCACATCGACAACGTCTCGTCCGAGGATCTTTGTCCCGGCAAGGGTTTTATACTCGGCCACCATGCGGTCGATGACATCATATTTGAGCTCATCATCGCAATGCGGTGACATGGTTAGAGACGTATAGGCGACGCCAAGTTCCGAGTTGAGATCGGCCATGGTCTTGTCTGGATTGCGGTCCAGCATTTCCAGGATCGCTTTCGCGGCGATCAGACCGTCATCATAGCCGAGCCCAATGGGCGGCCGGAAGAAGAAGTGACCGGATTTCTCAAAGCCCGCGAGCGCGTTGAGATCCGTTGTCCGGCGCTTGATGTAGGAGTGGCCTGTTTTGTAGTAATCAACGGTCGCCCCGTTTTCTTTGAGGACAGGATCGGTCTTGTACAAACCGGTTGATTTCACATCGACGACAAAAGTCGAATTGGGATATTGGCGAGACAGGTCTCGGGCTAACATCAGACCAATCTTGTCAGCGAAGATCTCCTGACCGGTATTGTCGACAACGCCGCAACGATCGCCGTCTCCATCGAACCCGAGCGCGACATCGGCGCCGTGTTCCTTAACCGCTTCCGCCATGGCGTGGAGCATTTCGCTGTCTTCTGGATTTGGATTATATTTTGGGAAGGTCATGTCGAGATTGCAGTCCATCTCGATGACATCGACGCCCATTGCCCGAAGCGCGTCAGGTGCGAACGCGCCCGCGGTTCCGTTTCCACAGGCAGCAATGACTTTGAGGGGCCGTTTGATCGCAACCCCTTCCGACGTGCTCGCAATATAGCGATCGCGCACGCCTTCGACTTGGCGGTGAACGCCGCCCGGACGGACTTCGAACGCGCCATTGAGAACGATATCTTTGAGCCGGCCCATTTCATCGGGACCAAAGGTCAATGGCTTGTTCGCGCCCATTTTGACGCCTGTCCAACCATTCTCGTTATGACTTGCCGTGACCATCGCGCAGCATTGCGCGTCGAGTTCGAACTGGCTCCAATATACCATCGGTGACAAAGCGAGGCCAACATCCAACACTTCGCAGCCACCTTGGGTCATGCCCAGGATCAAGGCGTGTTTGATGGGTTGGGAAATGGATCGAAAATCATGCCCGGTGACGATTTTTGGTTCAACACCGAGTTCGTGAAACAGCGTGGCCATCCCGAGCCCAAGCGCCTGAACACCTGACAGGTTCAGCTCCGGAGCGCGTTCGGCGCCAATCCCGTTGAACCACCACCTGGCGTCATATTCTCGAAACCCGGTCGGTTTGACCAAGGGCAAGGTTTCGAATTCAAGCGTGTTCGGTGCAAGTTCTGCAACTGGCTTAGGTGTCATTTGTCCCCCTGGGGATGTCTGAGTTTCTGACGCAAACGGTTGAGCAGAACCAGATGCAACAAGCAAGCCAATGCAAATATTTCAAATATTTCATAGTCTATCTCGAAGACAATACTAAATACCTCATCGTGGGAGACAGTTCCCGCCAAAAATGGAGCAGACAATGATGTTCAATAAAGTGTTGCTGAGCACAGCAGCCGGGCTCGTTTTGGCCGGCGCAGCACATGCTGATGGCTGGTATGTCAGCGGAGCAATCGGCACGAATATACAAGACGATTCGAGCAATTCGGGTTCGACCGGCGCCTTCACAACCGGAAACCTCGGTGATGGCACGACACTCGATGTCGCGGACGGTACCGCCTATGGCTGGGACACTGAGTTTGACAACGGCACCAGTTTTTCCGCTGAAGTCGGTCGGACATATTACGATGCTGGCGGATATCGCGCAGGCCTTGAGCTGGTGTACTCGAACGCCGACGTGGACACGCACACAGATGTCACGCTAGGCGGAGGCGCCATTGGCGCGCTTGATGCGGCGTCGATCGCAAGCTCAGCTGATCCACTTGGCGTAACGGTTGCCGAAGTGGTTGCGGATGGTCGTGGTGAGATCACACAAACCGCTTTGTTCGTGAATGGCTATTATGACTTCAACCACACGGGCACCTTCCGCCCCTATCTTGGTGCGGGCCTTGGTTTTGCCGATGTGAACGTCACCTATAACCCGTCAGGTATCGGCGTGATCGACGATGGCGAAACCAAGTTTGCCTACCAATTGAAAGCCGGTGCGACTTACGCGATCAATGAGTCTTGGGAAGTTTTCGGTGAATATGCCTATCGCGCAACCGATGACATCGAGACCAATAACGACCTGTTCCCAGGCACGCTGGACATCGAAAACCAGCAAAGCGCGATTTCGATCGGCGCACGCTTCCGTTTTGGTGGCTAAGACTTGAGATGGTTGGCCATCCACTGGCCGACCAAATGTCGATCTGTAGGGGCGGTCAGGCTTTGCTCGGCCGCCTCTACCAGGTCTGTCTGCAGCACAGTGCCTTTTCGAACCCCATAGAGCGCATTGGCAAACGCCGCCGAATACTCCGGATGACCTTGAAAACTCATCGCCCGCTGCTCTGGATAGTCGAGCGCGGCAAATGGCGTGAAAGCGCTGCCTGCGACGGCAACCGCGCCTGCCGGCAAAGTCTCAACTTGGTCTTGGTGGCTGACGGCTAATGAGATTTGTTTTGATGGCAAAGGGTCCATCCAATTCGGCGCAGCGTAAACATCATATTCATGACGACCGATGCCCCATCCTTTGTGGGACTTTTGGACCACTGCGCCAAAAGCTTTTGCAACCGCTTGATGCCCGAAACAGATGCCGATCACAGGTATTTTTTGCGCGCCGGCCTCTCTAATGAAGTCAAACAAACCCTCCATCCAAGGTGTATCTTCATAAACACCATGCGCGGATCCTGTTACGATCGCGGCCTCCACTGTCCTAAGAGCCGGAAATGGCGCGCTATCAAGGGTTGCAATTGCGTCAACGCTCAAATCTTCGATATGTGGCGCCAGAAGCGTCAACATCATCTCGGCATAGTCTGGCCAATCGGAACTTAGCGCCGCTGGCGGCCGCCCCGTTTCTAGAATTGTAAGTCTCATCTTAACCTCGAATGCCTCAAACGCTGTTCTCCTAGAACTTGTGCCGCGTTGACAGTGTTTTCGACCACCTTAGAAGGCGCATTGGGATACGAAAAGGAAGCGGAGAGAGGAATGGCAGGATCAAGTTGGACGGATGAACGTCCGAAGTCGCCTCATCTCCAGATCTGGCGTTGGCACGCCACGATGTATGGATCGATATTGCACCGGGTCACCGGAGTGGGTCTTTATGGCGGCGCCCTTCTCATCGCGGCTTGGATTGTTGCGCTGGCCACCGGACCAGAAGCCTACGCATTGGTCGAGACAGTCGTTTATTCGCCATTCGGCAAAATTCTTATGTTCCTTTGGACCATGGCCGTACTTTATCATATGGCGAACGGTCTGAGACACTTGATTTGGGATGGCCCCCAAAAAGGTTTCACTCCGAGTTTGGCGAGCACTTGGTCCTTGTTTAATTTCGCATTCGCGACGTTGGGCGCGGCCATTATCTGGTCGCTGGCATCAATGGCGCAGGGGGGCTGATCGATGACCACCAGTACGAAGTCTGTTCGAGGGTTGGGTGCGGCGCGCGAAGGCACCAAACATCACATTAATCAGCGCGTCTCTGCGATTGCGCTTTTGTTCTTGGTGCCATGGTTCCTCTACTCGATCGCATTTGCGTTTAATGCCGGATTCGAAGGCGCGAGCGCGTGGATCGTGCAGCCGATCAATGCCATTCTGTTTATTCTTATGGCATGTGCGTCGCTTTATCACATGCGGTTGGGTCTCAACGTCGTTATCGAAGACTACATACAGAAGTCAGGCATGCGGCAGACTTTATTGATAGCGAATACATTTCTTGTCGCTGTTCTGATTGTGGCGGTTACTCTGTCGGTACTCAAACTATGGATCGGTGCCGGAGCGTAGAGCCGCCGAACCGAAAAAGGTGAGATGATGAGCGAATACGAATTTGTCGATCATACATATGATGTGGTTGTTGTTGGCGCTGGCGGGTCAGGTCTTCGTGCCGCACTCGGCGCTGCCCAAGCCGGTCTCAAGACCGCCTGCATCACCAAAGTGTTCCCAACCCGCTCTCATACGGTCGCCGCTCAGGGCGGGATCGCGGCGTCACTTGGCAATATGAGCTCGGATGATTGGCGTTGGCACATGTATGACACCGTCAAAGGGTCTGACTGGCTCGGCGATCAGGACTCGATTGAATATCTATGCCGCAACGCGCCTGACGCGGTTTATGAGCTCGAACATTGGGGCATGCCTTTTTCCCGCACGGAAGAAGGCAAGATCTATCAGAGGCCGTTTGGTGGGATGATGCAGAATATGGGCGAGGGTCCGGAAGCACAGCGCACCTGCGCTGCCGCTGATCGGACGGGCCACGCAATGCTGCACACGCTCTACGGTCAGGCTTTGAAGAACGACACGGAATTCTTCATTGAGTATTTCGCGCTCGATCTGATTATGGATGACGAAGGAATTTGCCGGGGCGTCACGGCTTGGAAGCTTGACGATGGCACATTGCATCGGTTCCGCGCCCAACGGACCATTTTGGCCACAGGTGGCTATGGCCGCGCCTTCTTCTCATGCACTTCTGCGCACACCTGTACTGGCGACGGCAATGCGATGGTGCTTCGCGCAGGGTTGCCTTTGCAGGATATGGAGTTCGTTCAGTTTCATCCGACCGGGATTTACGGCTCTGGGTGTCTGATCACAGAGGGATCACGGGGCGAAGGTGGGTATCTGACCAATTCTGAAGGCGAACGTTTCATGGAACGTTATGCGCCTAGCGCCAAAGACCTCGCATCGCGCGATGTTGTATCGCGCGCAATGACATTGGAAATCCGGGAAGGCCGCGGCGTTGGCCCCGAGAAGGATCACATCTTCCTTCACCTGGAACATCTGCCAGCTGAAACATTGGCGACACGTCTGCCGGGAATTTCGGAGACAGCTCGGATTTTTGCCGGCGTCGATGTCACCAAAGAGCCAATCCCGGTTCTGCCGACCGTGCATTACAATATGGGCGGCATTCCAACCAATTATCACGGTGAGGTTCTCACCAAGAAAGATGGCGATCCTGATGCCGTTGTTCAGGGGCTCATGGCGGTCGGTGAGGCTGCGTGTGTGTCGGTGCACGGCGCCAACCGCCTCGGATCCAACTCCTTGATCGACCTGGTCGTCTTTGGTCGGGCTGCGGGTCTGCGTTGCGGGGATACCGTAGATGCGGGCGCCGGCCAGCCAGATCTGACAAATGCCATGACGGACGCACACTTGTCCCGCTTCGATCGCATCCGGAACGCTTCGGGCGACGCTCCCGTCGCACAACTTCGGCTCGATATGCAAAAGGCGATGCAGAGCAATTGCGCCGTCTTCCGAACCGGCGAGGTTCTCGATGAGGGCGTCGACAAGATTGCTGACATCTACAAGCGCTTGCCGAGCCTCAACGTCGAAGACCGTGGCATGATCTGGAATACGGATCTGATCGAAGCGCTCGAATTCGATAACCTTATCGGCCAAGCGGCGGTTACCGTGAATTCCGCGGCCAATCGTCAAGAGAGCCGGGGCGCGCATGCGCGTGAGGATTTCGGCGATCGAGATGACCAAACCTGGATGAAGCATACCCTCGCATGGGTTGGCGATGCTGGGGAAATTACCATCGATTATCGGCCGGTTCACGAATACACGATGTCGAACCAGATCGAATACATCAAACCCAAAGCGCGCGTCTACTAATCAGGGTTGCGCCCTTTAATTCTAGCTTGGCTGCAGAGTAAGAGACATGGTTGAACTGACGCTTCCGCGAAACTCAAAGATCAAAAAAGGCAAGACGTGGCCAAAGCCTGATGGCTCCAGCAAATCGCTGAAAGCGTTTAAGATCTACCGCTACAATCCTGAAGAGGGCGGTCAACCGCGCTGGGATACTTATTGGGTCGACACGTCGAAATGCGGACCGATGGTGCTCGACGTTCTATTTTACATCAAAAACAACATCGACGCGACATTGGCCTTTCGCCGCTCATGCCGGGAGGGGGTCTGTGGATCCTGCTCGATGAATATTGGTGGGCACAACACCATTGCATGCACGAAAGGGTGGGATGAGGTCGCTGGCAGCAGCATCACTATCGCACCGCTGCCAAGTCTGCCGGTTGTGAGAGATTTGATTCCGGACCTGACACATTTTTATGCGCAGCATGCCTATGTGAAACCCTATCTCAAGACGGACACGCCAGAGCCGGAGAAAGAGTGGGCGCAGACGCCTGAGGACCGCGAAGAACTCGACGGGCTTTATGAGTGCATTTTATGCGCAAGCTGCACAACCGGGTGCCCATCTTATTGGTGGAATGGCGATAAATTCCTGGGCCCAGCCGCGCTGCTGCAGGCCTATCGTTGGTTAATCGACTCGCGGGATGAAGCGACTGGTGAGCGGCTCGATGATTTGGAAGACCCGTTCAAGCTCTATCGTTGTCACACCATCATGAATTGTGCGCAGGTCTGTCCCAAAGGCCTGAATCCGGCCAAAGCGATCGCCAAAATCAAACATTTAATGGTCGAGCGCGTCGTTTAAGTCCGCGGCTTAATCGAGCCGTTCTAGATTGACGCTTACCGGCGCATGGTCAGAGGGTTTCCATCCGCCACGCCAGGCCAAGTGAATTTGATACGTCTCGGGATTTACGCGTTCCGTGGCGGGCGCGCTGGTCCAGATGTGATCGAGACGGCGGCCCCGATTCGATGCGGCCCAGTCGCGCGCGCGGTAGCTCCACCAAGAATAGAGTTTTTGCTCTTCGTCATGAATGTGGCGGGCAAGATCGGTGAAACCGCCTTTTTGCCGGGCGGCTTCCAGTCCTTCGGTCTCGATCGGCGTATGCGACACGATTTTGAGCAGCTGTTTGTGTGACCAGACATCGTTGGGGTGCGGCGCGACGTTGAGGTCTCCGACCAGTATGCGATGACCGCCATCATCGGCCACGGGTTCGAAGTGCCGTCCCATGCGGTCGATAAAGTCGAGCTTATGTGCAAATTTCGGATTGGAATCGGGATCCGGTTCGTCCCCGCCCGCGGGCAAATAGATATTGTGTAATTCGTAGCCACCAACGCGCACGCTGTTGACGCGTGCATGTCCTTCCCGACACAGCTCCGGTGTGTCGATCTCTTCCAAGGGCAGACGCGAGGCAATCGCAACGCCATGATGTCCACCCTTCTGTCCGCGAACCGATAGGTGCGGAAGGCCCATTTGCTTGAACACTTTTTCCGGGAATTCCTCGGTCTGGCACTTTATCTCCTGCAAACACACAATGTCGGGCGAATGCTCTGCGACAAAGGTTTCGATGTTCGGCGCTCGCAGACGAACAGAGTTGATGTTCCAGGTGACAAGTTTCAGGGGATTTTCGCTCATTGCGCTGGCTTAGTCAGCCGCGTCAAACCCGTCAACGCGCTCAAACGATGAACCAAGTCCGGTACATCAACACGACTTGCTTATGCCGCCGGCGGACGCCTCAAACGCGCCTCTGTGACCGCGTTTAGTTGGCTTCGAGTGGTTTGAAGCGCAGCGTCGACGCTTGCAAGGTGATGAGACCGATATCCTTGCTATCGGCTTCAATCCGAACCGGAACCGTCGCGCCATTGTCGAGCGGCGCCAGCCACATCTTGAGAGGACCATCAATCGCGGTAAGCGTGTCCCGATTGATCTCGTCTTCGTCATAACCAGCAACTTTTTCCATGCGCACATGGCATTCCCAAGCTTGTCCCGACCACGCTTCGGACCGTACCGATTGCAGACCTCTGCTTTCAAAATGAAGCCAAGTCAGCTGCCGACCATCGAATATTTTCATCGGCCCACCACACGGATCTTCGCCGACCTCGCGAGGTTCCAACGCAAATGAAATCAGAGCCGTAATCGGATCTTTCGCATCTAGCACTTGTTCTGCGGAGGCGGGCGGGTCGCCAAGATCACCGAAGGTCGGAGTCGCGATCATCTCAAAAGACTCTTTGAGATACTTCATGTTGACACGCCGGTTCTTTCTCCCGTCCGAATTCTGGGAGACATAGGCATAGGTTTCCAATCCGCTGTCATTGACGTAGCCAGATGCCGCGAGCGACATGTTATAATTCACCAATAGGTCTGCGAGACCGGTGGTCTTGACCTTAGAGCGGATCTGATAGGTTTGTGGCTGCAAGTCGACGGAGAAGTTCGCTTTGCCCGTCACAGGTAAAATGAAGTACCATGCATTCGCCTTGATCTGATACTCCATGCGCATTGGCTCACCGGCCTTCACGCCGGTTAGAATGTGCGCTGGTGGCTGGACGACGCTGGTCTCAGCATCAGCTGCGGTTTGCGCGCTTACAGCAAGCGGCATTGCGGCAAGCGCCGCGAGGATTGCGTGTTTGGTCATACCAATCTCCGGTGATCCGAATCCTTGCCACATTACTCCGCACTCTCTCAAGACAATCTGAACAGATGCGCCTACCTTCTGCCGCAATTTCAGCACTGTCGATTCCCTGTTTAGAAGGACTTGACGCAACTGTCCCGTGAGCGTACGCACCGCGCTTTGGTGAAAACGAGAAATTCCGCGAGCGAACCATGTCCCGCATTTGTGACCTATCCGGTGTAAAGCCTATTACAGGCAATAATGTCAGCCACTCCAACGTTCACACGAAGCGTCGCTTCTTGCCGAACCTGGTAAACGTGTCCCTGCATTCCGAAACTCTGGACCAGAAATTCTCGCTCCGGATTGCAGCTAAAACACTCCGAACAGTCGACAAGCTTGGCGGTCTGGACGCGTTTCTGTCCCAAGCGAAAGATGCTGCGTTGTCGACAAAAGCGCTTAAGATTAAGCGTTTGATCGCAAAGAAAACCGAAGCCGCCTAGGCGTTCGCTGAGTTTTCGGCGTTCTGCCGGCCACATCCAATTCGAGTAGCGCTTGCCGTCCTGGTGTCCTGGGCGTATTCCTACGCAGTTCAATACCGGAGGACAAAATGCTGCGACACGGTTTAGTGGCAGGTATGCTTATCGCGCTATCGTCCTGCAGTACGCAGGCTCCTGAAGGCGAAAATGATCCGTTCAGTTTTACCGAATCTGTGACCGTCTTTACGGCCAAAAAGGTTTACACAGGTGTCTCTGATAACCCAGTCGTGAGTGGTGTTGTCGTAAATGACTCTGGGCGCATTGTCGGATTGTTGCCGGCCGATTTCGAAGGAGAGATCCGGGCCGTAGATAGCAAAGTCGAGTTCATAAGCCTTCCGGATGCCTATCTCTACCCAGGCTTTGTTGATGCCCATATCCATCTATTGGGAATAGGTCAGCGAGAACTGCGGCTCGACCTCGCCGATATAGCCTCTGTCACAGAACTGGTTGATCGCATTCAAGGCGAGGTCCGCGATGCCGAACCGGACCAGGTCATTTATGGCCGGGGGTGGATCGAGACCGGCTGGCCGGAAGATCGCATGCCTTTGGCCACCGATCTCGATGAAGTTTCGCCAAACAATCCGGTGATCCTGACGCGTGCGGACGGGCATGCTCTGGTTGCAAACACCGCCGCACTCGCCGCTGCTGCGATCGATGACGAGACGCCGGATCCTGATGGTGGAACGATTGAACGCAATGAAGGCGGAGTCGCCACTGGAATCCTAATCGATAATGCCATGGCACCTGTCTTAGATTTGGTCGCGGAGCCAACGGCGTCGGACCTCGTTGCGGCTTATGCGATTGGTGCCCAGGAATATGTGTCGAGGGGATGGACTGGCGGACACAATATGAGTGTCGATCCGTCTCACGCCCAGCTGATGGCGCGCTTGGATGCGGAGGACCGTATGCCGCTGCGCGTCCACAATGCATTTGACATTGAGGGGATGGATCTAGCCGCAGCGCGCCGGTTTGAGACGGAAACAATCACCAATCGTGCTGTGAAACTCTACATGGACGGCGCGCTCGGTTCACGTGGGGCGCTCTTGCTGGAACCTTATTCAGATCGGCCCGGCTCTATTGGTTTGTCCTTGATGGAACCGGATCGTTTATCTGAGGTGATGCAAACAGCGCAGGATCGCGGGGTCCAACTTGCCATCCATGCGATCGGCGATCTGGCCAATAGGCGGATCCTCGACACGTTTGAGCAAAGCGGTTTTGGCCCAGAGCTCAGATGGCGAATAGAGCATACCCAGATCCTGCATCCAGATGATATTCAGCGGGTCGCGGATGTCGGCCTCGTCGCTTCAATGCAGCCGTCGCATGCAATTGGTGATCTAAAATTTGCACCTGACCGTCTCGGTTTTCGGCGGCTTCGCGGAGCATATGCGTGGAGCAGTTTGATTGACGCGGGAGCGATTGTTGCGGGCGGCTCGGATGCGCCTGTCGAAGTTGGCTCGCCACTGATCGAATTCTATGCCGCGGTAGCGCGCAAAGACCTGGCGGGCAATTCTGGCCGGGGCTGGCGTCCAGAGGAGGCGCTCACGCGCGAACAAGCGCTCGCCTTGTTCACGTCCGCGCCAGCCTATGCTAGCTTTCAGGAAGAGGATTTGGGCACGCTGGAGATTGGAAAAATCGCTGATCTGTCAGCGTTTGATGTCGACCTGATGGTCGCTCCAGAGGCGGAAATTCTTGAGGCTCAAGCGGTGTTGACGGTGGTGAATGGTCAGATCGTCAATTGACACATGCCGCAACGTCGCACTAGGCGCAGGCTTCGTCCGTGCTAGAACCCTATAGGGCCTCCCAATAAGAGATTTTTTTTATGAGCTTAATCAGCGACACCGACGCCCTTTTGGGCTTGGAACCGACAGTCGAGATCGACGTTAAAGAGACCTTTGGCCTGGACACGAAAATGGTTGTGCACGGCTTTGCCGATCGAACCGAATACGTCCCTGCGATTGACCCCGCCTATCGCTTCGATCCGCAAACCACCCTCGCTTTGCTGGCCGGGTTTGAGCACAATCGCCGCGTCATGGTCCAAGGGTATCACGGCACCGGTAAGTCAACGCATATTGAACAAATCGCGGCACGGCTGAATTGGCCTATGATTCGCGTCAATCTCGACAGTCATGTCAGCCGGATTGATATGGTCGGCAAAGATGCGATCGTCTTGAAGGATGGCGCACAGGTGACTGAGTTTCGCGAGGGCATCTTGCCTTGGGCGTTGCAGCGCCCGGTGGCGATTACGTTCGATGAATATGATGCCGGCCGGCCAGATGTTATGTTCGTGATCCAACGTGTGCTGGAAGCCAGCGGCAAGCTGACTTTGCTCGACCAAAACCGCGTAATTGAGCCGAATCCGTATTTCCGTTTGTTCGCGACAACCAATACGGTTGGCCTTGGCGATACGACCGGCCTCTATCACGGAACACAGCAACTCAACCAAGGTCAGATGGACCGGTGGAGCATTGTGACGACGCTCAACTATTTGGAGCATGATGCAGAAGTCGAAATCATCCAGGCCAAAGATACAGGCGTCGACCAAGAGACCCTTTCGAAAATGGTTCGCTTGGCGGATTTGACGCGTAACGCATTTATGAACGGCGATCTGTCGACAGTCATGAGTCCACGGACGGTGATCACTTGGGCAGAGAATTTCTCGATTTTCGACGATCTCGGTCATGCCTTTCGTATGACCTTCCTGAACAAGTGTGATGAACTCGAACGGCCACTGGTTGCGGAAATGTATCAGCGCTGCTTTGCGGAAGAACTTCCAGAAAGCGCGCTAATGGTAAGAGTTGCCTAGATTAATTTTACAGCCTGTTTAGCGAAGTCTGGCATTAACCTGTGAATGCTCGACTTTTTCCAAATCTACGCCACGACGGTTGTCGACAAAGCCGTGATCATTGCAGGCTTTTTTGTCGCGATCACGGCATTGGTTTTCGTGAAGACGGGTCACCAGAGCTTGCAGTGGGAAGATAGTTTGAGACAAAGCGGACGCGTCAATGTGATGCTGCTTCTGATCAACCTGTTTGCCATCATGATTCCACTATTGGCCGCCGTATACACGGTAAAGCTGCTACAAAGCGTCCCGCATCTGTCGCCCCTGGTTTGGGATGATGCACCATGGTTTGTACGCGCCTTGGTGGCATTGTTGGCGTTTGATTTAGCGAATTATGTGGCGCATCGCTGGATGCATGCCAATCGCTGGTTTTGGCCGCTACACGCGGTGCATCACTCGGACACGGACTTGCATTTCCTGTCGGCGAGCCGCGCACATTTGTTCGAATGGGTGATTCTCTTTCCCACTGCAGCGATTGCAGCCTTTTTGTGTGGTCTGTCGCTGACCGATGTGGCGTTCTTGGCGCTCATGCGTGAGATTCACCAATATTATGTGCATTCGCGGTTGGACTGGTCGCATGGCCCGCTTCGCCACGTGATCGCAGGCCCGAGATTCCATCGGTGGCACCATGTCGATCAGCCCGAGGCATACAACAAGAACTTCGCGCTCTTCTTCCCCTTCATTGATGTGGTCTTCGGGACGTATCACATGCCGGGTCCGGCAAAACACTTGCCAACCGGATTCCCCGGCAATCCAGGAGAAGACTTTACCAAATTGCTCCTGTTTCCATTCGCCGAATGGGGTCGCCTTTCCGGCGAATTGTCTCGCAAGAACAACAAGCAGCACGTCTCGCCACAATAGGTGCGATCTAACGAGCTGTAACTTTCGGAAACAATATCGCACTGGCCGCAACAGCCAGGCCGGCGCCGATACACTGGCCGACAATGAAACCCGGGACATCGACGGCTCTAATGCCCGCAAATGTATCGCTCAAGGCCCGCGCTATACTAATGGCGGGATTGGCGAAACTGGTCGAGGCAGTCCACCAATAGCCTGCGGCAATGACAAGTGCGACGGCCGCGGGCACCGCCTCTGGCCGCCATTTGAGCGTCCCCAAAATGGCGAAGACCAGCGCGAACGTCGCCGCAGCCTCGGCGATGATTTTGGGCAAGCCAGACCGATCTGTCGTTGCTGATTGCAGAAGCGGTTGTTCGAACATGAGGTGCGCCAAGACGGCGCCAAGCACACAGCCCAAAATTTGAGCGACGATAAACAGTCCGGCCTTAACCGTGCTGATCTCCTGCCGCAGAAAGAAGGCAAGCGTCACGGCTGGATTGAAGTGTGCGCCCGAAACCGGTCCAAGCGTGGTCACCAGAACGAACAGGATGGCCGCTGTTGCCGCCGTGTTCCCAAGCAAGGCAACACCGTCATTTCCGCCAGATACCATGACCCCGAGAATGCCGGATCCGATCACCACGGCGGACAGCAAAAGTGCGCCCAATCCTTCCGCAAACACTTCCCTCAACATTTCTGAACCTCCCCTTTCAACGTTGCCAATTGTGATATTGGCCAAGATCGGTCAACGACCCCTTCGCAAACTCTTACCAGCGCGCTAAGTCGGTATCATGTCAAAGACCGATGAAGCTCCGTACGAATTGTTCAAACAATCCTTGTCGACCACCACCAAGGCGATGAGTGCTGAGCGCGATGTCGAAGTCGCTTTCACGGCTGACACTGCGCGTGCGGAAGACAAGAAGATTTTGCTTGCGACGCCGCCTCGCGAACTGTCGCCGGAGCTCGCTGCGCGCGTTCGCGGTGAGGCAGACGCTGCGGCCTTGCGCATGGCGCATCATGACCCCATCGCACACGCCTCCTCGCGGCCAAAAAGCGAGGTGGGTCGTCAAGTCTATGAAGCGGCGGAACGTGCGCGCGTTGAGTCGATCGGCGCGCGTGCTATGGATGGCACCGCTGTAAATCTCGATGCTGCCCTGGCGTCTCGTTGCGAGAAAGCGGGCTATACGCGGCTTGAAGACCGGACAGACGCGCCACTCGCGCCGGCGGTGGAGTTCCTGTTGCGGGAGCGGCTCACCGGTCGGCCCCTCCCACCCGCGGCCGAAGGTCTTGCTGCTTTGTGGCGAGACGAGGTGAATGCCCGCGGCGCTGACACACTCGACCGGTTGATCGAGCAGCTACATGATCAGCCGCAATTTGCGAAGACAGTGCAAGAGCTGATTCGGGACCTCACGCGCGGCGACGAAACACCGGATGAAGAGGATTCTGATCCGGACGCGTCTGAGGAAGATGAAAATACCTCTCAGGACAACAATTCCA
>JBCAWZ010000001.1:0-165129 GCA_038534315.1 Pseudomonadota bacterium | reverse complement strand
CGCGATGGTGAAGAGCATTTGGTTCGGTTCGTTGAAGGTGGCAGAACCGAAGCGCCATTGAAAACGGTTGGGACAAGCCCGATGCGCCCTGATGGTAGCGGGCCTTATACTGGCACGGCGGTTCGCTTTATTGCGTCTCCATCAACGTTCACGATGACTGAGTACAATCGCAAGACGCTCGAGCATCGATTGCGCGAATTGGCATTTTTGAATTCCGGCGTTCGGATCGTCTTCCGAGACATGCGCGAAGCAGACGCATACGAATCGGTTTTGCAATATGAGGGCGGCGTTGCGGCCTTCGTCGAGCATTTGGATGCCTCTCGGAACAGCCTGATCCCGGATGTTATTTTTGTTACCGGCGAGAAAGACGGCATCACGGTCGAAGCGGCTTTGGAGTGGACCGACAGCTATCATGAAACGGTCCTCTGTTTCACCAACAACATCCCTCAGCGAGATGGCGGGACCCATTTGGCGGGTTTTCGGGGCGCGTTGACCCGGATCGTGAATCGTTATGCGGCGCAGACTGGGATCGCCAAACGAGAGAAGGTCGATATCAGTGGCGATGATGCCCGCGAAGGTCTGACCTGTGTGCTGAGCGTGAAAGTGCCCGACCCCAAATTTTCGTCCCAGACCAAGGACAAGTTGGTTTCGTCTGAAGTCCGGCCGGTGGTCGAAAGTCTGATCAATGACAAATTGAGCGATTGGTTCGAAGAGCATCCAAACGAAGCGCAAATTGTCATGCAGAAAATTGTCGAGGCCGCCGCTGCGCGCGAAGCGGCCCGCAAAGCGCGTGAACTCACACGGCGCAAGACAGCGCTCGATATCACGTCGCTCCCCGGCAAACTTGCGGATTGTCAGGAAAAAGACCCTGCCAAATCCGAGATCTTCATTGTCGAGGGTGACAGTGCGGGTGGCTCCGCAAAGCAAGGCCGTGATCGCTCCAATCAAGCGATTTTGCCGCTGCGAGGAAAGATCCTGAATGTTGAACGGGCGCGTTTCGACAAGATGCTCGGTTCGGACCAAGTCGGGACGTTGATCATGGCACTTGGCGCCGGTATTGGGCGCGAAGAGTTCAACATCGAAAAGCTGCGCTACCACAAGATCATCATCATGACGGATGCTGATGTGGATGGCGCGCACATTCGGACGCTGTTGCTGACCTTCTTCTACCGGCAGATGCCTGAAATCATTGAGCGTGGATACCTCTACATCGCGCAACCCCCGCTCTACAAAGTGTCGCGAGGACGGTCTGAGCGTTACTTGAAAGATGATGCTGAACTGGATGCTTATTTGATCGATGAGGGCACGACTGGTGTCGCGCTCATCCTGGCGGATGGTAGCCAAATTGCCGGCGAAGACTTGCGGGAACGCGTTAGACAAGCCGCTCAGTTTAAGCAGGCTCTTTGGCGTTTGTCTTTGCGCGCGTCGGGCAGTGTTGTCGAACAGGCTGCGCTTGCCGGAGCGCTCGCGCCGGGGGCTTCCGATGAAGAAGCAGATGCAACTGCCAAGCGGCTAAATCTCTTGGCCGAAGAAGGTGAAGACACGTGGTCGGGCCGGTTTACAGACATCGGCCTCGAAGTGACCCGAGAAGTTCGCGGCGTCGAAGAGAAAGCCGTTCTCGATCGCCAGATGCTGGCCAGCGGCGACTCAACCCGTCTCAATGCCTTGGCAACTCAAGTTCGACCCATCTATGTCGAGACATCAATTTTGCGGCATGAGAAGTCCGGCGACTCCCCTGTCTATGGCCCGGTTTCGCTTGTTGAGGCTGTGCTTGAATCGGGCCGAAAAGGTTTGAAAATTCAACGATATAAGGGCTTGGGCGAAATGAATGCGGATCAGCTTTGGGAAACGACGCTTGATGCGAATGCCCGGACGCTTTTGCAGGTGCAGGTGGATGACGGCGTCGAAGCGGGAGACATGTTCACCCGGCTGATGGGCGATGTCGTAGAGCCGCGTCGGCAATTCATTCAGGACAATGCGCTTGAAGCGGAAGTCGACGTCTAGGGCCGCGGACAACCGGCTGGGAAATGCTTTCCTTCATTTGCGGAATGTGAGCATGACTTGGTCTAAATCCTAAGGAGGGTCTGATGGCTTCAGCGAAATCACTGATACTGCATCAGTACGATGCTTCGCCTTTCTCCGAGAAAATCCGGTTGGCGCTTCGCCTGAAGAACCTCGCTTGGACCAGCGTGGACATCCCGAACATTATGCCGAAACCGGATTTGGTTGCATTGACCGGCGGATATCGGCGTACCCCCGTTCTGCAGATCGGTGCGGATATTTTTTGCGATACGTCCTTGATGTTGATCGAGCTGGAGCGTCGATATCAGATCCCAACGCTGGCACTGCCCGGTCATGAAGGACTGAGTCGGATGATCGGCGCCTGGGTCGATTACAAATGGTTCCAATCCAGCGTAGGGGTAATTTTCGGCGCCATAGGAGAACATGTTCCGCAGGCCTTTATTGATGATCGCACTGAACTCTCCGGTCGTCCGTTCGATGTTGAAGGGATGAAGGCGGCCGCACCGATTATGCAAGATCAATGGTTCGCGCAACTCATGTGGGTGGAACATCGACTGGACATGGCGAGGCATGCAGGCACTGGGGACTGGTTGGTCGGTACCAAACCTGGCTTGGTCGACGTTCAGGCGCATATGAATATCTGGTTTGTCGAACGCAACGTTCCGGCTTTCCTGGAGCAGTGTTTCGAACAAGCGCCGCTGACCCGAGACTGGTATACCCGGCTGAAAGCGCAAACCGGACAAGAGCCGGAGACGATCGAGTCCGAGGAAGCACTGTCTATCGCGTTTGATGCAGCGCCGGCATTGAAAGCGGCTTCTGCAGCACATGATCTTCATTCATTCGAACCGGGTGACCGAGTCGCGGTTGCGCCAGATGATTATGGTCGCGACTGGGTCGAGGGTGAACTCGTCATCGCCAATCCGGAACGGATCATCATCATGCGCAGCGATCCGCGTGCCGACCATGTCCATGTTCACTTTCCACGCGTTGGCTACGCGCTTCGGAAAGCCTAGGCCGCACCTCGTGGCGGGATGCGATCCAAGATCGGTCCGAGCACACGGCTGCCCATTTGACCCAGTCGCATGGCCTGCTGAAGGCGTTTGGTGATGTGGCCGTACAATGCATCTGTTGATGGATCCTCGAGCCAGTACGTCACAGCCGACGGGATCACAGCAGATAACAGGCCGCGCTTTGTGTAACGGTTATAATCATCGGATGTGTCGCCTGCCTGTTCCCAAATCCAGTCTGCGGTGCGCCAAACCTGTTGTCCGGCAGCTGACGCGGCCCACGGCATAACGCCGCGCTGTGCCGCTTTGCGAACGGCTTCCCGGTGCGGCTCTAATGCGTCGAGCCAGGCCATCAAACCTTCTGCGACCTTCTCATGCGTGCGGTAATTCGACAGGTCACGTGCTTCCAGCGCCGTTTGTGCCGCAACACTGGCGCGATCAAACATGTGATCGATCAAATCATTGATCCCACCTGGCGCGGCTAGGGCCTGCTGACCGGTATCCAGCTCGGCGTCACTGGCGGCCTGCCGCACCACCGTTTCGGACCATCCCTGACGCTCGACCAAGGGAAGCGCGGCGTTGAGCCACTGTTCGCGATATTTGTATGAAGGTGTCTGCATCTTACGTCTCAGATAGCTAGGCAAAACCGTATGTCCATGTTATGGACCCGCCTTTCCGAATGTTCGGATCAAAGTTTAAGGGTGCCGCTCAATTGGTGCCGGCACAAATGGAGAGTTCACCATTATTCAAATTACCGTCCGCGACAACAATGTTGAGCAAGCCCTCCGCGCACTCAAAAAGAAGATGCAGCGGGAAGGCCTTTTCCGGGAGATGAAGTCTCGTACTTATTTCGAGAAGCCTTCTGAAAAGAAAGCGCGCCAAAAAGCGGAAGCCGTTCGCCGCGCACGCAAGCTTGCGCGCAAGCGCGCTCAACGCGAAGGTCTGCTTTAGATCCATCGCGGAGCAATTCGATGATAAACCCCTGGCCATTTGCGCCGGGGGTTTTTCATTTTTGGGTCTTAGGAATCTTTGCTTCCGTTGCCCGGCAGAATGCCTTTGAAAAACCGTGCAACATCGCCAACACCAGCGCCATGAACGGCGCCCGCACGATAAACGCTGGTCGCAAGATAGAGGATCGCGAACGTCGCGACCGCCATCAGGCTGAGTTGGCCAATCACTTCCCAGAGTGGCGGATCCGTCGGCATCCGTAATATGAGCAAAAACGGTGTGAAGACCGGAACCCAGGACATGATCGCAATCATCGAAGATTCCGCATCATTGATCGCAAAGGTCAGCATGAAAAGCGGCGCCATAAGCATTACAATCAGCGGCGTCATCAATGTTTGTGCTTCTTGAATGGTGTCGCACAAAGATCCGAGCGCGAGAAACAACGAGCCGTACATCAAATAGCCCAGCAGAAAGCTGATCAAGGCGGGCAGCACGATGTCAGGCCGCGCTGCAGCAGACAGGATGATCGTCGCTTGCTCGCTCACTTCAGGGGGCAAATTCGAACTGGCGATCCAGGTGATCGCAATCGAGCCGCCTGTCCAGAAAGCAACTAAGGTCAAGGAAAGACAGAGCACAGCCAACAGTTTCCCAGCCAACAAATTCGGCAGCTTCACCGACGTCAAAAGGCTGTCGAAGATCTTGTTTGACCGCTCTTCGATCGTCCCCATCAGCAAATAATTGATCACAGAGAACACCAAGAACCACAGCATGAAGGCGAGCGCGATCGAGACGACATAAGGTGCGCGATCGCGCAACGTGACTTCTGAGGCGCTTGCTTGCTGTCCCGGATCCGATCGTAGCCGCTGTGGGACAACATCTCGGCGCGCGTCTCGGGCTTCATCGATCAAGCGGCTGCTGACACCCGCTGCCGCGAAAATCCGGTCTTCCGCGATCTTACGTTCCGCCGCCCGAGCGATGTCAACCAGCGCGCGCGATTGCAGATTTTCGCTCCAATACTGGATTGTGTCTGAACCAGGCGAGACCACCAGGGCCGCGAACAATTCCTGCGGCCCCTCCGGTGTGTCTAAAAGGATATCGCCAGATAAATAGGGCGCCAGTCGATCAGGATCTGAAACGGGCGAGGAGACCTCAACAAAGTCGTACAAAGTGGTTTGGACGGTGCCGCCGCTCACATTGGACAGAGCGTCTTCAACGGTTGCGCCTGTATCTCTTGCGGTATCGAAGGCGGCGAGAAGATCACTGTCACCGCCCTGAAGGGCCGCAACCGGATCCAACGCCGCTCGCGCGCGCCGAGCGGCTTGCGCGTCGAGTTCGGATCGAATGGCCTTGGTGAACGTTTCGCCTTGTTCGATGACACTGAAATAGCGAACGGGCTGACTGCTTGCGGCAAGTGCAGGTGCCAGCATGAAGACGCCAAGGATCACAGGCGTGAACAACAGTCCGAGCCAAAACCCCCAAGCGGTGACATAGCCAAGATAGTCCCGGCGGGCGACGAGTAAGGTGGAGCGCATCAGGCGGCTTCCTTCGCTTTCACCGCATCGTCTGCGAGCGTTGTGGTCAAATCTTCAGCTTCTGCTTCGCTGACTAGGGACACGAAGACATCCCGCAGCCGGGCTTCATCGGCAACGAAACTGGTGACAGGTGCGCCATTTTCAATTGAGGCACGGAGCACTTCTTGTGGTCCGCGCCCCTGTGGGAGAGCGACTTTCCAGGCGTCTTGTTCAAGTTCTGCCTCGAAGCCGAGCGGCCGCAAGGTCGCCCCGAGATCGAAGCCATCGGTTACGCCGATGCGCACCGACCGACCAAGTGTGGCAAAGGCCTGCTCAAGATCACCGTCAAACACTTTGCGGCCACGCGCCATCATCACGATCTGTTCGCACAGGCGTTCTGCATGTTCCATCACATGGGTCGAGAAAATGATTGTGGCGCCTTGGCGATGCTCTTCCACAATCAGCGCTTCGAGCGCTTGCTGATTGACGGGGTCGAGGCCGGAAAACGGTTCGTCCAGAATGAGGAATTCTGGCCTATGCGCCAAGGCGGACAGAATTTGAACTTTCTGTGCCATGCCTTTCGACAACCGGGAAACGCGGCTTCGCGCAAACTCGGTCAGCCCCATCATCTCAAGTAATTCATCGGCGCGGGCTTTAGCACGGCCATGTGAAAGGCCCTTGAGGCGAGCAAAGTAGGTGATGATCTGGCGCGGGCTCATTTTCTTATACAGCCCGCGTTCTTCCGGAAGAAAGCCGACGCGCCTTAAGGATTTTAGATTCGGTGCTTGATTGAAAAGCTCGACCGTACCGGTATCGGGCTGTAGCACGCCGAGCGCCATTCGGAGACTGGTCGATTTGCCAGCGCCATTCGGTCCTAGAAAGCCAACAACCCGTCCTTCGCCAACGTGCATGTCGAGGCTGTCGACGGCGCGAAAGCCACCAAACCATTTGCTGGCGCCGGTCATACGAAGTGGCACAGTGTCCGTCATGGACGTGTCTCCAATTGTCTGAACTTCGATAAACGTGATGTGTTTTCGATGTCCAGGCTTGCCAAGTTGTTAAAGTCGAACCACGATCAACCTATGAAGGCGTTATTGAGACCAAATGTGCTCGCATCCGCTGCGGCCCTTGAAGAGGATGCAACGTGCATCCGTCTGCCCAATAGGGCGGACGCAGCATGCTCAGATTCGCCAAAAAAAGCAGATATTTCAGAACCTTGTGATCATATCGGTCTCGCCGAAATCGAGGCGGCATTGGGCCGACTTGATCAAGGAATTTTCGGTCTTTGCACCGTCTGCGGCGGACAGATCAGTGTCGAGCGGCTGGATCACAACCCTGTCAGTACCCGTTGCGAAAAGTGCGACTAACGCGCGCTGGACTAGATCCGACCGAGTCCGTTCAACAAATCACTCGCCACATCTCCGGCATCCTCGAGACCGATCGAGATCCGAATCCAGCTATCATCTAGCCCAATCTCGGCGAGTTCTTCGTCGCTCAGCGCCCGGTGCGTAGTTGAGGCGGGATGACAGGCCAGCGTCTTTGTGTCGCCAAGATTGTTCGAGATATCGACCAGCTCCAACGCATTCAGGAATCGAAACGCTTCTGCGCGCCCACCCGTCAGAGACAGCGCGATCAGAGTTCCGCCCTCCGACATTTGCTTGGAATGGATTTCATACTCCGGATGATCTTTCCGCCCGGGATAATGAATGCGTCGGATGTTAGCATGGCCCGCCAACTGGTCAGCAATCTGGGCCGCATTGGCGCTCGCCTGACGAACGCGCAGATCGAGAGTCTCGAGTCCTTTGAGCACAACCCATGCATTGAAAGGTGACGCCGCTGGACCGGTGTGGCGCAGCCATGGGTCGATAAATTCTTCAATAAAATCAGACTGACCGAGGATAGCGCCGGCCAAAACGCGCCCTTGCCCATCCATGTGTTTGGTTGCCGAATAGACCACCAGATCCGCGCCAAATTCAAACGGGCGCTGCAGGATCGGCGTGGCGAACACATTGTCGACCACGAGTTTGGCGCCTGCTTTGTGCGCAAGTTCAGCGACGGCGGCCAAATCGACACCGCTCAGCATCGGATTGGCGGGTGTTTCCACCAGAACGAGCCGCGTTGGCTTGGATAGGGCCCGGGCCCAGGCATCAAGGTCTGCGCCATCGACAAATTCAGTTTCGATGCCGTAACGCGGTAGGATGGTGGTGCAAATATGACGGCAGGACCCGAACAGCGCATTTGCCGCGACAACACGGTCACCGGTCGTGCACGGCGCGATCATCGCCGATGAGATCGCGCCCATACCCGACGCAGTCACGCGGCAGGTTTCTGCTCCTTCGAGCAAAGCGAGCCGGTCAGCCAACATCTGATTGGTTGGATTACCATAGCGCGAATAGACATAGCCCTCTTCGTCACCGGACATACGAGCTGCAGCCTGTTCGGCGCTATCATAGGCATATCCGGACGTCGCGAAGATCGCCTCTGACGTTTCGCCGAACTGAGACCGCATCGTTCCACCTCGAATGAGGTTGGTCGCGGGTTTCCAGTCCGGTTTTTGGCGTTTCGCCATGTTGAGTTCCTTTGCAAGACGGGCGCTGTGTCATAAGCCTGTCAGATCGAAGGGATCAAGGCGTTATGACGGAAAATACGGGTGTGCTCCCGGATAAGAATTTGCGGGCATTGGTTGCGAGTGGCGCAATCCGAGGCGATGTGGACTTGGAAGACGATCAGGTTCAGCCTGCAAGCTTGGATCTTCGCATATCCGACATTGCCTATCGCATCCGAGCCAGCTTCCTGCCTGGGAAAGCGCGCAGTGTCGCCGACGTTTTGCGTGCGCCCGGAACCGAACTTCATCGACTTGAAATTCCCGCAAGCGGCGCGGTTCTGGAAACGGGCTGTGTATATCTCGTGCCGCTGTGCGAGCACCTCAGATTGCCTCCTGGCGTATCCGGCCGCGCCAACCCAAAGAGTTCGACCGGCCGCATCGATGTGTTCACGCGTGTCGTGACAAATCGCAGCCGTGCCTTTGACGAAATCGCGACAGGCTATTCGGGACCTTTATGGCTTGAGGTCAGCCCGCGTACGTTTTCGATTTTGGTGCGCCCCGGCGATCGGCTGGCCCAATTGCGCCTGCGCGCGGGAAAGTCCGAAGACACGCACGAAAAAACGGTCTCGATTGATCTTAGCAGCGAGCAGGGAGCGCCTATTGGTTGGCGCGCCAAACGCCACGCGGGATTGATCGATCTTCGCCGGCTGGGCGGACACGCGGTACCGAGTTTTTGGGAGCCGGTGTTTCCAGAAGCGGGCCGGTTGGTGCTCGATCCAGACCAGTTCTATATTCTGGCGTCTCGGGAAACGGTGAAGGTCCCGGCGGCGAAAGCCGCTGAAATGGCGCCGATCGCGCCAGAGTTGGGGGAGTTCCGAGCGCATTATGCAGGGTTCTTTGATCCAGGCTTTGGCACCAATCAGGGCGGTAGCCGGGCGGTACTCGAAGTTCGGTCTCGCGACGTGCCATTCATTTTGGAACATGGACAACCGGTTGCCCGGCTTGTGTTTGAGCCGATGCTCGCCCGTCCAATGCGCCGCTATGGTGAGGTGGGCAGCCACTATCAGGGCCAGGGCTTGCGTTTGTCGAAACACTTCGCCGTAGATTGATTCAGTTTATTCGGGACGCCCAGAATCAAATGAGGGGTGCAAACGCAGGCCGCTTGCACCCCAATTTGCTCTTGATAAGTCGCGCCGGAATTTTTCTTTCGATCCATTTCGGCGCTGTCTCATCGAGACGGGTTTCCAACTTTCCAACACTTTGCAGCGCCTTCTGGTTGTTCGCCCCTGGAGGACAGGTGGGTAAGTGTCCGTCCAGCGTCTGCGTGTCGGTTTGCGCCCCGGTCGCAGTTACGGCAGCCTCTCGCTCGTCTAGCCCGAGCTCCTGGCTACATCGCGCGCCTGTCAGAGTTTTTTCGTTTCCGGTTTTACCCTTGGCGAATGCCTCCCCGCGGAGGCGGAACCCTGTCCGCAATGTGCAATCCGAGCCTTTGAGTTTCAGGCGATCTCTCCGCCTCGGATGAATTGAGTATGCCTCAAATGTCGCCGAGGTCGAGTCGAAATTCGCGTCAATGACGAATTGTTCACAGGAAGCGCAACTTTGTGGATAAGTTTGGAAATCTGTTCCCGAATGAGTCTTGTTTCGAACGTGTGCCTTGCTTGAGCAAATCAGACTTCAATGCTTCAGGTCTTTGAAACTCGTCTTATTGGCGTTTTGGAATTTAACAAGGCTGAATCGGCGTATCTCCGCTTGCTCCGCGCTCACATCAAAAAAAAAAACGGAGCAGGCGCGCAGCCTCTGGCGGTTTCCCCTAGGTCTGGTAAGGCGGGTTGAACCTCCAGGGAGCTAATGGATGACGTTACGATCGATGATGGCGTATACGATGGGCCTCTTTGCGGTTGGGCTTTCGGCCTGCTCTGCAGCGGATGAAACCATTGTGCCGGAAACTGTTCGACCGGCAAAACTGATTACAGTGCAAGCTGCCTCTTTAGAGCGTGAATTGTCTTTCCCAGCGGTCATCCAAGCCGCGCGTTCCGCCGAGCTAACCTTCCAAGTGCCAGGCGAAATCCGTGAACTCAACGTGCTCGAGGGTGATCAGGTCAATACGGGCGATATCATCGCAACGCTTGATCAGCGCGACACTAGGAATGCGCTGGCGCAGGCGCAAGCAGAATATGACAACGCGCTTGCTGAGTTTGAGCGGGCTGAGAGACTTTTCGCTCAAGACGCGATCGCACGCAGCGTGCTCGATACAAGGCGGACTCAGCGTGACGTCGCAAGGGCGTCGCTCGATACAGCGCAAAAGGCGCTGAGTGACACGGTGCTGCGCGCGCCGTTCGCTGGAGGGATATCGCGGGTGGATGGGCGTCAGTTCCAGAATATCCAGGCGAAGGAAGCCATTGCTGTGCTTCAGAGCGCTGAGGTCGAGGCTGTGATGAACGCTCCCGGCACAATTGTTGCGCGCATTCCGCAGCTCGAGACCATTGAAACGCGCGTGGTCTTGGACGCCGCGCCGGAAGCACCGATCATCGCAACATTTAAAGAGGCGTCGGGTGAAGCTGACCCGGCGACGCAAACCTATTCGGTTGCGTTTTCATTCACACCGCCACCAGGGCTGTTTATTCTGCCTGGCATGACCGCGACGGTCGAGTCCGATTTCTTGTTCGCCAATGCACCTGACATTGTGTCTGGGGGTGTTGCCGTGCCGCTGTCCTCCGTATTGGCCGAAGGGGAAGACCAATTTGTCTGGTTGGTCGGCGAAGACTTCACCGTGTCGAAGCAGCCGATCACGCTGAGTTCTGATTTTGGTGAGTTTGTCACCGTCGTGCAGGGGTTGAGCGGTGGTGAGACCATCGTCGCTGCCGGCGTTTCCTTCGTGCATGAGGGGATGGAAGTGCGTCCCTGGACTCCGAGCTGAGGTCTGTGACGTTGAACATCGCCGAACTTTCGATCAAAAACCCGCTTTTGTGCGCGATCGCGATGGTCATCGCGCTCGTCGGCGGCTGGCTCGCTTATCAGAATATGTCTCGATTTGAGGATCCCGAATTTACCATTCGGATTGCGAAAGTTATTACGCAATATCCCGGCGCCAGCCCCGAAGAAGTGATGAATGAGGTCACGGAACCACTGGAGACGGCGCTGCAGCAATTGCCGGAAGTGGAATCCGTCGAATCGATCTCTTCAGCGGGCCTCTCCGATATCAGTGTTGAAATCCGCTACGGTGCGTCGCGGTCAAAATCCGACCTTCAAGTGGTTTGGACGAAGGTGCGCAACAAGGTGAATGATGCGCAGCGCAATTTGCCTCCTGGCGCGGCCGCAAGCGTGGTGAACGATGATTTCGGTGATGTTTACGGCGTCTACTATCTCCTGACTGGCGAGGGCTACTCGCCAGCAGAGTTGATGTCTTATGCGAAAGATCTTCGACGGGATCTCCTCTTGGTCGATGGCGTTGCCAAAGTCGGCATCATCGGTGACCGGGAAGAGGTGATTTATGTCGAGGTTGCGCGGGATCGTGCTGCCTCGCTCGGGGTTTCGCTCAACGCAGTCTACGACACACTCTCTCAGCAAAACACAGTCACATCGTCGGGCGACATATTGCTCGGCGATTCTCGAATAGAGATCACACCAACCGGCGAGATCAGCTCTGTCGACGCGATTAGAGGTGTTGTTGTTGGCGACACATCGACTGGTGGCGTGACCCGTTTGGGCGCGATCGCCAACGTGTATCGCGGCTATCGACAGCCGACCGAACAGTACATTCGGTACGACGGCCAACCCGCGCTCGGAATTGGTGTCGCGAACATCGCCGGCGCCAATGTCGTGAAAATCGGAGATGCAATCGATGTGCAGTTGGCGAAACTTGATAGCCAACGTCCGATCGGCGTGCAGCTGCACGAATACTATCATCAGGGCAAAGTTGTTGACGCATCGATCCAAGCCTTTGCCTGGAATGTGATCGCGGCTTTGGCGATCGTTTTTGTCACCCTGCTGGTTTTCATGGGCTTCAAGTCCGGCTTGGTCATGGGGGCGACCGTATTGATCACAATGGCCGCGACGCTGCTGATCATGTGGGTGGCGGGCATACCCATGCACCGGATTTCACTTGGTGCGCTCGTGATCTCGCTCGGCATGCTTGTTGATAATGGCGTCGTTATCACAGATGGCATCCTGGTTGGCGTTCAAAAAGGTCGAAACAAGCTTGAGGTCGCCAAAGACGTCGCAGCAAAAAATCTCAGACCCCTTTTGGGTGGGACTTTGGTTGGCATTATCGCCTTCGCGCCGATCGGATTTGCACCCGGCAGCACAGCAGAATTTACCGGAGCCTTATTCTGGGTTGTGTTGATTGCACTTGGACTGAGCTGGGTGCTCGCATTTACGCTAACGCCGCTATTTTGTTATTGGGCATTTCCGCAACAGGACGCGCCGGCAGAGGATGCGGTGGCGAAGCCCGATGGTGCCTTCATGCGCGCTTACAAAGGCGTGATCCGCGGTGTGTTGTCCGCCCGGCTGATCTCGCTGACAATCACGATTGGTGTGTTTGCGGTTTCCGTCTGGGGCTTCCAATTCGTCAAATCTGGTTTTTTCCCAGCCTCGACATCGCCGCAAGTTGTCGTCGACTACTTCCTTCCAGAAGGCACCGACATTGAGCGGACGCGCGAGGACATGATCCGATTGGAAACGCACGTCCGGACGCTAGACGGTGTGGAGAATGTTCAGACGCTGATTGGTGACGGAGCGCTTCGCTATATGCTCGTCTATGACGCAGGCTCCGCAGACGCGTCTTATGGCCAGCTTCTTCTGCGAACGTCGGCGTATCAAGAGAATGATCGCTTGATCAGAGAGATTCAGAGATACGTTGATTCTGCATTCCCAGATGGCCAGGCCAAGGTTTGGAAGTTCCAGCTCGGTCCGGGGGGCGGTTCGAAGATTGAAGCCAGCTTCTCCGGTCCTGATCCGGCGGTCCTGCGCGAGCTGGCCAACCAAGCCAAGGCAATCATGGCTGCGGACGGTGGGGCCATTCTGATCAAGGATGATTGGCGTCGCCAAGTACCGCACGTCGCTCCGGTCTACTCGCAAAACAAGGGAGAGCGTGTCGGCATCACTCGAAAAGACGTCGCCGAAGCACTGGCGGAGAATTTCGATGGCCGCGAGCGCGGCGTTTATCGCGAAGGCGATGATCTGATCAAAATCATATCTCGGTCGCCAGCAAACGAGCGACTTGCGCCCTGGAGCATCGCCTCGATTCAAATCATCAGCCCGACCAGCCAGCGCGCTGTTCCTCTCGCGCAAGTCATTGACGATGCGGACCTTACATGGCGCGATGCGAAGCTTCTGCGCACCGATCGGGTGCTCGATATTAAAGCGCAGGCTGATCCGGCTCTCGGCGTCTTGGCTGACGATCTCTTCTCACGCATTCGACCGCAAATCGAAGCGATTGCGTTGCCAGACGGTTACAGCCTGGAATGGAAAGGTGAGTTTGGCGACTCCTCCGAAGCCCAAAGCAACCTGGCGAGTACAATCCCGCTGGGTCTCCTGGCGATGATCCTGGTCGTCGTGGTCCTGTTCAATGCCATCCGTCAGCCGATCGTCATCTGGTCAATTGTTCCATTGGCAATTGTCGGTGTGTGCTTCGGCCTTGTCGTGACAGAGACGCCGCTCGAATTCATGGGCATTCTTGGCGTCCTCTCCCTATCGGGCTTGTTGATCCAAAATTCACTCGTATTGGTCGACTCGACAGATGATCTGATCGCGTCCGGCATGCCGCGCTTTGATGCATTGGTGGAATCTGCGGCGAGCCGGCTTCGGCCTGTCACGATGGGTGCGTTCACCACAGTGCTTGGTGTTATGCCGCTCTATTTCGATGCATTCTTCAGATCGATGACTGTCGTGCTTGTCTTCGGCTTGAGCTTTGCGACATTGATCACTTTGCTCGTCACACCGGTGATCTACGCCATGTTGTTTGGCATCAAGAAAACTGAAACCGCGACCCAACCTGCACCCTTAGAGGAGGCCGCCGCATGAAGCGCACCCTGACTTTGATTGCGCTGGCCAGCGCACTTGCTGCCTGCGCGACGCCCACCGCTCCTGAAATGGCTGGGCAGATCGCTCGCGACTCGGTGCCGCCTCCGCCAGATGTCTGGGTCAGCGCGAGCGAAACCATTGGCGACGTAGATGTCGGTTGGATTGAACAGCTAGACGACCCGGTGCTCACCGCTTTGGTCGAGGAAGCGCAATCCAATAATAAGAACCTGCAGGCCGCCGCGGCGAATGTTGAGCGGAGCTGGGCCTTGGCAGGCCAGGCCGGTGCGGGACTAACACCCGCCGTGCGCCTCAGCACTGGCGGGGATGTCGGCGGTGCGGTCGAAGGCAGCGCGTCTGAAAGCTTCAATATCGGTCTTCAAGCGAGCTGGGAGGCCGATGTTTGGGGCCGTATTCGGGCCGGTGAACAGGCCGCCGTGCTGAGCGCGCAATCTGCCCAAGCGGACTATCTCTACAGTCAGTATTCGCTCGCCGCAGCTGTTGCGCGTGCCTATTTCCTGGCGATCGAGGCAGATCAGCAAGTCGATGTCACCACCAAGACGTTGGAAGCCTTGACCGAGACCGATCGCATTGTTGGCGTCCAAGCTGAGTTTGGCATGGCAACGTCACAGGATGTTGCTCTGTCGCGCTCTGATTTGGCCAGCACGCGGTCCAATTTGGCCGCTGCTGAGAGTGCGCAGCGGGACGCCTTGCGTGCCCTAGAAGTTCTGCTGGGGCGGTATCCCGCAGCGGATCTAGAGGTCAGGACAACCTTGCCAAATGTGCCGCCGCAACCTCCAGCGGGCGTGCCCTCCACATTGCTCGAGCGACGGCCCGACATTGTTGCGGCCGAACGCAATGTCGCGTCTGCATTTAACAGCCTGGATCAAGCCAAGGCCGCGCAAATGCCGACGATCAGCCTAACCGGTAGTTTGGGCGGTGCGTCTTCGGATCTGTCCAATCTGCTCAACCCGACCAATCTCGCCTGGCAGGCAGCGACCAGTATTGCCGCACCTCTGATAGATGGTGGCTTGCGTCAGTCGCAAGTCGACCAAGCCAGTGCAGACCAGAAAGCCGCCATCGCGTCCTATGGGCAGGCCGCGCTCGACGCGTTTTCCGAGGTTGAAATCAGCCTGGACCAAAATGTCGTGTTGCGGACCCGCGCTGAAGCGCTGCGCGAATCCGCTGATGAGGCGAACAAAGCTCTGCGCATCGCGCAACTTCGTTATGAAGAGGGCGAAACAGATTTGCTCGACGTTCTGACCATTCAGCAGCGCGTTTTTACCGCTGACTCAAATCTAGTGAACATTGAGCGGTCGCGTCTGGATGAATGGGTTGGCTTGAATCTCGCGCTTGGCGGGGACTGGGAATAGGGGATTCTGCCTCAGCCCCAGTGACGTGATAAACATTCCGTTCGAAACTCTGCCGGGTTTGGCGATCTGCGGTGGCGGACAGTCTTGCGAAAGTGTGCTTTGAATTGCCTGGAAAACGGCGAGGACGATGATGAAAGTGCAAGGCGGGTGTTTTTGTGGCGCGCTTCGATATGAGGCGAACATCAATCCGAAAATGATCGGTATTTGCCATTGTCGGGATTGTCAGCTGTTTAGCGGATCTGCGTTTCGCACTGCGACGGCAGTTCCCCTCGATGGGTTCGAATTTACGAAAGGTGAACCCAACCTGTTCGACAAAACCGCTGATAGCGGTCTGGTTCGCCGAATGGCATTCTGTGGGACGTGCGGCTCTCATATTTGCTCTTTTTCGGACGAGAGCGAAGAGGCGCAGTTCATCTCCCTGCGTGTTGCAACCGCGGACAATTTCGAAGCATTGGTCCCAAGCTTTGAATTTTTCTGCGATTCAAAAGTGAGTTGGCTTCCGAAACTGGAGACGTCGTATGAATTTCCACAGATGCCGTAAGAGACGTTGGAGCGGGTACACGGAATCGAACCGAGATCCTCAGCTTGGAAGGCTGCTGCACTACCGTTGTGCTATACCCGCTTGAGCGCGCGACATGTAGCGGCCTGTGCCGCGCCAATCAAGACTTTTGTCCAGTCCCTTACGACCCACAAGCAAATGGTGGAGGGGACTGGATTCGAACCAGTGTACGCAAAGCGGCCAGATTTACAGTCTGGTGGATTTAACCACTCTCCCACCCCTCCAGGGTGCCGGGCTGTCCGCTTCGTTTGACGGACGGCCCATCCGAAGTCAGAAGCTAAGGACATGCCTTTCTCCGAACCTCGAAACCCGGGCTTATAATGACCAAGTCTCGCGCGCGCAAGCGTCCTCATCCAGTGAAACGTTTTGGCTCGGAAAAGCCCGCGCGCGATACAGTTTGGCTGTGGGGACAGCATGCGGTCGTCGCGGCGCTGGCCAACCCAAAACGCCGCCATACCAAGCTGCTCGCAACCCGAAATGCGTCAGATCGTATTGGGCAAGTCAGCGTGCCGGTCGAGTTGGTTGGTGGCGACCAAATTGAGAAGACATTGCCACCGGGTGCGGTGCATCAGGGATTGGCCCTGGAAACGCGCCCATTGGACGTGTTGTCGGTTGAAGATGTGATCGACAGTGGCGCGCGGCGGATCGCGGTGTTGGATCAGGTCAGTGATCCGCACAATTTGGGGGCGATCTTGCGGTCGGCCGCAGCCTTTGGCTTTGAAGCTATTTTACTGCAGACCCGCAATGCCCCGATGATCACGGGTGTAGCGGCGAAAAGTGCTGCGGGCGCGGTGGAGACGGTTGCAGAATGCCGGGTCGTCAATGTGTCCCGAGCGCTCGGCCTGTTGGCCGAAGCAGGTTTCCATACGGTCGGCTTGGCGGGCGGTTCGAACCGCACCATAGATGCAGCCGTGAGCGGTGCGGAACGGTTGGCGCTTGTCCTCGGCGCGGAAGGCGCAGGGCTTCGGCCCGGTGTTGCGAAAGCATGCGCAGAATGTGCGCACATCCCAATTGCGCCGGCGATGGAAAGCCTCAACGTTTCTAACGCGGCCGCAATTGCATTTTACCTGGCCCGGGCCAGTTAACGCCAGAGAGGCAAACCATGACCGACCTGTTCCTCCAAGCGTGTATTTATCTCGCGGCAGCTGTGATTGCGGTGCCACTGGCCAACCGGTTGGGATTGGGCTCAGTGCTCGGCTATTTGATGGCGGGCATTGTCATTGGTCCGGTGCTTGGACTGGTTGGCAGTGAGACGGAAGGCATTCAGCAATTCGCCGAATTCGGCGTTGTCTTGATGCTGTTCATTGTCGGTCTCGAACTGGAACCGAAAAAGCTCTGGGAGATGCGCAATCGCCTGCTTGGCTTGGGCGGTTTGCAGGTTGGCCTGACAACCTTGGCGGTGATGGCGGCAGCGATGGGGCTCGGCCAAGATTGGCGCACCGCGCTCGCAATCGGCTTGATCATGTCGCTCTCGTCGACGGCGATCGTATTGCAGACCTTGAATGAGAAAGGGATGATGAAAGTGGAAGGCGGCCAAGCCTCCTTCTCTGTCTTGCTGTTTCAAGACATCGCAGTCATTCCGATGCTGGCACTGATACCGCTTTTGGCGATGTCGACGGCTGTCCCCACCGCCGGTCCCGCAGATCCTGACGCGCTGAGCCTGGTTGCCGGCTTGGATGGCTGGCAGGTGGCAGTGGTCAATTTGGCGGCGATTGCTGCAGTGATCTTAGGGGGTCACTATCTGACGCAGCCGATTTTCCGTGTGATTGCGGCGACCCGGCTGCGCGAGATTTTTACCGCATTCGCTTTGCTCTTAGTGGTCGGCACCGCCTTCTTGATGACATTGGTTGGTCTGTCACCCGCGCTCGGGACATTTTTGGCGGGCGTGGTCCTCGCGAGCAGCGCGTTTCGGCATGAGCTTGAGAGCACAATTGATCCGTTCAAAGGCCTGTTACTGGGACTGTTCTTCATCACGGTCGGTGCCGGCATCAACTTCGTCTTACTGTTCGACAATGCGCAATTGGTGATCGGCCTGACGATCGGCTTGATGGCCGTCAAAGCCCTGATTTTGTTGGGTCTTGCGGTGATGTTCCGCCTTCATGGATCGGATCGCTGGCTGCTGACCCTGAGTCTGGCTCAGGCCGGTGAGTTCGGTTTTGTACTGCTCTCCTTTGCGTTGCAGAGCAATGTGCTGACCGATGGTTTGGCGGAGCTGCTTCTGTTGGTCGTCGCCTTGTCGATGCTACTGACGCCTGCGCTTTTCATTCTGTTCGACCGTGTCCTCGTCCCACGCATGCCACATGGCGAAACCCGCGAAGCCGATACAATCGAAGAGCAGGGCCAGGTCATCATTGCCGGGATGGGTCGGTTTGGACAGGTGATCAATCGGGTGATGCGTTCGAACGGCTTCAACACGGTTGTGCTCGATCATAGCTCTGACGTGGTCGACACGTTCAACAAGTTTGGTGTGCCGACGTTTTATGGCGATGCCAGCCGGCCGGAATTGCTTGATGCAGCGGGCTTGGATGATGCGGAGCTTCTGGTGGTTGCGATCGATGACCCAGAGCGCAGCCTCGCCATTGTCGAATATGCGCGGCGATCACGCCCTGACCTGCACATCATCGCGCGCGCTCGAACCCGCCAAGACGTCTACTCCTTATACCAAGCTGGCGCGACTGACATCGTCCGCGAGACGTTTGACAGCGCGCTTCGCGCCGGGCGTTACGGGTTGATGGCAGGCGGCATGGTCGAAACCGAAGCGCGTCGGCGTGTGCGGCTGTTTGAGAATAAGGATCGCGAAGGCATTCGACGACTGGCGGCGCTCTACGACCCGGAAAAATCCTTTGTCGACAATCAGCCCTATATGGAGCTGGCCCGGAAGATCGAAGCGGAAATCGAGGCCTCTATGTTGGGTGAGAAGGATGCAGACAGCGATCGAGAAACGCCAGAGGATCTCGCCGATCCGATCGAGCCGCAACCTAATCTCAAGGGCAATTAGACCTGTCTGACAGCGGTGTGGATCGCCAACCAGACGGTGGGTTCATCCGCGGCGGTTGAGACCACGCGATGCCGTGTGTGGGCAGACAAGCTGATCGCGGCGCCGGGGCCAAGCGTGCGCTGTTGCGGATCGCCGTCAATCTCAAGCACCCCTTCGCCGGTCAGTACCATGACCCATTCATCATCGCTTTGATCATACCAAACTCCGTCTTCTGACGCGTGGCCATAAGACACAATACGTTCGACCCGCATATTTGGGGTCTGCCAGATCACTTGTACGGCTTCATCAGCTGCGGGCTCTGGGAGCTCTTCAACCAGGCGATTGATCTCAAGCGGCGGCCGACGCATTTTCCGCCTCCGCTTCTGCCTCACCCGGATCATAGTTTAGGATGGGCCCGAGCCAGCGCTCTGCGGTGCGCAACTCCATACCCTTGCGCGCGGCATAGTCGGCGACTTGGTCGCGTTCAATCCGCCCGACGGCGAAATAGACGCTTTCCGGATGCGCGAGGTACAAGCCTGAGACCGACGCCGCTGGGGTCATCGCAAAACTGGACGTCAGCTCCATGCCAATCCGGTCTGCCTCCAACAGTTTGAACAATGTCTCTTTTTCGGTGTGATCAGGCTGACAGGGATAGCCGGGTGCGGGCCGAATGCCGGCATACGCTTCCTTGATCAGGTCGGCTGTGTCGAGCGCCTCGCCTGCGGCATAGCCCCAATGGGATTTGCGGACCTGTTCGTGGACATACTCCGCCATGGCTTCTGCGAAGCGATCTGCCAGGGATTTCACCATGATCGCGCTGTAATCGTCGCCCTTGGCTTCGAATGTTTTCGCGATCTCATCAGCTTGCGGTCCTGATGTCACGGCGAAGCCGCCAATATGATCGCCCTGCTCCGCTACGAAATCGGAGAGGGCGAAGTTCGCGCGACCGTTGTCTTTGACCATTTGTTGGCGCAGCGTGTGGAACGTCTCGCCACGGTCGAGGCGAATGTCGTCCCCTGCCCTTGCAGCGGGCCAGAAGCCAATCACCGCTTTTGGTTTGAACCAGGCTTGGCCGACAATTTGTTGCATCATCGCTTCGGTATCACGCCAAAGATCGCTGGCGGCTTCACCGACAATCTTGTCTTCGAGGATTTGCGGGAAGCGGCCTGCCAGATTCCAACTTGAAAAATAGGGCGTCCAGTCAATGTAACGGGCGAGCTCGGCAAGATCGAAATCTTCCAGCACTTTGGTACCCGTGAAGCTCGGTGCGGATGGTGCTGGCGTTTCCGGTACATAGGCCGCCTTGCGCGCTTCGGCGATCGACAGGCGCTTCTTGGGCGGACCACCCGCTCTGCTTTCACGCATCCGAGCATAGCGCGCTTGCGTGGTCTCGACGAAGAGCGGGCGCTCATCATCTGAAAGGAGCGATGAGACCACGCCCACAGCGCGGCTCGCATCCGTAACGTGAATGGTCGGTCCATTGTTCCGGGACGGGTCGATTTTCACCGCCGTATGCGCGGGTGACGTCGTCGCGCCGCCGATCAGCAGAGGCTGTTTCATGTCGCGGCGTTGCATTTCGCGGGCGACAAAGACCATTTCATCCAGACTTGGTGTGATCAGGCCAGAGAGGCCGATAATGTCGGCGTTTTCCTCAACCGCCTTGTCGAGAATGTCCTCGGCTGGGACCATGACGCCCATGTCGACAATCTCATAGCCATTACAGGCAAGCACGACGCCGACAATGTTCTTGCCGATATCGTGGACATCGCCTTTGACAGTGGCCATCAGCACTTTGCCATTCGAGGTGTCGACCGTGCCGAGTTCTTCTTTCTCTGCTTGCATGAACGGGTCGAGATAGGCGACAGCAGCCTTCATCACGCGGGCCGATTTCACCACTTGCGGCAAGAACATTTTGCCCGAGCCAAACAAGTCACCAACGACATTCATGCCGTCCATCAGCGGGCCCTCGATGACGTGAAGCGGGCGTGCCGCAGAGGCGCGCGCCTCTTCCGTGTCATCTTCAATGAATTCCGTGATGCCGTTGACCAAGGCGTGCTGCAGGCGTTTGTCGACCGTCGACTCTCGCCAAGACATGTCTTTCTCGGCGGTTTTGCCCTTCTGCCCGCGAAACTGTTCGGCGTAATCAACCAAGGCTTCCGTGCCATCATCGTTCCGGTTCAAGATCACATCTTCGACCAGGTCGCGAAGCTTCGGCTCGATCTCGTCATAAATGTCGAGCTGGCCTGCATTGACGATGCCCATATCCATGCCGGCAGGAATGGCGTGGTAGAGAAAGACCGAATGCATCGCCCGGCGCACCGGTTCATTGCCGCGGAAGGAGAAACTCACATTGGAAAGCCCACCGGAGATGTGACAGCCGGGGCAGGTCTCGCGAATGATCTTGGTCGCTTCGATAAAGTCGACAGCGTAATTGTTGTGCTCTTCAATTCCGGTTGCGACCGCGAAAATGTTCGGATCGAAGATGATGTCTTCGGGCGGAAAGCCGACCTCTTCAGTGAGAATCTTGAACGCACGCTGGCAAATCTCGATCTTGCGCGGCGCCGTGTCGGCCTGACCCACTTCATCGAACGCCATAACCACAACGGCCGCGCCATAGGACAGACATTCCCGCGCTTGCTCGCGGAATTGGTCCTCGCCTTCCTTCATTGAGATCGAATTGACGACGGCTTTGCCTTGCACGCATTTCAGACCGGCTTCGATGACCTCCCATTTGGAGCTGTCAATCATCACCGGTACGCGGGCAATGTCGGGTTCGGCGGCGATCAGGTTTAGGAAGGTGCGCATCGCCGCGGCACCATCCAACATGCCTTCATCCATATTTACATCGATGATCTGAGCGCCATTCTCAACTTGCTGGCGTGCGACTTCAACAGCGGCGGCATAATCGCCATTGGCGATCAGTTTCCGGAACCGAGCGGAACCAGTCACATTGGTGCGTTCGCCAATGTTCACAAAGGTCTGGGAGGCTGTCGTCATTTATTATGTGTCCCGAATTCGGATCTTGCTTTCGCGCTTTACCCAACTCGATGGGGCAATCCAGCACGGGTCGGTCTGCAGAAAACCGGGAGCGGAGTGATCGGTTTCGATCGTACCCGAGACCTTGCAGGCTGGGCCCCACGGACGAGCGATGGGCAGCGTAGGACTAAGGGATGCAGTCATCAAACTTCAAAAATGGTTTCGAAACTGCCGACCAGCATGCGCTTGCCATCAAACGGCATCGCCATGTCTTCATCATTAAAAATCGGGTCAGCCATGCACTCCTCCATGCCTTTTTCACGCGCTTCCTTTGACGGCCATTCGATCCAGGAAAAGACAATGACTTCGCCGGGCTCTGCTTTCACCGCCAATGGAAATGATGTGGTCTCGCCATCCGGCACTTCGTCGCCCCAATTGTCCATAATCCGCAAGGCGCCATATTTCTTGAACACCGGTCCGGTGATGCGGGCATGTTCAAGATAGGCCTCTTTGTTCGCCAGTGGCACCGCGGCAACAAATCCATCGATATAAGTCATCAACTCGGCTCCTTCATGCCTTGCAAGCCATCAATGCTCTCAGCATTGCTTTCATAGAAATGCTGATTGACGGCCTCGCCATGCTGTTCATAAGCGTGATCCCAGGTCCGTTTCAGCTGATCGCGTTCACCTTTGAATTCGTAGAACGGGACGCCCCAGCCGCAACTGTCAGCGATGCGGGTGATCTTGAGCGTGATGATTGACCGGGCTTTTTCAAAGTTCGGGAACAATTTGATCAAATCCGAGAAGCGCGGATCATCGAATTGGACCGCTTCACCCTGCCCATACAGTCGCAAGATGTTTGCCGGCCCATCAAAGGCGCAAAACATAATGGTCATGCGACCGTTTTCTTGGATGTGGGCCTGGGTCTCAATACCAGACCCACCAAGATCGAGATAAGCGACAGTGAGCGAGTCAATAATCGCGAAGCTGTCATACCCTTTCGGCGACAGATTCACATGACCGTCAGCGTTCAATGGCGCTGTGGCCACGAAGAACATCTTTTGGGCTTCGATGAATTTGATCAGCTTGTCGTCGAGCGTGTCATACATTTTTCCCATGGCTCAAACCTCCTCCGCCATTCGGTCCCGTCGTCCACCCTGCAACGGCCAATTGCCATCCTCCAACAGCCGTTTGCCGGTGACGCTTTGATTGTACCAGTAGATCCAAGCTTGGTCGCCTGTTGGTTTGCCCGTATCGTCAAGCACCGCACTTTTGATGCGAAGATACTCTGAGCGCTCGGGCGTTTCGGGAAGGACGTCCTCAAATGCGTCGAGCGCCGCCACAATGTCTGTATCATTTAGCCGATATAGCATGGCGTGGCAGAGTATGTCCCCGCGGACCAGGCCCGGAAAACCACCAAGATCATACAGCGCGCCAATTAGCCTGCAGGGTCCGAGGAATGCACCGGCTGTTTCGAGATCGATGTGCTCGGGCGTGCCGTCCGCCCCCTGTTTCAGCAGACCATAAAACGCGAACAAATCGCCAGAAACGACAGGTCCGTTTACGCTCATGAGGTCAGCTCAAACGGTTCAAGCCCGGCCAAACGCATGGCCGAGTTATGCTGTGGCACGTCGCGTGGTGGCAGCGCTTTCACGGCATTGGCAATCGCCTCGATATGCTCTGGACCGGTGCCGCAACAGCCGCCTAGTATGTTGACCAAACCATCTTGAGCCCAGCTAGAAACCGCGCCTGAGGTCTGTTCTGCGGTTTCGTCATACTGGCCCATTTCATTTGGCAGACCGGCATTTGGATAGGCCGCGACCAGCGTATCGGCGATACGCGATAGCGCGGCGACATGCGGCCGCATCAAATCCGCGCCGAGCGCGCAATTTAGCCCGATTGCAAATGGCTTGGCGTGGCGCACGGAATACCAGAAAGCCTCAACCGTCTGGCCTGATAGGGTTCGACCAGACCGGTCAGTGATCGTCCCAGAAATCCAGATCGGCAGCTTGTCCATTCCCTCTGTTTCGAGATCTTGGATCGCTTTGATCGCCGCCTTGCAGTTCAATGTGTCGGTGATGGTTTCGATCAAATAGAGGTCCACGCCGCCTTCGTTCAGCGCCTGAACCTGCTGTCGATACGCTTGATAGACCTGGTCGAACGTGACTTCGCGGGCGCCGGGATCGTTCACATCAGAGGACATGGACAGCATTTTGTTGAGCGGACCGATGGCGCCGGCGATAAAGCGTGGCTTGTCTGGCTCTTGCTCGGTCCAGCGATCTGCGGCTGCGCGGCCAAGCTTTGCGCCTTCGAAATTGATGTCGCGCACCGTGTCGGCGTCGAGCTTGTAATCGTCTTGCGCAATCACTGTCGCCGAAAAGGTATTCGTTTCTGAGATGTCGGCACCGGCAGCGAAGTAGGCATCGTGTAATTCAGTGACGAGATCCGGCCGTGTCAGGCAGAGAATGTCATTATTGCCCTGCATCTGTCCGTTGTAATCCGCAAACCGCTCGCCGCGATAATCGGCTTCTTCCAGGCCTTTGCGTTGGATCATGACGCCCCAGGATCCGTCCAACATCAGGATCCGTTCCTTGGCGATGGCAAGTAAGCGGGCAATGCGATCATTGCGATTGGTCATGGCTCATCTCCGATTTCGGTCAGCAGGTTGGATCTCAAAAGGGGGGCTTTGCAGCCCTCGTCTTTCAGGCGTTCCAGTCCGGCAATCTTTTGCGTCAACCCATCGGCGGACGACGGTATATCGATCCCAGCAGGGGCGTCGCGGGCTGGGCAGGGGCCGGTTACGCCGTTCTCGAACATACCGGCACATTCGCTCAAATAGGCGATTTTGGTGCGATAGGATTCGCACACATCATCGCCTTGATAAGCAGGATCCATTGAGCGCGTGACCAAGCTGTTGCTGATCGCGTCCATTTCTGCCTGTGTGAGTTCCGGCTGCGACAATTGATTGGCGGCGAACAGGCCGAGCCCGGTCACAACACTCGCGCCCGTCCAGACGCGCCAATCCTTGAGAAGCGTCCTGGCTTGCGTCACGCGGCGACCTGTTTCGGTTTAAGGCCCAGCATGCGGCAGGTCGACAGCGCCAGGCTAGCCCGGTTCAGCGTGTAGAAGTGGAAGTCTTTGACGCCTTGTTCGGCCAAAGCGTTGCATAGCTCGACGGCGACATTGGCTGTAATCAGCTCGCGCGTTTCGGCATCGTCCTCAGTTCCATCATAAAGCTCATGCAGCCAATCGGGAATGCTCGCCTGAACCACGGCGGCCATGCGCGCGAGCCCTTTGAAGTTCGGTTGCAGCATAATGCCCGGCACAATCGGCATCGTGACACCCCCGGCACGGGCACGCTCAAGGAAGGCAAAATAGATATTGGGCTCGAAGAAGAATTGCGTGATCGCGCGGTCGGCGCCGGCATCTTGTTTGGCTTTTAGGAAGGCGATGTCCTCGTCCCAGCCTTGGCTGTCAGGATGTTGTTCGGGGTAGCAAGATACACTTATCTCGAAGCGGGCACCTGGGGCGATGTCATAGTCACGAACACCTTGAACCAAATCGACACTGTCGCGGAATCCGCCTGGATGTTGTTCGAACTTGGCGCCCATACCTTCGGGGGCATCGCCGCGCAGCGCCACCAAATGGCGGACGCCAGCATTCCAGAAATCGGTCGCAATTTGCAGAACCTCTTCCTTGCTGGCGCTCACGCAAGTCAGGTGGGCCGCCGGCGCGAGGCGCGTATCTTGCGCAATCTTGGAGACGGTTCTCTGCGTGCGATCCCGCGTTGAGCCACCTGCGCCATAGGTCACCGAGACGAATTGCGGCGCCATCGGCTCGAGCCGCGCAACGCTTTCCCAAAGCTTTGCTTCCATCTTGTCTGTCTTTGGTGGGAAGAACTCAAACGATACGTTCGGAGCCGGACCTGAATGGACGAGGGTCATGCTGCCACTCCCTGGGATTGTAACTCTTGTGGCCGTTTCGCAGACCAGATGTTCACGTGAAGCCCATGCTCCAGTGTTTCCGGTGGATCGAAGGCCAGGGGCGTCGCGGCTTCAAGGTTCGCAGCCTCGGTCCAGCGTTGCATGTCCTCAGATCGAATACCGAGCCTGCGGTGGCCAAAGTCTTGGCGGAGGAAATCCAGCGTGTGCGGTGCAAAGTCGACCACCAGCAACTGGCCGCCCGGACGCAGAATGCGCGCAGCCTCCGCAATGACGCGGTCAGGCGCGTCGAGATAGTGGAGCACTTGATGGACAATGACGAGATCGGCATGGGCCTCAGGAAACGGCGTTTCGCTGACATCGCCTTGGCGCACAGAGGCATGCTCGACGCCGGCCGCATCTAGATTGGCGCGCGCCACGGTGAGCATTTGGTGAGACAGGTCGAGCCCTTCGAGTTCTTGAGCGAATGGCGCGAACAGGGTCAACATCCGTCCTGTCCCTGTGCCAAGATCGATCACGCGTCCGTACGGGCCGCGACCCGCGAGATCCAGCAGGGCGCCTTCTAGCGCCTCATTCGGAAAATGCATCGACCGGAGCCGATCCCAATCTTCGGCAATCTCGCCAAAATAGGACGCGGCTGATTTCGCGCGATTTTCACGCACATGTTCCAGCTTTGCGACGTCCGCGCTGAGCGTGGTGGTGTCGCAAATCGCCTCATCAAACAGTCCGTCGAGCAGGCGGGCGGCCCAACCCTCTCTGGCTGCACGGTAAAACACCCACGACCCTTCGGGCAGGCGATCAACCAGGCCGGCCATGGCCAATGTCTTTAAATGGTGCGACAGTCTGGGCTGACTTTGCTCGAGCACTTGGACCAATTCGCCGACCGCAAGCTCACCTCGCCGCAATAGGGCGAGGATACGAAACCGCGTCGGTTCGCCGGCAGCGCGCAAGGCTTCGGTCAATATATCCGGGCTGGCAGTCATCCTAAACATATAAACCATCATTTATATGTTTTACAAGGGTGCGCTGTTGCGCGCATGGCACGCTTTTTTCAATAACAAGCTGTCATGATAGTTGAGATTGATTTGCAGAGCGACCGAGCACATATCGTCACTCGATAACGAGGACAAAGTTATGCGGCAGAGAATTGGCAGTTTTGTTCTAGCCTTCGCGCTCGTTGGATGCGCGAGCATGGAACAGTCTGGAGCGAATCAGCAGGTTTACGATCCTCTCGAGGGTTGGAATCGGAGTATGTTCGCCTTCAATGAGAGTGTTGATAAAGCCGTCTTGGGTCCTGCGGCCGACGGCTATCGTTATGTCACAACGCCGACGATCCGTTCTGGGGTCAACAATTTCCTATCCAATCTTGGCCAGCCGGTGGTGTTCGCGAACACCGTGCTTCAGGGCAAGCCTGGCGCAGCTTTCGACACGCTGAACCGGTTCGCATTGAATACTACGGTGGGTATCGCGGGTGTGTTCGACCCAGCGTCCGCCGTCGGAATACCGCGTCATCGAGAAGACTTTGGTCAAACGCTTGGTACATGGGGCGTACCTGGTGGCGCATTCCTGGTTCTGCCATTTGGCGGTGGCAGCAATGTACGAGACGTTGTCGGTATCGGCGTCGACAATGTGATGAACCCGCTGAATTATGCCGAGTTTGAGAATGATGATGAGACGCGTATTGGTCTTGCCGTCATCGGGGCGTTGTCCGCTCGGGAACGTCTCGAACCCACCATTCAAATCTTGCGGGATCAGCCCGAGCCCTATACCGCGTTGCGTCGCAATTATGATCAATCGCGCCGTGCTGCGATCCGAGATGGGCAAGAAGAACAAGATCCGTACGCAAATTTGCCTGAATTCGACGATTATCTATTCGACGAAGAAGTTGAAGACTAAAAACGAGGACGTCCAATGGCCCTTCGAACTATGCTTTTAGCTGCCAGCTGTGCCCTGCTCGCCGCGGTGCCCGCAATGGCTGATATCGACACTGAGGAATTCGTTCGCGAGAACGCCAATAGCGTGTTGGAATCGCTCAATGACCCAGATCTGGATGCCGCTGAACGGCGGGTCGCCTTCCAGCAATATATGGATGAGTTTGCAAACATTGATGCTGTGGCAGGCTTCGTCATTGGCAAATACTCGCGTCGGTTCACCGACGCCGAAATGGAAAGCTATCTCGCTGCCTTCCGAACCTATGCGCTCGCCGTCTACGAATTCTACTTCAATGAGTATCGCGGCCAGAAGGTCGACGTGACGGGGTCGACGGATCGCAATCCGCGCGACTCGATTGTTGATACCGAAATTTTGCGAGGCGATGGTCAGACGCTGGAAGTGCGCTGGCGCGTGCTCGATCGTGGCAACCAGTATCAAGTCGTTGACGTTGCGCTTGATGCCGACGGCAATCTGATTTGGCTGGCGATTGAGCAACAAGCCCAGTTCTTGTCGATCCTGGATCAAAACAACGGATCGGCCGACGCCTTGATCAGCAAGATCCAAAGCATGACCTCACAGTTGCAGAACGGTGTCCAGCCACCCGACTAGACGGTGGCACCGCTTGAGGCACCAAACTGCAAGGGTAGGCCGAGATAAGCGTAACCCCATCTGGACGCGATCGGCACGTCGACTGCCGGGTCCACTCTGCGTGCACTCCGGTGGGCATAAGAAGCGCAACATTGCCGTTTAATGTGAATTCGGTATCTCTAAGCCGCTGTGGTTCGATCGGTGGGTCGAACCAACTGACAATCGGGGTGGGATGGCGAAGACAAACGGCAAACGCTACGGGCTGATCGGCACAGGGCCGCAGGGTGAGGACTTTATACAAGTCGTCGCGGCCTTGCCGGACGCAGAGCTGGTTGCCATATGCGAGCCGGAGGACGCGCCGCTGAACCGTGCTCTGGAGCGATTGCGAAGCCTCCCTGCGTCACCCAGCATCTTCACAAGCTGGCAAGATATGGTGTCAAATGTGAAACTCGACGCGCTGATCTTGGCGCGCGGCCAGGACGAAAATCACAACATCCTGCCGCAATTGACCAAACGCCCGATACCGATGCTGGTCTCTGCGCCGATCAGCCCGACGGTTCGCGGTGGCATGGCGATGGTCAAACAGATGAGGGCCGCTCGTGTGCCATTTCAGATTGGGTTGCAGGGCGCTGCTGACCCGGTCATCGATGCGTTGATTGACGAAGCCAATACAGCCCAGACGGGGCCGCTGATCCAAGTCAAAGTCGGACAGAGCGCGCACCTGCCCTATCCTGCTGACGCGGAAACCGAGCGCGATTGGGTGTTTGCCCTGGTGCACAGTTGCGATCTGGTTGCGCGGCTCGCTCCAGAACGGCCGGTTCGGGTCCATGTCAGCCTGCCGACGCCAGACCCAGACGCGCCGCCAAGTGAACAACCGGTACCGGCACAGATTACCTTCGATTATCGCGAAGGCGGTCACGCCTTTATCGACTTGCAGCCTTGTGCGCCAGGTGAAGCGCGTGTGCATCGATTGATTTTTGCGGGGACCAAACTCCGGTTGGACGGTGATCTCGATGCGGGTCAGCTGGTGCATGGTCATGGCGGCGCGCCTGCCGAGCCGATTGACGACCTTCCTGAAGTGCGCGCGTTACCCGAATCTATGCGCGGCAAAGGCCGGCTTATCGCCGCCTTTCAGCGCGCGCTTAACGGCGAAGACACGGAAACGGCCGATGCCGTGATCAGCTTGCGTGCTCATGCTCTGGCCTTGGCGGTTGTGTCGGCAATTCGATACAAGAAGCCGCAGAAAGTTCCGGAATGGTTGTCGCCGCAAAAGATGCGCTGATCACCACGTATCAATGTTCGGCCGTTTCTTACCGGTCTTAACCGGTTGCGGCGGAAGGCTTCGCAGCACCGCCATAATCCGAGCTCGCGTATCGGCGGGATCTATGACGTCGTCGACTTCAAAGTGCGACGCCATATTGATGGCTTTGCCCCGTTCATAGGATTTGGCGACCAGTTCATCATAGAGCGCGCGTCGCTCGTCGATATCCTCAAGGGCTTCCAGCTCTTTGCGGTAGCCGAGCTTTACGGCACCTTCCAGTCCCATGCCGCCAAACTCGCCGGTCGGCCAAGTGACCATCATGGCTGGGGTTCGAAAGCTGCCGCCGGCCATCGCTTGCGCGCCCAATCCATACCCTTTTCGGATGACAACACAGATCAGCGGAATATCGACGTTGGCGCCGATCACCATCAAACGGGATGCGTGCCGAACCAGCGCCGTCTTTTCGATTTCCGGTCCGACCATAATGCCTGGACAGTCGATCAAAGATAGGACGGGTAGATCAAACGCGTCGCAGAGCTGCATGAACCGCGCGGCTTTGTCGGCGCCTGGGGAATCGATCGCACCAGAAAGATGCCCAGGATTGTTTGCGATCACACCCATCGGACGCCCTTCAACCCGGATCAGGGCGGTGAACACGCCGACGCCCCAATTTGGGCGAAGCTCGAGCACGCTGTCGATATCTGCGATGCCATGAATCACCGTTCGCATATCATACCAGCGGAGCCGATTTTCGGGCACCGCGAACCGCAAGGCGCGCGCATCCGGTGCGTCCCAAGTGTCAATTGCGCCTTGGAAATAGGAGAGGTATTTACGGGCCGCCGCCGTCGCCTCTGCTTCGTCTTTGACTGCTATGTCGACCACGCCATTCGGGACTTGGACATCGATCGGGCCAACTTCCTCGGGACGAAAGACGCCGAGGCCGCCGCCTTCAATCATGGCCGGACCGCCTATACCGATATTCGCGCTTTCAGTTGCGATAATCACGTCGCAGCACCCTAACAGAACCGCATTTCCAGCAAAGCAACGGCCATTGACGATACCAATGGTTGGCACCAATCCCGAAAGCCGGGCGAAATAATTGAAGGCCAAACAATCAAGACCGGCCACGCCCATCGTGTCAGTGTCACCCGGGCGTCCGCCGCCGCCTTCGGCATACAGCACAGTCGGCAAGCAATGCGCTTCGGCCAGCTCGAACATCCGATCCTTCTTATAGTGGTTCAACGCGCCCTGCGTGCCGGCAAGAACCATATAGTCATAGCTCATTGCCATGATCCGAGACTGCGTGTCCGGGAAAACATCGCCATTCACATGGCCAAGGCCGCAGACCATGCCGTCGCCTGTCGTGTTGGCGATCAGATCCGCCATCTCCCGCCGTCGCCGTTGCGCTGCGAGTACCACGGAGCCGTATTCGACAAAGCTGCCAGGATCGCAAAGATCAGCAATATTTTCGCGCGCGGTGCGGTGACCCCGACCTTTGCGTTTCTCCACCGCTTTGGGGCGGTTTTCATCGTGGCCCGCACCGATCCGGTCGAGCGCCTCTTGTAGGTCTGGCCGAATATCATCGAGATCGATCTCCGCAGTATCCGCTGCAGCGTCGACGGATACGTCTTGCGGTGTGACGTGGATCAATCGCTGTCCTTCGAGTACCTGATCACCCAGCAGGACGGGAAGTGCGTCGACCAAACCGCTGACACCTGCTTTGACTTCATGCTCCATTTTCATGGATTCGAGGATTGCCACAGTGCGCCCGGCGGCCACCTCGTCGCCAATCTCTACTGTGAGGGAGACAAGCTTGCCGGGCATTGGCGCATCAACACTGGTGAGGCCGGCGGCTAATGGGGGTTGATCGCCAATATGGGTCGGTGCGTCGCTCAGTCCGGTCGCTCCAAATGCGTCCGGCGTGCTGAGAACCGCGAGCGGATCCAAACTCGCATCGGAAATCGGCGAGGCGAGGAAATCATCGAGATTGGCGTCGATGAATTGCGTGCTCACATCATAGCGATCAACCCTTGGATCACTGATCAGGTTTTGCTGGAAATCCAGATTTGAGGCCGCGCCGTCCAACTCAAAGTCGTCAAGCGCCTTAGAAAGATGGGCAAGCGCCGCCGACAGATCGCCATTCGGCTCATACGCGACGACCTTTGCTACCAAAGAGTCGAAAGCTGGGTTCGGACGATAACCGACATGACCGCAATCATCGACCCGGATGCCTTTTTCTGTCGGTGGGTCATAGGCGGTCAGTTCGCCATCTGATGGAATAACCATCCCGCCCGGGCGCAAGCTCTCCAACAAGATTCGGGCCTGCACGGCAGTGCCATTTGGCGGTGGAATATCGTCTTGTTGCAAACCGGAATCGGCGAGGGATTGGCCATAAGCGATGGCCAATTGCGCTTTCACCAAGTCAATGCCGAGCACGGCCTCGGTGACGGTGTGCTCAACTTGCAAACGGGCATTGGCTTCAATGAAGTAAAAGGAATGGGTCTTCGCATCGACCAAAAATTCAAATGTCCCGACGCCGCGATAATTGACCGCCTCGGCCATCGATTTGGCAGCCTCGCAAAGCCGATTGCGGACGTCGTCAGACAGGTTGGGGCTCGGGGCGATTTCGAGCAGTTTTTGGTGGCGACGTTGAAGGCTGCAATCGCGGTCCCAAAGATGGCTAACCGCACCGGATCCATCGCCGATGATCTGAACTTCGACATGACGTGCATTTTCGAGATAGCGCTCGGCGTAGAGATCGCTTTGTCCGAATGCCGATTTGGCCTCAGAAGCGGCGCGCGCGGCAATCGCGTCCAATTCATCCGGATTGGAGACCACGCGTATACCCCGGCCACCTCCGCCAGACAGGGCTTTGATAAGGATTTGATCCCCGGCCATACCGGATTTCATCCAGGCCTTTATCTTCGGGATATCCAACACCTTATCCGCCAAAGCGAGCACCGGTACGCCACAGGATTTAGCCAATTCTAGCGCCTGAAGCTTGTCACCCAGCTGAGCCAATACTTCGGGTGTCGGACCGATAAAGGTCATGCCGGCTGCCTCGACCGCGCGCCCAAAGGCCGCGTTCTCGCTCAGAAAGCCATAGCCCGGATGGACGGCGTCAACGTCGGCCGCAACGGCCTTGTCGACGATTTGCGCGATGTCGAGATACGCCTCTGACCCTGATCCGGAGAGCGGTATCAGCGCATCCATTTGGCGTGTATGGGGGGCGCCCATATCGTCTTCTGAAAACACACCCAGCGTGGTCAGGTGTTCGGCTTTCGCCGCACGAGCAATGCGCAAGGCGATCTCGCCGCGATTGGCGATTAAAAGCCGCTTCATGCAGGCAGACCCAATGATTCAAGTGCGAAGGTTTTGATGCCCTTATAATCGGCTTTGCCGTTGGGTGCGCGGCCGAGATTCTCTTTAAACAAAATGCGCTTGGGTGCCTTGTAGGCAGCAAGCTGAGTCCGCACGAATGCGCGCAAAGTATCCTCGTCCGTTTGGCCATCCTGATCGAGCTGCACCACGGCGGTGACCGCCTGTCCCCACTTGTCATCTGGGACGCCCACGACCAGCGCGTCGGTCACCGCATCATGTGCTTTCAAGGCTTCTTCGACTTCTTCGGGATAGATTTTTTCACCTGCGGAATTTATGCAAATTGAGCCGCGGCCGAGCAGGGTGAGCGTGCCGTCCTCTGCGACCGTGCACCAATCGCCAGGGATTGAATAACGAACGCCGTCAATGGTTTTGAAGGTCTCGGCGGATTTCTTGGGATCCTTGTAATAGCCAAGCGGCACAGCCCCACCGCGCGCAATGAAACCCGGTTCGTCGCTGCCCGGTTGGATCTCGCGACCATCCTCACTGAACACTTTGCAGTTGCCACCAATGGTGAATTTTGCGGTCTGGGTTCCACCTTCTGCGGTTGTGACCGACATGCCGAAGCCGACCGCCTCCGAGGCGCCAAAACTGTCCATCAAAGCGACTTGAGGAAGGTGCTTGATGAGCTCCATTTTGACGTCATGGCTCCACATGACACCTGAGGATGTAATGGTCTGCACGCTCGACAGATCGAACCGATCAGGTGCGTCATCGAGCACCGCCACCATTGGTTTGGCGAACGCGTCACCGACGATCGCCATCGCCGTCACGCCGTGTTTCTCAACGGTTTCCCACAACTCTTCCGGTAGGAATTTCGACTTGGTCGGCAGCGTTACAATCGCGCCGCCATTGAGGATGGCGCCCATTGCCGTGAACAGGCCTGTGCCATGCATCAACGGGCAGGCCGGCACTTGCCGACCGAATTGGCCAACGTCTTCGACAAAGGCCAAATGCTCATCCATGTTTGAAGGGGCAGCGCCATAAATGGTCAGCATGGATTCAAGGCTCGATTGGCGCCAGATTTCGTGGCTCCACATAACACCCTTTGGCATCCCCGTAGTGCCGCCGGTGTAGAGGAAGAGCTGGTCTTCGCCGGAGCGATCGTTGTTGAGTGGGCTGCCATCGCCGTCACCGGCCAAATCATCATACGCCACAGCGAAATCCGGCGTGTCATGCTGGCCGCCAACCTCGACCCAGATTTTCACATTTGGAAGCCGGTCCCGAATACGCTCGATATTGTCTCGAAATTCGATGTCAAAAAACGCGACGACACTGTCTGAATTGTCGAAAATATATGTCAGCTCATCGTCAAGATAACGGAAGTTGACATTCACATGGGTCAGGCGCGCCTTCCAGCAAGCCGTCAATCCTTCCATGTATTCCGGTTGATTGCGCATATAGAAACCGACTTTGTCGCCCGTTTCTGCGCCGCGCGCGAGCAACGCACGCGCGACATTGTTTGACCGACGCGTCATCTCCGGCCAGCTAATAATTCGATCGCCATGGATTAAGGCAGGATTGTCATCCGTCAGCTTTGCGCCGACGGCATCCATGAGATCCCCAAAATTATAGATGCTGTTTGCCACCACTGTTTCCTCCACATCGGATCTTGGCGATCCTGTTTGTTGGTCACAGTGCTATCATCCCGAAGGCCTCTCCGCCAAGAGATACAGAAACCCTTCTCGTCGATTTGTTTATGCGGGTTTATTCCGCAGCCGGGCGAATTGGGGCCGAGACCGGGTTCTGACTTTGCGAAGGACTTGTTTCGGCGGGCGGTTTAGACAGGCCGACCCAGCGCAACAGACGCCGTCTGAATCGGGCCATCTTCGCCGGCGCGGCCAACCAAACCGGCGTCACAATCAATGTCATCAGGGTTGAGAAGCTGAGACCGAAAACGACGGCGGTCGCCAATGGCACCCACCATTCAGCTGTCACGCCACCAAAGCTGATGGTCCCTGTCGCAAAGCTCACATTCATCTTGAACACCATTGGCAAGAGGCCACAGACGGTGGTCAGCGTCGTCAATAGGATCGGTCGGATACGCTGTGCGGCCGCGGCAAGGGCCGCTTCCTCGGTCGTCCGACCATCCTTTTGAAGGCGCTGGAAGGTGTCGATTAAGACGATATTGTTGTTCACCACAATCCCGGCCAAGGCGACAATTCCGGTCCCGATCATCAAGATCGAAATATAGGGTAGAACCAGCTGGATCCCGATCAGGACGCCGGCGGTCGACAAAATCACTGCGGAAAGTGTCAGGGTAACATGGTAGAAATTGTTGAATTCCCAGAGCAGAATAATGCCCATTAGGAACAGCGCGGCGAGCGCGGCGTATTGGAAGAAAGCTCCCGCCGCCTCGGTTTCCTCATTTGCGCCCTCAAATTTGATGTCCACAACTGGATTGATATTGGCTTGGGCAATCCACTCCTGCATTTCAGCGACCTTTGTTGCGCCCTCACCCTGTTCGGCGGCGTTGGCGCGAAGGAGAATGCTGCGCTTGGAGTCGCGGCGTTCAATTTGTGTGACTTTCGGGGCAGGCTTTCGATCAACAAACAAAGAGAGCGGAACTTGCCCATCTGGCGTCGCGATGCGCAGCCGATCGATCGCTTCTACACTGCGGTCTGATTCCGGGAAGCGGACGCGAATGTCGAGCTCGTCGAGCGCATCATCTGGCCGATAGCGTCCAATCAATATACCGTTGGTCAAAAGCTGAACGGCGGCGCCAATCTGCGTAATGTCGACACCAAATTTGCCCGCTTGCTCGCGGTCAACTTCCAGCCGATACTCGATCCCTGGCAGCGGCCGACTGTCCTCAATTTCGATCAAACCGTCCACACCATCCATGAAACTGCGGATTTGAGCAGCTGCCGCGTTCAAAGCCTCGCCATCATTGGAGCGCAACAAAATTTGGACGTCCTTGCCGACCGGTGGACCTTGCTGCAGGGCTTGCACCTCTGTCGGAATTGTCCTGAGCGCCGCGAGTGTGTCACGGATCTCAGCTTCGACTTCACGTCCGTCAAAACCATTCTCGCGCCCCTTCAAACTGAGAAGGATGCGACCGATCGTGTCGTTCGGCGGTGCTCCGACGCCGTCGAAGCTAAAGCCGCCCGATGCCGGTGCCCCGGAGGTTGTCGATATGGATTCAATGCCGTCGACGCTTAGAAGTTCGCCAGAGACTCGCCTGACGATGTCGTATTCTTCGTCGGCCGACAAATTTCCTTGGGCCTGAACGAACACGTAAAGCTGCTCCGGTTCAACATCCAAGAAAAACTCAGATTTGTGTTCCGAGGAGCCAAACCAAACGAAGATTGAAAACACGACCGCGATTGCGCCGGTTGTCACCAATAAGGGTCGGTTTATCAAACCGGCCGTTAAGCGCGCATATTGGCCCAACCACCCTTTGGCATCGAGTGGATCCCCGTCAACGCCTGATACCGCAGCCAGATCGCCTTCGTCCGAAGTACCGCGCCCGCCGACAACGGACCCCAGAACCGGCAGGAAAATCAGCGCCATCAGCAAAGAGGCCGCGAGCACGAAGATCAGCGTGATCGGAAGATAAGACATGAATTTTCCGGGCATAGAATCCCAAAACAAAAACGGCAAGAATGCTGCGAGAGTCGTGGCGCTCGACGCAACGATCGGCCAGAACATACGTTTCGCCGCCATGCCATAAGCGTCTTTTCGGTCGAAGCCCTCTGCCATTTTTCGATCGGCATATTCGACCACCACGATTGCGCCATCGACGAGGATCCCGACCGCGATCACCATGCCAAACATGACCATCATGTTGATCGTGTATCCAAAAACGGCCAGCATCAGAAACGCCATGACAAATGAGCCTGGAATGGCCAAACCCACCAGGCCAGCCGAACGCAAACCCAATGCCGCAACGACAATGATCATCACCAACACAACGGCGACCGCGATTGACGATTGTAACTGACCAAGCTGATCGTAGATCATTTCTGAGCGGTCAGATGTCAGCGCTGCACCGATCGTTTCAGGCCAGTTTTCTCTGGAGGCGTCGACCACTGTACGAACATCAGCAACCGTATCGAGTATATTTGCTCCGGTTCGTTTAACGATCTGAATGGTTACCGCAGGTTGCCCATTAAATTCCGCGTAGACGTCGCGATCTTTAAAAGTCCGGCGGACGCTCGCCACATCTGACAGGGTGACAACAGCATCTGCGGATGATCGCAGAGGCAGGTCGAGCGCGTCTTCTGCGGTTTTGATCAGCCCGGGAACTTTGACCGGAAACCGGCCTTCTTGCATGTCGATGCGGCCCGCCGGGACAAGACGATTGTTTGCAGAAACCACCGCAAGCACATCTTGATAAGAGAGATTATAAGATTCCAATTTTGCGGGATCGATGACGATTTCCAGCAGCTCTTCGCGGTCGCCGCGCAATTGCGCTTCCAATACGCCGTCCAGCGCTTCCAACTCTTCTTGGAGATTTCGCGCGACCCGATAAAGTCCGCGTTCAGGCGCATCGCCATACAGATTTACCTCAACGATTGGGAACAAGGCCGCATTGATCTCTGTGATGACCGGCTCCCGTGCGTCTTCGGGAAACTCCCGCTGCGCAAGGTCAACCTTGTCTTTGACGTCCAAGATCGCCTGATCCTGGTCGAAGGACACTTCAAACTCAGCGATGATTTGCCCGGCGCCCTCTGCGGCAAAGGAGTCGATTTGAATCAGGCCTTCAATACCTTGAAGTTCTGATTCGACTGGCCTTACGAGAAGGCGTTCAGCATCTTCAGGAGAGACGCCCTCCAAGGGAATGGTGATGCCGACAAAAGGGATCGCGATATCAGGATCCGCTTCTTTTGGCAGGTTCACATAGGTTAGCGACCCTGACACTAGAGCCACGAGCAAGACGACCAGAACCATTCGGGCTCGGCCGATTGCGCCGTCGATTAGCCCATGCATGGTTAGCTCTCCTCAGCTTCTGTCGGGATGACTGCAGTGCCTTCCCGAACGAAATCCTGACCCTGTAAGAGAAGCCGAGCCCCTTCCGGAAGACCGGTAACCCAAATGCCATCAATGACATCGTCGATCACCACAACTTCGACAAACCGGACAGTGTCTGTTGCATCAACATACCGTACTCCGACCCGTCCGTCATCGTGCAAGACGAGAGATGCGGGCGTCAACAAAACCGCCGGCGCTTGTCCGAGTGCCAAGCGAATGTTCGCCGTCAGACCGGACGGGATCGCGAAATCTGCGTTCGGAACAGACAATTCAACGCGGAAAGTTCTTGTACGTTCATCCGCTGAACGTGACACGAAGCGGACCTCACCCTCCAAAATACGTCCATCCGTCAGCGTCACTTGTGCGTTCTGGCCTTGCTGGATGTATGCAATGCTTTCCTCGCTGGCTTGAAACGCGACTTGTAGCGGATCGAGATCGACGACATCGCCGCATCCGGCGCCCGGACTTAAAAAGTCACCCTGTTCCGCCAGTCGATTTTCAAACACGCCTTGGAAGGGGGAACGAATTTGCGTCTTTTCAATCTCGATTTCAGCGGCCGCAAGTGCCGCCTCAGCCTGATCCAGCTCTGCTTTTAGAGCCGCGGCACGGTTGGAAGTTGTCCACCCTTTTTCTTGCAGCGCCGCCGCCGATACATATTCCAACTCATTGGAGGTCACAGCTGCTTGCGCCTCCGCGAGCCGTGCTTCACGGGACTCCAGCGCCAAACCGCAAAGGATCTGGCCGCGCTCTACGATGCGACCCTCGATCGCCGGTGTGCTGGCAACTGTTCCCGTTGTTTCGGACCGGACCGTGACGGTTCGAATGGCTTCCGTTCGCCCCTTAAACGACTGATACACTGTGTGGGGTTCCGTAATGACAGCCCTGACCAGCACTGTCGGGCGCGTATCGCTCGTTGACTCTGACGGGCTTTGCGCTGTTCCGGCATTTGGGCCCGGGGTATTTAAGTAGCTGTTGATGCCAAAATAGGCCACCAACGCCAGAAGGATCAGGCCCGCGGTCAGAACAGAACGTGGAATTCGCATTGGATTTCTCTAGCATATTATTTGAGGTAACGCGCGCGCGATACCGTAGGTCTACGTATACCGAAACAGATTTTGTTAGCCTAAACAGCAAAATGATTTTGATTAACTCATAGCGTGCTCTCGTTCACACTCTTTTCTGGCGTCCTACCGGCGCTCCACGTTTGTCTTTGCAGCCAGACTTTGAGCATCCGAGCGCGAAATTTGAGCACAAGGCTCGGTTGGGTTAGGACACATAATGCGCAACTACAGTTCGGCCTAGGAAAATCAGCATCTCGTCCTACCTACGAGACAATGTTCCGTTCTTCCCGTTCTGCAAGGTCGTCAGGCAATGCGCTTGCAGCAGGTTTCCTGTTGTTTGCAGTTGGCTGCGCGTCGGCACCGCCGCCCGTTACGCCGCCCCAACTGACTGTTCCAGATACATTTTCTGTTGATTTGTCTCCGGCCGAGCTCCCCGTGGAGTGGTGGCAGGAATTTGATGATCCGGACCTGATGAGCCTCGTCCGCCGTGCATTGGCGCACAACCGAACTCTGGATCAGGCCCGTGCCAATGTGACCGCAGCGGAAGCGCTGCTGCGCAGAGCGCGGCTCGCGGGTTCCTATTCAACAAGCACGACCGCAGGCGCAAATCTCGGTCGATCGGTCGGAAACGACCCCGATGTGAGCCTGTCCGCTAATGGGAATTTGGGCGCAGATTGGGAATTTGACGCCTTCGACCGGATTGCCGCGCAGATCCGTAGCGCAGAATTCAGCTTGGAGGCTGCGCGCCAGGCCAGGCGAGATGTCGCAGTCATCATCGCAGCGCAGACGGCAGACGCCTATACTGATTTACGCGGCGGCCAAATCCGACTTGATGTCGCGCAACGCAATGCGCAGCTTCAGAAGCAAAGCCTCGATCTGCTGTCTCAACTATTTCAGAATGGGCGCGCGACTCAGCTCGACGTAGATCGCGCCAATTCGCAATATCAAACCACCTTAGCCAGTTTACCGACATTTATAGGAACCGTAGAAATCGCGGTGGCGCGGCTCGGTGCTTTGCTTGGCGTGACCAATCCGATGACAGATCCTGAACTTTCTGCAATTTTGAATGAACAGGGCGACATTCCTGAGCTGCGAGGACCGATTCTCACCGCGACTCCGGACCAAATGATCCGACGCCGTCCCGATATCCGTCAAGCCGAGGCCTTGTTGGGACAAAGATTGGCCTTGAGCCAAGTGGCCCGAGCCCGCCTGTTTCCAACATTGACCATGAGCGTAGATCTGTTTTCTGGCTTTGTTGAAGACCGAGATTTGTCGGACAGTTTCGGATTTGGCATCGGCCCCACCCTTGTCTGGGAAGGTCCCGACTTGCGAGGCGTGAAGGCCGATATTGATGTTGCGGATGCGGATGCACGCGGCGCAATCGCACTTTATGAGCAAACCGTGTTCGACGCGCTAAGTGAGGTCGAGACCGCTCTATCGCAATACCAGCAGGAACGCCGCCGCCGCGGAAACTTGGTGGAAGCTGAAGCATCTGCATCACGAGCGAGTGAACTGGCCTTGGTTCGGTTCGAAGAAGGGCTAGATAGCTTTTTAGACGTAATTGATGCGCAGAGAACGCTGCTTGATGCACAGGATCGGCTTGAGTCGAGCCGACTTCAAACGGCGAAATCAGCTATTCAAGCCTATCGCGCCTTGGGCGGGATGTTGGAAGACAGTCAACTTGAAACGGTGCGAACCGAACGGGAAGGTATATTATGACTCCACAGCTTAGAGGCATGATTATGGGTCTCGTGGCGCTAACATTTGGCGCGGTGCCCGTCGCAGAGGCGCAGCGAGGACCGGCCAGCGTGTTTGCGGAAACCGTCGAGACGCGTCCGTTTGCAACAGTGGTCGAGGCCATCGGCACACTGCAGCCAAACGAACAAGTTGAGCTTGCCTTAAATTCGGCCGATCGCGTCACGGCGATTTATTTCGATGATGGCCAACGCGTCGTTGAAGGTCAGACTTTGCTCTCGCTTGCGCAACGCGAACAGCTTGCCTTGGTTGAGGCTGCAGAAGCCGAAGTTGAGGAAGCGCGCCGGCAGCTAGAGCGGATAGATCGGCTCAGCGATTTGCAGGCGGTTTCGAAATCTGAGCTCGATCAGGCCCAGCGCGATATGGATCGCGCCAGCGCCAATTTGCGAGCTGTGCAGTCGCGCCAGAAAGATCGGATTTTGGTTGCCCCGTTTGATGGCGTCTTGGGATTTCGGCAGGTCAGTATCGGAACCTTTTTGGGACCAGGGGATGTGGTTGCGACCTTGGTCGATGATAGCCAAATGCGCATGGATTTTTCGGTGCCGTCCCTGCTTCTGCGAGCGGTACAGCCCGGTACGGAAGTTGTGGCGCTCACCGATGATCTCCCAGAGGAGCGCTTCGTTGGAACGGTCGCCACGATTGATAACCGTATCGATCCGGTGACTCGCGCCGCGCTGGTCAGAGCGATCCTGCCCAATGAAGATCGCACGCTGACTGCGGGTATGTTCATGCAAGTTTCGGTCAATGCCGATGCGCGTGAATCCCTCGCGATTCCGGAAGAGAGTATCGAATCGGTTGGTCCGGAAGATTTTGTATATCGAGTCGTCGATGAGAATGGCAGCCTGACCGCCCGCCGCGTCCGTGTCGAAATTGGTGCGCGCCAAGACGGATACGTTGAGGTGACCGATGGGTTGAACGAAGGCGACACCGTGATCACAGAAGGCCTGATCCGGGTGCGAGAGGGCGCCGCCGTGGTTGTACGTGACATATCGATGTTGCTACCAGACCGTCCGACGAATGCAGCCTCCACCGCTGGTGCGGGGCGTTAGTCATGATGATCTCCGACATTTCGGTCAAACGTCCGGTTTTTGCGTCGGTCATCGCGCTGGTTTTGATCATTTTCGGGATCGTCTCATTTGATCGCCTGCCGTTACGAGAATACCCGGACATTGATGCGCCAGTGGTCTCGATTGACACGCGCTATCCTGGTGCCTCGGCGTCAGTGATCGAAACGCGGATTACGCAGATCATCGAAGACCGAATTGCCGGGGTTGAAGGGATCCGAACGATTGATTCCAGTTCGACCGATGGGCGGTCGCGGATCACGCTTGAATTCTTTTCTGATGTCGACATCGAAGCGGCCGCAAACGATGTCCGAGACCGTGTGTCTGGCGTCCTGCGCATTCTACCGGAAGAGGCCAACCCGCCAGAAGTAGAGAAGGCAGACGCCAATGATGACGTGATCATGTGGCTCAATCTGGCGTCCGAAGACCTCACCACGACTGAGCTCTCCGATTTTGCCGAGCGGTTCATTGTCGACCGTTTCTCGGCTTTGGATGGGGTTGCACGCGTTCGCGTTGGCGGATCGCGGAATTACGCCATGCGTGTCTGGATCGATCGTCGGGCTTTGGCGGCGCGAAGTCTCACAGTTGTTGATATTGAACGTGCCCTGCGCAACGAGAACATCGAAGCACCTGCTGGGAGTATTGAGTCCGATCAAAGAACCTATTCGGTCCGTATCGATCGCGCCTTTCAATCACCGCAAGACTTTTCCGAACTGGTCATAGCCGAAGGGGCGGACGGATATCTCGTCCGATTGGGCGATGTCGCGCGGGTTGAGCTGGGAACAGAAGAAGACCGCAACATGTTCCGCGGGAATGGCGTCCCGATGGTCGGACTGGGCATCATTAAACAGTCAACGGCCAACACGGTTGAAGTGGCGGAAGCGGCGCGCAATCTCGCTGATCAGCTGAACGGTAATCTGCCCAATGGCATCTATATCGCGCGTTCATTCGATAGTTCGGTGTTTATTTCCGCGTCCATCCGAGAAGTTTACATCACGCTCGCCATTGCGGTGGCGCTGGTCACTTTGGTGATTTTTCTCTTCCTTGGAAGTATTCGCGCGACGCTCATTCCGGCGATTACAGTTCCGGTGTCGATCACGGCGACCTTCATCGTCATTTTTGCTTTGGGCTTGTCGGTCAATCTCTTAACCCTGTTGGCCTTGGTGCTTGCGATCGGGCTCGTGGTCGATGATGCGATTGTTGTGCTCGAAAACGTCGCGCGACGCATCGAAGAAGAGGGCGAAACGCCACTGGTCGCATCCTATAAGGGCGCCCGACAAGTCGGGTTTGCGGTGATCGCGACAACGCTCGTTCTAATTGCCGTCTTCGTGCCCATCACATTTATGCAGGGTGATCTTGGCCGGCTATTCACAGAATTCGCCTTGACCATGGCCGCTGCGGTTGGCTTCTCGAGCTTGCTGGCCCTGACGCTTACGCCAATGATGGCGTCGAAGCTTTTGAAGCCTGTCGACAAGAAGAGTTGGCTGACCATTTTGCCGCGCAGCATCGATTTCGTCTTCCGCGTGCTTCGGGCCGGCTATGGCTGGATACTCGATCGACTGATCCCACGGCCGATCATTGTTGGTTTCGTCTTGATTGGCTTATTCGTGGGTGCCTGGAATCTCACCACGCGGATCGACGAGGAATATGTACCTACAGAAGATCGGGGCGGCTTCTTCATTGCTGTTCGGGGTCCTGAAGGCGCGTCCTTCGATTATATGGTCCGCTATTTGGATGAGATCGAACGACGTCTTCTGCCCTATACAGAAAGCGGCGAGGTACAACGCTTGCTCATTCGCGCGCCGGGATTCGGCAGCTCCAGCTTCAATCAGGCTTTCATCATCAACGTCTTGTCCGATTGGAGTGAACGACGCCCTGCAAATGTGATCATTGGCGAAGTGAACAGAGCCATGTCAGACCTGCCCGGGATCCGCGCCTTTGCGATTATGCGGCAGGGCCTGGGTGGCGGCACTGGTAAACCCGTACAGTTCGTTCTGGGTGGACCCGATTATCAGCAATTGGTCGAATGGCGCGATATTTTCGTGAATGCGCTGGAGGAGAACAATCCAGGCCTGATCGACATTGATTGGGATTATAAGGAAACCCAACCGCAATATCGGATTCAAGTCGACTATAACCGCGCGGCAGATCTCGGCGTTACAGTCGCAGACATTGGAACCACACTCGAGACCATGCTCGGATCCCGGCGAGTCACAACCTTTCTGACCAATGGCGAAGAGTATGATGTGATTGTCGAAGGTCTCCGGTCCGAACAAAACAATCCGAATGACATCCAAAACATCTATGTCAGGTCAGTGCGTTCGGGCGAGCTGATCCCGCTTTCAAACCTCATCCAGGTCAGTGATATTGCCGATAGCGCAGAGTTGAGCCGGTACAATCGTGTCCGCGCGATCACGATCGAGGCCGGCTTAGCAGAGGGTGCGACGCTCGGACCTGTATTGGACGAGATGCGGACGCTCGCTCGGGAGGTTCTGCCGTCCGAGGTCACAATCGACTATAAGGGCCAGTCGCTCGACTTCCAATCCTCTGGCCAATCGATCCTTTTTGTCTTTGCGACGGGCATGCTGATCGTCTTCCTCGTTTTGGCAGCGCAATTTGAGAGTTACCGGCATCCGATCATCATCATGCTGTGTGTGCCGGCGACGCTGGCGGGTGGCTTGCTCGGTTTGTACCTGACTGGCAACACGCTTAACATTTACACACAGATTGGGCTGATCATGCTGGTTGGACTGGCGGCCAAGAACGGCATCCTGATTGTTGAGTTTGCCAACCAGCTTCGTGACCAGGGACAAGAGTTTCATGATGCGCTCAAGAGTGCTGCTTTGGCCCGCTTCCGTCCGATCGTTATGACAGGTTTGACCACCGCGGCGGGGGCGATTCCACTCTTGATGGCGAGCGGCGCGGGATCGGAAACGCGCGCAGCGATTGGCGTCGTGATCTTCTATGGGGTGGTGGCCGCTGTTGTGGTGACGGTCTTGTTCGTTCCAACAGCCTATGCGTTGATCGCGAGAGGGTCCGGCTCGCCCGGCGACGTGGCGCGTCGGCTCGAGAAGGAAGAGGGTGTCGTTCAAGGTGGCGCAGCGCAACCGGCTGAATAGCGCGCAAGCGGATGAAAGCAGAAAATAGATTGGTGAGACGTGAGCCGCGGGTCGCGCGTGCCGCTGATGGCTTTCAAAGCGCAGAACTTCACCTTAGATAGGGGGTGAGCCCAGTCACCATAAAGTACGTCTCGCATGACCGACCACCGGCAGATCCTCGTTGCGCTTCGGCAAATCACACGGGCGATCGATTTGCACTCCAAGCATCTAACGAAAACGGTCGGTCTCACAGCGCCGCAGCTTCTGGTCCTGCAGGCGCTTGAAAAGACCGGCCGCGCCAAACCCTCCGACATTGCTCGCGCAGTACATTTGTCGCAGGCGACCATCACATCGATTGTCGATCGCCTCGCACGCGCGGGTTTGGCGGACAGAGAACGAAATGAAACAGACCGCAGGGTTGTTGAAGTTGTTCTCACCGATTCTGGTCGGGCGCGTTTGGCTGAAGCGCCGACACTGTTGCAAGAAGGTTTCATTGAGCGATTTGACCAATTGGAGCCGTGGGAACAGTCGCAACTTATTGCGGCGGTTCAAAGACTCGCATCGATGATGAATGTCGGAAAGATGGACGCCGCGCCAATTTTGCAAATTGGTGACTTACAGGACTAACCGACCCCTTTGGGGCATGGGAAAAGCGGAACATATGGACGTATTACTTGTTGGGTGCGGGAAAATGGGCGGCGCGCTGCTTGCGCAGTGGCTCCGAAACGACGCGGCATCTTTTACGGTCGTAGATCCAGTCGCCCAGTCGGTTCCCGAACCTGCCACGCTGTTTGGTTCCGTTGATGATCTCGGCACCCGCAAATTCGATGTGATTGTCGTCGCGGTTAAGCCACAAATGATCGACGACGTTATGCCCGCTTATAAATCGCATTTGGCCGGATCGGGTTTGATCGCGTCGATCGCGGCCGGTTATGCGGTCGATCGATTGCGGGCTTTGTTCGACACCGATTTGATCGTTCGGATCATGCCCAATTTACCGGCGCAGATCGGTAAGGGTGTGAGCGGGCTCTATGCGACGTCCGCCCTTACCGCTGCGCAACGCGCTCAAATTGACTCATTGATGCAGCTTGCCGGACGTCTGGTTTGGGTTGATGACGAAGACGCGCTCGATCGCGTGACCGCCATTGCGGGTAGCGGTCCAGGCTATGTATTTGAAATTGCGCGGTGCTTTGTTGAGTCTGCCATATCACTTGGATTCTCAGAGGCGCAAGCACGCGACTTGGTGCTCGAGACGATGGCCGGAACCATCGACATGGCGCGATCCTCTAAAGAATCACTGGAAACGCTGCGCAATAATGTCACCAGTAAAAATGGGGTGACCCAAGCGGGCCTTGAGCAATTTCATCACGATGATCGCCTGATGAAGCTTTTCGAAGATGTAACGCGTGTTGCCTATGAGCGGGCGGTCGAGCTGCGCTAAGCTGGGATCCGTCTGAGCGACCGAAAATGAGTGTCCATGGGCGCGCAGCGTTGACCTTTCGCTGGGAATCGCCTTGTTCGGATCCGGGAGACTCTTTTTGGGCCGATTAATCGCAATCTCAAACCGAACAGCGGCGGATCCAAAGGCGCGCGCCGGTGGTTTGGCGGTAGCAGTTTGGGAGTCGCTGAAATCGACCGGTGGCGTTTGGGCGGGTTGGAGCGGCGACATCGTAGAGACCCTGCCGCGCGGCCCCACCATTCACCGTGATGATGGCGTTGAGTTTATTCTCACTGACCTCACCGAAGAGGAGCATGACAGTTACTATTTGGGCTATGCCAACAGCGTACTTTGGCCCGTATTCCACTATCGAATTGATCTCGCATCCTTCGATAGCGAGACATTTCAATCCTATGCCAATGTGAACCAAAGGATCGGCCAGCTGGTCGCGGAACGACTGCAAACCGGAGACACGGTTTGGGTGCATGATTACCATTTCTTGCTGATGGGTGACGCGCTGCGGCGTTCAGGTTGGGAGGGGCCGATTGGCTTTTTCCTGCATATTCCGTTTCCAGCGCCGGAGATCTTCCGCGCCTTGCCCGAGCATCAATGGATCGCGCGCGCCATGTGCGCTTATAATGTCGTGGGCTTCCAATCGACCACCGACGCGTCCAATTTTCGTCGCTATCTGATTGAGGATTGCCGTGGCGAGGAAGCGGAGGATGGGCTTATCAGCGTGTTCGGCCGCATGGTGCGCGTGCGCGATTATCCGATCGGCATTGATGCGGAATCCTTCCGACAGGCCAGTCAGAGCGAGACCGCAAACACCGCTGCACATCGCATCGGACATTTCCTCGGCGATCGATCGCTGGTGATTGGTGTCGATCGAATGGACTATTCAAAGGGCCTGCCGCAGCGTTTTGAGGCGGTTGGTGAATTGTTCGATGCCTATCCCAATCTCCACGGCCAAGTCTCCGTCACACAGATCGCGCCACCGTCCCGCAGTAAGGTTCAAGAGTACAAAGAACTGCGCGTTGAACTGGATCGGCTCGCCGGTCGGATCAATGGCGATTATGGCGATTTGGATTGGATCCCTTTGCGCTACCTGGCGCGTTCCTATGAACGCGAAGAATTGGCGGGCCTGTTCCGCATCGCGGCCGTCGGGCTTGTGACCCCGCTAAGAGATGGCATGAACCTGGTCGCAAAAGAGTTTGTCATGGCACAGGAAGAGGAAGATCCGGGTGTTCTAATATTGTCCGAGTTTGCCGGTGCGGCAGAACAGTTGGACGCGGCACTAATCGTCAATCCACATGATCGCGGTAAGCTCGCAGAGATCATACACTTGGCCCTGACCATGCCGCTTGAGGAACGCCAAGAACGTTGGAAAACGCTGAGGGACACAGTGGTTGACCAAGACATAAACTGGTGGCGGAAGCGTTTCCTTGACGATTTGCTGGCAGCAGGCAAGGCGTAGCCCGATCGTCTGTTGGAGCGCTGATACTCATGTCTTTGCCACCACCCCTGCATGCCTCAATGGCGTTGTTTCTCGATTTCGATGGAACGCTCGCTCCGATTCAAGACGATCCAGACAGTGTCGCCCTCCCGATCGGTGGCGCTGACAAGCTCGAACGGTGTTCACGGTACCTCGAGGGTGCGGTCGCCATTATTTCTGGTCGTGGTCTTTCAGATCTTGCCGTGCGCGTGCCCGCAACGCTTTGGCGCCTGGGCGGTCATGGCATGGAGGTCGCAGCTCCGGGGGAAGCATTGCCGGAACCTCATAACACAGCGCCTGAAACACTGGTCATTCGGTTGCAAGACATCGTCGGTGATCTTCCGGGCGTCCGCTTGGAACCGAAGGGTCAGGTCGTCGCCGTGCACTATCGGGCTGCTCCGCAAGCAGGAGCGCAATTGTCCGAGGCAATTGAGACCGTTCTTCTGGACTATCCAGATTATCGCCTTCAAAGCGGAAAAATGGTTTTGGAAGCAAAACCGAGTGCAGCTGACAAAGGACGGGCCTTGGCAAAAACGATGCAACAGTCGCCCTTCGCAGGGCGAATTCCGGTCATGATTGGGGACGACACAACGGATGAGGCGGCCATGTCGGCGGCGAGATCCGCGGGCGGGTTCGCAATCAAGGTGGGTGTGGGCCCGACGGTCGCGCAATACCGATTGAAAGATCCTGAGGAGGTTTGGGCATGGCTGTCACAACCCAGCACATGACATCGCTTGAGCTTGGCGCCATCGGCAATGGTACTGTGTCCGCGCTGATTAATGAGACAGGCGGCCTGGTTTGGTTCTGTTTGCCACGCCTGGATGGTACGCCGGTTTTCAACAGCCTTCTGGGTGGCCCGGGTGAGTTTTCAGTGAGGCTGACCAATCAGGTCAAATCGACGCAATCCTATGTCCACAACACGGCGATCATTGAGACCATCCTTGAAGCCGATGATGGCTCGGCGGTCAAAATAACTGACTTTGCGCCCCGCTTTGTTGATCGTGGCCGTCGCTTTCGCCCGGCCTCTGTGGTTCGTCAGATCGAACCGTTAAAAGGGATGCCGCGGGTTACGATTGTTTTGGCGGCCGCAAAAACCTCTGGCCAAGCGCCGATGCCGATCCGCCGTGGAGTCTCGCACATTCGGTTCTTAGATGAGGAGGCCGGATTTCGAGTCACCACGGACGCGCCGGTTTCCTACATTATGGATCAACGCGAATTCGTTCTTGGCGAGCCGATCAGCTTCGTTTTGGGACCAGATGAGTCGCTCTCGGATTCCGTCGATGTCATGGCGGAGACATGGCGCCAACGCACACAGATGCATTGGCAAGACTGGTCGCGCCGTTTGGCGACGCCCGCGGAATGGCAAGAGGCTGTGATACGCGCCGCGATTACATTGAAGCTCTGTGTTTATGATGAAACCGGCGGGATTGTTGCGGCGCTGACAACCAGCATTCCCGAGCATGAGGGGTCCGAACGCAATTGGGATTATCGGTTTTGCTGGTTGCGTGACGCGTATTTTACCGTCAATGCGCTGAACCGTCTCTCTGCCGTTGGAACTTTGGAAGGGTACCTCACCTTTCTGCGCAATACCGTTGCGCACACACAAGGCGGGCATATTCAACCGGTCTTTGGTGTCGCGCTGGAACAGGACCTGACGGAGTCGATCGCCGACCACTTGCCGGGCTACCGCAATATGGGTCCCGTGCGTTTCGGCAATCAGGCGGCTGAGCACGTCCAGCATGATGTCTATGGCCATGTTATCCTCGGCGCATCGCAAGCTTTCTTCGACAAGCGCCTGCAATCTCATGCCGGGCCGATTGAGTTCGCGCATTTCGAACAGGTTGGGGAGCGCGCCTTTAAGATCTACAACACGCCGGATGCCGGGATATGGGAATATCGCGGACGTGCGGCCGTGCACACCTCGTCAGCAATCATGTGTTGGGCGGCATGCGACCGGCTCGGTAAGATTGCCGACCATCTCGGCAAGCCCGATCGCGCGCAGCTGTGGCAAAACCGAGCAGAGTCGATGCGCGAAGTCATTCTCGCGAAAGCCTGGAATGAAGAGCGCCAAGCGTTTACCGGCGCATTTGGCGGCGATGCCTTGGACGCATCGGTGCTTCTGATGGCCGAGATTGGCTTCATAGATCCAATGGATCCGCGTTATGTCGCAACCGTCGATCGAGTGGATGAGGAATTGCGCGAAGGCTACCATGTGTATCGCTATCGTGCCGCGGATGATTTCGGAACACCGGAAACCGCTTTCACCGCATGCACCTTCTGGCACATCGACGCCTTGTCGAGGATTGGACGAAACGATGAGGCGCGCGAGATGTTCGAAGATGTGCTTGCGCATCGCAATCGCTTGGGTCTGCTTTCGGAAGATATCGACACGCGCACAGGCGAGTTGTGGGGGAATTTTCCTCAAACCTATTCAATGGCTGGGATCATCAACGCAGCGGCACGATTGAGTCGGCCTTGGGAAGATATTGTCTAGTCAGTATAGCGCTTATACTCACAAGTATCCACACGTATAAGACGAAATATATAGTATTAACATATTTCAAGATTCATCATTTACATGAATAAAGAGAATCTGTATCAAAAGTTGTAAACATCAATAATCTATGTCGCTCCGTCTCTTTTTGGGGAGATTAGTATTGAATACAATTAGGTATGATTTTTCGACTATAGAAATAGAAAAGAAGCGCCAATCTAGTTTCTTTAGGGATATCATCGGAGATTATTACAATATAATTGTCGATGAATCGCGAGGGAACGGCTTCTCTAGTGAAGAAACCGTTTGGGTATTAGGGGAAAGGCGCGTCTTTAGGGCAAAGCAAGACCCCTATTTCAAATCGCGACCTGGCTTCTCGATCGATCGCTCTGAACCACACCTCACAATAAGCATGTGCACATCGTCGCACGGATTGACGATGTCGAATGATTCGTCGGCGGGTTGGCGTCCATATGATGTGGTGATCGACTGCACGGTCAATCGTATGGTTTGGCACTCTCTGAACGCCACGAATGAAATCTCAATCATGCTTCCGTGTCGAGACGTCGGGTGTGATCCTGCGCGGCATGCGTCCCTCACCGTGTACCCAGCAGCGACCTCTTTTGCCCGCGCCGTGCGCGCTTATGCGCCGATCATCGTCGATGCTTGTGAGCAAGGTGACGCAGAGCTGGCGGCGCTCTTGCTCGATGGATTGGGTCAAATCGTCAGCTCATTGTTTGGGGCGAAACATCCAGACCCAAACCAAGCCGGTCTACAGGCGCTTAAGCTTCGAGGGATTCTGCGCTTCATCGACCACAATCTCGCCGATCCAAATCTCTCACCTACGCAATTGTGCAAAGCGTTCGGCGTATCCCGCGCAGCGCTGTACCGCTTGTTTGACGCCTATGGTGGGGTTGCAGATCACATTCGCAATCGCAAACTCGATCAAGCGTACGCAAAAATCATCGATCTTCCGAAAAAGCGCAGCAATATCAGCGCGATCGCAAGTGAATTAGGGTTTTACGATCACGCGCACTTTTCACACAGGTTCAAGGAGCGTTTCGGATTTGTGCCGCGGGAATTGATGGAAATCGGAATCCGTGACGCCGTAGAAAATGTCGTTCATGCGCCAAGCAATGACAATGATCAAACGGCCTTTATTGATCTTGTTGCGGGTCTCGCCGGCGGCTAACCGTGTTCCGTGCGGCGTCCAATATGCTGGAGATTTTGGACATCAAGGCCTGTGCGCCAGTCGGCTTTTCCATAACGTCCGTAAAGCCGACATCAATCGCGCGATCCCGTAGCGTTTGCGAAAAGAAGCCTGTCAGCATCAAAGCCGGTGTTTCGTCACCTTCCGCCCGAAGCCGTTTCAGCAAATCCAAGCCGTCCATGCGGGCCATTTTATAGTCGATAAGGAGACAGTCGGCGCGTGGCCGTGGGTGTAAGCTGAGCAGCTCCGCCGCACTGCTATACGCATCCACATCATAGCCCCGGCCCCGCAAAAAAAGCTTGATCGATCGGCGGACCTGGTCGTCATCTTCAACGACTAGGATCCTATTCGTGACATGGAGGGATGCGGCCTCCGGCATAAGCACAATCCTGAGTAGTGTGGCGGTAGCGTAGCACAATCTAACGCGTGTGTGCTTTGAAGTCTCTAGGTGAAGCTACCTAAGAGTCGGTTTCTTTTTCGACCCGGCCCAAACCCGCTGTAAAAGCGAGGCGCAGTGCCGCAGACAAGCTCTCTGCCTCCAGCTTGTTCATCACATTGGCCCGATGTATCTCGACCGTTCGCGGTGAGATCGAAAGTGCGTCGGCGATCGCTTTATTGGTCAAACCGTTGACCAGGCAATCCAACACTTCGTGTTCGCGTGCGGTCAACCGAGACAAGCGCGCTTTTGCTTCCGCCGTTCGTTTTGCGTCACTTGATTGCTCTTCAAGTCGGTCAAACGCCGCTTCGATCGCGCCCAGCAAGGTTTTTTTGTCATAGGGCTTTTCGAGAAACTCAACCGCACCGGCTTTCATCGCCTGAACCGCGACGTCGACCTCGCCATGACCGGTCAGAATGATCACCGGCAAACCCACGCCGCGATCATTCATCACCGCCTGAACTTGCAACCCATCCATGCCCGGCATTCGGACGTCCAATAGGATACAGCCCGCATCATCAAGTGTCGGCAATTCCTCGAGAAAGGTTTCGCCGTCCGCAAAGGTTTTTACGCGGTAGCCGGCATGGCGCAGCATGAAGCTCGCGGAATGCCGGATGGCTTCGTCGTCATCGACCAAGAATACAGATTTGCTCATTCGGTCAGCTCCTGTGGTGCGATCGCGAGATTGAACTCAAAGACTGCACTCTCATTCGGCTTTGAAAGCAGCTTTAGCCTGCTCCCATGCGCTTCGACAATGGTCTGGCAGATCGACAATCCGAGTCCCATGCCACCCGGTTTGGAGCTTTTGAAGGGGTCGAAAATGGAGCTCAGTGCGTCGGCGCTGAAGCCAGGGCCATTGTCTTTCACGCGCAATGTGACACGTTCTTCGCCCGTGCGCTCGGCTTCGACCCAGATCTGCGGATCTTCGGTTTTCGAGAGCGCCTCAGTCGCATTTTTCATCAAATTCACAATGACTTGTCGAAGTTGCACTCGGTCTGCGAGTACGGGGTCAAGATCGTCCGGCACGCGCGTGATGATGCGGGCTAAGGGGCCATTAATACCGATCTTGGCGATGGACGCCGCGTCGCTGACGATGCCGCTCAAATTCGCGGGCATCAAATCAAGTTCGCCCCGAGACACATAGTCGCGCAAGCGACGGACGATTTGGCCCGCACGAATTGACTGTTTGGCTGCGGCGTCGAGCGCGTCCTGGACCATGTGGATCGCGTCCTCGTCAGGTGTATCGAGCAAATCTCGAGCCGCTTCGAGATAATTCGCAACGGCCGTCAGCGGTTGATTGAGTTCATGCGCCATCGCCGCAGCCATCGTACCAACCGCGCTCAAACGAGAGAAATTGGTCAGCTCGGCCTGCATTTCTGATATCCGATGCGCACTGGCTTGCTTGTCAGTGACATCACGAATGTAACCTGTGAACAATCGGCGTCCGTTCAACATGGTCTCGCCGATTTTCAACTCAACCGGGATGGTTTCTCCCGACGCTAAGCGGGCTTGCACGATGCGTCCGATGCCGATGATCTGCCGCTCTCCCGAGCGCAAATAATTGCCAATATAACGGTCATGATATTCGCGGTCGGCGCCGGCCATGAGCATGCTGACATTCTGACCGGACATATCTTCCGACTTGTAACCGAACATTGTTTCTGCAGCTTTGCTGAAGGCCACGACGGTACCTGTATCGTCGATGACAATCATTGCGTCCGGAACTGAACCCAAGATCGACCGAATCAAGGATCTCAGGCTGGCGAGATCTTCGCCTTCCATGTGCGGATTGTCAGACGGTCTGGTCTGTGAGTCTGTCATGATGTGTCTACTCTACTTGACACATATCGGGGCGCAACATTTTTAGGCGCGTTTCAATAGGCGTCTTTGCACGATCGGCAGCAGGATTATCGCCAGTCCCGCCAGCGCCACATAGCAACCCCAGCAATGTACTTGGTGCCAAAGTGGTACGTCGACGCGGACCAGAACGTCGTCACCAAAACAGGATGGCAGACGCAGCAAGCCAGCCGCCTGACTATGGCCCCAAGCCTTAATCGCGCCGATCAAGACCAAAGCAGCGCCGAGCCGTCGAAACGATAGGGTTGTCATCACGAACCTTCCGAATTGCGGTGTTTTCAACCCTCTAAAAGATGCGACGGCAACGCACATCCGTAGTTTCACTTATTCAGTGAATTGCGTCGGCCTGTAGTGAGGGGACAGGCAGGTTGGGGCCGCCTCATGCGGCACCTTGGAAGAGGCATAACCCGAATGGCGCATACGTTGACAGTGAACCGCAATGGCAATGGCAGCATAATGGCGGTCAGCGCAGTCATAGGACTTTTCGTCTTACTGGCTCTGTTGATTGCCGGTACGACGACCGACCCCTTAATGGCGATCCAGGCTTGGACCTTTATCGCATTGGCCGGAACGTTTTTGATTGGCACCGGCATGTGGGCCGGCAATTTGATCGATCGGGACCCATTTGACGCCACCGAATATGAGAACACGCTGATCAAGTTCGGCGCAGCAGCATCGATGTTTTGGGGCTTAGCGGGTTTGTTGGTTGGCGTGGTGATCGCGCTACAGCTCGCCTTTCCCTCCGTTTTCTACTTTCCAGACTTCGGTTGGACGAATTTCGGACGTTTGCGGCCTTTGCATACATCGGCCGTGATTTTCGCGTTTGGCGGAAACGTCCTCCTCGCCACCAGCTTCTATGTTGTGCAGCGCACCTGTCGTGCGCGCTTGGCCGGCGGCATGTGGCCCTGGTTTGTGTTCTGGGGGTATCAGATATTCATTGTGCTTGCTGCGACCGGCTATTTGCTCGGCGTCACGCAGTCAAAAGAATATGCCGAGCCAGAATGGTATGTTGACTGGTGGCTGACCGTTGTCTGGGTTGTGTATTTGCTGGTGTTCCTCGGCACGCTTTGGAAGCGCAAAGAGCCACACATTTACGTTGCCAATTGGTTTTACCTGTCCTTCATCGTCACCATCGCGATGCTGCACATCGTCAACAATTTGTCCGTCCCGGTATCGCTCACTGGCAGCAAGTCGGTGCAAGTTTTTGCTGGGGTACAGGATGCGATGACGCAGTGGTGGTATGGCCACAATGCCGTCGGCTTCTTCCTGACCACCGGCTTCCTCGCCATCATGTATTACTTCATTCCGAAGCGGGCGGAACGGCCAGTCTATTCCTATCGGCTTTCCATCGTTCACTTTTGGAGCCTGATCTTCATTTATATCTGGGCGGGTCCACACCACCTTCATTACACGGCGCTTCCGCAATGGGCACAAACGCTGGGGATGACCTTCTCCATCATGCTCTGGATGCCGAGCTGGGGTGGCATGATCAATGGCGTGATGACCCTGTCAGGTGCTTGGGACAAGCTGCGCACTGACCCGGTTTTGCGGATGATGATCGTCTCACTCGCTTTCTATGGAATGTCGACCTTTGAGGGGCCGCTTATGTCCGTTCGTGCAGTGAACTCTTTGAGCCACTATACCGAATGGGGCATTGGGCATGTGCACTCTGGCGCGCTTGGCTGGGTTGGCTACATTTCATTTGGCGCCCTCTATTGCCTCGTACCGTGGCTGTACAAGCGTAAGGGCTTGTTCTCGAAATCGCTCGTTGAATGGCATTTCTGGATCTCCACGATCGGCATCGTATTCTACATGGTATCCATGTGGTTCGCGGGCATCATGGAAGGCCTGATGTGGCGTGCTTACAATGAGTATGGCTTCCTCGAATACAGCTTCGTGGAAACCGTTGAGGCCAAACATATCAGCTACATTATCCGTATGGTGGGTGGCCTGATGTACTTCGCTGGCGCAGCGATCATGTCGTACAATTTGATCCGCACTGTCCTTGGTCATGGAGAGGCCGAGGCAGCTGAAGAAAGCCATCCTTCACAATCAACACCCGCTCTGCAGCCGGCAGAATAGGAGAGCTCACTCATGGGACTGATGAACAATCACGGTATTCTCGAGCGCCACTCTCTGCTCTTGACCGTTGGCATCCTGGTAGTTGTGTCGATTGGCGGCATCATCCAGATGGCGCCGCTGGCCTATATGGACAACACAATCGAAGAGGTTGACGGGATGCGGCCCTACACACCGCTCGAATTGGCCGGTCGGGACATTTACATCCGCGAAGGCTGCTATGTCTGTCACTCGCAAATGGTGCGCCCGTTAAGGGACGAAGTCGAACGCTACGGGCACTATTCGCTCGCGGCTGAAAGCATGTACGACCATCCCTTCCAGTGGGGATCAAAGCGGACCGGGCCAGATCTTGCGCGCGTGGGCGGCAAATATTCTGATGAATGGCAAGTCGACCATTTGATTGACCCGCGCGCACTCGTGCCGGAATCGATCATGCCGCCCTATGCGTTCTTGATGGATAAGACGCTGAGATTTGATGATATGGAAGCGCGTTTGAAAACCGAGCGTCTGGTTGGTGTGCCGTACACGGACGAGATGATTGAGAACGCCAAGAATCACATCCTGGCGCAAGCGGATCCCGACAACAGGGGCTTTGATTATTACAGCTCGCTGATCTCGTCTTATGAGGAAGCGGCGGGCCGCGAAGGCACTGTGGCCGCCCGAGACTATGATGGCGATCCCGACCGGATCACTGAGATGGATGCGCTCGTCGCCTATTTGCAGATGACCGGCACGCTTGTCGATTTCACGGCCTATGAGGCCGACGACCTCTCGAACCGTCGCTAGACAGGAGATTTGATCATGTATGAGGCCCTTTCCAGCTTCGCCCAGACCGGTGGCTTGATCTATTTCGTGCTGCTGTTCGCTGGCGCTCTGACCTATGCGCTGTGGCCGCGCAACCAGGCCACGTTCGACCGAGCCGCAAGGCTGCCCCTCTCAGATGAAGGTCCCGAACGATGAGTGACGAAATCAAAGATATTGACGAACACAGCGGTGTCGAAACGACCGGCCATAGCTGGGACGGCATCAAAGAGTTGAACAATCCTCTGCCGCGTTGGTGGCTGTATATTTTTTACGGCAGCATCGTGTGGGCCGTTGTTTACATGGTTCTAATGCCTGCCTTGCCGGCGCTGCCTGGTATGAGCACCAATACACCTGGCATTCGCCGGCACTCGGACCGAGCTGAAGTGATGAAAGCGGTTGGCGAGTTGGAAGAGCAGCGCGCCGCAAGCTCTGCCGTTCTGCTCGAAGCCTCGCTTGAGGAAATCGAAACCGATCGCGGTTTGCAGCAATTTGCGCTCGCGATGGGCGAGTCGCTCTTTGGCGACAATTGCGCCACATGCCACGGTGCCGGCGGACGCGGCGCCAAAGGCTATCCAAGCCTCGCCGATGATGTCTGGCTTTGGGACGGTACACTGGACGGCATCGAGTACACGCTCCGCCATGGCATCCGCCACGAAGGTGATTTCGACACGCGCTTTTCCGCGATGCCGGCCTTTGGCCGCGACGGACTGCTGCAAAACAGCCAGATCAATGATCTGACACAATATGTCTTGAACTATTCCGGACGGGCCGACGATCCGGCGGCCGTGGCGCGTGCAGAGACGCTGTATCAACAGCAATGTGCGCTTTGCCACACACCCTCCGGCACCGGCGATCGCACCCTTGGCGCGCCAAATTTGACCGATGCGGAATGGATATTTGGGGACAGCGAGGACGATATCTACAACTCGATCTACAATGCTCGGAACGCGCATATGCCGGCCTGGGATGATCGCCTCAGCGACGCATCCATCAAGGCGGTGGCCGTCTATGTCCACACGCTCGGCGGAGGCGAATAAAGAGACAGGATGAGCGATGTGGGTAAGGTAACTCTCGATCTGCACACGGGGCAGCGTGGTGGCTCCCCGCCAACGCCGCCCCCGCCGCAAGATCTCTATGCCAAGCGTGAACAGATCTATCCGAAGCTGGCCCATGGCAACTTTCGGATGGTCAAATGGCTCGTCATGGCTGGGACGCTTGCAATCTACTATTTGCTGCCTTGGATTCGCTGGGAGCGTGGCGAAGGCATCCCCGACCAAGCCGTGCTCGCCGACTTTCAGAGCGAGAAATTCTATTTCTTTTTCATTGAGCTTTGGCCGCAGGACATTCACTTCCTCGCGGGTCTGCTGATCCTGGCGGCGCTGGCTTTGTTTCTCGTCACCTCGCTCCTGGGGCGGGTTTGGTGCGGCTATACCTGCCCTCAAACCGTCTGGACGGACCTCTATATCTGGGTCGAGCGCGCCTTTGAGGGTGACCGCGCTGCGCGGATGCGGCTCGACAAGCAGTCATGGGGGATCAACAAAGCCTGGCGAAAGCTCGGCAAACATACGGTCTGGCTCATCATCGCATTCTGGACCGGCGGTGCGTTCATTCTGTACTGGCATGACGCCCCAACCGTCGCCCGAGGTTGGTTCACCGGAGAGGCGCCACTCTCGGCCTATTGGTTTGCCGGCCTGTTGACCCTGACCACCTACTTCCTGGCCGGTTGGATGCGCGAGCAAGTCTGCACCTATCTATGTCCGTGGCCTCGCATCCAAGCCGCGCTGACAGATGAACACGCGCTCAATGTCACCTATCGCTATGATCGCGGCGAACCACGCGGTCCAAAACGAAAAGATCAGAGCTGGGATGAACGCGGTGACTGCATTGATTGTGATCAGTGCGTCCAGGTTTGTCCGGCGGGAATCGACATTCGAGATGGGTCGCAATTGGAGTGTATCCATTGTGCGCTTTGCATTGATGCGTGTGATCAAATGATGAAGCGTATCGACCGGCCGACCGGTCTCATTGCGTATGACACTGAGGTCGCTGTGGCGGCGCGGGCCGCAGGGCACACACCGCCGAAATATCGCATCATTCGCGCCCGAACCATGCTGTACGCCTTCCTGATTGTCGGTATCGGCGCGCTCATGATTTATGGTCTTGGTTCCAGGGCCACGATTGAGGCGAATGTCCTCAAAGACCGTTCTCCGCCATTCGTGCGCTTGTCAGACGGTGACATTCAGAACGGTTATGCGTTGAAGCTGGTCAATAAGGCGTCTGAACCTCGAACGATGACGCTTGCGATTAGCGGCGTGGACGGCGCATCTTTCAAAGTGATCGGCTTTGAACATGAGGGCGCAGCGCCGCTCGATCTGCCTGTCGAGGCGTTTGGCGTTGATCGCTACCGGATCATCGTCACCGCGCCGCATGGCGCCCCACGGCAAGACCTGATATTCACTGTAACAGATACTGTGACGGGCGAGTCTGACGCCAATCGATCCTCATTTCGGAGTCCAGAGCAATGACCGAATTAACCAACAACATGCCCACAAACTCTGGCGATGGGCCCTTTAAAGGCCGCCATTTCCTTTACTGGATCGGGTCATTTTTCGGGGTTATGTTCATTGTGAACGGCATTTTTCTTTACCATGCCATTACAAGCTTTCCGGGCGAGGACATTGAGAAATCATACCTCCAAGGCCTGGCCTACAATGCGACGCTGGCGACACGCTCCGCCCAATATGAGTTGGGCTGGACGGCCGAAGCTGGCATTCGCGACGATGAAATCGTTTTTCGCCTTTTTGATGATCGCGGCGATCCGATTTCGGCTCGGCCGATCACTGCGCAATTGCGGCACCGGAGCGATCGTAATCTCGATCAGCCGCTCGACCTCAAGCCGCGCGCGTCTGGTGAATATGCGGCGCAAGCCGCTGGCATTGGTCAGGGCGCTTGGGACATGCGCGTACAGGTGTTTGACATCACCGGTGAGACTCTCGAATTCCAGGCCGAGAAAACGCTCATCCTGGAATGACCGTCACCTCGCCGGATATTGACCTTGGTTGTCCATCCGGCCTCGCGCCACCGAGCGAGGATAGCACAGGCGCACTCGACGCTTTCGTGAAACGGCAAGGCACTGAAGCGACGTTGCAACTCCTGGTGCGTGGCGCCAAATGTGGCGGCTGTTTAAGCAAGATTGAAAAAGCGGTGAGCGCGCTACCAGGTGTCGCGACGGCACGGCTCAATCTCTCCAACGGTAAAATGCGGGTGGATTGGACCGGGTCGTTAAACGCTGACACGATTGGCGCGACGATATCCGACTTGGGGTACGGCGTCTCGGCGTTTAGCGAAGACGAGTCCGCGCAAACCGAAAAGAAACGCGAACGCGATCTGCTCCTTTCGATGGGGGTTGCGGGTTTCGGGATGGCCAACATCATGTTGCTCTCGGTGTCGGTCTGGGGCGGGCATGGGGAAATGGGGGATGCGACGCGCCAAGTGCTGCATGGCATCTCGGGTTTGATCGCCCTACCCGTTGTGGCTTGGTCCGGGCGACACTTCTTTGCGTCTGCTTTTTCGGTGTTGCGCCATGGTCGCGCGAACATGGATGTGCCGATTTCACTCGCCCTGATCCTCGCTTTTTCGGTCAGCGTTTGGGAAACAATCCACCACGGGCCACACGCCTATTTCGATGCCTGCGTGATGTTGCTTTTTTTCCTCTTGATTGGTCGCTTCCTAGACGCACGCTTACAGCGCCAGGCGCATGCGGCCGCGCATGAGCTCGCAGCCCTTCAGAATGCATCCGTCAGCATTGTCGATCGCAATGGGACTGTCCGTGCGGTGCCTGCCACCAATGTCTCTGCTGGGGATCACATTCTTCTGAGCCCTGGCGAACGGGCCGTCGTTGATTTGCGGATCGCAATGGGCATCAGCGAAATCGATGAAAGCCTCGTAACCGGAGAAAGCCTGCCGCGCCAAACGGGTCCTGGTGAAACACTGTTTGCGGGTGCGGTGAATCTCAGCCACCCATTGCAAGGGGTCGCACTGGGCCCCGCAGAAGATTCGCTTCTGTCTGAAATTGGGCGAATGCTCGAAGCTGGGGAACAACGTCGATCTGCCTACCGAAAAATTGCCGATCGGGCGGTCAGCCTATACGTCCCATTCGTTCATACGGCGGCAGCGCTGGCGGCATTGAGCTGGTGGGTCGCCGGAGCGGGGATGGCGCAAGCCATCATGATCGCGGTCACAACGCTCATCGTCACTTGCCCGTGTGCGTTGGCGTTGGCAGCACCCGTCGCTCAAGTCGTCGCAGCGGGACGTCTTTTCAAACAAGGTGTCTATTTGCGGTCGGGTGATGCTTTGGAGCGATTGGCAGAAGTCGATTATGTCGTATTCGACAAGACTGGCACGCTAAGTTTCGGAACACCCGAACTGGCCACCATGGTTGCTCTATCCAGATCCCACCCCGATACCCCGCAGGTACCGTTGGTGATCGGGGTTGATACCCGAGATCAGCGGCTGTCTCAGGCGGCAATGTTGGCGCGCTCCAGTCGACATCCATTATCGCGTGCATTGGTCAATGCCGCTGGGCCAGGGCCTTTTGCCGAAGGGACAATTGAGGTCCCCGGATGTGGATTGGAAGCGGACATTGAGGGGGAAAGATGTCGTTTGGGATCAGCGGAATGGGTCGGTATCGACACTAAAATTGAGGCCGCTGGACCGCAGCTTTGGTTTGTCGCCGGCGATAGTGACCCAGTCTGTTTTCAGTTCGCGGACCGCCTACAAGATGATGCGGTTGAGGCGCTCAATGCACTGAAAGCGCGCGGACTTGAAATAGAGATCCTGTCTGGAGATCACTCGGCAGCTGTCGCGGACATGGCCAATCGTTTGGGCATCGATCGTTGGCAGTCTGGTGCCAAACCGCACGACAAGGTTGCCCGCCTTGAAACACTGCGGGCAGATGGTCGCAAAGTGCTTATGGTCGGTGATGGCTTAAATGATGCCGGTGCCTTGGCGCTGGCGCATGCAGCGTTGGCGCCGGGCGGTGCCATGGATGTTTCTCAGTCTGCGTCGGATGCCGTCTATAGCGGGGGGCTCAGCTCGGTCGAATTGATCATTGCGCTTGCCCAGTCTACGCGTGGCGTGATGCGTCAGAATTTTGGCCTCGCAGCCGTATACAATTTGTTTGCCGTTCCCATCGCCGTGGCCGGTTTGGTCACGCCCCTGATAGCGGCAATTGCGATGTCTGCGTCTTCACTGATCGTGACCGTCAATGCGTTACGCATTCGCGCAAAGGGCTGAGATATTGGAAATCATCGCATACCTCATCCCCATCGCGCTGTTCCTTGGTGTTGTCGGACTTGTCGCCTTCCTTTGGTCCGTTAGGTCAGGTCAATTCGATGATCTGGACGGCGCCGCCTGGCGGATCCTAGACGATGACGATGACCGCCCGAAACCAGATTAAACGTCCGACACGCTGACCGGTTCACCCTTGTCGGCGGGTCCGCTCTGTGTGATCTTCAAAAAAAAAGAATAAGCATGGAGGAGGCGACGATGGGCGAAGCGTATGACTTGGTCATTCGCGGCGGTACGATTTATGACGGCACAGGCAGCAACGGGTTTGTTGGCGACGTTGCGATCAAGAATGGTGTCATATCAGCTGTTGGAAACGTCACTGAAAACGGCATCAAAGAGATTGATGCCACGGGTCTCATTGTTACCCCTGGATTTGTCGACATCCATACACATTATGACGGTCAAGCGACCTGGGACACGCGGTTAACACCCTCATCTGAACACGGTGTCACCACGGTGGTTATGGGCAATTGCGGGGTGGGTTTTGCGCCATGTCGCGAAGATGACCGGCAACGCCTGATGAGCCTTATGGAAGGGGTCGAAGACATTCCCAATCCGGTACTGGCAGAAGGCCTTTCTTGGAATTGGGAGAGCTTCGCGGATTATCTCGATGCGTTGGAAGCGACCCCGCATGATATCGATTTCGCCACCCAAGTCCCACATGGCGCACTTCGCGTTTATGTCATGGGCGAGCGCGGTGCGGCGCGCGACCCAGCCAGTGATGCCGACATAGAAGAAATGGCGCGGCTCGCCGAAGACGCGATCCGGGTTGGTGCGCTCGGCTTCTCAACCTCGAGAACGCTGAACCACCGGACGAGCGAAGGCGATCCGACACCGAGCTATATGGCGGCAGAGCGTGAATTGGTTGGCATTGCCCGTGGGCTTCAGGCCGCTGGCTCTGGGATTCTGCAAGTGGTTTCAGATTTCACGGACGGGCAGCGCGAATTAGAGCTCTTGCACAATATGGTTGCGGAATCTGGGCGGCCAATGATCACCTCATTGGCGCAGTCGCGCCAGGCGCCTGATAGCTGGAAGAGCTTGCTGGCCTGGGTCGCTTCGGAAAATCAAGCTGGCCATGACATCAAGGCGATGGTTGCAGGTCGCCCAGTTGGCATTCTTCTGGGTCTGGAAGCGACGATGAATCCATTCTCATTGAATCCAGAGTATCGAACAATTGAACATCTGCCGGTTGCGGAGCGCGTGCAAGCTATGCGCGATCCTGACGTGCGATCGAGAATATTGTCTGCCGAGAATGAACGAGCGGACAATGCTTTCAACGCTGTGATCGCCAATTATGACTTCATGTTCGTTTTGGGCGATCCACCAGATTATGAGCAACCAAAGGAACGCTCTCTGGCGGCCCGTGCGGAGCGTGAAGGGACGACGCCACAAGCTTTGGCATATGATGCGTTGCTACAAAATCAGGGACGCGCCCTGCTGTACACGCCCTTCCTCAACTATGCGGGCTACGATCTCGAACCCTCGCTCGAAATGATGCGTCATCCGAATTCCGTGCTTGGTCTCGGAGATGGCGGTGCGCATGTCGGCATGATTTGCGATGGCAGTTTCCCAACTTCGATGTTGACGCATTGGACGCGGGATCGGACGCGCGGCGATTTGCTTGATTTGGCTTGGGTGATCAAGGCGCAAACGCGAGACACGGCATTGGCCTATGGGCTCAGCGATCGCGGCGTGATTGCAGAAGGTTTCAAAGCGGACCTGAACATCATTGATTATGACCGGCTACGACTTGGCCATCCAAGCATCGCATTCGACCTGCCGGCGGGTGGCAAACGCCTCGTTCAGCCGGTTGAAGGATATGTTGCTACCTTTGTCAGCGGCGTTGCGATTCAGGAAAATGGCGAGCCAACGGGTGAACTGCCGGGCCGGCTGGTGCGCGGCGAACAAGAACAACCGATCGCCATGGCGGCAGAATAGGAGGGCAGTATGTCGACAAAACCTCAACGTCTCGAACGTCAGTGTGAGTGGACTGCGCTCGATGTCGCAAATTCAGATGAGTGGACGCTGAAACTGAGCGCACATGACCTTTCTGAAATCGATAATGCGGTGCAATTGGCGAGGTCGAGTTCCGATGACCTGCTTTCGATTGAACGTGAAGATTTCCCTTTACCCAATCTCTCTAGACGGCTTCGCGTGCTTGAAAATGAGCTCATCAATGGTCGTGGCTTTGGACTGATCCGAGGTGTGGATAGGGCGGCGTATAGCAATGATGATATGTGCCTCATCTATTGGGGGATAGGCGCACATCTCGGCACACCTTGGCCGCAGAACAAGCATGGCCATTTGCTCGGCGATGTGACCGATCAGGGCCGGGGCATTGATGATCCGGAGGCGCGTGGCAATGAACTGGGCGGTATCCCCCTTCCTTTCCACACCGATGGCTCCGATTTGGTCGGGTTGATGTGTTTGGAAAACGGCATTGACGGCGGCGAGTCAGCCATCTGCAATTCGGTGGCGGTGTACAACCAGATGGTCACTGAAGTCCCTGATTTAGCAGCGGAATTATTTAAACCGCAGCCCTATGATTTCCGCGGTGAACAGGCGCCCGGCGGAAAGCCTTGGTATCTGATGCCTGTGTTCACAGAGCATCAAGGGCGATTGTTTGTGCGGTATATCCGCGGCTATATCCTCGCCTCGCAACGGCATGAAAGTGCACCAAGAATCACAGAAAAAGCCGAACAAGCCATGCAATATCTTGATCGATTGATCGACGATCCAAAACATCATGTTTGCATGGCACTGCGGCCCGGCGATATGCAATTCATCAACAATTATCACGTGCTGCACGGCCGCAAAGCCTATCGGGATGATCGCCCGTCTGGGCGTATTCGACACTTGAAACGCTTGTGGCTTGAAACGCGTGTCCTCGAAGACCGGCCAGAATATTTTCAGAACCAGGTCGGTCAGCATTGGAATAAAAATAGAAAAATCAGCCGGTTAGATGTTCAGCCCGTGGATTAGGCCTAGAGGCGGCGATTGATCCAGACCCGAATGTCGACATCTGTGGCAGGATCGGTCGCGCCAAAAAGCACGCTTGTGTAAAGCGACCATTTCTCTCCGAGATCCCTGTTGTAATATGGACCGATTTGGTGGCGTTGAGCTTTGAGCGCGGGAAAATCCTGCGTTGTGCCGAGAATGCTGAACCACTCCATGCCCACGCTCTGCCGGTTCGGAAGTCGGCGCGCCAATCGCGCACGGGCTTGCAAACCAACTCCCTTATCCGCGTTCTTACCAACCTCCACAGTGCTTAGGATGATTGCGCGGGCGCTATACTTCTCGCTGATGCGGAAACTGTTTGTCCAGTTGAGCGCCAGCCTATCGGGCCGTTCGCTCCCGTCTCGGATACGGGCGTCAAAGCGCAAACCCGTTTGCCAATCATTTCCATCCGGTGTGATCTGCCACAAAACCTCGGTTTGAAGATAGTCGAGGTCGGTGGAGTTTTGCGCGGTGTCGCGAATTTGAGCCGTGACACGCCACCTGACCGCGTCATTCAGCACACGTTGATAGTGCAGGCGTGTGGCGTAGTCTTCGTCGCCAGGATCTATGCCGATCCGGAGTTGCACGGCATCCTGGCCGTCGCTGACTTCCGGCCCAAAGGCACCGCCAGTCGACTGCGCCATGGCAAATGGGGCAGCGAGTCCAGTCCACATCAGGACAAGCAATGTCGTTAAGCGCGGCATCTGGAACGTCTCTCTGTGGTTTTGACAACAGCTAGCGCAGTCATTCACCTGCCCTCCAACCATCTCGTTTCAGCAAATCGCGAGCGACCAAACCCATCGTGTTTCCCTTCTATCGTGGGCATCGCGAAGGTAAACAAATGTTTGATGGGACGCCGCAAATTCGCGCGCTTTTCTACACGATTGCGAAGGCAAAGCGCGCATCTGTCTGTTTATCCATCCGGGTGACATTGGACCACAAGCTTGCCCAGATTGTCGCCTCGGAACAGCCGGCCTAAAGCACTTGGCGCGACTTCAATGCCGCCTTGGACAATGTCCGTTTCGAAGCGAATTTTCCCCTCCGCGAGCCAAGCTGCCATGGCTTGAATGCCTTCGGCAAACCGATCGTAATAATCGATGATGATAAAGCCCTTCACCAGGGTTCTACGCATCAAAAGATTGGCAAAATTGTAGGGTCCAGGAACGGGTTCGGTCGCATTATAGGTCGATATCAACCCGCAAAGCGGCATCCGGGAAAAGTCGTTCAGCCGTGCAATGACCTCATCCATGATGTGACCACCAACATTCTCGAAATTGACATCGATGCCGTCCGGGCAAGCCACATCGAGCGCGGTGCCGACATCTTCTGCCTTGTAATTGATCGCCGCATCGAAGCCCGCGGTCTCAGTTAGCCATTTACATTTGGCGTCACTGCCAGCGATGCCGACGACGCGGCAACCATGAATCTTCGCAATTTGTCCGACCATGGACCCCACAGCGCCGGCTGCTGCCGACACAATGACGGTTTCGCCCGGTTTTGGCTTTCCGATATCCATCAGCCCGAAATAGGCGGTCATACCCGTCGCTCCGAGCGGTCCCATCCATGCGGTCAACGGGACGCCCGGCAGGTCCGGAAGTGGATTGACCTGATCGCCTGGAAGCGTGTTGTAGCTAGACCACGCCGCGAGCCCAGTGAGGACGTGTTGGCCAACGCTCACACGCTCCGATTTCGACTCGGTCACAATACCCAAACTGCCGCCACGCATAGGGTCGCCGAGCCCAACTGGCGGCAAATAGGAATCCATGTCGCTCATCCAGATCCGATTGGTCGGATCCAAAGAGAGGTAAACAGTTTGGACGCGGACATATCCGTCCGGCAATGGCTCAAGAGGCGTTTCAACAAGGTCTAGATCGGTTTCGGCCACATTTCCGACGGGTCGCGCCTTTAGAATCCATGTCTTGTTCATACTGGTCATTTCACACTCCGCTTCACGGTTTTCTTAAAGCCTATGTGGCACAGCTGTTCGGGTCCAGTGACAGACGTTCCGCATCGACGAGGAATTGAATGGCAAAGATACGCATCAGTCTCGATAAGTCGTCGCGACTGGACCGGTGTTTGCAGCGAAACCCTGTTTGACAGACTGCAGAGCAGAAATGATCCGCTTTCTTTCCATTTTGGGACTTATTTCCCTCCAAACCATGATGGCGCCGACAGCCAGCTCGCAAGACATTCGGGTTATGAGCGAGACAGCAGACAGATTGCTGATCGCCGAAGTGAAACGTGCAACAAAGCCAGACACCCCGGCTGAGACGGAGTTTGCTGCGCGGAGGCAAGCCCGCTCGGCGGCAGAACACGCTCGAAGCTTTTTAAACTCAAAAGCCTATTTTGATCCCGAGATCAGCTTTGCTGTTGACGCGGGTCCGCCCATTTTACCGGTGCTGCGTGTTGAGCCAGGTCAGCAGTTTCGCTTTTCTAAGGTGAGATGGGACACTTCAGAGCTGGCTCTACCGTCGTCTGTCTCGGCACGGTTGAACGAGATCGATATTGCCAGTGCCGGAGAAATGGCGTTGCCGGATCGTGTGGTTTCGCACGAAACCGCACTGGTCGCTGAACTGAGGAGTATGGGGTATCCCGAAGCGCGTGCGGTGAAGCATCGAGCGATTGGTGATCGAGACACCGGCACCGTTGAGATCGTTTTCCAGCTTGAGCCCGGTCCACGCGTGAGATTTGGCAATGTTCGATACGAAACTGACCTCCCGGTGCGGCGCCCCTATTTGGATCGCTTAATCCCGTTTCAGCCTGGCGACCGTTTCAACCCCGCAGCATTGTCGGACTATAATCGCCGGTTGCGCGATACCCGCAATTTTTCGACGGCGTCTGCGCGCCTAGCGGAACCGGAAACTGAAGCGACGCCGAATGCCGACGAGAACCGCGACATTCTCGTGAGTGCGAGCATGCGCAAGCGCTATAGCTTGGGCGCTGGCGCAAGCTATTCGACGGCTGAAGGCGCCGGTTTGACGGCTGAGCTGACACGTCACAATGCGACTCGGCGTGGTGATACGCTCACTGGCGAGGTGATCTTGGCGCAACTGAACCGTTCGGCTGGGCTGGATTGGCAGATTCCCAACGTGTTTGCATATGATCATACAATCTCCTTTACGGCGACAATCGATGAAGAAGAAACAGATGCATTTGATCGAGAAGCGCTGACACTCAATGGCATTTATACTTTGAGCCCAATCCAAGACTTATCCTTGGGCTTTGGACTGCAAGTTGAGCTGGCAAGTGAAATCGATGCCTTTGAACAGCGTGATATTCAGGTTTTGAGCGCAGGCGGTGGCTTCCGGTATGATCGGTCTGACGACCCGCTGGACCCCAGCACGGGTTGGCGCGTCGAGTCACGGATTGAACCTACAGCGGTGCAAGGAGATGACACGGCGAATTTTGTGAAGCTGAACACGCAATTGACTGCGTATCAGCCTCTGAGTTCGGAAGGTCGCTTCGTTGCTGCCGGCCGCCTTCGTGCTGGTTTCATCTATGGCGCTCGTCTCGATGACGTCCCCGTCAGCCGAAGGTTCTTCGCGGGCGGCGGTGGCAGTGCCCGTGGCTTTGAGTTTCAGTCGGTTGGTCCAACAGATGACGACGGCCAACCCACGGGTGGGCGCCGGCTTCTTGAGGCATCCGCTGAACTGCGAATGCGCTCAGATACCGGTTTTGGGGGTGTCGTGTTCGTGGATGCTGCCAGTGTCAGCGCAGGTCGGTCAATCGACGCGTCCGATGTCAGTATGTCAGCGGGTGTTGGCGTACGATATGGCACGCCAATTGGGCCGGTTCGGTTTGACATTGCAACGCCGATCGATCGCGACTCTGGGGACGATCCAATTCAGATTTATGTCAGCATTGGTCAGGCGTTTTGAGATGACAACAAGCTGGTGGATCACAGGTTGGCGGCGATGGGTTCTCGGTTTTATCGTGATCAGCACCTTGGCCGTGCTCGTCCTTCGACTGCTGGTGATGACCCCAATTGGGCACAGTCTCGCAGTCCGGCAAATCGAGCAGATGCGGGTGCAAGGGCAATCGATTAACGTTTCGGGCGTTCGCGGAGATTTGCTCGGGAGATTTGAGCTTGAAACCCTTCGCGTGGCTGACTCGGATGGAATGTGGTTTGAGGCGCAGGATGTAGAAGTTCGCTGGTCCCCAATGCATTTCTTATTTGGATCGCTCGAGGTGAATGATTTTCGTATCGGCGAGGCACAACTCGATCGGCGGCCAATTCTATCGCCAAACCGAAACGCTACGTCTTCGTCTAATTCGAATTCCTCGCCACGGCTCCTGTTGGAACGAGGCGCGATTCAACGTTTGGCGATTGCCGAGGGCGTATTGGGCCGCAGCCAAGTCGTGCATGTTGAGGGCGCTCTGATTTTATTGGACGAAGACCGCAGCATCGAGCTGTCGGTCGAACCGCTCATAGAAAAGTCTGATTCGATCGACATTTCTGTAAACTGGGCACCGAATACCTATCCGAGCGGTGCGTTGAAGATTGCTGCCCAGGCGGGTGGTTTTTTGGCGACCGCTCTGGGTACGCCAGACGGTGCGGATTTGACGGGCCAGTTCGAAGCCGTTGCGCTGAATCAAACCTGGAAGCTTGAAGGGTCTCTTTTGGCTGGAGGTACGGAAGTCTTGCGGCTGGATGGGCTCGCAGGTGCAGATAATGTCCAGGCGGCATTATGGCTCGATGCTTCCAAATTCGCTTCTTTAACGCCCGCGACGGACCTATTGGGCCCAGAGCTGCACGTTGATGTGACTGCCGATCCAAGCCGCGAGCTTGTGCCTATCCAATTCGAAACGCGCGCGGATGACGTCTCGCTCGACGGTAGGCTCGATTGGGATCGCTCAGCGCCCGCCCTGTTGCTTTCAAACATTGATACAACGCTCAAAGCGGGAGGTATCGTCAAGCGCGCAAATGACGGTTCAGACCTCATGATCGATCCGCTCGAAATCGAGGGCGACTTTTCTCTGGGAGGTGGCGGTTGGTCCTTCGATGGCGGTCTGCAAACAAACCGTCTGATCGCGTCTGGCCAAACACTGTCCGGCATCGAAATCGATGCAGATATCCAGTCGCGTGGATCCTCCATTGCTTTGATCGCGCAAACCAATATTGCCGAAGTTGAAGCACTCGGTGGAGGGCCCGCAGATTTGACCGTAAACGCGGCTTACGATCTTGAAACGGCGATCGTTTCGATTTCAGCGCTTCGGATATTGGCATCTGGTTTGGACGTCGTTGCAGCGGGTGATGTGGGGCTGGATTCGGCGGTCGACTTAGCCGGGACGATGACGCTTGTTGACACTGGCCCCATTGCGAGTGGGGACTTCACGTGGGCGGCGACGGGGACTGCGCAGGATCGCTATTCCGGCACGGTGGATGGCGAATTTGTGCCGATCGGTCTCAATGAAGAATTTGCCGAAATCGTCGGAACAGCCGTGTCTGCGAAAGCAAATATCAGCCGCCCGGTGGGTGATGGTATTCGCCTCGATATGCTTCAGTTGGAAGGTGCCAAATTTGGCATCAACGCTAGTGGCGATCAATCGGGACTGGAGGGACGAATTCGGCTCGATCCGCTTGCGACCAAGACCGTCAGTACCGGTGGCGGCGAAGGGGAGTTCGAAGTCAGTCTGCCAGGCGAAGGGATTGGCGCCGCACTCGATTTGGAGTTGACGTCTTTCTCGTGGCAAAATCAGCACTTTTCGGAACCTCGTCTATCAGTTGATTTGCGGCAGAATGATGCGGTGGATATCAATGCGAATCTGATGGCGACGTTCAATGAGAGTCCTTTGAACCTCGTGGCAAACGGTGCTTGGACCGATGATTCGTTGGTGTTTCCGGATATCCGTTTGAGCGCGCATCAATTCAATGCTTCAGCAACGATCGACGTTCCTGTCTCCAATCTGGCAGCTGCAAAGGCTGAGGTTCAGTTTGAAGGCGATGTTACACCGACATTTTCACTCTCCGGTGCGGGACAATTGGAATCTGGTGTTTTCGAGCTTTCGGCACTGTCTCAAGGATCTCCTTTCTCGCATATGGAGATTGGCCACGCTGTTTTGTCTGCGAGCGGTGACACTGAGGTGATTGATGTCGGTGTGGAATTCGTCGGAACGGTTGCGCCAAGTGGTCTGCCGGTTGAACTGGACGGGCGCAGCGATGCGGTTATTCACGTTGAGGACCGGGCAGGATCCCTGACGCTCGATTGGACCGTTGATGGTCAGTCGCTTAAATCACAATCGCCCATTGAGTTTGAGTTTTCTGAGATACCTAAGCTGTCCGCTGACCTCGCCGTATTTGGCGGTGCACTCAATGCGGACCTGCGATCAGACAATGCGTCAAACGCAATAATCTCGATTACAAACATCGACATTGCGCCGATTGCGCGCATGCTTGGACGACCCGACCTGGCGGCAAGGGTAGATGGCGCTGTAGACATCGCTGAATCCGCAGGCACTTTAAACGGAGATGCTGAGTTAAATTTTCGAGACTTGCGTGTCATCCAAAGCGGCTTGCCGGCAGTACGTGCTAGATTGGTCGCCACGATTGTCGAAAATTCCATTAGCACCCGTTTCAACCTTGTGGACGTAGAACAAAACTTGGAAATTGATGGCGCTGCAGACTTGCAGCTTCGGGCCGTCGATCAGAGCTTGGCTTATACGCTCGATACTGCGGCACCCATATTCGTTGCCTTAACTGGATCGGGAGACATATCCGCGCTCTGGGGATTGGTCGGACCCCCAGATGTGTCATTGGATGGTCAGATCAACCTGGATCTGTCGGGCCAAGGATTGATCGAGACGATCTCATTAACCGGACCCGTGACTCTGCGTGACGGTGTGTTCGAAGATGCCCAAACCGGTTTGGCGCTGAAAGACATCAATCTCGATGCGTCAGCGGCTCAAAACGGTGTCACAGTCGATCGTTTGCAGGCGGCGGGATGGAATAGGGGAACGCTCTCTGGGCGAGGGGCCATCCGCTACGACCGCTCGCTCGATCTTCAGATCACTCTGTCTGAGCTCGATGCGCTCAATCGCGATGATCTGAGCGCCACTCTGTCCGGACCGGTTTCCGTTATTCGGTCTGAGGGCCAAACCAATATCACCGGGAATTTGGTGCTCGATCGGGCGCGATTGGATTTGTCTCAGCTTCCACAGGGCAGTTACCAGACATTGGATGTGTCCTTTGATGTCGATCCGTCTGAAGAGGATGATGCGGCCCAGCTTGAAGGTGTTCGGATTGATCTCGGGGTCACCGCTGAACGGCGCGTGTTTGTGACCTCTCCGCAATTGGAGTCTGAATGGAGTCTGGAATTAGATGTCGACGGCACGCCGAGCGATATCCGTCTCCTCGGCTCTGCTAATCTGGTGCGCGGCAGCGCGGAGCTGCTCACCAGCTCATTCCGCCTCCGCGACGGCGTGCTTCGCTTCAACGGAGGCATCGACACCGCCGAAGTCGATTTGCTCGCGGTCCAAAACAGCGGTGGGTTCGAGACGCAGGTACGCCTGATAGGCGATCTTGTGTCACCGTCCTTTGACCTGTCATCGTCGCCGTCATTGCCGGAGGAAGAGATCCTGTCTCGCATCCTTTTTGGACGGTCACCCGGCGATTTGAGTGGCTTTGAAACGGCACAACTGGCGGCGGCTGTGGCGTCCTTGGCAAGTGGTGGAAGTGGCTTGGACATCATGGGGTCGTTTCGAGATGCCACAGGCTTGGACCGTGTGGCGATCGGGCAAAATGCCGATGGCGGCGCGGCGTTGACCACCGGAAAATACTTGGCGGACGATGTCTATCTTGAGATCGAAACCGGCGCATCCGGCACACCAGCGCTCGAGCTGGAGTGGACTCCGCTCGACAATCTGCAACTCGACACGCAGTTTGATCCCGACCTTGGACCACGGATTGGCCTGCAATGGCGCCGAGATTTCGATCGGTTGTCGCCGTTTGACGACGCGAGCAGCGATGCGGACTAAGCGCCAAAAACACCAAATCGAGGCGCCGGACTGAGATCTTGGCTCTGTTGTCACCTTTACAGCGGGGCGTTACTCAATCTACACACTTTGAGGTAAACTACAGCATTGAGAGACTAGGGCGTTGACAAATCGCCCAGACACCGTCTGTCATGCAACCAACGCATCTTTGGAAACACGAAGGGCGGACTGAAACAAGAAAACCATGTGCCGACACAACGGCGCTCGGGGAGGAGAATTTTAGAATGAGAGTCAATCTACAAAAGAAGTGTATCTGGCTTACAGGTGCATCGGCCACGGCGATCATGTTTTCGATGCCAGCCGCAATTGCCCAAGACGCCGACAATCGCCGGCTCGACACGGTCCTCGTGACCACACAGAAAACCGAAGAATCAATTCAGGATGTCCCGATCGCCGTTTCGGCGTTTGATGAAGACGCCCTCGAAGACTTGCAGCTCGCAGGTGGCGCGGACCTCGTGAAATCCATTCCGAACGTCGCCTTCTCCAAAGGCAACTTTACGGGTTACAATTTTAAAATTCGCGGTATCGGCGTCGACCTTGTCGCTCAGTCTGGTGATGCCGGCGTTGGTGTCCACCAAAATGATGTGCCGCTGACAGCAAACCGCCTTTTTGAAGCGGAGTTCTACGACGTTGAGCGTGTTGAAACACTGCGTGGCCCTCAAGGGACACTCTATGGTCGGAACGCGACGGGCGGTGTGATCAATGTCATCACCGCGAAACCCGTATTGGAAGAGTTCCAAGCAGATGCGCGCCTGGAGCTCGGCAATGAGAACACGATCAAAGCCAAAGGCATGGTCAACTTGCCGATCGGTGATCGTGCGGCGCTGCGCTTGGCTGGCTCATATCTGACACGCGATGGTTATGCCACAAACAGCGTGACCGGTAATGACATCGATGATCGTGACCTTTACGGGATCCGCGCGACATTGGCCTTCGAGCCGACAGATCGCTTGCGCGGTTGGATCAGCTACGACTATTTCGAAGAAGATGACAACCGGTCCCGTGTCACGAAACAGCTTTGTCAGAAAGATCCATTCGAGACCAGCTTCGCCGGGATTGATATCGATGCTGCCGATCAGCTCTACACGTCGCTTGGGTGTCAGGACGCGCCGCTCGATCAGTCGAATGATCGCGTGAATTCCGCTGCGACGCTGGGCGGCGGTCTCGCGATTGCGGCCGGTCTGCTGAGCGGTGATGCGTTTACCGATCCGGTGAATCCAGACTTGCGCGTTATCGAATCCGCATTTGATCCGATCTACCAAGCGGATCAGGAACTGTTAACAGTCAAAGGCGAGTACGATCTCACCGACGCGCTGACGGCTACGGCAATCTTTTCCTATACGGAATCTTCGATCCTCTCGATTGAGGACTATAACAAGATCGCGCCGACGGTTGAATTCAATGATTTGAGCGCAATCCCGGCTGGTGTTGATCCAGGTGCCGATCTCTACAATGCGCTGTTCCCCGGGGGTGTCGTCTCTGATCCGCAATTGGGGTCGTCCAACCTATTCAGAACGTTCGACCTGTCTGGCGGCGGGTCGGAGCAAACCACATTCGAACTTCGGGTCCAGTCGGACAATGATGGTCCGTTTAACTTCAATCTGGGTGCGATTTATCTGGATTTCTCCGCGATTGATCCGGACACAAATACAGACGGATATTATGTCTTATCAAACTCGCTGACTGGTTTGACGCAATTCAACAATGCAAGCGGTGGCTCTGTATTTGGTGGTCAAGTTCCGATCGACCCGGGTGGCCTTTTTGACCAAAGCCTTACCGGGCAGGGCGGCAACTATTTCCGCTCACTATCGCCCTATTCACTGGAAAGTTTTGCTGTCTTCGGCGAAGGCTATTTCGATGTCACGGATGATGTTCAACTGACCGTTGGCCTCCGCTACACGGATGACCAGAAAGCTCAAGACAACACGCCGACACTGCTCTTCGTTCCAACTGGAACTGCGCAGAATGATTTGAGCCCTGTGCCAGTTGCGGGCGCTGCGCCAGATGATGCTGGAGACGGCACGTTCAACGTTGCCTTTGAAGAGGTCACCGGACGCATCGGTTTTGATTGGACCCCAGACTTTGGGTTCACAGACGATTCACTGCTCTACGCTTTCTATTCGCGTGGCTATAAGGGTGGCGGCATCAACCCGCCTCAACCGGCGGGAAATCCAAATGCGTTCCCACAGACATTTGACCCTGAATTCATCGACGCCTTTGAAATCGGAACCAAAAACAGCATCGGTCCACTTCAGGTCAATGCGACGGCGTTCTACTACGACTATCAGGGCTATCAGATCACGCAGATCATCAACCGAACGTCTGCCAACTTCAACATTGACGCAGAACTCCAGGGCTTCGAGTTAGAATCTCTGTGGTCACCGGTTGAGAATATGTTGCTGAACCTGAACCTTGGTATTCTGGACACGGAAATCCAAGACACGTTCGCAATTGATGTGCTTGATCGCGCCAATGGGCGAGATGATATCGTGGTCCTGAAAAATGCCGTGAACTTTGCAAACTGTGCCGTTTCGGCAGCTGGTTATGCTACGGTTCTGGGGGCTATTGATGCCGGGCTCCTGGCGCCAGGTGACACAGCGGGATTGTGTTTAGGCTCGTTTGTCGGCCAAGAAGGCGCATTCGGTCTAACGGCTGCTGATGCTGTGTCTGCAGTTGATAGTGAAGGTCAGCTTGTTACATATGACGCCCTGACACCATTCGACGGTGAAGCGAAGGACATTAGCGGAAACTCAATTCCAAATGCGCCGGACATGACCCTTAACTTTGGTGGCGAATACACCTTCGTTAGTCTGTCTGACACACCTTGGGATCTGACGCTTCGGGCAGATTATTACATGCAGGATTCTAGCTTCTCACGTGTTTGGAACACGCCACGCGACGAGCTGGACAGCTGGGACAACCTCAACCTGACGCTGAAACTGTACAATACTGACAACGACCTATCGGTCGAGCTGTTCGGCAAGAACGTGACGGATGAAGAAGTTATCACAGGCGCTTACCTGACCGATGACTCTTCAGGTCTGTTTACGAATATCTTCCTGACCGAGCCGCGTACATACGGCATCGCCGTATCCAAGTCTTGGTAGGTTAGACTTCAGACACCCATTAGAAAGGGCGGCTCATTGGGCCGCCCTTTTTCTTTATGGGTTCATGCATTGCGTTAGGCGGAGGCCGGAAACACGGTCCATCGATCAGTGATCTCACCATTTTCGTAGATCGCAATATCCCCGAACTGCAGAAAGACGGCCTCGCTTTGATGCGGGCGGAAAAACACGAATTCATCAACGCCCAATGTCGTTTGCGGGCCGGCATTGAGCATCTCTTGATTGGACGATCGGCCAAACGTCTTGTTGTACGTTAAACCTGGAGGGTCGACCGGATCTGCCATCCAATTGCCGCCATAGATGAAAAAGGTCTTTTGCGTATTTGGATCCCAGGCGCGCGTCGCACCTTCCGCAAATTCAAGTCCGGGTAACTCAGTCTTGTTTAGAGCTTTGACCACCGGCGTTGCAATGAAGCTGGCGGGCCGATGGGGTTCGAGTAAGTCGGAGTCGAAATGGGTGGGCTTCACCAGGCAAGACCCCGCAGAAATCTCATTCGCGATTTCGGTGTTTTGATAATAGCGATAGGTTGGACTACCTGCGGCGTTGCGGGTGAGCTTTGTCATGACCTCTTCGGAATACACTTCACCTGCGAGAGAGAGCGCGTCACCATAGGCGCGCCATGCTCCAAGCTTTGCGCGTTCGCGCCAACCCAATGTCTCGGGAAGCGCCGGCAGATGGGGTTCATATCCCATGAAGCCGGACAGCTTCAATCGGTTTGATGCCCTGATCTTTTCGAGGGCCAGCCGCAATTCCGTTCCCGCGGTGAAGCCTCCGCGATGCAAACCAACGTCGAGTTCGATATTGATTGCGAGGCTTCGATCAATCGTATCCGCAAGGACTGAATATTGATCAAGGCGCTCTGGTGTGTCGATCAACCATTGAATGTTGTCTGCGGCATCAGACTGTGAAGCCGGCAAAACATCGAAATAGGTTTGTGCCGCGCGGACTGGCAATGGCTTGCCGAGCAATTGGTTTGCGTCCGGCATCAATTCGCTCAACGCATTCAACATGGGCTGATTAAACGTCATCAGGCGATCTGTACCGCTTCGGTCAGCGATATGTTTGATCAAGTCGATAGACGGAAGGGATTTCGCAACGATTCTATATCCCATGCCGTCAGGCAGGTGCCCTATCAGCGTGTCGATATTTTCGTTCAGCCGTGATTTGTCGATCACCAGAGTCGGCGTCGCGATGCCGGCGGAGAACAAGGCCTCTTGGAGGGTTAGAAAGTAAGGCTCGCGCGGACCGCTAACATCCGTTGGTTTGGTCATGATAATCGCTCCTCCAGCGGCCAGCGCACCTCCGCCGAGCAGAAGATGTCGGCGCGAAAAACTAGGCACGATGATCCGCTCCGAACAGCTCTGCGAGATAGGGGTTCAAGAATTTGCCCGTTGGATCGAGTGTATCGCGAATTTCATCGAACGCCAGAAAGTAGGGGTACAGGTCTCGCGCTTGGCGATTGGTCAGGCTGTTCAGCTTTCCCCAATGGGGGCGACCTCCCGCTGCGAGAAAGACCGGTTCGAACTCAGAGAAGAAGAAATCGAAGTGCTCGTCCACGGCGGCGTGTATGGCTATTGAGGCGCAAGGACCGCTATTGAAGGGACTCAACCACGCTGTGTCTGACGCGACATGGCGATACTCCAGGGGAAAGAACACACCGCCCCGAGAATCCAACATGCTGACAATTTTCCGAAGTGTCGCGACGCCATTTTCGCGTGGCAAATGGTACTCCATTTCATTGAATTTCACTGGGCGAACCGTGGACAGAAGGGCGAAACTGTCATCGCGTCGATCTTCAATCAGACCCGTTGGGAATGAAGACGCAGCAATCGTTCGGCGCAGCCAGGGAAACCAACCGAATGTGTCTCGTAATTGCTTCAACCCAATCAGGAAGTCTTCGTCATCTGGAGCTGCGGAATCGGTTTCATCGATGGGTCCCTCAAACAGTTGATGCGTTAGCCATGCGACTTGCCCAGTTCCGGGAAAATAGAAGAATTCAAAATTTCTGTGCGCCGCGCCGAGACTTTCGATTTTGTCATAGAAGTCGGCAATCGGCTCGACCGTCAGTTTGCGATGCAGTTTGTAGGCGGGCACCGTGTTGACTGTGAAGTCTGACATGACCCCGAGAACGCCGAGGGAAACTTTGCCCGCGGCAAAAAGGTCCGGATCGCTTTGCCGGTTCACCTCAACCACGTCGCCATTGGCCGTGACCAGGCGAAATCCTTCGATATAATCGTGAAGCGCCGATAATGTGTCGCCGGTGCCATGCGTTGCCGTTGCGAACGTTCCTCCCAGCGTTTGGACATCAATATCCGGTAGATTGGGGAAGGCGCGGCCAACTTTATCCAACTCTGAAGCAGCATGGAACAAGCGCGTACCAGCCGCAAACCGCGCCAAACCGGTTTCAGAGTCATAGTCGAGCAAGCCCTCTAGACCGGACACATCAACAATTGTGCCTTCACTTGGGACGAGCGCTGAAAACGAATGCCCACTGCCGACCGGACGGACCGGGTCCGGCGTCGACGCAACAAGCTCGGCAAGTTCTGATTCTGATCGTGGAAAGGCGATCCGTTGTGGTGTGGATCTCTGATGCCCAGACCAATTCATCCAGCTGGATTCACCTTGAGGGGCAATCGGTGGCGCTGGATCAAATCCGTCCCGCGCAAAGGTTTTGCGGGACCAATTCCAGTGCAGGCCGCCCAGGGTTAGGCCGGCTCCTCCGACGCCTAAGCCACCGAGCATTGCGGCGCGTCTTGTTAAACTCATGACGCGTCCTCCTTGCGCCTCCACTCTTATTGAGCGGAAATTCGCGCCTGTCGACCTTCTCGCGAATTGGCTTGATACTTGCCCTAAGGTCAGCGTATACAAAAAGAAAAAAAGTGTACGAACTTTGGGGAGAGTTATGCAGGATGTCAGTAAACACTGATAACACCGTGGTATTATTGAGGCCCGATGCACCGGAAGAGCATCCGGTCTCTGATCTTTGCAATGGCGTGTTTTGTTTGGCGCTTCTGATCCCAGTGATTGGCGTTCTATGGTTGATGCTGAACTGGCTCTACGGCGTGCTGCACGGGCTCGGCCATCTCTAGCGCGTTTGGCTCGATCTGATAACGCTTCACCAAGTGCCAGACATGGGCCGGCAACATCGCCTTCATGCGGCGTGGCGCTTTTTGTCTAAGATACAGCACGCTTTCGACCGCTTTCATCTCGATCCTCGCGCGCGCGAATTCCAGCCCTTTCGGACCAACCAGTGGCATGATCTTGCCAACTATGGGCCTTATCCAATTTGGCATTGATCGAAGGGGTAACCCACCTGCGGCACGTTCGGTATTTGCCTTGAAACCAGAGACCGCATTGGCTCTCTTTCCTCGACTTCGAGGGGCCGACAGGGCGATCTCGTCACTCAATAGATCCAAAAGTTGAGCGCCGGTTTGATTGCGCACAATCAGCCATTGCTGTCCCTCGCCGCCCATATAGCCGATTGTAATATCGGCCAGCGTGTTGGCGTAATCGACGCAGGTTCGGCAGGTGAGTGGAAAGAAATCTGAAGGTAGTTTTGAGATCGGGAGTTGCAAGAATGGGATTTCGCGAACCTGGCCGGAATCAAAACGGATTTCGACATGATAGTCGGCGCGGAATTCAAGATAGTTGATCGATCCCGGCGTGTCTGAGAGCAGCGCCAAAAACGCGTGAAATCGTTCGGTCGTGGTGTTGTCTGAACACGGCGTTCCAATCACATAGAGCGCGTCTAAATCGAGCTCTGCTTGCAGGGCGCGAAGCGCATATGTTTGGCAGGGAATGGAAATGACGGCGAGGCGCCTGCATCCCGATTCGATCGCTGGCTTGATCAGCGCCAGGCTCGGTGCGTACCCCATGCGCATGCCGCGAGCTTGCGCCATATCCGCCGCTTTGGTGATCACAACGGGCATCGGCTTCCATCGGTCATCCGGATCCGGCACCACCGTCAACACGCCATCAACCTGCCCAGTTTCTAGGAGGCGCTCGCCAATGCGGGTTGTGATCCCAGTCCATTGTGCGCCCGCTTTCGGCGCTTTGAGCCAAGCCCGATGCATGCTTTGGAATACGCCGAAATACTCTTCGTCCGGACGCGTGAGATCGCGGGTGCGACCGTGACTTATCCGATCCATCTTCTCGTAGTCGGGCGAAATAAATTGGCACGCCCGACCACACGCTTTGGGGTCTTCTGTCCGCGAAACCCCGCAATCGGTACAGAACGTGCGGGGCTCTGCATCCCGCAATTTTGGCCGTGGGAAATTTGTCTGCGCTGAATCCGTCATTTGGGCATGTCGTCCTCTAGAAAACCTTTGACCAGAGCAAGCGTTTGCGCAGGCATTTCTTCATGCGGGACGTGACCAGCGTCCGGCAGCGTTACCAAGCGGGCGTTCGGTAGCGCGTTCAAATAGGCGTCCCCGTTTTGCACCGGGATGATGCGATCATCCTCGCCCCAAATCAGCAAAACGGGCGTTTCGATCCCAGGCAGAATGGTGTCGGGGTTTCTGAGAACAGTCTGTTTGGTGCGCTCAAGAATAGCCCGTCGGACGCCGGGCTGAAGAAGCAATTGATGGTAACGGTCGACCGTATCAGCGGTGACTGGCGTTTTGCCATAACTCAGCTCCAGCGCCCAACGGACCAGGACCCTAGGTAACAGATAGGGCAAGGCCCGCATCGCCCAAGTGACCTGACCTGGCTCGCCATACCGAAACATTGGACTGGCATAACCATCAGGCGAAATCAGCACCAGAGCGACGACTCGGTCAGGATGATTTGCGGCAAATGTCCACGCAATACGACCCCCAAGTGAGTGACCAATCAACACAGCCTGATCAATTGCCCGATCCTTTAGAAGGGCGTCGATCAATTGGTGCGCGCGCGCATCCGAATAGTCATTCATCGCATCTGGCGCCGACAGACCGAAGCCGGGAAGATCAAACGCAATCGTTCTGAACGTCTCATTTAGTCCATCCGACATGCCGTCCCAGCTGTGAAGGCTCGCCCCGAATCCATGTACCAAAACGATGGCAAGCCCGTCGGGCTCACCTCGGTCGCGTATATGCAAAACTGTGTCTGATACCAGGCTAAAATCGTCTGAAGACTGAAGCCATGGCGACTGCGTTTGTGGCGTGCTGGGCAGAGCCGTGCAGCTAATGACCAACAGGAAAATTCCCACCAGGGTCGACCGAGATTTCACAGGAGCGCCCTTCGCTTACTCCAAGATATATTGGACACAAACGCGAAAAGTGACAAGCTGGCTTGACGCTATCATTCGTCAATTTCGAGATTGACAAGCTGAGAAATGGGCGAAACAGTTTGATCTGAAGAGGAGCGCGCATGTTGGACGAACAGGAACGTGTGATCCTGGTTGATGAATCGGATCAGACACTGGACGCTGGTCCCAAGCTTGGGACACACGAATCGGGACTGCTGCACCGCGCTATTTCGGTTTTCGTGTTCAACGGGCGCGGAGATTTGTTGCTTCAGCAACGGGCAGATTGCAAATACCATTCAGCCGGCAAATGGGCGAACACATGTTGTGGGCATCCAAGACCAGATGAGACTTGCCAGGCTGCTGCTGAGCGCCGCCTATTTGAGGAAATGGGAATGAGCGTCGATCTTCGCTTTGGTTTCAAGTCACGTTATGAAGCCCAGCTCGACAATAATATGATTGAGAACGAGATACCGTATCTCTATTTTGGACAGACAGACGCGGTCCCTGAAGCGAACCCCGGCGAAGTGCAAGCCTACAAATATCTACCGCTCGACAAGCTGAGGCAGGAAATCGATTCAAATCCAGAGCAATTTTCGGTGTGGTTGATTCATTATATGGACTCACATGAAAATCGACTTAGCTCTCTCAATGACATGCTCTTATCGGAGAGGTGGAGCACGCAGAGTGATGCGTCCAGCGTGGCGTAGCAAAGGTATCGGACAGAGAATTGGGATCTGAGTAATGAAAAAGACTTATCTAGTTGGTGTCGCAGGCATGGCATTGTTTCTCGCAGCTTGCGGCGGGGCTGAAACCCCAGCCCCAACAGCAGAAACACCACCAGCAGCAGATGTAGCAGAGACTGAGGTCGAAACGGCGGAAGCGCCTGTTGAAGTTGTAGCGGAAGAAGAAGCTGCACCAGAGGAAGCCGCGCCGGAAGAGGCTCCGGTTGAGGTTGCCGAGGAAGAAGCGCCCGCCGAAGAACCTCCAGTCGAAGAAATGGCGCCTGAAACCGAAACAGCTGCCGCAGATGATGGCGCCGTTATTATCGCTGGCTTCACAGGAGATGCGGAAAAAGGTCAGCGTGTGTTTACGCAGTGCCGTACCTGCCACCAGGTTCAAGAAGGCCGAAATATGGTGGGGCCGTCTCTATACGGGATAATCGGACGTGATTCTGGATCTGTTGAAGGGTTTCGTTACTCGGATGCAAATGCCAATTCCGGCATCACTTGGACTGAAGAGATCATGTACGAGTATCTCGAGAATCCTGCTCAGTATATTCCAGGCACAATCATGGCCTTCCCTGGGTTGCGCCGTGAACAAGACCGCGTCGATGTGATTGCCTATCTGAAGTCAGTTCCCAACAGCTAGTCTGTTTCTGGGACGCGCGGGAATATGAAGGACACCGGAGCCAAAGCTTCGGTGTCTTTTTGTTTGCAAGCCACCAATCTAACGTGCTGTAATTGAGGTGTTTTAACGCTAAGGATCTGATTGGTGACGGTTTTTCCATTCTCTGCAATTGTCGGCCAGGAGGAGCTTAAGCGAGCCTTGATCATGGCGGCCGTCGAGCCTCGTATCGGCGGGGTTCTTGCGCTCGGCGATCGCGGAACCGGAAAATCGACGGCCATACGTGCGCTCGCAGATCTGCTTCCAAAACTGCCAACCGTAAAGGATTGCGCATTTCGATGCGCTCCAGATAAGGCGGCCGGTTTGTGCGCAGTTTGTGGGTATTCCGACAAAACCGATATGAGCGAAAAGGCCAGCTTGCAGACGCCTCCAGTTGTTGACCTGCCGCTCGGCGCGACCGAGGACCGAGTGGTCGGCGCGCTTGATCTGGAACGCGCATTGGTCGGCGGCGAAAAGCGATTTGAGCCGGGCTTGTTGGCGCGGGCACATCGGGGCTTCTTGTACATTGATGAGGTTAATCTTCTCGAGGACCATTTGGTTGATGTTCTGCTAGATGTGGCGGCTTCCGGCGAAAACGTCGTGGAGCGTGAGGGTCTAAGTGTGCGACACCCGGCACGGTTCGTCCTTGTGGGAAGCGGCAACCCGGAGGAAGGAGAGTTGCGCCCACAGCTTCTCGATAGGTTCGGCATATCGGTGGACGTACGAACCCCAACAGACTTGGATGAACGAATGGAAGTGGTGCGTCGGCGCGATGCTTTCGAACGCGATCCCGATGCATTTGTCGCAAAGTGGAAACGTTCGAACAGCAACATTCGACGGAAGATTCAAGCGGCAAGAGACAGAGTTGCAGAGGTTGTGCTTCCGGATGCCGTATTGGCAAAAGCGGTTGAGCTTTGTGTCGCTCTGGGCGCAGATGGTCTCCGCGGAGAACTGACCTTGATGCGCTCCGCCCGTGCCTTAAGCGCCTTTAATGGCAAGGATGATGTCTCGATGGAAACCCTGCGCCTCATTGCGCCTTCCGCATTGCGACACCGTTTGCGCAAAGACCCACTCGATGAAACCGATTCACGAACACGCGTAGAGCGGGCCATGAACGAGGTGTTCGACGCTTGAGTCAAAGCAGCGCTCAATCTGTGGGGTTAGAGCTTTGGCAGGCAGCTGACTTGGCCTCTGCACTCCTGATGATAGATCCTTTGGGTTTGAAAGGCATTTCAGTTCATGCCGGCGCGGGTCCGGTGCGCGATTTATGGTTGGAGCAGCTTTATCAACGCATTGGGGCAGCAGCTCCAATTATACCCGTGCCCGCCGCAGTTCCAGAAGACCGCCTGCTTGGAGGTCTTGATTTAGCTGCGACGCTAGCGACAGGAGCTCCTGTTGCTGAACAAGGTCTCTTGGAGCGAGCCAATACAGGCATATTGGTTGCCCGCATGGCTGAGCGGCTTCCGCGCGCAAGTGCTGCTCATATTGCTGGGGCGATTGATACAGGCAGTGTGCTGGTTGAACGCCAAGGCATGTCACGCAAAGCGCAAACCCTATTTTCGCTTGTCTTGCTTGATGAAAGCAGCGACCCATTGATGGCGCCGCCTGACATAGTGATGGAGCGCATTGCCTTCCATATCGAGCTTGACGGCGTTTCCATGGGAGCGGCGAACAGCGCACCCATCGGCATCGACCTATTGACCAAAGCGAGAGCGTCTCTGTCTAAGGTCTCACTCGCCGATGATATGGCGCGCTCTATCGACGTCGCGGCATTGCAATTGGGTGTCGGGAGTTTGCGTGCACTTCGGTTTACCCTCAATGCGTCCCGCGCTCTCGCGGCGTTGGACGGCGAAACCAATGTGCTTGAACGCCACGCACAATTGGCTTGCCGACTTGTTTTGAGCTCTCGGATCACACTGTTGCCAGACGTGCAGGAAAACGTGGTCGACCCGCCGCCACCGCCAAGTGACAATCAAGCGGATGCTGATGAGACAGCGAGCTCTGATGACAAGCAAAACGAGCTTGCAGATCAGCTGGTCGAAGCCGCTCAGCTGGCGCTCGATCTTCGATTGTCTGCAACGACTTCGAAGCGGCGGCAGCTGGGTTTTGCATCGGGAACTGCAGGCGGTCGATCAGGCGCACTGCAGAATTCACGTGATAGAGGGCGCCAAACGGGCACGCGCATTGGTGATCCCCGGCGCGATGGACGGCTGGACTTATTGGCGACATTGCGAGCAGCAGCGCCCTGGCAGAAGCTTCGACAGAAAGCTGCAGATGATGAGCGATTGCATTTGCGCACTGAGGATTTCCGGCTTCGTCGGATGCGGATGCGGACGCCAACCATCGTTATCTTCGTTGTCGATGCGTCGGGGTCTCTCGCGATGAGTCGAATGGCTGAAGCCAAAGGTGCCGTCGAATTGCTCCTCAATGATTGCTACACACGGCGCGATCAAGTCGCGCTGATCGCATTTCGTCGCGAAGGTGCAGATCTGTTGCTGCCGCCAACGCGGTCCCTTGTCCGAGTTCGTAGATCATTGGCACACCTGCCAGGCGGCGGTGGAACGCCACTTGCCGCGGGTATGGCCGAGGCCCTGAAACTCGCACTTTCGGAGCAAAGCCGCGGCCGTGCCCCATTCCTCGTTTTCCTTTCTGATGGAAAGGCGAACATTTCGTTGAGTGGAGAGCCTGGCCGCGATGCTGCTGATCAGGACTGTCATACACTCGCCCGGCAAATCAGATCCGCCGAGTTTCAGAGCCTGTTCTTAGACACTTCGCGACGGTCGAGCCCAAAAGCGATCGCGATCGCCGCGGAAATGGGTGCTGTCTATCGCTTACTGCCCTATGCCGATAGCGCGACCGTCTCGGCGATTGTGGGTCAGTTGATGCCGTCTTGAAGGCGGCACTCGGTTTCCATCTGCAAAGCCTTCAGCTGCGCGCGCTGGAACACCGTCAGTTGGGCGATATCCGCGAGTCGAGCGAAACAAGAATCGAGGTCTGTTGTCGTGGAACACGTTGTTGTGGCGGGGGAAAACCCGTCGCCGATCATGCCGACACGAATAAGGTCCGCAGAATGCAGCGCGGTGAATACTGCAAGTTCAGCATACCCAGCGGCGGTATGAGCGCGGCGGACATATTCTGCTGACATCGGGATCTCGAAGCTGATTGATGTCACCAGCTCATCGCTCGCTAAGCAAAGTGCTTCCTGACATTGCCAGATTTCGGCGGTCGGGATTGACCGATGGGTTGTATGAATCACACCTTCCAATGCGACGAGTGCAGCAGCATAATCGGTATGATGAGCGTTTGAGACGATCGCGCCGGCGACCGTGCCGCGATTTCGAATTTGAGGGTCGCCAATCGATTCTGCGAGTAGGCTGAGCGCCGGAAGTTCCGTCTTTACGATTTGGCTGCCCGCAATGGACTGATGTGTTTCTGCTGCGCCAATCCGGAGTTGTTTTTCACTTGCGGTGATGCCGGTGAGCTCACGCAAAGAGTCTATGGCAATGAGCGGTCCGTGCGGCGTCGGTACTCTGCGCATCTCTAGAACAAGCGATTGTCCGCCAGCGATCGCGCGCGCACCTTCTGAACTTTTCAGCAATCGCACCGCATCTGCAACCGATATGGGGTATTGGAATTGGTCACTCACGAGGTCTCTCCCGGTGCCAACTTCCGGCATGCCGACCATATTTTCTCTTGGGTGGCCGGCATCTCCAAACGCGTTCCGATTGCATCCGTGATGGCATTCATGACAGCCGGAGGTGCGGCGATGGCACCAGCTTCGCCGGCGCCCTTTCCACCCATCGGCGTATGAGGGCAAAGCGTCATCGTTGACCCGGTCTCGATGTCTGGAAGTTGGTCAGCTTTTGGAAACGCATAGGTTCTGAAAGAGCCTGAGAGCAATGCTCCGGTTTCAGCATCGTACTCAGCGTGTTCGAACAAAGCTTGACCAATCCCTTGGGCCACACCGCCATGGACTTGGCCTTCAACGATTTTTGGGTGCACCTGACGACCGAAATCGTCGATGGCCACAAATTGCTGGATGGCAAGTGCGCCGGTCGATGGATCGATCTCGACTTCGCAGACATGTGTGCCTGAGGGGAAAGTGAAATTGACGGGGTCGTAAAGAACGGTTTCTTCTAGGCCTGGCGAAAGACCCGCGGGCAAGTCATGTGCCGTATATGCGGCTCGTATGATATCCAGAATCGTCCGGCGGCGGCCGCTTGATCGATCGACATAGTCAGGCTTCTCGAAGGCGATATCGTCGGGGGCGCATTTCAGAATGTGTGCAGCGATATGCTTGCCCTTGTCGATCACTTTTTCGGCCGCGCGGACCACTGCTGATCCGCCCACGACAAGCGACCTGGAGCCAAACGTACCGATGCCGACAGGGCATCTTTCCGTGTCGCCATGGATGACTTCGACGTCTTGAAAGGCCAATCCAAGTGTCTCGGCCGCCAGCTGAGCGAAGCTGGTCTCATGGCCCTGGCCGTGTGCATGCGAACCTGTGAGAATTTGCAAGTGTCCATCGAGCGAGAATCGCAATGTCGCCGCTTCCCACAATCCGATGTTGGCGCCTAGCGCCCCCGCCAAATAGGACGGCGCAATGCCACACGCTTCGACGTAGCAACTGATGCCGAACCCTCGAAGCTTGCCGTGCTGAAGGGATTCGGCGCGGCGGCTGGCGAAGTTCGAATGGTCTGCTCGTTCAAGCGCAAGGTCGAGATGTTGGTGATAGTCTCCGACATCATACTGCAGCCCGACGGGTGTCATATATGGGAATGCGTCTGCTGGAATGAGATTGCGGCGCCTTAGATCGATCGGATCGATGCCAAGTTCGCCTGCAGCTTTATCGATCAACGTCTCGATCAGATAGGTGGCTTCAGGTCGGCCGGCGCCGCGATAAGCATCGACCGGGGCCGTGTTTGTGAAAACGGCATCTACGGCGCAAAAGACCGACTTTGTTGTGTATGGGCCAGCTAGCATTGTGGCGTAAAGAAAGCTTGGAACAAAAGTTGAGAAGCTCGACAGGTACGCCCCAAGATTTGCAGTGTTTTCGACTTTAAGCGCAACAAACTGGCCATCCGAATCGAGTCCGAGAGAAGCGACTGTGTTGTGGTCTCGACCATGCGCGTCGGCTTGAAAACTTTCAGTACGCGTCGCGACCCATTTTACCGGTACGCCCAAACGTTTCGCCGCCCAGAGGCACAGGCATTCTTCCGGATAGATGAAGATCTTCGAACCAAATCCTCCGCCAACATCCGGTGAGATGACATGTAAATCGGTCTCGGCGTCTAAGTTCAGAATCTCTGCAATTGTCTTTCGGGCCATATGCGGGTTTTGGCTTGTTGTATAAAGCGTGTACTTTTCTGAGCCCGGGTCAAAGATGGCGTTTGCAGCGCGGGGCTCTAACGCATTCGGGATCAGCCGGTTGTTCGAAAGCTTGATCTGCGTAACGTGCGCCGCTTCATCTAGGTCTCTGTCGATCGCGGCTTCATCGCCAAACGCCCATTCGTAGCATTTATTGTCTGGAGCCACCTCGTGAAGCGCCGGCATGTTGCCGGCATTTGTTGGATCAACGACAGCCGGTAACGGTCTGGTTCGAACTTCGATTTTTGCTGCGGCGACGTTCGCAGCACGCTTTGTTGTGGCGACCACAAGCGCGATGGCCTCGCCGACGAAACGCACGCGATCGTGCGCAAGCAGTGAGCGGTATACTGCTTTCATTGGAGTGCCATCGCGAGACATGATTTGCCATGAGGACGTCAGCCCCGACACCTGGTCATCTGCAATGTCCTCACCGGTAAAAACATCAAGAACGCTCGGCGACTCTTTTGCCTGGTCAACGGAGACTGCATCCAGAATCGCATGCGCTTCAGACGATCGGACAAAAACGGCATGTGCCTGCCCGGCGAAGGACGTGTCGGCTGTGTAGTGCCCTTGTCCCGTCAGGAATCGTCGATCTTCCCGACGCGGCGGTGATGTCCCGACCGTGCCAGACAGATCCTGTTCAGCGGTCGTCCCTTTCGCAGCACACTGAATCGCACGAATGATATTCTGGTATCCGGTGCAACGACAGTAATTGCCACGTAAACCGGATCGTATCTCTTCATCTGTAGGAGTTGGGTTTTTCTCCAAAAGGTCGATCGCTCGCATCACCATGCCCGGTGTGCAAAAGCCGCATTGCAGACCGTGCTCCGCCTGAAAAGCTTGCTGCACCGGATGAAGATCCATTCCCGATGCAACACCTTCAATTGTCGTCAATTGCGCGCCAGCGACCTGTTGCGTCAAAACCGTACACGCTTTCACTGACTGACCGTTGAGATGAATGGTGCAAGCGCCGCACTGTCCGGTATCACAGCCCACATGCGTTCCGGTCAGACCCAATTGGTCGCGCAGCGTATCAACCAGTACATCTGTCGCATGCGCTTCGATTTCCGTTGGCGCACCATTCACCTCAAACACAACAGATTGCGTTGCGTCATTATCTAAAACCGTCGGTGAATTTGAGGTCGTATCGCTAGACAAAGAGCCTCCCAATATTTTTCGGTGAAGGCAGCAGGGCAGGCACATTCGCCTGATAGGTGCGGTAAGCGTCTCCAAAACGAGAGACGAGTTCACGTTCTTCGAACCGGACGATCAGAAGCAGGGCAGCCGCAAAGGCAACCGAAATTAAATAAGCGCCCGAGTAGTTTGCTGCCAGACTCCAGCCCAAAACACCAATCAAGATCATGAAGTATCTAGGATGGCGAACAACCGAGAATGGACCGGATTGGATCAGTGCGCTTGCTTCGCCCTTAATTTCTGGAACGCCGGCAAACGTCCTGAAATTAAGATGTCGCCGGATGTTTCGGGACAAAGCCCAACTGGTAAGATAGATCAGCGCGCCCACCGTGAATAAGACGGGTTGCCTGCCCAAATCTGTTCCTAGGAGCAGTGGCAGATAATGAAGGGACGTTGCGATTGTGATGACGATCACGACCAGTGCCGCCCAATAGGCCATCCAAGTGGGTCGGGATTTCCAGAAACCGATCGCGCCATGAATTACGAACCAGAATGCACATACAACCGGCAATATGAGGACTAAGATGATACTCAGTCCGTAACGAATGGAATCGAGCGAAAAACCGTCCATATTGTCTTCAAGCGTAGACAGTTGGTTCTGTCAAAGACTATGGAATTGTATGAGCGCGCTAGATTGGGACTCAGACGGTAGAACCTGGCCCAATCGGGAACAAAGCGCTTTTGTCCGAGACGGACCAATCGTTTGGCACGTCCAGCGCGCAGGATCCGGCCCTCAGGTGTTGCTGCTACACGGCACAGCGGCGTCGACCCATAGCTGGTCGGAACTGTTTCCGGAACTGGCGAGACGATTTCACGTAACGGCTGTTGATTTGCCAGACCATGGGTTCACCCGAACCCATGGCAGTTTGAAACCCAGTCTGACCGGTGTCGCATCCGCATTGAGCGCTTTGCTGGCAAAGATCGATATGTCCCCGGACTTTCTTGTCGGTCATTCCGCTGGAGCGGCCATTGCAATGCAAATGGTGCTGGAGGCGCATGTAGAGCCTGAACGGATCATTAGTTTGAACGGCGCAGTCGTTCCATTTGAGGGGCACGCAAGCGTTCTGTTTCCAGCGCTCGCGAAAGCGATCCAGCTTAATCCGCTCGCTGCGCCCGCTTTTGCTTGGGCCGCCAAAGATCGGAAAAGGGTGGCGCGACTAATTGCACAGACGGGTTCAAATGTGTCCGCCGAATATATTGACGGTTATGCCCGCTTGCTCCGTTCCTCAAACCACGTCGCAGGTGCACTTGCCATGATGGCCAATTGGAATTTGGCGCCCTTGTTTCGAAACCTGGATCGCGTTGATCGCCCAGTACACTTGCTGGTCGGTGCAAACGATCTGGCGGTCCCGCCCAAGCAGGCTGAAGACGCGGCGAATAGACTGTCCGACGCGTCGTTGACGATGCTCGACGGCGTTGGTCATCTTGCCCACGAGGAAGATGCTCGGCGCGTCGCGACGCTAATTGTTGATGCATTGTCGTCTTAAGCTGCATTCATCGACCGGAAATATGAGAGATAGCGAACCGAAACACGAAATACTCACCGGGCCGCTTTCCTCTACACTTCGATCTCCGCAACGAGGATTTTGCGGTTTCGCCTGACCGTTTCGCCACTCGAAAAATAAACCAGGAAGGCGCTTGCGCAAACGGCAAAGACAGGTGAATGTGTCAACCTATGTTGACGACAAACACCCCTCCTGCTGATCTGAACAAAGCGGTCGAGAAGCCGAAAGCCATCGTCATTGGAAGTGGCTTTGGCGGCCTCGCTGCCGCGGTTCGGCTGAGCGGCAAAGGTTATTCTGTCACCTTAGTTGAAAAGCTCGACGCACCCGGTGGTCGCGCCTACACCTATCATCAGGATGGCTTTGTCTTCGATGCGGGTCCAACCCTGATCACGGCACCGCATATCTTCGAAGAGCTTTGGGCCGCCGGTGGTGGCACGCTTGAAGACGATGTCACGCTCAAACCCTGCACGCCCTTCTACAAAATTCGATTCGATGATGGCGGCACTTTCACGTGTAGTGGTGATCACGAATCGATGCGCGCCGAGGTCGAGCGGATTTCACCGGAAGACTTGCCGGGTTTTGATCGCTATCTCGATATGAGCAAAGAGATCTATGACATCGCATTCGACAAGCTGGCGGGGCAGCCCTTTCACAGTCTGAGCTTTACGGTTGCGAATATGGCTGATCTCATCCGTTTGGGTGGCTATTGGTCTGTTTATCAGCGGGTCAGCCAGTTCTTTAAGGATCCGAAACTTCGGATCGCTTTCAGCTTTCATCCGCTTTTTATTGGTGGCAATCCCTTCTCAACAACAGCGTTCTACTGCCTCATCGCGCATTTGGAGCGCACATTTGGCGTGCATTATGCGATTGGCGGCACAGGCGCTTTGGTGCGGGGTCTGGTCTCATTGCTTGAACGCAATGGTGGCGAGCTGCGCTGCAACAGCCCGGTCAAAACCATCCTCACCAAAGGCAAGCGAGCCTGTGGTGTTGAACTGGAGTCTGGCGAGCGGCTTGATGCGGAAATCGTCGTCTCAAATGTGGATCCTGCTTGGACGTATGGGAAGCTGCTCGGCGACCGTCGCCGCAAGCGGTGGACGGATCGCAAAATTGCCAGTGCTGACTATTCGATGAGCCTTTTCGTCTGGTACTTCGGAACCGACAGGATTTATGACGAGGTCGACCATCACTCCATCATTCTCGGCCCGCGCTATAAAGGCTTGCTGAACGATATCTTCAATCACAAAGAACTGACTGAGGATTTTAGCCTCTACCTGCACCGACCGACAGCGCATGACCGGACGCTCGCGCCCGACGGATGTGACACCTTTTATGCGCTAAGCCCGGTACCAAACCTTGCGTCTGGGACCGATTGGAATGCCTTTGCAGAAGACTATCGTAAGCAGGTTGAAGCGCGTCTTGAGGAAACGCTTCTGCCTGGGCTGTCTGAGCACGTGGTCTCGTCACACTTTTTAACGCCTCAAGACTTCCATGATCGTTACAGCTCCTATTTTGGGGCGGCCTTTGGCATGGAGCCGAAACTCTTTCAGAGCGCTTGGTTCCGCCCGCACAACAAAAGCGAGGAAGTGGACGGACTTTATATGGTTGGAGCCGGAACGCATCCGGGTGCCGGTGTGCCAAGCGTATTGATGTCAGCCAAAGTGGTTGCCGACATGATCCCCGATGCCGGTGTGCTCAATCCCAGCCTTGTCCTGAGAGCGGCAGAATAGCGAGCTGTTCCGAGAAGCCGGTGAATTGAAAACCGACCCGGCGCTAAGACAGAGGCAAGCCCGTCATTTTTGACAAAACGGCTTCGGCAGCGAGCCGTCCGGACATGGTCGCCATCGGAACGCCAGCACCCGGATGCACCGATCCACCAGCAAAGTAGAGCCCATCTATTTTGCTCTTTGCCCCGCGGCGGGCAAAGGTCGCAAAAGCATTGTGATTGGCTCTGCCGTAAAGCGCGCCGCCGGTGCCGGGGAATAATTGTGAGAAGCCTGTTGGCGGCGTGAGCACTGCGGGGGCGTCATCCTCCAGCACCAATCCATACTGCGCGAGATGAGCCTTCGTTGTTCTTGACAGGGTTTCCAGCCGACCTTCGGAGATCGGAGCGTGATCGCCATCCGCTGGAGCATTGACCAAGATGAGCAAGCGTTCTCGGCCATCAGGCTTGGCGCCACCTCGACGGTCTTGCGCGCAGATATAGATTGTTGGGTCTGAAGGGACATTCCGTGTACGGAAGATAGTCTCGAATTCTGTCTTATACGCGTCCGAGAAAAACACGGTATGGTAGTCGAGCTCGAAACCCGACGTCTCTGTGTGCATGCACCAAACAAGAGCAGAGAGGGAACGATCCTTAGGAGGCACGAGCCGCGCAGCTGACATTGCGGATGGGCCGAGAGATCCTTCAGCCACGGCAGATTGATCGCCGTTGAATATGATCGCGTCGGCGAATAGCCGTTCACCGGTTTCCAAGATTACACCATTGGCGCGGCCCTTTTCGATACTGATTGACTGAACGCTTTTGCCGAATCGGAAAGTCGTTCCATTGCGCTCGGCGGCGCGTTGCATCGCACGGGCAACCGCATGCATACCGCCATCAACCAACCACACGCCATCCTGTTCGACATGTGCGATCAGCATCAGCGTGGCTGGCGTGAGAAAGGGCGACGAGCCGATATAGGTCGAATAGCGCCCGAACAATTGCTGTAGTCTCGGATCGGAGAAGTATTGGCTGAGCCGCGACCAGTAGGTCTGGAACGGACGGGTCTGCCACAATGCGCCGATGCGATGTAGGCCGACGCGAAGGCTTAGACCGACCGGACTTGGCTTTTGTGCGGCGATAAAAGTGTCTTTGAGTGTCTCAAATACGGCCTGGCTATCGGAACAGAAGGTTTTGTAGCCCTCAGCATTCTGTTTGTTTGAGAACGTCCCAATCGCGTCGGCGGAGCGTTCGGTGTTGGCCCAGAGGTCAAGCGCGCTGCCATCGCGCCAGGCGTGCCGCGCCAACCGATCTGCAGCTTGTAAGTCGAGTTCAGAGAATAGTGAGAGGCCGGAGCGTTCGAACAGGCTTTCGAAAACCCAACGCATTGTGAACACGGTTGGTCCGCCATCGATTTCAGCGCCATCAACGTCAAGCTGGCGCATCTTCCCACCGACACGTTCCGCTTTGTCGATAACGGTGACATCGGCACCCGCTGCGGAGAGGTCCATCGCCGCAGCGAGTCCGCCCGCCCCTGCACCGATAATTATAGCGCTGTCGCGTTGGCTCATGTCGCGGTTGCCGACCGCGCGGCGCGTAGGGGCCGTCTGACCTGTCGTTGGTGATAGAGGATCAAGGCCATTCCGACCGTGAGTGGCACAGCCCAGAGCGCGGGAGCAAGAGCCAGTTCAGGAACCATGCGAACGGCGCCAAAGGCAAAGAACGCGGTGTAAACGGAAATGCCCGTGCCAACGAGCGCTTTGATGTGCTCGGTGAGCCATTCCATTGGACCGGGATTGCTGCGCAGCATGAACCAGAGATTCGTCCCAACCGTTGCAAAGCCGACCATTGAAATGCCGACCATCATGAGCTGATCGATCAGCAGACCCTGAATGGCGCAATTGGCTGACGCGACAAACAAGATCGCTTGCAGGGCCATATTGTGCCAATTGCGATTTCGCGCATGATCCGTACGATTGCGAATACAAAGCCAGCCATACCAAGTCAGATTGACCGTCAAAACAGCGAGATAGAGCATCATGTATCCGAAGATGCCACGGATCAATGCCGGATCTTCAAAGCCTTCAATATGGATCAATTCCGGATGTGACGCGACGGGGTCTAGGATTGTCATCGTCCCCATGCCGATGGCGCAGGTACCCGTCACAAGCATCATCCAGACAAACGCCTTGCCCCACAATTTGTGCAGCTTCGAGCCCTTCTTTCCGATCACTGGCACCCAGAAACTAATGAGGCCCGGCGCGCCAAAGACGATGTGAATGGCGATTAGGGTGTGAAACAGATGCAGGTAAGTCATGGCTATGCTAATCGAGCTTGGTTGCAAGGAGTGGTAGATGACGGAAGCGGGATTGAGCACCATTGAGGACCCATTTGTGCCGCCGCGTCCATCGAAACTTTGGTCGGTGGCGGCGCTCGCCCGCACGCTCAAACAAGGAGACGGAGACCTGCTGAGCTTGTTGCCGGGCGACGCGTTTCGAATGGGCATCGGCACGCTCGGTTATTCTCGGCGTTCGATCTTTCTGCTGAACGATCCGGCGCTGATCCGACAGGTCTTGTTTGATGACGGCGAGACCTTTCCGAAGAGCGATTTGATGGTCAATGCGCTGGAGCCACTGATCGGCGAATCGATCTTTGTTACAGATGGTGCAAAGTGGCGCCGGCAGCGCGCTATGATTGATCCGGCCTTTTCGCATATGCGCTTGAATTTGGCCTTTTCGTCGATGAGCGCAGCGGTGGATGATCGTTTGGCCTGGCTGTCTGACATGGCGCAAAGCGAAACGCCCTTTTCGCTGGATCTGGCGATGAGCCATCTGACGGCAGATGTGATTTGCCGGACGGTGTTTTCGATCTCGCTCGACACGGGTGTGGCCAAGGATGTGTTCGATGATTTCGTCATCTTTGAACGCGATGTGGCGCAGGTGAAAATTTGGCGACTGATCGTCGATCCCGCCTGGACAGCGGTGGCCCAGGAACCGCAAGTCCTGGCGGCGTGTGAGCGGATTCGAAAACACCTTGGCGATTTGACCGACACCCATCTCCAGGACGAGACGGGCCAGTTCAATGATATCGCCAGCGCGGTCATTGCGGCGCGGGATCAAGACACCGGCGATGCGTTCTCGCGTGACGAATTGATCGACCAATTGGGAGTCTTCTTCCTGGCCGGACATGAGACCAGCGCCAGCGCGCTGACGTGGGCGTTTTACATTTTGGCGGTGCGTCCGGAGCTGCGGGCGCGCGTTCGGGCCGAAGTCAAGGATCGGGTTGGCGATGGCCCTATCGGAATTGATGATGCGCGCAATCTGCCCTTTGTGCGGAGCTTCTTCAAAGAGGTGCTGCGGCTTTATCCGCCGATCACTTTCATGCCACGCGTGGCCAACAAGCCGGTGCAGCTGGGCGGTAAGAAACTGCGTCGCGGTGCACTCGTCATGGTCGCACCTTGGACCTTGCACCGACACGAAAAGTATTGGGCCGAGCCGGATCGTTTTGATGCCGAACGGTTTCTGGGTCCACGAGAAAAACAAGTCCAACCCGGTACCTACATACCCTTCGGTCAGGGTCCCCACACCTGCATTGGCGCGGGCTTTGCCGCGCTCGAGGCGTCTTTGATCATAGCGAGCCTGGTCCGCGACTTTGACTTTGACGTTGTTGGAACACAGAGCGTCCGGCCTGTGGCGCGCCTGACGACCAGACCGGCTGAGGAAATCAGGGTTCGGGTGCAACGTCATCGAGACTGACCTCCCGATGTTGTACGCCGGGAACGAGCGTATCCTCGCCATGCCAGACAATATCGCGCGTCACCGCATCGGCCAGCGGCACACCTTCAAAGAGGCCTTGACGCAAAGTGTCCCAGGACATCGGTGTCATTAGCAGAAACGGAATCGGGTCGCGCCAATCAAAGACCACGTCTTTGGTGGTGAGCACTTTACATAACGTTTTGAGATAGAGCAGGGGCTTCGCAATTGACCCAACTGCCACAGTCAATGCAGCATGGGCATCCTGGAACGCCGTATTTTGTTTATGGATCGGTGCGTCGGTCAGTTTGTCAGTTACAAAAGCGGCGACGGTGCGTTGATTGAGCAGATGAATGCCGCTGGTCAGGCGCGGATTGCACTCAATCGCAAAAGGGGTGCCGTCGTCGGTGACAAAGAAGTCGAAGGAGATGAAGCCGGAATAGTCTTCCGCTGCGACAAAAGCCTTGATCCAATCGCGAACTTGATCGAGGCCATCCACCCGTCTGAACCGCACCGAAACCGTACCAAGATAGAGATCCCCTTCATATAGGGCTGTGACCTGAACTTGGCCGTCACGAACGATGCTGAAACTGCTGATTTGGCGCCCGTAGAGGCGTTGCTGAATGAGGTTTCCAGCGCGGATGTCGGTGCCAGTTAGCGGGTCGCCTTTTTGCTTAAGCCGCAGCCCGATGCCCGAGCAGCCATGGATCGGCTTGATCACGTAATCGCTGCGGGTCGCGAGGTGTACGGCTTCCGCAGAGTCGGCTGCATAAGTTTCCGGAGCGGGCAAACCCATTGCATGGCATAACCGGGCAAAACCAAGTTTATCGTGCAGCTTTGCCATCCGCGCAAAAGTCGGTCCGAACAGCGCAGTGCGGTCTGGCAGTAGTGGACCGATGCGCGAGGCGAATAGCGCTTCTTCTGACACCGGGATCACCAAATCGATCGAGTCGGCGTCTACAATGGCCAGCAAATCCTCGAGATACTGTTCCAGATCCTCAACGGGTGCCGTCACCTTATACGATTTAGCAACATGTCGAGATGGTTTTGCAAGATGCCATCGAAACGGATCGGCGATGATCACTTTATGCCCGGCGCGGGAAAGGCACCGTGCCAATTCCAGACCCTTTGCGAGTCGCCCAAGGGTGAGCAATACATTCATTGCGCTGTCTCCCCTCTGGGTGCCGCCCAACCGGTCCGCATTCAGAAATCCCTTGCGCTTCACTCGTCCTTAATAGAGTATGTCATCTTATGTGGACAGTTGATAGTGTCGGATTTTATGAACAGTCGCTTGAGGACGATCTTCGAGCGTGTGAGGAGACCATCCGGGTCGGTTCAAAGAGTTTCTACACCGCATCAAAGTTATTGCCCAAGCAAGTCCGGAAAGCGGCTTTCGCTCTCTATGCGTTTTGCCGCGTATCTGATGATGCCGTCGATCTCGGTAACAACCAAGCCGCTGCGCTGGCACGGCTGCACGAACGGCTCAACCGAGTCTATCAAAGCAAACCAGAATCTCGCCCGGTCGACCGCGCCTTTGCCTGGGTGGTGCGCACTTATGGTATTCCCAAGGCGATCCCGGAAGCTTTGCTAGAAGGCTATCAATGGGACGTACAAGACCGCGCCTATCACACGCTCGATGACCTGATTGACTATGCGGTCCGGGTTGCGAGTTCTGTGGGCGTGATGATGGCTCTGGTTATGGGCGTGAGAGAACGGGTTGCACTTGCGCGCGCCTGCGATCTGGGCATTGCCATGCAGCTCACCAACATCGCCCGCGACATCGGTGAGGATGCGCGGGCCGATCGAATTTATTTGCCGCGCAACTGGCTGCGCGAGGTTGGCGTAGACGTTCGGTCAACGCATCAGGCGAATGAGAAAACCAAGGCCCTGACGAAGCGCCTCCTTGAGGCGGCGGACGTTTACTACGCACGCGGCGAAGCGGGTACCGTGTACTTACCAAATTCCTGCCAGGCGGCGATCGTCGCGGCGGCTCGAATCTACCGGGCGATCGGGTCTGAGATTGTTCGGAATGGCTATGATTCCATCGGTCAGCGTGCGTTTGTCTCATCCGCTCGGAAGTTGGCGTTGTTGGCGAGCACCCAGCTAAAACCCGCGCGCATGATTGACGATGTCGACGCACCTGCCCATCCCGCAACGCTGTTTCTTATTGAGGCCGTGCAAGCGACACGGCAACCCAAGCTCGCTTTGGAAGATGCGCCGAGCAAATCTGTCTGGGCGCTCGAAATTATTGGCCGGTTGGAAGCCAGGGATCGGGGTTTCAATTCCGGATCGACGGCCTAGTTCCAGATTGTGATCGAAGCAAATTGACGCGGAACGGTAGTGGGCACGATTCTTTATATTGAGCTGTTTGCCTTTTGGGGTGTGGTCTTTGCCTTCCTGCTCTGGGAGATCCGCAAAACGGACAAAGCCATTGAGGAAGCCGGCGAAGAGAAGAAAACGCTCGAAATCGTCGACCGCGATATCTCAACTGGCGGAGAGACCCCAACTCGGGCGCCGGGGCATCCGGAAGGGTAACATCAACTTTGTGATCGGGGACCGAAAGCGTGCGCTTTCATAAGCCTCGTTCATGGCCAAGACCCGTTCACCGCAAACATCTGTCTCAATCATTGAACGCGAATAGAATGGCGCGTCTTCCAGAGTCTCGAGTACATGGGCACCCAAGGCAGACTGGCTGGCCGTACGTCGTGGTATGCGGAAGATTGGCGAGTGGTTGAGTTTTGCCTGAGGAGGGTGCGGGATTTCGACACTGGTGCCGTCTTTCTTGAAAATGCGAGAGAGCCGTTTCTGAGATCCGTTACGCATATCGGTATTGTAAAAGATCACCGTGTCTCCGCTCGCAAGATCGCCGCGTGACCAATCCCAATAGGAGAAATCGCTCTCGAGCGGCCGCGTGCCTCGATTGTGGTCGAAGTAGGCGGTGCCGTTCCAGCCTAGATTTGGCAGGTTCAATTTGACTTCGACCCGAGCGGATGGCGCGATCGGTTGCCAGAAATGCGCGCCATTCCCAGCTATGTCGAACACTTCGCTGTGCAATCGATCGGGATAGAGCGTGATCGTTCCTTCTAGCCGACGCGGGAGTGGCGCACCGCGCTCCTTGATCCGAATCTCGACCTTGTCTTCGCTGCGAACAATCTCGCTTGGCCCGACCTGAAACTGTTTTTCGGACGTGCTTAAATCGGCGGCACCACGCTCCGTCATCGCCCAGCGCGTTCTATCCCGGCCGTACAGTGCGATGTTGATGGCGCAATGATTCTCCGGTCGTGATCGATCCGACCAAGCATAATAGGGCGAGAAGACGCTTCCGACGAAAGCGATCACCGTAAACCCGTATTCGGCATCATCGCTGATCGCGTCAAAATACCACCAAGCGTAGCCACCGCCGGGTACAGGCCTGTCAAACCGGCAGAGCGGTTCATCATTCATGGGTGAGGCCAATGCGGTGTTCATCTGTGCAATTCGCCACTTATGGAACTCAACGTCAAGTCAAATTGACAATTAGAGATGACCATATAAAGTGACACAAAAGGGAGGCCTAATGGACACTGACGCGCTGATAGAATGGGTTCTTGAGCGCGCGGTTGCGCCCTCTGAGTCTGCTGAATCTCCTCCGAAACTTGGTGCTGCCATTCGCCACTCTGTCTTTCCGGGTGGCGCGCGGGTGCGTCCGCAACTGGCGCTCGCCGTGGCGTATGCCTGTTCGGATCCGGGATCCGTGGAAAAAGCGGCAGGTATTGCTGGCGCGATCGAACTTTTACATTGCGCCTCGCTTGTTCATGATGATTTGCCCTGCTTCGACGATGCCGACCTGCGGCGTGGAAAGCCAACCGTTCATATGGCTTTTGGCGAACCATTGGCTGTTCTGGCCGGGGACGCGCTGATCGTTGCGGCTTTTGAAACTTTGGCGCGGGAAACGGCGGACGCTCCTGAGCATTTGCCTCAACTGATTTCGATTCTAAGCCAAGCGATTGGTGCGCCGAATGGGATAATTGCCGGCCAAGCATGGGAAAGTGAACCGAAGCTCAACCTGCAGCAATATCACAAGGCCAAAACCGGGGCGTTGTTTGTTGCGGCGACGACAGGTGGTGCGGCTTCTGTCGGTGCCAATTCTAGACCTTGGCGTGCTTTGGGAGAGTTGCTCGGTGAGGCTTATCAGGTCGCCGATGATCTCCGAGACATGTTGATGGATGAAGAGACGCTCGGGAAACCGGCACGACAGGACGCGGCGCATGATCGGCCAAATGCGGTCGCGCGTCTTGGCGCCGCGTCAAGCTTGAAACTGCTTAATCGATTGATCGACCAGGCAGCAAACTCGGTTCCGGAATGTGACGGGTCAGAGCTCCTACGGGAACTCGTCTATGCACAAGCGACCCGGCTCGCTCCAAGCAGCCTTGTTCGCTCCGTCGCATAGCGCGCCAATGCGATGACTTTGCGGGACCGGTTTCTGGCCTGGCGCGATCGGCGGCTGACTAATCCGAAATTTCAGACTTGGGCGGCATCTGTCCCTTTTGTTCGTGGGCTTGCGCGTAAGCGCGCCCGGCAGGCGTTCGATTTGTGCGCGGGCTTTGTTTACAGCCAAGTCCTTCAAGCCTGCATTCAGCTCGGCGTACTGGAGGAGGTGCGCGACGAACCGTTGGATTTGGGCGAGCTGGCCATACGTCTAGACTTTCCAAAAGAGGGATTGGAGCGCCTGTTGAAGGCCGCGATCGCGCTGGACCTCCTAATGCTGCGCAGTGGCGGTCGCTTTGGGCTTGGCGAAACGGGTGCGGCACTGCTTGGAAATCCAGGCGTCTTCAGCATGGTGCGCCATCATGCGACTCTTTACCAAGATTTGACCGATCCGATTGCCCTGCTGCGAGAGCGGCGCACGGATACCGCGCTGGCGCAGTATTGGGCGTATGCCGGTCAGGCAACGCCGCAAAATGCTAAACCCAATGCTGTAGAGGCGTATTCGCATTTGATGGCGCAAACACAGACCTTTATCGCATCGACGATTCTTGATGCGGTGTCCTTTAGTGAGGCCAGTCACTTGATGGATGTCGGTGGCGGGCTGGGTGCCTTTGTGGCGCATGCAGGTCAGCGTTATGCCGGTCTGGCGCTGACGGTTTGCGACCTGCCCGGTGTTGTGTCGCTTGCCGATGATCACTTGGCAAAGGCGCTTCCAGACCGCGATGTCAATTTGGTCGGTGTCAACATGTTCGAGGATGCCCTGCCGAAGACTGCCGACACGATTTCGCTGATCCGGATTCTGCATGACCATGATGATGCGCCGGTTGAAACCTTGCTCAAAAACGTCCGCTCAGCTCTTCCGCCAGGTGGGCGCTTGGTCATCGCTGAACCAATGGCGGAAACGCCAGGAGCGGAAGCGATGGGCGATGCTTACTTCGGTTTGTATCTCTGGGCCATGGCGTCGGGACGCCCCCGTTCTGCGGGCACACTCAAAGCGATGCTGCAAAGAGCCGGATTTGGGTCTGTTGATGAAGTTCCGAGCGCCCAACCTCTGCTTACGCGCATTCTGATCGCGCGTTGAGTCAACCAATCATCTAAATAGTAATTCAAGATTGACAGTCTTAACTGTAAAGTTAGAGTGACAACATGACGCTCAATGTGAACAACCTTGCACATGACGGGCGCGAGAGGGCGCTAGCCAGGGGCACGATCGTCGCTGACCGAGAACTTTCGTTGACCGCTGATGCCGTGCTTTTCGAAGGCAACGGTCGCCTCGGGATTTCACATTTAGATCTGGTTGAGCGAGGTGAGCAGGATGTTGTTGTCGACGTGATTTGGAGCGGCGTCAGCACGGGAACAGAGAAGCTTCTCTGGTCCGGCGACATGCCGCCTTTTCCAGGCTTATCCTACCCACTTGTGCCGGGCTATGAAGCCGTTGGTGCGGTCGTGTCCGGGCCTGCAGGCCTGATTGGGCAACACGTTTTCGTGCCCGGCTCAAAAGGATTTAGGGGCGCGGCTGGTCTGTTCGGTGCGTCCGCATCTCGCTTGGTTTGCGCGGCCGATAAGCTTGTGCCGATCAATCTTTCTGATCCATCGCAAGGCGTACTGCTCGCATTGGCGGCCACGGCCTATCATGCGGTTGACCAAGATAACCTGCCAGAATTGATTGTCGGCCATGGGGTCGTTGGGCGTCTGCTGGCCAGGATCGTTATTGCGCTCGGCGGTGAGCCGACGGTCTGGGAAATCAATCCCGATCGTTTGGACAGTTCAGAATACCGTGTCTGTCATCCGGACGAGGACACACGTCGTGACTACAAAGCGATCTGTGATGTCAGCGGCGATCCGAACATCATCGACCAATTGCTTGGCCGGTTGGCCCCGCAAGGCGAGATTGTGCTGGCCGGTTTTTATGCAGAGCGACCAAGCTTTGCGTTCCCAATGGCCTTCATGCGGGAGATGCGTCTGCGGGTCGCTGCGGAATGGTCGGCTGGAGACCTTGGGGCGGTCGTCGCCCTGATCGATCAGGGCCAGCTCGGACTCGACGGTTTGATCACCCATACATTTGCAGCGGCGGAAGCGGATGCGGCCTACCGCACGGCTTTTACGGATCCGCGCTGCCTCAAACTCATTCTAGATTGGAGAGCCGCCTGATGACCGAGCTAATTGGCCCAAGCACTCGAAATGCCGCCACGACCATGGTCGAATCTCTCCGCGAAGAAGCGCGGGCCGAGCCAGATCCAGTGGTGACGACGCCGCCAACAAAAGAAACCCAGATCATCGCGATCTACGGCAAAGGCGGAATCGGCAAAAGTTTCACCCTGGCCAATCTGAGCTACAGCATGGCGCAGCAGGGCAAAAAGGTCCTGCTTATTGGCTGCGATCCGAAAAGCGACACGACGTCTTTGCTGTTTGAAGGCCGTGCCTGCCCGACCATTATTGAAACTTCGTCGCGCAAAAAAGAAGCTGGCGAAGAAGTCGAGATCGGTGATGTCTGCTTCAAGCGCGACGGCGTCTATGCGATGGAGCTTGGCGGCCCGGAAGTCGGCCGTGGATGCGGTGGTCGCGGCATCATTCACGGTTTTGAATTGCTCGAAAAACTTGGCTTCCATGAATGGGATTTCGACTATGTCCTACTCGACTTTTTGGGTGACGTTGTGTGCGGCGGCTTCGGTCTGCCCATCGCCCGCGACATGTGCCAAAAAGTAATCGTTGTCGGGTCGAACGATCTGCAATCGCTTTACGTTGCCAACAATGTTTGCTCCGCGGTCGAGTATTTCCGCAAGCTCGGTGGCAATGTCGGTGTCGCCGGCATGGTGATCAACAAGGATGACGGCACGGGCGAAGCCCAGGCCTTTGCAGACCATGTCGGCATTCCGGTCCTATCTGCAATTCCGGCTGATGAAGACATTCGTCGGAAGAGCGCGAATTACCAGATCGTTGGACGGCCTGAAGATCAATGGGGTCCGCTGTTTGAAGCGCTTGGCGCCAATGTTGCTGAAGCGCCGCCAGTGCATCCGACGCCTCTATCGCAAGACGAATTACTTGGACTGTTTTCGGCCGAAGAGACCGGCGCGGACGTCCGGCTCGAGCCCGCTACCGCCGCGGATATGTGTGGCGTCGACGCGGCACCAAAAGAGTCGCTTGAAGTCATCTACGAGGAGATCTGAGCGCATGGAATCGTCGCGCCACACTCTGCTTGATACGACGCACAGCGCGGAAGCCGTCTATGACGACACCGCCGATATTGCCGTAGACACTGGGACAGCGGTTCCGGAAACGCTTCCTGGCAATGAGGGTCAAGGGTGCCATGCTGGTGCCGACACAATGCGCGAAGCTGCTGAAGCAGCGGGCAATTCCGAGTTGCTGGAAAAGTATGCTGCAGACTATCCTCAAGGCCCACATGACCAGCCGCAAAGCATGTGCCCGGCTTTCGGGTCTCTGCGCGTCGGTCTGCGCATGAAGCGCACCGCGACCATTCTCTCTGGATCGGCGTGCTGCGTATATGGCCTGACCTTCACGTCACATTTCTATGGTGCCAAGCGTAGCGTCGGTTATGTGCCATTCAATTCGGAGACGCTGGTCACAGGCAAGCTGTTCGAAGACATCAAAGAAGCGGTTGAAAAGACGGCGGACCCCGAAAAATACGACGCCATCGTGATCACCAATCTTTGCGTGCCAACGGCCTCTGGTGTGCCTCTGCGTCTATTGCCGGATGTCATCAATGGCGTTCGGATCATCGGAATTGATGTGCCGGGATTTGGTGTGCCGACGCATGCTGAGGCGAAAGACATCCTTGCCGGGGCGATGCTCAATTATGCTCGCAAAGAGATTCAATCTGGGCCGGTGCCGCGGGCTGAAGGGCCTGTTTCTGATCTACCAAAGGTCGCGTTGCTGGGTGAGATGTTCCCCGCTGACCCGATGGTGATTTCGCAGATGCTCGAGCCTATGGGCCTGGCAGCGGGGCCGACTGTTCCAACCCGTGAGTGGCGCGAGCTATACAGTGCGCTTGATAGCTCTGTCGTCGCGGCGATCCATCCGTTCTACACGGCGTCTATTCGCGAATTCGAAGCGGCGGGCCGCCCAATTGTCGGCTCTGCGCCCATCGGCCTTGATGGCACCATGGATTGGTTGCAGGCGATCGGCGCCAGCACCGGCGTGGCCCAAAACAAGATTGATGCGACAAAGAATGGGCTGGGCGCGGCCATCAAAGGCGCGCTAAGCGCGATGCCAATCAATGGCCGGATCACGCTGTCTGGCTATGAGGGATCTGAACTCTTGGTTGCGCGTCTGCTGGTCGAGAGTGGTGCGGACCTTCGCTATGTTGGGACGGCTTTGCCGAAAACGGTTTGGTCTGAGCCTGATCGCGAATGGTTGGAAGCCCACGGCGTGCATGTCAATTTCCGTGCCTCATTGGAACAAGACCTCGCCGCCCTGCATGCGTTCGAACCGGATCTTGCGATTGGCACGACGCCCGTCGTTCAGGTTGCGAAAGAAAAAGCGATACCGTCGCTCTACTTTACAAATTTGATTTCAGCGCGACCATTGATGGGACCCGCAGGAGCGGGTTCGCTCGCGCAAGTTGTCAATGCAGCGATCGCGAACAAAGCGCGCTTTGATGAGATGGATGCCTTCTTCTCCGGTGTTGGCCAGGGTGATCAGGCCGGTGTTTGGGAAAGTAAACCCAAAACGCATGACGATTTCCGCGCCAAGCAGCGCCGGAAACTCGCAATTCAAGCTAAGCGCGACTCCAATTTGGAGGAGCCCGTCGGATGCTGATTCAAGATCATGACCGAGCAGGCGGTTATTGGGGCGCTGTTTATGTCTTCACGGCGATAAAGGGGCTGCAGGTTGTTATTGATGGCCCCGTAGGGTGCGAGAATTTGCCGGTCACATCTGTGCTGCATTATACGGATGCGTTGCCGCCGCACGAATTGCCGATTGTCGTCACCGGCCTTGGCGAGGAAGAGCTTGGCCAACATGGAACAGAAGGCGCAATGAAGCGCGCTCGCAGCGCGCTCGATCCGGAATTACCTGCTGTTGTGGTCACAGGTTCGATCGCCGAAATGATCGGCGGCGGCGTCACGCCGGAAGGGTCGAACATTGTGCGTTTCCTCCCACGCACGATCGATGAAGATCAGTGGCAAACCGCGGATCGCGCCATGCTGTGGTTGTGGTCTGAATATGGTCAGACAAAGGGTCGTGACCCGAAGCCGCGCAAGCGCGCCGCCGAGGCGAAGCCCTTGGTGAATATTCTCGGACCATCCTACGGCATGTTCAACATGCCGTCCGATCTCGCCGAAATCCGGCGCCTGATCGAAGGGATTGGCGCGGAAGTCAATATGGTGTTCCCGTTGGGCAGCCACATTTCCGAAACCCGCCGGCTGATCGATGCGGATGTGAATGTTTGCATGTATCGCGAATTTGGTCGGGCCCTTAGCGAGGCGCTTGGCAAACCCTATTTGCAAGCGCCAATCGGGCTTCATTCGACGACCAAATTCCTGCGTATGCTCGGAGAGCTTACCGGCCTCGATCCTGAACCCTTTATCGAGGAAGAAAAACACACGACAATCAAACCCGTCTGGGATCTTTGGCGGTCCGTGACACAGGATTTCTTCGGCACAGCCGATTTCGGCATTGTCGCGAACGAGACCTATGCCCGCGGTGTCCGCAATTTCCTTGAAGTTGAGCTTGGTTTGCCATGTGCGTTCTCCTATGGGCGGACGGCCGGCAAGAAGACAGACAATGATACGGTGCGCGCCGACATTCGGTCGAAGTGCCCCTTCGTGGTGTTCGGCAGCTTCAATGAGCGGATGTATATCCAGGAAGCAGATGCCCGCGCCGCCTACATTCCCGCAAGTTTCCCAGGCGCCGTGATTCGGCGCCACACCGGAACGCCATTCATGGGTTACGGCGGCGCGACTTACATTGTGCAGGAGTATTGCAACGCTCTGTTCGATGCGCTGTTTCACATTCTGCCTCTGGGACAGGATTTGGATCGCGCGGAAGCGACACCGACAGCGCGACTACAGGCATTAAAATGGGAAACGAGCGCGTTTGAGACGCTCGACCGCCTAGTGTCAGAGTTCCCAGTTCTCACACGAATTTCGGCAGCCAAGCGGCTGCGCGATGAAGCCGAGGCTACGGCCCGGATTAATGGCAGCGATGCGGTCAACGCCTCGCATGTTGAAGCCAGTTTCCAGCAAATCAAAGGGAGAGGGGCATGAGTGGATCGAACCCAACTGCCTCAATCTCGCTGGGCGCAAACTCGAGGCATAGGAGCAAAGAGATGGCAGGACTCACACTAACGAAACGACGGATGCATAGCCGACCGAGATCGGAATATGCTGCGTATCTTGTCCTCGCTTATCCGATGTTGCTGATCACTGCAGTGGTACTGCGCGTCTTGCCCAGCCGGCCAAAGTTTCACGGCGTGCGTTATCGCCGACCAAGTGTTTTTCGTGAGGCCTGGGAAATGGGCCAAAGCGCGCTGCCATGGGTGTTTTCCGGGCGGTGAAAGAGAAGGTTTTTCAGAATTTGACGGTGCTCGCACTGTCAAAGAGCCCCGGTCGTAGGGCGTTAAGTGCGACCAAGAGAGATGGTCAGAAATAAAGGAGAAATGACCATGGAGACCACTGATCGGTCTGAGTCACTGTCAGGTTTGACAGCGACAGAAGCTCGAGCCTTTCACGGGCTGTTCATGAGGAGTTTCTTTCTCTTCATGTTCTGGGCATTCATCGCGCACATGCTGGTTTGGTATCACAAACCTTGGCTTGGCGTAATTTCCTAACGGTAACGAGAAGAAGGAGCTTCCACCATGTGGAGACTTTGGATGATCTTTGATCCGCGGCGGATTCTCGTTGCGCTCACGGTATTCCTATTCACGCTGGCTGTTCTTATCCACTTCATTCTTTTGAGCACGGATGAGTACAACTGGTTTGAAATGGGCGAAGCAGCTGTTGCAGCTGTTGAGCATACCGTCGACGTTCGAACCGCCTAGGGATCGACAAACTGGGGCGGTCGGCGGATTCGGGAAACCGAAAATGCCGATCGCCACCCTTTAAATCACTATCCGGCAGGCTCGCCATAGATCATGTGAACATGATCGAGACAGTCTGACCAACACGAGAAGGCGCATGAAATGGCGTTACTAAACTTTGAGAGGAAGTACCGTGTTAGGGGCGGCACTCTGGTCGGCGGCGACTTGTTCGATTTTTGGGTCGGCCCCTTCTATGTCGGCTTTTTCGGCGTAACCGCGGCCTTCTTCGCCGTCCTTGGCACGGCACTTATTCTATTCGGAGCTTCCCAGGGCGATACTTGGAATCCTTGGCTGATCAGCATCGATCCGCCAGACATTAGTTACGGACTGGCGATGGCCCCCATGATGGAAGGGGGGCTTTGGCAAATCATCACATTCTGCGCGACTGGCGCATTTGTGTCCTGGATCTTGAGAGAGGTCGAGATATCGCGGAAACTTGGCATGGGGTATCATGTCCCATTCGCCTTTAGTTTTGCCGTACTGGCCTATGTGACGCTGGTGATCATTCGCCCCTTCTTTATGGGCGCGTGGGGACACGGCTTTCCGTATGGTATTATGAGCCATTTGGATTGGGTCTCAAACACCGGCTACACGTATGGCAACTTCCACTACAATCCGGCGCATATGATCGCCATCACCTTCTTTTTCACCACGACGCTGGCCTTGGCCCTTCATGGCGGCTTGGTCTTGTCGGCAACAAATCCCGGCAAAGGAAAAGAAGTTAAAACCCCGGAGCATGAGAACGCGTTTTTCCGCGATTTCATCGGCTACTCGGTCGGGACAATGGGCATCCACAGAGTGGGTCTATTCCTCGCATTGTCGGCTGGCTTCTGGAGTGCGGTCTGTATCCTGATCAGCGGCGGTCCATTCTTCTATGAGGGATCTTGGATCACCTGGTGGGAGCCATGGAGAAATCTACCGATCTGGCACATGGGAGAGCCCAATGGCTGATTATCAAAACATTTTCACGCAAATCCAAGTCCGTGGGCACACGGATTATGGTGTGGCCCATGTCGATGGCAGTGAACCGCGCTACAACTTCGTCACGTTCAACCATTTGATTGGTCGGATCGGCGATGCGCAGATCGGTCCTGTCTATCTCGGCTGGCTCGGTGTGGCGTCTTTGATCACGGGTTCGCTCGCGATCTCAATCATTGGCCTGAACATGCTGGCCAGCGTGAACTGGAGTCCGATTGAGTTTATTGGCACGCTTCCATGGCTGACACTGGATCCTCCAGGACCAGAATACGGCTTTGATTTCTTTGTGCCATTGAATGAGGGTGGCTGGTTTATTCTATCTGGTGCGCTGCTCACCGCATCGGTCTTATTGTGGTGGGTGAGGTCCTATAGCAGAGCCTTGGCACTTGGATTGGGTACGCATATTTGTTGGGCATTTGCAGCGGCGATTTGGTTGTTCTTGGTGCTTGGCTTCATCCGGCCCGCAATGATGGGCAGCTGGAGTGAGGCGGTCCCCTATGGCATCTTCACGCATCTCGATTGGACGAACAATTTCTCGCTGATTTACGGAAACTTGTTCTACAACCCATTCCACATGCTCTCGATTGTGTTCCTGTATGGTTCGACCCTTCTATTCGCCATGCATGCCGGAACCATTCTCGCGGTCGCCCGTTATGGCGGTGAACGTGAAATCGAGCAGATCTATGACAGAGGCACAGCCTCCGAACGTGCCGCATTGTTCTGGCGCTGGACCATGGGCTTCAATGCATCGATGGAATCCATTCACCGTTGGGCGTGGTGGTTTGCCATCCTTTGTCCGATCACTGGTGGCATCGGCATCCTCCTGACCGGCACTGTGGTCGATAACTGGTTTCTCTGGGGAACCGAGAACGGCTTCGCTCGCTTCTAAGATCGCCATCGTAGAAACCGACCAAGGGCTGAGTGTTTTACTCAGCCCTTTTTCTTTGTCTGCGCTTTCGAAGGATTCGCGACACGATCTACAGCAGCAAACAAATGATGCCGCGACCCAGCGGGAACAAACCCATGGGCGTTGGCGAAGTCGCGGTAAGACTGGTTGTGTTTCTATTCAGAGAGAGACTGCTGTTTCCGGTGTTCCGGTGCCAGGCCCAGAAGGTGTGCTATGTCTTTGAAGAAGATCTTCGCGTGTGCGAGATGGTCTGGCTTGCCCAACTGTTTGTTGAGATAGGCATCCCAGGTCAGGCGCTGCACATCCTTATCGGCACACATTGCGACAAAGCCCTCACGCCGCTTGTCATTGCGGTACCAGAAGTGCTGCATGATGCCGAGAATCAGGAATACCCGCCCATGCGCTTTCATGTAACGCTTGCGGGTATGCGCGAGCGCGCGCGCGTCGCCGGTTGCCAAATACGTGTCGATCGACACGCCGGCTTCACGCCCGCCGAGCATCGCGTAATATATCCCTTCGCCGGACGCAGGCGCAACGCAGCCGGCTGCATCACCGGCAAGCAGCACGTCTTTGCCATTGTCCCAGCGTTTGCGTGGTTTGAGTGGAATCGGCGCGCCTTCCTGGCGGATCAGTTTCGAATTTGCGAGTCCGGACATATCTCTCAATCGGGACACAGCCCCCCGCAAAGAGAAACCCTTCTTCGCACTGCCAACACCAACACTGGTACTTTGGCCATGTGGAAAGATCCAAGCGTAAAAGTCGGGCGACAATTCGCCTTGATAGTAAATGTCGCATCGTGCTGGATCGAATGAGCCGTCGCGATCGATCGGCGACGCAATAATCTCGTGGTATGCAAATACGGACTTCGGCATCTTGCTATTCGGCATGGCTTGCTCTGCCAGTTTAGAACGAGCGCCATCTGCGCCGATCACCGCGCGTGCCCGAACAGTGACGGTCTGACGTTCAGAGTCTTTCGCACCCTCGCGTGGGCGAAACGTGATTTGCGCGGTACCATTTTCGTCGCGGTCGAATTTGATGAACTCGCCATCCTGGCGGGTCGCGCCAGCGCTTGCAGCTCGGTCCCGAAGCCATTCATCGAAATGCTCCCGATCGACCATGCCAACAGCACCGCCTTCGACCGGCATGTCGACTTCCTTGCCTTTGGGCGACACCATTCGAGCCTTGCGCGCCTGGGCGACAACCAACGTGTCGGGGATCTCGAAGTCCTGCAACAGCCGCGGCGGTACCGCGCCGCCACACGGCTTGATGCGCCCTGGCTTGTCGAGCAGAAGTACGCTGTGACCATTTTTGGCCAAATCCCAGGCTGCCGTTGCACCGGCAGGTCCGCCGCCAATTATCACACAGTCAAAGCATTCCATCCCGGGCTCCTATTCTGCGGGTATCATGTCACTGGTCGGCAGGGCCGGTAGCCGGTCATTATCGTGATCCGTTGCACCGACCCGAGCTGCCAGAAGCGCGGCTGCGATGAAGAGCAGGCCTTCTGTCGCGAACACCAGTGCGAAAGCGGTCCCCGTCTCAGTGAAAATCTGGCGCGTCAAGTCGATGGCCACTGCGCCGATGAACCCACCCAAACCGAAAGCGATCGCCTGAGACGCACCCCAAAGACCCATTTTTAAGCCTTCACGAGATTCCTTGCCAGCGCTTGCAAGCGTCATCATCGATCCAATCGCGGCAACGGCGAACGCGCCATTGGCCACACCGAGCGCAAAGACGTTGGCTTGGATCGGCCAACTTGTCCCGACTGTGGCTCCGAATCCCAATGCGAGTAGCGCGGTAGCAGAGGCGATGCATCCGCCAATTGTCCAAGAGCGCATAAAGCCTGCGCGCGATTTTCCGATCGTCGTACCAATGATTGCGGTGATGATCATTCCGATCAGCGTACCGCCATTTTGTGTGCCCGTAAGTTGTGTCGATTCGCCGGGCGTATACCCATGAACCAATCCCGCAAACGGCTCCAAGATCAAATCTTGAGCGCTATAGGCCAGCATGGAAACGAAGACGAAAACGGTGAAACGCCGCGCTTGACGCTCGCTCCAGATATCTTTTAGCGCCGCGACAAAGTCGACTGATGGCTTTTGATCAAGGCCAGTCGCCGCAGGCGTTGAAGACCTTGGCTCCAATCCCAACAAGGCCAGCGCCGCTACCACAAGTGCGACCCCACACACGGCCGACGTCACAACCACCAATCGGATCAAGCTGAACGGATCCAACAAGATGCCAGCGACCACAGTTGTCAAAACAAATCCAAAGATCATCATGATCCAAACAATTGCAGCAGCGGCGGCTTTTCGGCTCGGTTCGGTTCGCGTGGCAAGCATCGCAAGCAAGTTCGTTCCGGCTGCTCCGACACCCACACCGATCAAAAAGAAGGCGAACACAGCCGCGCCAATTCCAACCCAGAGCTGATCTGCCAAGAGAAGTGTTGATGCCGCCGCGCCTATCGCGCCAAGCGCGAGTATGAACATACCGCCAATAATCCAGGGACCTCGCGCGCCGCCAATATCGGCGCCAAATCCCCAACGTGGGCGGGACATTTGCACCGCATAATGCCAGCCGACCAAAGCGCCGGGTAGTGCGGCAGCCAGGCTGAGCTCAACAACCATGACGCGGTTCAACGTCGAGGTCATAAGAACAACGATCGCGCCCAGCGCGGCCTGAACGAACCCTAATCGTATGACTCCTAGCCAGCCGAGCGGTTTCACCGATGTCATTTGCGTCATCCAATGCCTCCATTCAGGGGTGCGACTGCCAGCGCCGAAGCCAACATGCCGAGCACATAAAGCGATGTTCCAGTTGCATTGTACCAAGGCGCTTTTTCGCGTGGATCCTTCAACAGAATCCGCATCAGTACGATCTGTACGACAAGAAGCGCCGCCACAATGGTGGCGTGGAGCGGTCGTTCCAGACTATACAAGACGCCAATCACAGCGATTTGCGGCACCGTCATTACCCAACAGGCTAGCCAGGCGGCACGCTTCGCACCGAGCTGAACTGGCAAGCTTCGAACGCCCATCTTCTGGTCGCCTTCGATCGCTTTGAAATCGTTGAGCGTCATAATGCCGTGCGCGCCGATGGAGTAAGTGACAGCGAGAAAAATGATGATCGGAGAAGGAAGTGTTCCAAGAATGACGGCCGCACCCGTAAACCAAGCAATGCCTTCATAGGAGAGTCCGACAGCGGCATTGCCCCACCAGCCATTGAGTTTCAGCCTCAGCGGTGGCGCGCTATAGGCCCAGGCCAGTCCAACGGCTACGATTGTCGCGCAAAACGCCCAAAGGCCCAGCGCCGCACCGAGAAGGAGCGATAGACCCGACCACAGAAATGCGATCCAGAGCCCCCAACGTCCAGGCATGCGCCCGGATGGGATTGGTCGATCGGGCTCATTGATGGCGTCGACATGGCGATCGTACCAGTCGTTCACAGCTTGACTGGCGGCGCATACCAATGGACCGGCCAACAACATGCCAGCGAACAATTGCGGCAATCGATCAAACAGCGGAACGCCTGTGGAGACGACACCACACATAAAAGCCCACATCGGCGCGAACCAGGTCACGGGCTTCAATAATTCCAGCACGACAGCCGGTTGAGGTGTGCTCGACGCACGAAGTAGAGTGTGTTGGTCCGTCACATCTGTAAGCTACGATTGACACATGTAAGCGTCAACATAGATTTACAACGTTAAGCCGGGTTGACGCGACTTTTTTTTTGGAGATCTGCTTAGGGCTTCTCGTCGAGGTCAAACCGCTTCAGTTTAGAATACAGGCCTTGGCGACTGAGGCCTAGGATTTCGGCGGCGGAAGCACGATTGTCTCCCGTCAGGCTAAGCGCAGCTTCAATGCATAGGCGTTCTATCAAAACAGTCGCTTCTTTCACGATGTCTTTGAGTGGAACCCGCCCAACCAGATTGGTCAGCTGGTCAGCGGTGCTCGGCAAGCGTTCGCCGAGATTGGAATCGAATTCCAATCGGCGTTCGACATTCCGAATGGAAAACCCAAACACAGGCTTGCCTTGATTGGTCGCAGACACGGCTGACACTTCGACATTTTCTTCAATGCCAAATCGGTCGGTTAGAATGGTCGCGAAATTCCGAACGGGACTTTCGCTTTTGAGGCTCGACATCAGGACATTGATGTCGGTGGACGAGCGTCCAAGGAAATCGCCCAAATTCGCGTTTCCTGAAAGCGCAGATTCCGGCAGTTGCGCCATTTCCATAAAAGCGCGATTGGCCGCTAGAACTCTCAAGTCACCGTCCGTTACGATGAGCGCGTCTGGTAGGGATTCTACAGCGTCAAAAAGTGCCGAGTCACGTTCTGAAGTCACCGAAGTCCGGGGTCCATGATCGGACGAGAATTGGATAATGAGCAGTGTGTCGCCGGCTCGGTTGAAAGCCGACGCTTTCAAGCTGCAGCTTGCCCCGGTCCGGGTTTGCAAGCGCTGTGCTGTCGCCATACCAGATGACAAGGCACGCGCGGTGAATCGATCCAATTGGCGCGTCGCGGCGGTTTCGAACATGCTCGTGAGATCTTGCCCAAGCATTGACTCTGGCGACAGGCCGAGCTCCTCGGCCGCAGCGGGATTGCCCGACTCAATTTTCAGCGAATCTGCGTCGACGACCAAAATGGGCTGATCGATGCTGTCAAACAAGATGCGGTAACGTGCCTCCATCTCCCGCAACCGGCCATAATCGCGTTCCAAATCCTGATGCGCCCGCACGAGTTTTTGTTGAATGCGCGAAAAATTCCGAAGATCTTGTCCGAGCGCGACGATGCGTCCGCCGGTCCTTACCGTTTTGTACCCAACGGGGATATCGTTGGTGGTGTTCGATAGATGCGTGACTTGTCTCGACGGCCCGTCGAATTCAGATGTCGGGGCTGACAATAATTCTTCAATTTTCGACTTGCTTTCTACGGTCACGGTGCTCGCCCATGGCTTACCAAGCCAGCCATCTGGCGCCGCCTCTTTCTCTAGAGATACATTGCTGACGGCAACGTCTGCAATAATGCCGTCCTCGATGATGAGGGCGACATCCGCTGCATATTTGACGAGATGGCCCGTAGTTTCTGCATTCAATGCAGACAGGAACTCCGCAGCGTTCTTGAAGGATGTGGTATGACCTGAAGAGGATGATGGGGTGTCCATGGGTATACCAATCGGCTCCGAGAATCTCCGGCAGTTAGCAGTGCAGTTGTTTGTCTTCCAGTAGTTGTCTGCAAATCGCGGATGCTGTTTCAGCGTCTGCTGCATAACCGTCTGCACCAATTTCTGCAACTCGGTCTGGTTGTGCCGCCAAGGCAGCGCCGCCGATCATGACAACGAGGTCTGGATTGCGAGAGCGATTACGCAGATTGCGTATCTGTTTGGCAACCGATTCGAGGCCATCTGAGTGTGTGGCTGAGAGGCCGACAACGTCGAACGATTTGGTCGCGACCAGATCAGTTAGCGCATGGTTATCCAAACCTGGCTCGCACCAAACGCGCCAGTCATCGCGACGCAAAAACTCAGCAACGATAAGGAGTCCGAAGACATGCTGGTCACCTTCGGCATTGCATAAAAGCACCCGCTTGGATCCCAGGCCTCTTGATTTCGGCCGATAAGGTTGGTTTTCAATTCCATGTTCTCGGAGCGTTTGATGCAGTCGGCATAGGCCGATCGTGACTTCTGTGAAAGTGCATGCATCTTCTTCCCAAAGCTCTCCAAGACGTCGCGCGGTGGGGGATAATAAGTTCGTAAAAACCGTCTCTGCGCGGACGCCGCGCGCCATAAGGTTTGCAACGAAGTCACCACTACGAGTTGTGCCATCTTCAAGGATGATTTGAACGAATTGTTCGAGGTCCGCCGCTCGAATTATGTCTTGAGATCCACCGGTGTCGGCGGCGTTTTCTCCACTATGTAAAAGCATCAAACGGGGCAGTATTTCGCCCTTGATGGTTTGAAACAAATGCGTGGTGTTTCGCACCCGTTTATTGGTCTCTGATTTGTGCGCTAAAGCGTGACACAGCTCAACAAATGTTGTTGCTGACGTGTCGCTTTGCGCGTCTAGGATCTGCGCTTCTGCCTGTCTGGCATTCGTCACATTCATCGGCTTGTCCTCCCAAGCCGGACCCTTATCGCCCATGTTTTTTCTCCAGCACTCGTTATGCGAGTAGAGCACGAATGATGGTAAATGTCTCTAGTGGTGTGGTCGAAATTCGATTCTTGTAGCCTCGAAAGGCTGTCTGTCGTCGCGTTGAATTTCGATGTTTCGCTGTCCAATCTGCCGCAAATTCGGCGAATCTTGGCATGCAAAATACCGTCAAATCGACCCCTGAGAGGTGTCGCTTTTTTTTGCGAAAGACATCCGGCATAGGGCATGAGAAAGCCTGAGCGAGGTAGCTGATAAGAGTCATAGCGTCAGAAATAACAGACATTGTCAATTCAAATAGACGTAAAGATGGATTGACAGTCTTGGCTTGTCATTGATACCGTCCAGTTCAGGGTGGACATGTCGAAAGCGATCTCGATGCCAACGAGACAAACAAAACCGCTGTATAATGAGATCGAGCGTCAACGCCGCGATCAGTCGCCATGGACGCGCGTTCAAGCGGTATTGGCGCCGATACAATTCGTTGTTTTTGTTGTGAGCGTCGCCCTGGTTTTACACTATATGGCGACGGGCGAAGGTTTGCTGCCGGCGCATGGTTCAATCGTCATCAAGACGCTCATTCTTTACACCATAATGATCACCGGCGCGATCTGGGAAAAGGACGTGTTCGGACAATATCTATTTGCGCCGGCCTTTTTCTGGGAAGATGTGGTCTCGATGGCGGTGATTGGGTTCCACACTGCCTACCTCGTCATGCTATTGTTTGGCGTAGGTAGCCCGATCACACAACTCATAGTGGCGCTGATTGGTTACCTCATTTACGTCGTGAATGCGGGCCAATTTGTTTGGAAACTTCGCGCCGCGCGTCTCGGCGCAGCACAGCTGCGGGAGGCGCCAGCATGAAACAGACCCTCGACCTTACACGTAAAACGGGCGGCGACGCCCAAAAGTTGAGCCAGCCAGTGCTCCGCGAACGCGGCCAGCGCGAAGTGTTTTGCGGCTTAACGGGCATTGTTTGGTTACACCGCAAGATTCAGGATGCTTTCTTTCTCGTTGTCGGCTCCCGGACCTGCGCGCATTTGATTCAGTCGGCGGCGGGCGTGATGATTTTCGCTGAACCGCGCTTTGCCACTGCCATCATCGAGGAGCGTGACCTCGCTGGCATGGCGGACGTTAATGAAGAGCTCGACAAAACCGTCAGCCGTCTGCTCGAGCGGCGTCCAGACATAAAGCTCCTATTCTTAGTCGGTTCTTGTCCGTCGGAAGTGATCAAACTCGATCTCGGACGCGCGGCACAACGTTTGTCGACGACGTACGCACCGGATGTCCGGATTCTGAATTACTCTGGTAGCGGTATCGAAACGACGTTCACTCAGGGTGAGGATGCCTGCCTCGCCTCCCTTGTGCCGGAGCTTCCTGAAGACGCTAGCTCTGATCCATCCTTGATGGTTGTGGGCGCACTTTCAGACGTGGTCGAAGACCAGTTTATGCGCTTATTCGACGCGCTCGGTATTGGTCCCGTCCGTTTCCTCCCCGCGCACCAGGACGCAACATCTACGCCGATCGGTAAGAATACTCGCTATCTTTTGGCGCAGCCATTCTTAGGGGATACCGCGCGCGCTTTGGAAGCCCGCGGCGCGACCCGAATTGCGGCGCCATTTCCGCTGGGTGTAGAAGGCACGACAGAATGGTTGCGCGCCGCTGCAAATGTGTGGGGCGTCGATTCTCATCACTTCGAGACAATCATTGAAATGCCGCGCGCGAGAGCCGAAAAGGCGGTGCAGCGGTATCGTGCGTCGCTCGCGGGCAAAAGTGTCTTTTTCTTCCCAGACTCGCAATTGGAAGTGCCTCTGGCGCGCTTTCTCAATCGGGAACTTGGTATGAGCCTGACCGAGGTCGGTTCTCCCTATCTCCATAAGCAGCATCTCGACCAAGAATTGCCCCTCCTGCCAGAGGCCGTCCAGCTCAGTGAAGGACAAGACGTTGACCGACAATTGGAACGATGTCGCGCTGAACGGCCGGACATCACCGTTTGCGGGCTCGGTCTCGCCAATCCGTTAGAGGCCGAGGGGCTGACGACGAAGTGGGCGATCGAGCTCGTGTTCACCCCGATCCAGGGTTACGAGCAGGCCGGCGATCTCGCTGAGCTGTTTGCGCGACCTTTGGTCCGAAAAGCGAGGCTCGCTGTCTAATGCAACTTACCGTTTGGACATATGAAGGCCCGCCACATGTTGGTGCGATGCGCGTCGCAACCGGTATGGAAGGCGTGCATTATGTGCTGCATGCGCCGCAGGGCGATACTTATGCCGATCTTCTGTTCACCATGATCGAGCGGCGCGATCATCGCCCGCCGGTCACGTACACAACCTTTGAGGCGCGCGATTTGGGCTCTGATACAGCAGAGATTTTCAAGCGCGCCGCGCAAGACGCCTATGATACATTCAAACCTGAAGCGATGATCGTAGGCGCCTCCTGCACCGCCGAACTGATCCAGGATGATCCAGGCGGTCTCGCGAAAACGCTTGGCCTCGATATCCCGGTGATCCCGCTCGAATTGCCGTCCTATCAGAAGAAAGAAAATTGGGGTGCGTCCGAGACATTCTACCAGATTGTTCGCAATCTCGTGCGTCCGGTTGAGAAGCGCCGCGGATCTGCGCCAGGCGCGTTTAGCTGCAATATTCTTGGACCCACGGCCCTGGGCTTTCGGCACCGAGATGATGTTCGCGAAATCGCTGGCTTGCTTGAAACCATGGGCGTCCAGGTCAATGCTATCGCGCCGATGCATGCCAATCCGGACGATATCTCTCAGCTCGGCTTGGCGGACTTTAACGTGGTTTTGTATCCCGAGATCGCCGAATCTGCTGCACGTTTTTTAGAAAAGCACTTCAAGCAACCTTACACGCGAACTGTCCCGATTGGGATTGGAGCAACCCGCGATTTTATGACGGAAGTTGCGGAGATTTGCAGATGGGACGAGCCGGACTTTGAGCGCTTCCAATCCAACTTCCCGTGGTGGTCGCGCTCTGTTGATTCGACTTATTTGACCGGTAAGCGCGTCTTTGTGTTTGGCGACGCGACCCACGCCATTGCCGCGGCGCGCGTTGCTTCAGAAGAGTTCGGCTTCGAAGTTGTCGGCCTCGGTTGCTACAATCGCGAATTCGCGCGCGATGTTCGTGCTGCTGCCAGTGCCTATGGCGTGCAACCGCTGATCACTGACGACTATCTTGAAGTCGAAGCCGCAATCGCTGAAGCGGAGCCAGAATTGGTGCTTGGCACACAAATGGAGCGCCATATCGCGAAACGCCTAGGTCTGCCCTGTGCGGTGATTTCAGCGCCTGTTCACGTTCAAGACTTTCCTGCTCGGTACGCGCCTCAGATGGGGTTTGAGGGAGCCAATGTCCTATTTGATACATGGGTCCATCCGCTGGTGATGGGGCTAGAGGAGCATCTTCTTGGCATGTTCCGTGAGGACTTCGAGTTTAACGACGAAGCCGGTGCATCCCACCTTGGCGGACACGGTGCATCTCAGTCGATCGACACCGACATTTCCGACCGGACATTGCATTGGCTGCCAGAAGCTGAGCGCGAACTAAAAAAGATCCCATTCTTTGTGCGTGGCAAAGCCCGTCGCAACACAGAACAGTTCGCGCGTGATCGCCAACTTGAAGAAATCTCCGTTGAAACCCTCTATGACGCGAAGGCTGAATATGGGCGCTAGTCCAACTTCCCAAACGCCGATTGAAGCGCGGGTCGTCCTGATTTCTCTGGACGGACATCTGAGTGCTGTTGTCGATCGCGCCAAGGCGCAATTGCGGGCTGAAATTCCGGGACTCAAGCTCAGCTTCCATGCTGCATCAGATTGGGCGCGCAAACCCGAAACCCTGAAAGCGTGTCGTGATGACATCGCCAAGGCCGACATCATTGTTTCATCGATGTTGTTCCTCGAAGATCACATTCAGGCGGTTTTGCCGGATCTAAAAGCACGACGTGATGAGTGCGATGCAATACTAGGATGTCTTGCGGCGTCGGAAGTGGTTCAGCTCACCAAGCTTGGACAGTTCGACATGTCGAAGCCCACATCCGGTCCATTGGCGCTCATCAAAAGGCTTCGTGGCTCTGGCGACAAAGCCAAGGCCGGCGCAAAGCAGATGAAAACGCTGCGCCGGTTGCCGCGTTTGTTGAAATACATTCCCGGAACCGCCCAAGACGTTCGCGCCTATTTTTTGTCGATGCAGTATTGGCTTGCTGGATCAGATCAGAACATCACCAATCTCGTCAGACACCTGGTCAATCGTTACGCAGATGGGCCGCGGCGGGCGTTGAGGGGCAAGCATCCGCCTGAACCACCCGTCGAATATCCTGACACCGGACTTTATCATCCGCGCATGACGCCAAGCGTTGGAACGTCTGCGTCCGCCTTGCCTCTGCATCGCGCCAATCGACCTAGAATCGGCGTCCTCATTATGCGGTCGTATGTGACGGCTGATGATACCGGTCATTATGATGGTGTGATCGACGCGCTTGAAGCGCGGGGTCTCCGTGTTGTGCCGGCTTATGCCAGCGGTCTTGATGCTCGAGAGGCAATTGAGCAGTACTTTGTCAAAGACGGTCAGCCGACAATCGATGCGCTGGTTTCGCTGACCGGGTTCTCGCTCATCGGTGGCCCAGCATTTAACGATTCTGGGGCGGCATCTGAGCTACTGCAAAGGCTCGATGTGCCCTATGTTTGTGGCCAAGCGCTTGAATTTCAATCTCTGTCGGAATGGGGGCAGGGCGCCCACGGTTTGACCCCCGTGGAAGCCACTATGATGGTTGCCATTCCGGAGCTCGACGGCGCGACCAATCCGATCGTTTTCGGCGGTCGCGCGGATCAAGGGTCAACCTGCCACGGATGCGACAACCATTGTTCTTTCAATGATGGTGAGCGCCGCATGCGCGTGTGCCCGGAACGCGCAGATATGTTGGCGCGACGGGTTGAAAAACTTGTTTCGTTGCGGCGGTTAGATCGAACCAATCGAAAAGTGGCGATCACGCTCTTCAACTTTCCGCCAAATGGGGGAGCCGCTGGAACGGCTGCGCATCTGGATGTGTTTACATCGCTGCACAATTTTCTGAAGCGGCTACAGGCGGACGGGTATACCGTAGACGTACCGGAGAGTGTGGAGGCGTTACGATCGCGCTTGCTTGGCGGGAATTCAGACCGTTATGGAACTGATGCGAATGTGGGCGCGAAATTGCCCGTCGACAGCTATGTGCGGCGGGAAAAAAGGCTCGGAGAGATTGAAGCAGAATGGGGTCCCGCGCCAGGGCGCATCCTTACGGATGGGCGCAACCTACTGATTCTGGGCGAGACCTTGGGCAATGTGTTTGTCGGCTTCCAACCCTCTTTTGGATATGAAGGCGACCCAATGCGGTTGCTGTTCGAAAAAAGCTTCACGCCGACACATGCGTTTGCTGCCTATTACCGCTACCTCAAATCAGAGCTCCGGGCTGACGTCGTCGTACATTTCGGAATGCACGGTGCGCTAGAGTTTATGCCGGGGAAGCAGGTTGGCCTGTCTGGCAATTGTTGGCCGGACAGCCTGATTGGCGATTTGCCAAACGTCTATTTTTATGCCGCGAATAATCCCTCGGAAGCGGCACTTGCAAAGCGCCGGATTGGCGCGGTTACTATCAGCCATTTGACTCCGCCGCTCACTGAGGCGGGACTCTACAAAGAGTTGGTAAATCTCAAGTCGAGCATTGATCGCTGGCGCAAGCGGGATGCGGAAGTCGCGGAAGCAGACGATGATTTGGCGCAGCTGATCCAAGCTGAGGCCGTCATTCTTGACCTTGCATCGTCAACGCCCGTTTGGACCGCAACGTCTGAGGCAGAGATCGAAAAGGTTCGGCGGAAACTAGTCGAACTCGAGACGTCCTTGATCCCCGAAGGTCTGCATGTTGCTGGACAAGTCCAGCCACCCAAAGTGCGCGCGCAAACCCTCTCTAATCTGCCGTTGTTTGATGATGGGGAGCAGCTGGCGCCTGCAGCCATCAACGCGATCGCTAACGGAACAAGCGCGCATTCAGTCGCGGCTTCGCTCGGTTTGAATGATCGACTGTCGGCGCTGCAACATCTTGAAGGTGTGAACAGCGCCCTGTCACACTCGACCGAACTTGAAGCGCTGGTCCACGCGTTGGACGGTGGTTTTACACCACCCGTTTCGGGAGGAGATCTCATTCGAAACCCCGATATTCTGCCGACCGGACGGAACATTCACGGGTTTGATCCCTTCCGTCTGCCAAGCGCTTACGCTGTGCAAGACGGTGCGCGTCAGGCCGACCTCTTGATTGACCGCTATGTCGAGGATCATGGCAGGATGCCGGAAACGGTGGCCGTTGTCTTATGGGGCACGGACAATCTGAAGTCGGAAGGCGCACAACTTGCTCAAGTCTTGTCGCTGATCGGCGCCAAGCCAAGAACAGACTCCTATGGCAGGCTCGCGGGCGCAGACTTGATTCCATTGGAGCAACTCGGCCGCCCACGAATCGACGTGTTAGTGACACTGTCCGGCATCTTCCGTGATTTGCTGCCGATGCAGACACGATTGATCGCGTCTGCGGCGCTGGCCGCGGCGCAAGCCGATGAGCCTGACGAGATGAACTTCGTGGTGAAACATGTCCGCGCCTATATGGCCGAGAATGATTGCGACCTCGAAACTGCGGCGCTGCGTGTCTTTTCGAACGCGGACGGCGCTTATGGCAGCAATATCAACCAGCTGGTCGAAGAGGGCTGCTGGGATGACGAAGATGAGCTTGCCGATGCGTTCTCGCGGCGCAAAAGTTTTGCCTATGGCCAAAACGGCTCGCCCATTGCGCAAGCCAGTTTGATGCAGAACCTCTTGGGCAAGGTGGATCTCGCCTATCAGAATTTGGAATCTGTTGAGGTCGGCCTAACGACGATTGATCACTACTTTGATACGCTCGGTGGGATCGGCCGTGCGGCCGCCAAACAGCAAGGCTCTGAGCCCTCGGTCTATATTGGCGACCACACGCGGAGCGACGGTGCCGTGCGAAGTCTTGCCGATCAGGTTGCTTTGGAAACTCGGACGAGAACGCTTAATCCAAAATGGTACGAAGGTATGCTGCGCCATGGCTATGAAGGCGTTCGCCAAATTGAGGCGCAGATCACCAATACGATGGGGTGGTCAGCGACAACCCGCCAAGTCGCGCCTTGGGTCTATCAGCGCATGACGGAGACCTTTGTCCTGGATGAAGACCTCCGCGAACGCCTGGCGTCACTCAATCCGAAAGCATGCGCAAAGGTTGCTAACCGTCTGATCGAGGCATCCGAACGCAATTATTGGCAACCCGATCCAGAAACGCTCGCTGCCCTGATGAAGGCCGGTGAGGACCTGGAAGATCGAGTCGAAGGGGTCACGGTTTCAGCGGGAGCTGCAGCATGACCAAAGGAAGCGAGGCAGTATGACATCACTTACTCTCAATAGGCCCGGTGCGCAGGCATCCCGCCCAGATGGCGATGGCAGCGTCCAGGTGAAGCTGGACGAACGATTTGAAGCCGGCACGGCCAAAGTGTTTGCAATCTATGGCAAGGGTGGCATCGGGAAATCGACGACCTCATCCAATCTTTCGGTGGCTATGTCCAAGCTTGGCAAACGGGTCTTGCAGATTGGTTGTGACCCGAAGCATGACTCGACGTTCACCCTGACCAAGCAATTGATGCCGACCGTCATCGACGTCTTGGAGTCTGTTGAGTTCCATTCTGAGGAGCTACGTCCAGAAGACTATGTCTTTGAGGGTTATAATGGCGTGATGTGCGTCGAAGCGGGTGGCCCCCCGGCCGGCACTGGTTGTGGCGGCTATGTCGTCGGTCAGACTGTTAAACTGCTCAAGGAGCATCGTTTGCTGGAAGACACCGATGTGGTGATTTTCGACGTCCTTGGCGATGTGGTTTGCGGTGGCTTTGCGTCGCCGCTGCAGCATGCCGAACGCGGTGTCATTGTGACTGCAAATGATTTTGATTCGATCTTTGCGATGAACCGGATCGTGTCTGCGATACAGGCTAAGGCAAAGAATTACGCCGTCCGGCTCGGTGGCGTGATCGCCAATCGTAGCGCGGCGACCGATGAGATTGATCGCTACAACGATTCCGTCGGCCTCAAACGCCTGGCCCATTTCCCGGATCTAGATGTCATTCGTCGCTCGCGGCTTAAGAAATCGACCCTGTTTGAAATGGAAAGTACGCCGGAATTGGAGGCGGTTCAGGAAGAGTATCTCCGCCTCGCAGCGACTCTTTGGAAAGGCACAGATCCGCTCGATGCGATCCCGATGAAGGATCGTGACATATTTGATTTTCTGGGATTCGACTGATGCAGACCGCGAGTTACACAAACCGCCGCGGCGAGTTGGAGACCTATTTTGACCGCACCGCCTCAGAGGCCTGGGCGAAGCTCACCTCTGATGCGCCCGTTAGCGGGATCCGCGCAACTGTTCGTGCGGGCCGCGATGCGATGCGTGAAACGCTTTTGGGTTGGCTCCCCGATGATCTTAGCGGATGCCGTGTCCTCGATGCGGGTTGCGGCGCAGGACAAATGTCCATTGCGCTCGCTCAACGCGGTGCTGAGGTGGTCGCCATTGATCTGGCGGAAACGCTGGTTGGTCTTGCGCAGGACCGTACCTCGGCGCTCGACTTTCCTGGCAGCATCGATTTTCGCGTTGGTGACATGACGGATCCAGATCTCGGCACGTTTGATCACATCGTCGCTATGGACAGTTTGATACATTATGGCGCTGGAGATTTGGTGGCGATGCTGGAAACCTTCCTGCCGCGCAACAACCGTTCTGTCGTGTTCACATTTGCGCCGCGTACACCTTTGCTGTCTGCGATGCATGCGGCGGGCAAACTGTTTCCGAAATCAGATCGCTCGCCAGCGATCCAGCCGATAGGACAAGCCTCCTTGTCGCAAAGGCTCATGGAGACGCTTGGCGACAACTGGCAGCTCGGCCGCAATCGTCGGATCAAGTCAGGCTTCTACATCTCGCACGCCTTGGAGGTGACGCGCGCATGAGTCAGAAGCCGCAATCTTTGTCAGAAGTCTGGACGGGTCTCAGCACGCGTTTCCTGCCTTTTGCGGATGCGGCGACTGAAAAACTGCCTCTGAGTCAGCTTTTGCGGCTGTCGCTGTTCCAGGTTTCCGTTGGAATGGCGCTGGTGCTTCTGACCGGCACCATCAATCGCGTCATGATTGTTGAGCTTGCCGTGCCGGCTTGGATCGTCAGCGTGATGATCGGTCTTCCTCTGGTATTTGCGCCGCTACGTGCCCTGATCGGGCATAAATCAGACACCCATAAGTCTGTGCTCGGCTGGCGGCGCGGACCTTACATTTTCTTCGGTTCGATGATCCAATTCGGTGGCTTGTCGATCATGCCGTTTGCACTGCTAATTCTGTCGGGCGACACGCAAGCACCGGCCTGGCTCGGACAAGCCAGCGCCGCTTTCGCATTCTTACTGGTGGGCGCGGGCCTTCATACCACGCAGACCGCGGGCTTGGCGCTCGCCACAGACCTCGCCACCGAGGACACGCGTCCCCGCGTCGTAGCGCTTCTCTACACAATGCTATTGGTTGGGATGGGGCTAAGCGCGCTCGTTTTCGGTTGGCTTTTGCAGGACTTTTCGCACACACGCCTCGTCCAAGTCATTCAGGGCGCTGCGGCTGTGACAATGATCCTGAACGTCATTGCGCTCTGGAAACAAGAAGCGCGCGACCCCGCTTTAACTGCGCCCGAGCGCCCCACGCCGAGTTTTAGCGACGCTTGGTCAGAATTGATCACCCAGCCGACAGCTATTCGATTGCTGGCTGCGGTCGGATTGGGAACGGCCGGCTTCTCGATGCAAGACGCTTTGCTTGAGCCCTATGGCGGCGAAGTTCTGGGTATGAGCGTTTCAGAAACGACATATCTAACAGCACTGTTCGCGCTTGGGTCTCTGATCGGATTTGCCTGGTGCGCCCGCAGATTAAACCGTGGCGGCGAGCCTCACCGCCTGGCAGGCTTTGGTGCGGTTGCCGGGGTTGTCGCATTCGCTGCTGTAATTTTCTCGGCGACGATTGGCTCGCCAGCCCTATTCTGCGTCGGCGCGACACTGATTGGTTTTGGCGGCGGTCTTTATGCGGTCGGCACGCTAACAGCAGCGATGCGCATCGCAAAACACTGTGACAGCGGCATTGCGTTGGGCGCTTGGGGCGCTGTTCAAGCCACCGCTGCGGGCGTGGCAATTGCGATCGGCGGTGCGATTCGCGATTTTGCTATCAGCCTACAGGACACCCAGACTTTTGGTGCGGTTATGCAGTCACCAGATGCCGCCTACGGTGTTGTCTATCACATTGAAATTCTGCTGCTTTTCGCAGCGATATTGGCGATCGGTCCGCTTGCCCGTCACGCCGAGGTCCAACCAATGCAAGCAAAGGAGAGATTCGGATTGGCCACCCATCCCGGCTGATCTCGATAAAGGAGCGCGCAATGTTTATTTTTGATGGAGAGTTCGTTCAGGGGGTCGACTTGGTCGATGTCTGCCTCTGGGCCTTCACGATCTTCTTCCTCGGATTGATTTACTATCTTCAGCGTGAATCATCGCGTGAGGGATATCCGATCGAAGACGATGTGACAGGGAAGCTCGAAAAAGAAAGCATCTTCTTCTTCCCGCCAAAGAAGACTTACAAATTGCCGCATGGTCGCGGCACAATTGAGCGGTCCTACGGGCCCGCTGATACGCGGGACCTGGCATTGAAGCGGGCGGCGCCTTGGGGCGGTTCACCCTTCCTGCCCACGGGTGATCCGATGGTCGATGGCGTCGGGCCCGCATCGTATGCGATGCGTGAAGACGTGCCAGATCTTACCGATGATGGGCGAGACCGGATATCGCCTTTCCGGCTCAATCCGGAGTACACGGTGCCAGCCGAAGACTTTGATCCAAGAGGTCACCCCATCGTAGGTGCCGATCGGGCCATCGGTGGAACCGTCGTTGATCTGTGGGTCGATCGGTCAGAAGCTGTCATTCGGTATTTCGAAGTCGAAGTCGACGCCGATGATGGGATCAAGTCCAAAATTCTCGTGCCTGTACCATTTTGCTCATTGTCCAAAAAACATCAGCGCGTCGAAGTCGAAGCGGTTCTCGGCGAGCACTTCAAAGCTGTGCCCAAGACGAAATCGGCTGATAGCGTTACTCGGTTGGAGGAGGACATGATCAGCGGCTACTTTGGTGGTGGCACTCTGTACGCGACACCTGAGCGTCAGGAGCCACTCTTATGAGCCTCTTCCACGACGAAGAAGACGGAACCCCGCGCGAGCCAATTCCAGGCTTGCCGCAAGCCCTGCCGGAGGGCGAACTTGTCCTCTGGCAAGGGCGCCCTACGGCCTCCGCTTTCGCATTGCACGTGTTTCATTTGCGCTTTGTCGTGGCTTACTTTGCGCTTTCTGCGGGCATTCGCCTCGTACAGATGGCCGGCGAGGGAGCATCTGCTGCAGCTGCAGCTTCTGTTATCGTCCAGACAAGCCTCACCTGCGCGCTCGCGATATCCGTGCTTTATGGGCTCGCAGCACTTATGGTGCGAAGCACAATGTACACGATCACAAGCCAGCGTGTTGTGATTAGGTTTGGCGTTGCAATCCGCAAATACATCAACCTACCGTTCAGCCAAATTGCCTCGGCGGCGCTAAAACCGCATGGCAATCGGGCAGGGGACATCGCGTTCAATCTGAATGAAGGTGGCAAGCTAGGCTGGCTACATTTATGGCCCCATGTCCGACCGTTCCGCCTTTGGAGTCAGCAGCCAATGCTGCGCGCGATTGCCGAGCCGCAAACCGTCGCAGCACGCCTGATTGAAGCGATTCAAAAAGCGGCTCCCGAAGATGTCGCCATCAAGACGGCCGAGCAGGGTCAAATCCTGGCCCCGCCGCAGGAAACGCCAACGATTGGCACCATTCCGGTAGCGATCCGGGCATAGGAGATAGAGATGTCGCAATTGGCAGGAGCCGAGCCGCTCAACCCGCACAACGATCATCACAATATGCGCCCGCCAAAAGCGCTGCTGATCGCATGCTTTGGAATGGTCGTGTTTGCCTTGGTGGCCACCGCTTTCGTGCAGATCACGGGTATTGGCGCGAGCCGGGATGCCGGCGGTGTTGTGGTTCAAAGTGTTGCGCTCACGTTTGAAGATCGTCCGGATGGTGCCGTGGTTGCACGCGATGCCAGTACAGGAAAGGTCGCGCACATTTGGGAACCGACCACAGGCGGCTTTATCAGAACCACAATGCGCGCTCTTGCGCACTCTAGATACCTCAATGGAGTGGGCGCTGATCAGGCTTTTGTGCTCGGTCGGACCGATTCGGGCCGGCTCTTGCTTGCGGATCCAACCACGGGAAAACGCGTATCCCTTGAAGCTTTTGGACGCGATAATGAACAGTCTTTCGCCATTTTGCTTAAATCGGAGGAGCAGTCGAAATGAGCCAAACCGCGCAATCTCCTTTCGCTGTTCGACGCTTTACGATTCCTTGCACGATCCGCGTCGCGCATAATTACGAATCTCTCGAGGCGCACGTCGAGTTGGACAATGGGGTCGAACCCGGCCTCGGCGATCGAATTCGCGTCCATGGTGCCCCGCTTACGGTTCCGTTTGGAGAAGACCTCGTTGTAAGGCGGGAAGCCACTGTGATCCGAGCCAATCTCTTGGAACGCCTGTGGGTCCGCTTTCAATCCGTGTTTTATCTGACGGAGCTGTATGAAGTCAGCTTCAGTGAAGGGAGGCTCTAATGGGCACTCTGGCATACGACTCGAACGACAAGCTTGGAGACTACATCGATACGCGAGAATCGTTCGATACCAATACGGCGGCGATGGAAGAGACGATTCTAAGCCCGAGATTCTACACCACGGATTTCGAGGAAATGGATAAGATCGACATCTCCAAGATCCGTCCGGAATGGGACGCGCTGATCGCAGAGATGGAATCAGATCCGAACAAAGGTCACTTCAAACGGACCGACGAATTCGACAATATTCTTGGGACCCTGTCGCCAGAATTGCGAAAAGAATTTGTCGACTTTCTCGTAAGTTCACTGACGTCAGAATTCTCAGGATGCGTTCTTTACCGTGAGATTGTTCGCCAGGTTGAGAATAAGGACATGAAGGATCTGTTCCGGCTGATGGCGCGTGATGAAGCGCGACATGCTGGCTTTATCAACTTTGTCCTGAAGGATTTCGGAATTGGCGTTGATCTTGGTTTTCTAACTCGAACGAAGAAATACACCTTCTTCAAACCGAAGTATATTTTCTACAGCGTCTACCTATCTGAAAAGATCGGCTATGCGCGCTACATCACGATTTTCCGCCACTTGCAGAAGCACCCCGAAAAGCGGTTTCACCCAATCTTCAAATGGTTTGAGGAGTGGTGCAATGACGAGTTTCGGCATGGCGAAGCATTCGCTATGATCTTGAGGGCTAATCCCGAATTGTTGAAAGGTCGCAACAAGCTCTGGATCCGTTTCTTCCTGCTCGCTGTGTTTGCCACGATGTACGTGCGAGACCATCGCCGTCCCGTCTTCCATGAGGCTTTGGGTGTCGATCCGACAGAGTATGACTATCAGGTTTTCAAAACGACGACCGAGATCTCTCGGCAAGTTTTTCCGGTTGAGCTCGACATCGACAATCCGAAATTCCGGGCCAAGCTCGAGAAGCTACGTCTGTTGGCGGATCAGATGGAAGACGCCAAAAAACAAGGCGTTTTTGGCTGGTTCAAGCACAAAGTTCTGATTGCGCGGATTGGGGGTTGTTTCGCCGGCTTGTACTTCATGCGCACGCACAAGAATGAGTTGCCAGCGACAACGCGGCTTCAACCGGTCTGGTAGGGAAAAAGATGATCGACGTCATCACACCCATTTTGTTCGCCGTGCTGACCTGGTGGCTCAGCACTGGCGTCATATTGTGGTTGATCCGGCTTTCACCTGGCACCCATAAATGGACAGCGCTCGGGGCGACTGGGATGCTGATCGCTGCGACTGTGGTGATGCTAAGCTTGCGAACTGAGACAGGGCAGTATGCGGCTTATGCCGGGTTTGCCACCGGTCTTAGCCTCTGGGCTTGGCACGAAGTCATGTTCCTCTTGGGCTATATTACCGGCCCAAGCCGAGCGCCTTGCCCGCCGGGCCTAAACACGTCCGACCGCTTTATTGCTTCTGTCCGCGCTGTCCTCCACCACGAATTTGGTATCGCAGTTCACGCACTGATCATTATTGTTCTTAGCTGGGGCGCGGCCAATCAATATGCGGCCATGACGTTCATTCTGTTATGGGCGATGCGTTTGAGCGCCAAGCTTGTTATTTTTTCCGGCGCTCCAAATATGGTCGATCAGTTTTTGCCGGAGCGGATCGCCTATCTTCGGACCTATTTCAGCAAGGCCGCACCGGCTGGAATATTCACTGTCGCGATTGTTGGAGTGACCACGGTCGCGGCGACCCTGATTTGGATTGCGCTTGGTTACACGCCGGGCAGCTTCCAATTTGCAGGCTATGTCCTGTTGGCCGCGTTGACGACGCTGGCCGTCCTCGAGCATTGGGCGCTCGTTTTGCCAATTCCTGACCCATCGCTATGGGAATGGGCCATCAAACCATCACGCTCAACAAAGCATGATCAAACAAATAATAGAGAATGGAGGGGCTGATGGACTATCAGGCATTCTTCAAGCAAGAGCTGAATTCACTCAAGGACGAGGGGAATTACCGCATCTTTGCTGACATTGAACGCCGGGCGGGCGCGTTTCCGGCGGCACAATATCATGGCGGACCTGTCGTTCGCGACGTCACTGTTTGGTGCTCAAATGATTATCTTGGCATGGGCCAGCACCCGAAAGTGCTAGAGGCGATGCATGAGGCTCTGGATAAGTGCGGTGCCGGTGCCGGCGGAACGCGAAACATATCTGGCACCAATCATTATCATGTGCTCTTAGAACGTGAGCTTGCCGATCTTCACAACAAAGAAGCGGCGTTGCTGTTCACCTCTGGATATGTCTCGAACTGGGCCGGTCTGAGCACGTTGGCGGCTCGGATGCCGGGCTGTGTGGTCTTATCAGATGAGCTCAATCACGCCTCTATGATTGAGGGTATCCGCCATTCGCGCGCGACCTGCAAAGTGTTCAAACACAATGACCCTGAAGATCTCGAGCGGCACCTGAAAGCCCTTGATCCTGATGTGCCGAAACTGATCGCGTTTGAAAGCGTTTACTCCATGGATGGCGACATCGCGCCGATCAAGGCGTTCTGCGACCTCGCGGACAAGTATGGCGCGATGACCTATCTCGATGAGGTGCATGCGGTTGGTCTTTATGGTCCACGTGGCGGCGGCATTGCAGAGCGCGAAGGCCTTATGGATCGATTGACCGTGATTGAAGGGACGCTGGCGAAAGCCTTTGGCGTCGTTGGCGGCTACATCGCGGCATCGGCATCTTTGTGCGACTTCATCCGCAGCTTTGCATCTGGCTTTATCTTCACCACAGCCTTGCCACCCTCAGTCGCGGCAGGCGCACGAGTCAGTATTCAACACCTCAAAAACAGCAATGAAGAGCGCATGTTGCAGCGCGACCGCGTCCAAAAGGTGCGCGATCGTTTGCACGCGATTGGTATACCGACTTTGAAGAATCCGAGCCACATCGTACCCGTCATGGTTGGCAATCCGAAACACTGTAAGCAAATCAGCGATTGGCTCATGGACAATCACGGCATCTATGTGCAGCCAATCAATTATCCAACAGTGCCGCGTGGCACTGAGAGGCTGCGGATTACACCATCGCCGGTGCACACAGATGCGGATATTGACAAGTTAGTGTCAGCGCTGTCAGAGATTTGGTCGCAGTGCGCCCTGGCGCGTGTGTCCGACGCGGCGTGAACTAAACCGAGCCGGAATCACACCTTCCCGGACGTCCCTGCCACAACGTATTCGCGCAGTTGGGATAGGAAGGTACGCAATTGGCAGAGTTTCTCCCGGTAGATCCGTTCAACATCGTCATATTCGGCGGAACAGGTGATCTTGCGCGCCGCAAATTGCTGCCGGCGCTTTTTCACCGCTGGCGTGACGGGCAAATCCCGGACAATAGCCGGATCATCGGTTCGGCGCGTTCGAGCATGGACTTGGCTGCCTATCTCGATCTTGCGAAAACGGCTTGCCTCGCGGCCACGTCAGAAGCGGATTGGTCAGAGAAAGAGTGGAAACGCTTCGCGGCGATGATTGACTATCAAGCGCTGGATGCGACGGCATTGGATGCCGACTGGACCGGTCTGAAGGACAAGCTCGCACCGGGTCATGAGATCAGTGTATTTTATATGGCAACCGCTCCACGGCTGTATGTTGGCATTGCCAAAGCCCTCGGCGAAGCGGGTCTAAACACGCCAGGCGCACACATTGTTCTCGAAAAGCCGATCGGCACTGATCTGAAATCCGCACACGAGATCAATGAAGGCGTTTGTGAGCATTTCGACGAACAGCAAATTTATCGGATCGATCACTATCTCGGCAAAGAGACAGTTCAGAATTTGATGGTTTTGCGCTTCGGCAACAGCTTGTTTGAACCGGTTTGGTCGCGTAATTCAATCGATCACGTCCAGATCACGGTGGCCGAAGAATTGGGGCTTGAGGGCCGCGCAGACTATTATGATCGGTCCGGCGCCCTAAGAGACATGGTCCAGAATCATTTGTTACAGCTGCTCTGTCTGACGGCAATGGAAGCGCCTTCGTCGCTCGATGGCGATGATGTGCGTACCGAAAAGCTGAAAGTCTTGAAAGCCCTGCGACGCCTTGACCCGGACTCCGCGCGGAAACAAACCGTTAGGGGCCAATACACAGCCGGCCTGGTCGACGGAAAGCCAGTCAATGCCTATCGCGATGAGCTTGAGGGTGGCAACGAAAGCAACACGGAAACCTTCGTCGCGATTAAAGCTGAAATCGAGAATTGGCGTTGGGCTGGTGTTCCATTCTATTTGCGCACGGGCAAAAGGATGGCGCACCGTCGCTCTGAAATTGTCATTCAGTTCAAGGATGTGCCGCATTCCATTTTTGGCACGGCGCTTGGTCAAACCAACCGGCTCGAGCTGCGTCTGCAACCGGATGAAGGCGTCCGGCTGTTCGTGCAGATCAAAGAGCCCGGTCCCGGCGGTCTCCGAGTAAAATCCCTTCCTTTGAATCTGTCCTACGCTGAAAACTTCGCCGTTCGCTATCCCGATGCTTATGAACGGCTCTTGATGGATGTCGTCAGGGGCAATCTCGCTTTATTTATGCGCCGGGATGAAGTCGAAGCTGCATGGGCATGGGTCGATGAGCTGATCGGCGCCTGGGAAGACACCGACATGCCTGCCGAACCTTATACTGCTGGCAGCGACGGCCCCGTTTCGGCCGCCGTATTGTTGGATCGAGACGGTCGGACATGGTCGAACTGACAGAAAACCCAAAATCAGAAGCGCATTGGATCTCATTTCCAGATCGACAGTCGGCGTCGGCCGCTGCGGCATCGCTGGCTGCGTCTAGTCTGAGCGCGGCGGTCGCCGAACGCGGCACTGCGGTCTTCCTGTCTTCTGGTGGCAGCACACCGGCCGATATGCTTGAAATGTTGTCTCACCAGATGTTGCCGTGGTCAGATGTTACAATTGGGCTGGTCGACGATCGGTTTGTCCAACCGGATCATCCTGCCTCAAATGAGGGGTTGCTGCGGCGACATTTGTTCCAAGGGAGCGCAGTCAGTGCCGCGTTTGAGCCGCTTTGGACCCCCGATCGGCCCATCGAGTATGCGGCGAAAGATGCGGCTTCCCGGTATGCGCCTCTCGTTCCCAGTGATTTTGTCCTTTTGGGAATGGGATCAGACGGCCACACCGCGAGCTGGTTTCCGGGGGCTAAGAATCTCAAAGATGCAATAGACGTATCCGCTGATCGTGTGGTTGCGATCGACGCGAGTGGTTGCCGCGTTGCTGGTGATCACGCTCTGCGTCTGACACTATCTGCACCGGCCATCGCTGCTACAAAGCATGCCGTCTTGCTCATCTTCGGCGACGAAAAGAAAGCGGTCTTTGAGAGCGTCATGAACCTGTCGGTTGAGAAAGCGCCTGTTCGAGCCGCCGTCGAAAGCCTAAAATCGAAACTCATCATTGCGTGGGCACCCTAATGACAAAAGCACCATTGAATCCAAAAATAGCAGAAGTCCTCGAACGCATTGAGCGACGGTCAAGAGACAGCCGCGAAGCCTATTTGGAAATGGTCCGTTCGCGTCGACCGCAAAAATTCGCTCGAAAACGTCTAAGTGAAGCCAACCAGGCGCACGCAAGTGCTGGATGCACGTCACTTGATAAGCTCCAATTGCTCGGCGAATCTTGGCCGAACGTTGGCATTGTGACGGCCTATAACGACATGCTGTCTGCGCACGCGCCTTACGAGACCTACCCCGAACAAATTCGAACAGCGGCGCGGGAGGTTGGCGCCACGGCACAAGTCTCTGGTGGTGTTCCGGCGATGTGTGATGGGGTCACACAGGGCCAAGACGGCATGGATTTGTCACTCTTCTCACGGGATGTGATTGCCCTCGCTTCTGCCGTGTCCCTTAGCCATGATGCCTATGATGGACTGGTCCATTTGGGGATTTGCGACAAAATCGTGCCGGGTTTGACCATTGCCGCACTTCGCTTTGGCTGGTTGCCATCGGTGTTCATACCGGGAGGACCGATGCCATCAGGTCTCTCCAACCCGGAAAAAGCACGGATCCGGCAAGAGTTCGCTGAAGGCAAAGTTGACCGCCAAGCGCTGCTCGAAGCAGAGTCACAGAGTTATCACAGTCCTGGGACGTGCACATTTTATGGCACGGCGAACTCCAATCAAATGATGATGGAGGTTATGGGCCTACATCTTCCAGGCGCGGCATTCGTGAATCCGAACACGCCGTTGAGAGACGCACTGACAAAAGCCGCAACGCAAAAGACGGTCGCCCTATCCTTGAAAGGCGAATACACGCCGATGGGTGAAATGATAGATGCCCGCAGTTTTGTGAATGCCATGGTGGGATTGATGGCAACCGGCGGATCGACCAATCATGCGCTCCATATTCCGGCTATGGCCGCGGCTGCCGGTTTGGAAATCACTTTGGATGATTTTGATGACATCAGCTCAGTAACGCCTTTGCTGTGTCGAATTTACCCAAATGGTATTGCAGACGTGAACCACTTCCATGCCGCCGGAGGTATGGGTTTCTTGGTCAGGGAGTTGATCAATCATGGAGTGATGATTGGCGATGCGGTCGGAATTTCCGGTCCCATCAGCGCTTATGATACAGAACCCTATCTCAAGGATGGCACGCTTGCTTGGCGTCCCGCGCCAGAAGAAAGCGGCGATTTGGATGTCTTGCGCCCAGCCGGCGATCCGTTTCAGGCGGATGGTGGTTTACGGCTTGTCAGTGGCGCGATCGGACGGGGTGTTTCAAAAGTGTCAGCGGTGAAGCCTGAAAACCGTGTGGTGGAAGCGCCCGCGCGCGTCTTTGATAGTCAACAAGCGCTGAAAGACGCCTTCGCCGCGGGCGAGCTCAACGGTGATTTGATCGCAGTCGTTCGTTTCCAAGGTCCGACAGCAAATGGTATGCCGGAACTCCACGCGATGACGCCTGTGCTGGGTGTGTTGCAAGACCGAGGACATCGGGTCGCCCTTGTCACTGATGGGCGTATGTCAGGCGCCTCCGGCAAGGTACCGTCAGCAATTCATATTGCGCCAGAGGCTGCAGTGGGTGGGCCGATCGCAAAGCTTCAGGATGGTGACGTGATCCGCCTAGATCCAAACACAGGTGAATTGGAACTAAAAGTTGATCAAGCGGAATTTGAAGCACGCGAAGCGGCGCCGTTTCGCTCAGGAGATTCACACCTAGGGCTTGGTCGAGAAATGTTCGATAGCTTTAGAGGGCGCGCCGGGGACTCAGAATCTGGCGCCAGCCTGTTCCGATTTTTGGCGGGAGCGGTCGGCTGATGTCTGACCTTGTCTTGATCGGCGATGTCGGGGGCACGAATTCGCGGTTTGCATTGGCTGAACTCGACGGGCACACGATCAAATTACACGAGATCCAAAGAACGCCGAATGATGGAAACGCTGACTTTGATTCCGTGCTGGGCGCGTACCTTGACCAGATCGCAGTTTCACCGAAGCACGCATTGTTTGCCCTGGCTGGACCGGTCGCGCCGGATGGATCGGTCAAACTCATCAATCGCGATTGGCCTCTTATAGATCCCGGCAGTCTGAGGCGGCGATTTGATTTGCAGCAAGCGTGGTTGGTCAATGACTTTGCAGCGATGGCAAGGGCGATTCCGCAATTACCAAGCTCTGCCTTCATCCCGATTCTGCCGGGCACGCCGAACCCCGAAGCGCCCATCATCGTAACGGGCCCGGGCACAGGATTCGGCATTTCTGCGCTTTGCCCACTGCCATCTGGCCGGTGGCATGTGGTTACGGGTGAGGGGGGGCATGCAAGCTACTCGGCGCGCACCGCTTTGGAGATTGAGCTCAAAACCAGGATGGAAAAAGAGCATGGCTATATCGCGACGGAAATGGTCGTCGGTGGTGCGTGGCTCCAAGCCGTCTACGACGCTGTTAGCGATATTCATGACCGCCCAAGGCGGAAAATCACACCGGATGAGGTGATCGGTGCTGCGGAATGTGATGATGCGGTGGCAATAGACGTGTTGAAATTGCGTGCCCAAGGCATCTTGAACGCTGTGGGTGATTTAGTCCTGATTAATGGCGGCCATGGCGGCGCGGTTTTAACTGGAAGCGTTGCTGAGGCACTCGTTCCTTGGCTAAAAACAGCCGCGGCTGCGCAGCATTTTTTCGACCGGGGTGGGCATTCAGACTATGTTCGTGACGTGCCTGTCAGCGTACTGACCGATTCAGCCGCACCCCTTGTCGGTGGTGCGGCCCTATTGGCTGACAAATTGGATCCCTAAAGTGCGATCAGTCCATGGCTAATCGATAAAGGCCGGGGCCCTTTTTTCCAAAGCTGATTTCACGGCTTCAACTTGGTTGTCGGATCCAATCAGTTCATCCTGCAATTCGGATTCGGCAAGCAAGGCAGCTGCGTCGTCGCGGTCTGGCAGGTCGTTGTACATGGCTTTCGCGGTTTGGATCGCCGAAGGGCTTTTGTCTGCGATTTCGGCCGCCAGAGCCAATGCGTCTTCAAGTGGTGTGTCAGAAAGATGGGTCGTGAACCCATAAGCATGCGCCTCGGCACCACTAAACATCCGGCCGGTATAGGTCAGTTCCCGCACGATATCTTCGCGAACGAGTTGTCGCATAATCGCGGTTGATCCCATGTCAGGAACCAAGCCCCATTTTATTTCCAGTATCGAAAGTTTGGTTTCAGGATGGGTAATACGAATATCGGCGCCCAACATGACTTGGAAACCGCCGCCGAGAGCGACGCCGTGCACCGCCGCAATGACCGGCACTCGAAGCTGGCGCCATCCCCAAACGGCTTGCTGCGCACGGTTGGTTATCCCATGGGTACGCTCGGCGAGACGCCCTCGGCTCACACCAGAGCCACCGCCCTTGGCCATACGACCGAAATTCCCCATATCCAGTCCGGCGCAGAAGGCACGGCCTTCGCCTGATAAGACGACACAGCGGACGTCTTTGTTTGCATTCAATGCGTCGGCTGTCTCTATCAGGGCACTGAACATTGCATCGTCCAGCGCATTCATTTTGTCGGTGCGGATCAGCCGAACATCAGCGACGCCGTTGCTGATGGTAACGCGGATGCGGTCACTCATTTCAAACCCTCCAAGTGTTTGTTTGCCTGTATGGCCCAGTCAGCGTTTGGAATCCAGAGATTGCGCGCGCGGGTTGAGCACCAAGGTTCTGGCGGTCAGGATTGACCCGCATGCCGGCTCGTCTCAATCTTGGCTGAATTGGATTTAGAATTTTAGTTGAGGCGGTGTAAGGCAACAAGATGACGACCAAGCTCTTCGTCCATGGCGTGCCAGATTCTCCAGAGGTGTGGCGTCCGCTCTTAACCTCGCTCGGCGAATCGGTCTCGGACACGGATTGTCTTGCCTTGCCGGGCTTTGTTGACCCGCCTCCGAGTGGGTTCGTCGCCTCGAAGGACGCCTACGCCGATTGGCTTGTTGCGAAGATTGAACATGCAGCGCGGCATGGACCGGTGGATATCGTTGGACATGATTGGGGCGCGTTGCTCACCTTGCGGGCTGCGAGTTTGAGACCTGACCTAGTTCGCAGCTGGGTCATTTCGGGCGCGGTCATACATCCCGATTACCGTGGGCACCAAGCAGCGCGGGCTTGGAACACACCCCTCCTGGGCGAGTTCGTGATGTCACGGGCCAAGCCGAAGGCACTTGCTGAGGCGCTGCACCAAGCAGGACTGAATCTCGATATTGCGGAGCATGATGCATCGCTTTGGACGCGCTCCAAGCGGCAATGCATTTTGCGCTTATATCGATCGGCAAAGAGATTGCGGTTCAAGGGCGACTGGGTAGACCGGCTGGCGGATCTGCCGAAGAATGGGCTCGTCATTTGGGGTGAGATGGACCCCTATGTGGATCTTTCCTATGCGCGCTCATTCGCGTCTGAGCGTGAAGTGGATTTGATGATATTGACAGGTGCGGGTCACTGGGCGGTTGCGCAACGCGCCGATCAAGTTGCGAGCCGGCTAAAGGCATTTTGGGAGACGTTATGAATTACCGTATATTGGTGCTTGCTGCGGTTGCATTTGCGGGGGCAGATTCGGCAACACCGGACATCGTCTCTTCAGGGTCTGACCATTATATATTGCGGCATGAAGCGTCATCTGAACTACCGCCCGCGGTGCTTTGGGATCGGTTCGTCGATGTTTCAGCATGGTGGCACCCGGATCACACTTATTCAGGTGATGCCGACAATTTGAAGCTAGATCCGGTTGCCGGTGGTGCATGGCGCGAGGATTGGCAGAATGGATCCGTCATACATGGTGAAGTTCTTTATGCGAGTCCGCCGCACATTATGCGCCTTGAGGCGCCGTTTGGTCCTCTCCAGGGCATGGCGGTAAATGTCGTTTGGTCAATCTCGATTCAACCGAGCGATACGGGCAGCCTGGTAATGTTCGATGAGATCGCAACGGGCGCCTCGGCGAGCGGTTTGGAACAATTGGCGCCAGCAGTAGACGGTGTCAAACAAGAAGCGCTCGACCGGCTTGTAAGCGATCGACCATCCTAGTATCGCCTTCTTTTACCTCTGACCAAGAAGCGCGACATCATCCAGAAGGAGCTGTGAATGGGAAACAAGGTCTACCAATCGGCAGCGGACGCTTTGGAAGGCTGCGTCTTTGACGGCATGACCATTATGTCCGGAGGATTTGGGCTCTGCGGAATCCCGGAACTGTGCATCGCAGCGCTACGCGATATTGGTGTGAAAAACTTGACGGTGATTTCCAACAATGCGGGCGTGGATGGGTTTGGTTTGGGCCTTTTGTTGGAAACGCGGCAGGTCAAAAAGATGATCTCATCCTATGTCGGCGAGAATAAAGAGTTTGAACGACAATATCTCGCCGGAGAGCTCGAGCTTGAGTTCAATCCACAAGGTACGCTTGCCGAACGCTGCCGGGCCGGCGGCGCGGGCATACCGGGATTCTACACCAAGACGGGCGTTGGCACGGTGATCGCGGACGGCAAAGAGCACAAAGACTTCAATGGAGCGACCTTTATTTTGGAGACGGGTCTTGTTGCCGATTTGTCGATCGTGAAAGCGATGACAGGCGATGAGCAAGGCAATCTCAAATTCAACAAGACCGCGCGTAACTTCAATCCGATGATGGCGACGGCGGGGAAAGTCACCATCGCTGAAGTTGAATCCCTCGTGCCGACGGGTGCGCTCGATCCCGATCAAATCGACACTCCTGGTATATTCGTCCAACGCGTGCTGCAGGGCGAGCATGAAAAACGGATCGAACAACGCACAATTAGGGAGCGCGCCTGATGCCGTGGACACGTGATGAGATGGCGCGCCGCGCCGCACTCGAACTGGAAGACGGATTTTACGTCAATCTCGGCATCGGTATCCCGACACTTGTCGCAAACTACATCCCAGACGGCATTGATGTGACGCTCCAAAGCGAGAATGGCATGTTGGGTATGGGGCCGTTCCCTTATGATGACGAGGTCGATCCAGACCTGATCAATGCCGGCAAGCAAACGATTACGACATTGCCACGCTCGAGCTTTTTCGACAGCGCAACCAGTTTCGCGATGATCCGCGGCGGACACATCGATCTGTCTATCCTTGGCGCGATGGAAGTTGCCGAGAATGGTGATCTCGCCAATTGGATGATCCCAGGGAAAATGGTCAAAGGCATGGGGGGCGCGATGGATCTGGTGGCCGGGGTGAAACGCTGCATCGTGATCACAGACCATACGTCGAAGTCCGGAGCGCCAAAACTCCTAAAACAGTGCACGCTTCCGCTCACCGGACAGAAGGTCATTGATCGCATCATCACAGACCTCGGTGTGTTCGATGTGGTTGAGGGCGGGCTCGCGCTTATTGAGCCAGCGCCCGACGTCGGAATGGATGAAATTCGGGCCAAGACCGAAGCCACATTGATAAGTTAGGTCTCGAACCTGGGTAAAATTGTATTTCTGTCTCATTGCATCTGCGGATCATGAAAACCAACCAAAGGTTGGCTGTCCTGCTTTCAGAACGTCCGGCTAAGTGTTTGTCTGAGCGTCTCAATTTCAATCGAGCATATTGTCGATCGCCTGCCAGTGCGCGATTTTGAATGGATGTTGGGAGCAAGGGCACTTCACTTTGCATGAGATCGTACGGCCATTTTGCCTGACCGGTTGAGCCCATCAGCTACTCAGCGTTGACGGTTATCCCCACACACCCGTCACGCACCGGCGGTGTTTTGATCTATGGTCAAAGCTCGCAAGCCATATCAGGCATCGCCGGACTTTTTTGTTTTGACGAAACATGTTGCCCAAACACTGGGCACGATTCCCACAAAGATCTTGAAACAAGCGATAAGTTTGCGTGAGGATACGTCATCTTTTGCGTTGTCGCTGAATGTGCATACCTTACGGTATGAGCGTCAAGCCTGATTTTTTTGACGAAATGGATACAATAAGAGGTCCGCGGGGACCTTACCGGGATTATTGCAATTGGCTTGAACAGGCGGAACCCGCTGCGCTGCGCCGAAAATCCAGACAAGCAGAGTCGTTTTTTCGTAAAACGGGAATCACCTTCAATGTATACAGTGATGCACAGGCTGATGAACGGTTGATACCATTTGACCTCGTACCGAGGATCATCAGCGCCGCAGAGTGGAACAGTCTGTCGCGCGGTATTGAGCAACGCGTTCGTGCGATCAACGCCTTTCTCTACGATATTTATCATCGCCGGGAAATCATCCGCGCCGGACGTATTCCAGAATCGATTATTGCTGAAAATGTCGCATTTCTTCCGCATATGATTGGCGTGGAGCCGCCTGGCGGTGTTTATACGCATATCGTTGGCGTCGATCTTGTGCGAACCGGCGAGGATGAATTCTACGTTTTGGAAGACAATGCGCGGACGCCGTCCGGCGTGTCCTACATGCTGGAAAATCGCGAAACCATGTTGAAAATGTTTCCGGATTTGTTTTCGAAAATCCGGGTCCAAGCGATTTCCGACTATCCAAAAATGTTGCGAAAAGCGCTTGGTCGATCAGCGCCACCTGCTAGCGTTGGGCGCGCCCGCGTTGCGGTCCTGACGCCGGGCATCCACAATTCCGCATACTTCGAGCACGCTTTCTTGGCCGAACAAATGGGCGCCGAACTTGTAGAGGGGCGCGATCTGCAGATTGAGAATGGACGTATCGCGATGCGTACAACGTGCGGCTATGTGCCCATCGATGTTCTTTATCGACGCGTCGACGATGATTTTCTTGATCCGCTGAACTTTGATCCAAGCTCGTTGCTTGGCGTTCCAGGGATTATGGATGTTTACCGAGCAGGAGGGGTAACGATTGCGAACGCGCCCGGAACCGGAATCGCAGACGATAAAGCGATCTACTCGTACATGCCGGAAATCGTCGAATTCTATACCGGGGAGCGGCCAATCCTAAAGAATGTGCCGACGTGGCGCTGTTCTGAAAAAGACTCGCTCGCTTATGTCTTGGAACATCTTGAAGACTTGGTCGTCAAAGAAGTGCACGGATCCGGTGGGTACGGCATGTTGGTTGGGCCCGCCGCAAGCAAGCGGGAGATTGCTGCGTTCAGAGACAAGCTCCAAGCCAAACCTGCAAACTACATTGCGCAGCCCACGCTGGCCCTGTCGACGGTCCCTGTATTGACCCGCGCCGGTCTATCGCCGCGCCACGTGGACCTCCGCCCATTCGTGCTCGTATCGCCTGACCGAATCGACATCATCCCAGGAGGGCTAACGCGCGTCGCGATGAAGAAAGGGTCCCTGGTCGTCAACTCCAGCCAAGGTGGTGGTACCAAAGATACCTGGGTGCTGGAGGCCTGAGATGATGTTGGGTCGCACCGCGGGTGAACTTTTTTGGATGTGCCGATATCTTGAGCGAAGCGAGAACACAGCGCGTCTCATCGATGCGGGGTTTCGGATGTCGCTGACCCGTTCAAAGTCGGCGTCCAGCGAATGGTCTTCTGTGCTTGCCACTGTGGGGTGCGCGGAATTGTACAAGGAGCGCCATGACGAGATTCAGGGCGACAAGGTCATAGACTTTTTGCTCCGCGACAAAACCAACCCGACGAGTGTCCTGAACATGTTCCAAGGCGCTCGAGAGAACGCTCGGCGGACCCGAACAGCGCTGACTCTGGAGCTGTGGGAAGCAATTAATGCGAGTTGGATGGAACTGAGTGACGCGTTGCGCCGCCAGGTCGCGAACACCAACACGATTGATGTTTTGGCCATGATCCGCCAACAAACCGCGCTGATCAGGGGATGCTTGTACGGCACGTTGCTGCGCAATGACATTTACCGCTTTTGTCAGGCGGGGCAGCTGATAGAACGGGCCGACAATACGGCTCGGATTCTTGATGTGAAATATTATGTCCTGTTGCCGACGGCCGCCTATGTCGGCTCACCGCTGGACAATGTTCAGTGGGAGATGCTGCTTCGTTCTGCATCTGCGGAACGCGCCTTCCATTGGGTTCATGAAGGTGAAACATCGCCGGCTGCGATCGCAAAGTTCTTGATGCTCGACAAGCAATTACCGAGATCTTTGGCGTATTGTTACGATCAACTCGAACGACATCTTGTACGCCTGAGCGTCCACTATGGTGATCGCGACTTCCCATCCGCAAAGAAGGCTAGCGACTTCAACCGGACGCTCAGCAATCAAACAATCAATGACGTGTTTGAAAGCGGTCTCCACGAATTCATTGCTTGGTTTCTCAGCGCCAATGGCGATCTTGCATCACAAATCGAAACTGACTTTAGGTTCAACGCTTAATCCATGCGCCTCAACATAAAACACATAAGTCACTATTCGTATTCCAAATCGGTCGCCTATGCGTTGCAGCAGGTTCGTCAAACGCCGAAACCGCGGCCGAGCCAGGATGTCATTGATTGGCGAATTGACCTCTCAAATGCGCAACAGGAGGTCGAGTTTGAAGATCAATTCAACAATCAAACCTTGCTCATTCGCGCGGACGAGAACACAGCCGACATCAAAATCACCTGCAGAGGCGTCGTCGAAACCCATAACAAGTCTGGAGTATTGGGACCGCATCGTGGACCTATGCCGCTCTGGTTCTTCCGGCGAAGTACGCCTCTGACCCAGCTTGGGTCAGGCGTTCGAGCGCTAATCAAGGAGGTGGATCGCGATATAGATGTCTTGGAACAATTGCATTCGCTTATGACGCTTGTTGGCGAGAACGTCGCTTATGAAACAGGGCAAACGGATGCGCGTACAACAGCAGAAGAAGCCCTCGAGCAGGGCTGCGGGGTTTGCCAGGACCATGCTCATATCTTCATTTCCGGGGCGCGTGCGCTCGGTTTTCCCGCTCGATATGTCAGCGGTTATTTGATGATGGATGACCGGGTTGAACAAGAGGCTGCACACGCTTGGGCAGATGTGCATGTCCCGAATCTTGGCTGGGTCGGCTTCGATGTGTCGAACCGGATCTCCCCAGATGAACGCTACGTCGCAATCGCGACTGCCCTTGATTATCATGGGGCCGCGCCCATACGGGGTTTGGTCTATGGTGACCATGCGGAAGCGCTTGCGGTACAGATTGAAGTCCAGCAACAATAGTCGGTCGAAGTCTGGAGGGGCACGAGGATGACTTATTGCGTTGGCATGCGGCTGAATTCAGGTCTGATTTTCATGTCTGATACTCGGACCAATGCCGGTATCGATAATGTTTCCGTGTTTCAGAAAATGTTCACCTGGCAAGTGCCGGGCGAACGGATCATTACCATTCTGACCGCTGGCAATCTGGCGACAACTCAAGCTGTGATTAGCCTGTTGGACGAGCGGTCCAAAGCTCCTGAAGATCGCGATCCAGGATTGTTGTCTGCTCCCACCATGTTCCAGGTTGCAAAACTGGTCGGAGATACTTTGAAAGAGGTCATTCGTACCCAGTCCCCAGCTGGCCAGGAAGCTGATTCCGCTTTTGAGGCGACGATGATTGTTGGTGGTCAGATCAGGGGAATCGAAGCGCGCCTTTTTCTGGTGTATCCAGAGGGAAATTTTATTGAAGCCAGCGAAGAAACACCGTTTTTCCAGATCGGCGAAACCAAATATGGCCGCCCGATTTTGTTGCGCGCTTATGATCCGGAAATGACATTTGAAGAGGCCGTGAAACTCCTCTGTGTGTCGTTTGATTCAACGCTCAAAGCCAATCTTTCCGTGGGCATGCCGCTTGATGTGATGGTTCACAAAGCGGACAGTATCGAGCCTGGTCCTCAAATGCGTATTGAGCCCGACAATCCCTATTTTGCCGAAGTGTCTTCGGGGTGGCGGGATGCACTCCAGAAGGCGTTTGAATTGCTCCCTGACTTCTTATTTGATCCCCCAAAGACGCTGCTTTAGGTCGACACATCGTCTGGCTTGCATCGCAGGCAAGCACGAAAACCTTGATCTCTCGCAACTTGGCGGGAACTCAATATTCTAACATTCTCGGGCTTTGGGCGCCCGGGACAGCCTGCACGACAATAGATCCCTGTCGTGACCACAGCATAGACAGCGCCCACCGGTAGCGGCTCCAATATCGACATTGCCATTCCTCCAATTCACAGATGTCTTTTGCGACTCGGAATTTGGCAAATGGCGTGGAGACCGTCAGCCCGATTCTTGCGAATTTAGAATCGGAACGTGTTGCCCAGCCGCAGGATAGCCTGTGTTTGGATAGACTCGAAATTCCGTCCGAAATCTGAGTCTTCAATGATGGCACCGTGTCCAAGTGATAAGAACACCTCCGTTTCGGGACGGAGTTCATATCTCACGCGTCCAAAAAAAGAGAGACCTTCAGAGATGTTGTCATACTGGGTTTGTGTCGAAACAGAGAGGTCAGTTGAGACGTTGAACACGGTTTCGAGTGAGGCAATGTTTACCGTAACGTCCCCATTCGGCACCGAAATGTCTTCCGTGGACGCCCGCGCTCGAAGGTCAATATGCGGATTGGGACGCGCGCTCAAGGCGACCTCGTAGCGGGTCGAATCTCCGCCAAAAAAATCGCTTTGTTCGAGGCCGAATTCGACCCCATAGGCACGAAGCCAAGAGGATCTGAAATCGAGAGACGCCCCGTCATTTTGATATTCGCCAACCGGCACGATGATTCCGGTCGGAAGCGTGAAGGGCTGGGTGATGAACTCGTAATTCTCGAACACAGAGACAGTGAGTTCGTCTGTCCCAGAGGTTTGGGTTTGGACGTTCAGCGCGTTGCGCCGCGTCTCCATGGTGCCGTCTAAATCGGTGACATACTCATGCGCCGAGCCAAATTGCCACCATCGGATGAGACCCCCTTGGCTCGGACGGAACCGACGAAACCAGGTTCCATCATAATTGCGAGTTCCAGGTCGATTAACGAAGCCAAGCGCCGGACGAAACTCTTCGCCGATTTGGCGGAACTCTGCCGACCAGTTCCAACGATCATTTGGGTAGTCGAGACGGGCGCCGAACAGATCATCATCTTCTTGTTCGGAATTGACCGTGCGTTGATAATAGACGTCTGCTTGAAGCCGGCCGCCTCCGCCGAGAAAGTTCTCTGTTTGATAGAGGTAGTCGAGCCCGAGCAATGTGTTGTCGTCGAGACCGCGCGGATCGCCATTGGTTGCGATGGCGCCGATGCGAGAATTCCCATTCAGATTGTAGCTGGCACGGGCGACCGAAAGTGTTTGCGCGTCGATGGCGTCGCCTTCACCCATGCGTGCGGTCAACAGGCCGAGCTCAACTCCGGCAATCTCGCCGCTGAGCTTTCCACCAGCTTCCAGAGTGATTTGCTCGCCGTTCACGATGCCGATGCGACGCGAGAAGAAGGGGCGCCCATTTGGGTCGCGCGCAAAGGCCTGGCCGCCAAACTCAAAAAAGGCTGCGTCCTGCAAGAAGAAGTCGCGCGTTTCAGGAAAGAAGAGCGAGAAACGGCCTGTGTTGATCTGTCTCGTATCGAGCGGCGTGTCGGAAAAATCTGTGTTAAGAGAGACTAGGCCCGCAAGAGACGGCGTGAAGCGATAGAGGATGTTTGCGCTCGGATCGAGTTCGATGTCATCGTCGCGTGGGCGCTCCCAATCTCGACTTGCCTTAAGCGCGCTGAGAAGTTGAACGTCTAGGCCTGTGCCGCGATCGACGTCCTCAATGCCGCCGAGCCGACCTGCGCGGGCGAAGCCGAATTTGTTGACGGCGGGATCGATGCCGGCCCAGCGAATCTCTTCACGCTTGTGCGCGCGCTCGCGGGTCAGCATGAGGCCCCAGCTATCGGCCTCAGGATCAAAGCTTATGGATCGGAAGGGCAGCACGATTTCTGCGGTCCAGCCTTCTTCCGTGATTTGACCGGCCGCGTCCCAGATGGCGTCCCATTCATCAATTGGCATTCGGTTGGCTTGCACCAAACGCTCCGCGCGGGCGCCGAGTGCGTTTACGTCAAAGCCAAATCCGGTAATCCCGGTATCGAACGGGTCGATATAGAAGCGCACCATGTCATCGCGCCACACATCGCCGTCTCGCTCCAGAATCGTCGCAAATATGTTTTCAGCCTCATCGTCGAACGCTTCGATGCCGACATAAAGTGCATTGGAATCGTAAGCGAGATAGACTCGTGTTTCGACACTCGGGGGACCGATGCTGGGTTCGACTTGATAAAACTCATCAATGACAGCGGCCTTTGCCCACATGGCGTCTGACAGACGCCCGTCAATTTGAGGTGCTTCCTCATCAGCAATCCGGTTTGGTTCAATGCGTGGCGTGTAAGATTGAAAGTCACGCGATGCTTCTTGAGCCGTAGCGTTTTCAGACAAAAACAGGCTTAGCCAAATTGCTAAACCGGTTATCAACCAACTGATCGACTTCATTGGACTATACACCAAAAAGTTAGAGGCCGCCGCACCAATTCTTTGACGCGGGGCCTCCGACAAGTCTGTTATTTAGAGTTAGGCGCCTACGATTTCTGGTAGCGCTTTGCAGAACCGGTCAACATCTTCGATTTTACCCATCGAGACTCGGGTCCACTCATTATAGTCCATGTACTGACCACGAACTGAGATCTGTTTGTCGGCAAAAGCTTTTTGAACGTCGTTCGCCTCTTTCCCGGATTTGAAGTACACAAAATTGGTTGATGACGGCAGATACGATAAACCAAGTGTATCCAATGTTGTGGTCACCATCTCACGAGCTTCGACAACTTTCGCTTTGGAGAAATCCAAGAACGCGTCATCATTGTAGGCACCAATAGCGCCGGCAAAGGAAGTCGATGGGCTCCAAGACATTGCTGTTTGTTGGATATTCGCAGCCGTCTCAGCGGAAGAAATCGTATAGCCGACACGGATGCCTGCCATGCCATAGATTTTCGAGAAGGTCCGCGCCACGATTACATTATGGCCTTCCTTGATGAGGTCCACACAGGTGTGCGCGTCTGGGTTGTCTGCCAGCTCAATATAAGCCTCATCAACCAGGACCGGTGCCTTTGTCGCCATCCGCTTAACAGCCGCTTTGAACACTGCAGGATCTGCAACCATGCCGGTTGGATTGTTTGGGTTGCAAAGCTGGACGAGACCCGTCGCGTCATCAACTTTTGCTTCAATACCCTCGAGATTGATCCCCATATCCGCGCTAAGCGGAACGCGGTCGATCTCAGCCATGCCCAGCCGTTTCGCGTAGAGTGCGGTTGTATCCCAGAACAAACGCGGTGCTACAATTTTTCCATTCGGGCCGTAGATAAGAGCAATGGCGCTTAGTGCCTCACCCGAACCGGTTGTGACCGCAATCTGCTCAGGTTCTACACCATTCTTTTCCGCGATCATCTTGCGCAGAAGCATTTGTGCCTCGCGACTGACGTAGTACGCACCTTTTTGGGCGCCATATTCGATCATTTTCAGTGCGGATTTCGACGGGCCGTACGGGTTCTCGTTACGAGACAGAAGAGCTATGCCTTCCGGCGCGCCGAGTAGATAAGGGTTTTCAACGGCTGCGTTCGGAAACGCCGCCTCTTGAGCGCCTTGTGCGCCCAATGGTGCTGCTGTTGCAACGCCTGCAACGGACGCGCCAATCGCGCTCGTCAACATCATGCGTCTTGAAATATCAAATGCCATAAAGGGTTCCTTCCAGTGTTTGGAATTCCTGGCCGACGCCTTTGCCGCCCAGCATGTTCGTCAAAATGAGTTCCACAGTACGACTGCGGATGTGGCGACCAAGTAGACGCCGAAAAATCGCTTAAGCGACGGAGCATTAAGCGCATGAGCTGCCCGCGCCCCGAGAGGCGCAGTAATAAATGTCATCGCCGAAATTGCCAACACCGCGATGATATTAACATAACCGATAGAGCCTGCAGGTAAATTGGCAACACCTTGGCCGAGTATTGCAAAGCCTATTGCACCCGGAACAGCGATAATCACACCGAACCCTGCAGCCGTTCCAACCGCTTGATGGATTGGCCGCCCGCACATTGTCATCGTCAAAATGGCGATCGTCCCGCCGCCAATACCCAACAAGGCTGAAAAACCGCCAAGGAAGGATGCAAGTGACGCCCGCGTTAACCCCTTGGGCATTTCGTCAGATACCTTCATGTCTTTCAGGACTGGCATGATAAAGTGCAGCCCCATCAAAAATACGCCGGCCGAGAAAATCCACTTCAGTGACCGACCATCCATGAATTGTGCGAGGACGATGCCGCCGATTACACCGATGACCAGCCAGGGTGCCCAGTCTTTGATAATCTGAGGGTCGACGGCTCCGCGTTTGTTGTGAGCGAAGACCGATCGCGATGATGTTACAATAATGGTGGCGAGCGACGTGCCAATCGCGACATGGGTGAGGACGTCCTGATCAACATCAAAAAAGGTGAAAACGACGAGCAATGCGGGGACAATCACAAAGCCCCCGCCAATTCCAAAAAGTCCCGCTACGAAGCCTGCGACAAGACCTGCTGCCATCAAAACACCGACAAGCTGGCCAAGCTCAACGACGTTATATCCTTCTAGTCCAAACATTAATCCTCAACCCGATTCAGTGTGCCTTCTTTGGCCGAAAAAGAGGGAGCGGCTGAAGGCCGCTCCCTCAAAATTCTCCCACAAATGCAACAGTGCGCGATTTGTGAGCTTTGGTGGACTAGAACCGTGCGACGGCCCTTGCGTAGTAGTATCCACCTTGCCAATCGACGATCGAATCCGAGCGATAGATACGTCCACAGCAAGTGTCGCTGATCGCGTCGTCGCCTTCGTCTGGATACTCATCGAAGATATTACGCGCACCCAATGTCAGATCGAGATTCTCGTTCACGGAATAGGTCGCTTCGAGGTCGAACAAGACTTCTTCGCCAAAGTCTTGAATGTTTCCAGCTGCGCCGCCGCTGTCTGAGTTCTCGTATGGGCCGTAATAGTTCGCCCGACCGAGAAGACGGAAGTCACCGACATCATGTGTGACGGTAAACACGCCGCGGTATTCTGGCGTCCCGTTGATGAAGTCGAACTCGTTCTCAGCATTGAAGAATTCACTGATTTCCGAATCGAATTCCGTATCGTTAAAGTTCATTGACGCCGTAAAGTCTGTGGACTGTCCATTTGCCCAGTCCTGGCTGTACGTGGCGACGATATCGATACCTTCAGTGATGGTGTCGAATGCATTGGTGAAGTAGAACACGCCACCAATCGACTCCGCTCCAGCAACACCAGCACTTTGAAGTGCTAAGAAGTTGTCAAATGCAGCTCCTGAGTTCGGGTCGGTGGATACGTCCTGCGTTGAAATTGAATTCAAACGATCTTCAAGCTCAATCCGATAATAGTCGATTGTGAAAGAGAAATCAGCCAGAGAAGCCGTTAGGCCGACGGTATAGTTGGTCGACAATTCCGGCTTCAATTCCTCAGCACCGAGGGCTTGTGCTACTGTTCCACTTGCTGGGAACAGGCCTGTTGCAACTGGGAAGCCATTCGGCAACCGGGTCGAAACATTGGTTGTTCCTTGCTGACCAGGCGTTGGTGCCCGGAAGCCTGTACCGTAAGAACTCCTGATACCGATGGCATCTGTTATGTCGAACTGCGTGGCGACTTTGTAGACGGTTTCAGACCCGAAGTCCGAATAGTCTTCGAAGCGCACGGCGCCTTGCAAGAACCAACGATCTGTTACGTCGGCGCTGGCTTCAGCATAGATGCCATAGGAATCGCGGGTGTATTCTTCAGAGAAGGCTGGCGAGTAACCCGGGAAACCGTTCGAGCCGACGCCCACGACACGGAAAACGGCATCGTCTTCTGCGTCAAAGTCGCCATCCATGTCCGAGTCGGCACAGCTCAATGAAGCACCGGTCCCCGCATCAATAACGGCTTGTCCAGCAGTAGAGACATTCCCAGTAAAGGCACCCATCATATCGGTTTCGCAGAAGCCGAATGGGTCTGGAAGTGCGAAAGGACCAGCTTCATAAGACGCTGGCTCGCCTTCGATAACCTCATAGGTCTCGTCGAGATAGCTCGCACCAAAGGCAAATAGAAGAGGGCTCGAGAGGCCCATTTCAAACTCTTGCGTAAAGTCAGCCTGAAGTTGGAACTCCGCGTTGCTCAAATCACCGGGCTGGAATGTTGTCGGTGAATCAGGACCCAATGAGGGGTTGATTGTGTTTTCGAGCGTGTACTCGATCTCACTGTATCCATAGCGAGCCGAGAAATCATATCCGAAACCGTTTTCAAACTGGCCTTTGAGGCCACCGACACCTGAATAGTCAATCACGTCGCCGTTGAAGCGCGGCGTGAAACCACCTGGAAATGTCGCGAGCGGGCTCCAAAGGGATCCATCTTCGAGTCGGATATCTTCGATCGTGCCGTTGCCCGGATCCCGATAGAAGAAACTACCGTCAGACTTACTGTCGGAAACGTTACCAAACGCATAGAGCTCCATGTCGTCTGTCAGCTGATAGCCTGCGTTTACAAAGAGGCGCATCGCAGTGGCATTCGGAACGCCCCAAGGCTGAACCACATCGCCTTCGCCGATATTGGCATTCCCAAGATTCGCAATGAATGTTTCTTCATCGAAGAACGTAACCGTCGTATCGACACCCTCGAGGAAGCGTGGGTCGTTGACGTCTACACACGAGAAGCTTTCGCAATACTGCTCGGCGCGAACTGTGGATTCTTGGTCGGTGATCTCACCTGAGACGCTGACAAAACCCTTGTCACCCAGAGGGATGCCGATGTTCCCGCCGATGGTGTAGGTCGTGCCATCCCCTTCATAATACTCACCGATATCGAAAGTGAGCGTGCCGCCTTCCGGATTGTCTTTGAGAATGAAGTTGATCACGCCGGCGATGGCGTCCGATCCATATTGTGCGGATGCACCGTCACGAAGGACCTCAACCGTTTTAAGTGCGGAGGCCGGTATGGTCGCGATATCGGGGCCTTGCGCACCGGACCCACCGATCGAGACGAGCGCTGCGCGATGGCGACGTTTCGAGTTTACGAGAACCAGCGTCTTATCGGTTGGAAGGCCCCGAAGCTGCGCAGGGCGGATGAATGACGCACCGTCACTAATTGGCTGCCGGCTTAGCGTGTAAGATGGCACAAGTGTACGGAGAATGTCGTTTGTATCCGTGAAGGAAATCGCATTGATGTCCTCTTCACTGAACACGTCGACCGGAACGGGTGAGTCAGTCAGTGTCCGCGGCGCACCGCGAGAACCCGTAACAAAAACAGTTTCTTGCACTGCTTCTTCGTCGTCTTGCGCTTGTGCAACGCCGGCAAGCGGCAGCGACCCAAGTGCAAAGGCGCCTGCGAGCAATGCCTCTTTATAGGTGAATTTCATAAATCGTCCTCTCCGACACGCGCCGCGTGCCTGCTTTACTGATCCTGTGCACCAGCGCACTGGTGTTGGTCACAGGGGTGGATTGTCTCTGAAAAACCCGTCTTTGGGCGTCGTTCGGACTTCGTCCTAATCGCTGCACAACCTCCATTGGTCGTGCGACGGGTTCGACATTGAACGTGAGCTGAATGCGCCTGATTACTCTCCGGCGCGCTACACAAAATAAGCTTTGTGAAAGATTTTCGACGGCAACTGATTTCAAATTGAGCAGGCGGAATACGGTCCGACCAAGCCTTGTGCGCAGCAGCTGCGAAAGCCATTGATCCTTTGACCGTTGCGTTATGGCAACAGGTCGGACATGGCGATGATGTTTTCTGCGATAATTTTCAAAGGTTTACCTTGGCGCATCGCCATATCGCGTAACGTCTTGTAGGCCTGTTGCTCGGTCATTGCGCGATGTTGCATGAGTAACCCTTTGGCTTGCTCAACTGTTTTGCGGGCTGCCAATCGCTCCTGACTTTTTTCGAGTTCAGTCTGCAACGCGCGGATCATCCGGAACCGCTCCAAAGCGATCTCGAGCACCGGGCGAACGCGGCCAACTTCGAGACCATCAATCACAAACGAACTGATACCAGAGCGAATTGCTGCAGCGGCGAGGCGCTCTGGGTCATCATCCGCGAATACGACAACTGGCAGGTTTGAGCGCGCGATCAATTCGCTTAACAAATCAATGCAATTTAATTCCGGCGCTGAACTGGTTACGATCAATGCGTCTACTTGAGACGCATCGTCGTCACTTAGTCTTGCGAATTCAGCTACTGTCGCGTGCTCAGAGATCTGCGCAAAGTCCTTTAGTCCTTCAAGAACTTCTTGTGCTCTCGTTTTTTCGTGAGCCACGAGCGCGATCTTCGGCATGCGGCCGGATGCGTTTTCTCGCATGCTAAGTGCGTTCCCCTGTAGACCCCTTGTACCGTCTGCCACGTTGCGTTCGGCCTTCTTTTGCGCTTTGCCACCCGGATCGGATGGAATTCCGTGCTGTTACGGAAACTGGGATGGGATCGGAATATGTCGAACAAATTGGGTTTTGAACGCGGTGATGCGCGCAACGTGAACAAGATTTGTTCAGATTCGGGGTCTCCGATACTTGCTGGTGCAGCTTTTCTGAGCAACTTCGAAGCGCGTCGCGTATCTCGAGACTGGAGATGAATCATATGCAGCTTCCAATTGCCCCTGACTCCGTAAACGGATTTCTCAGTTCTGAAGAAGGCGCTTGCTTGTTTAGATACGCGCTCGACCGCGCCCCTTTAGGACCCTGTCTTGAAATCGGGTCTTATTGCGGAAAATCCACGCTTTATCTTGGAACAGCGTGCAAACAGGTTGGCGGTGTTTTGTTTGCTGTAGACCATCATACCGGTTCAGAAGAAAATCAGCCTGGTTGGCCCTACCATGACGAATCGCTGTGGAATCCAGAGACGCAGCGCTTGGACACTTTGCCAGATTTTCGAAGAACGCTCTGGCGCGCCGGGCTCGACGATTCAGTCATCCCGGTAATAGGCAACTCAGCTCAAGTGGCACGGCACTGGCTGACACCGCTCAGTCTCATCTTTGTCGATGGAGGTCATACAACTGAGCATGCGATGAATGATTATAGAGGATGGACGCCGAAGCTCATGCCCGGTGGGCTGCTCGCCATTCATGACGTATTTCCCAATCCGGAAGATGGAGGACGTCCGCCATTTGAAATTTACGAGCTCGCTTTGGCATCCGGGCTGTTCGAATCTGTCGAAGCCGTTGCGAGCTTAAGAGTGCTACGCAAAGTGGCGTGATTTTGATGGATCATCAGCTGGTTGGCTGTCGATATCCCATAAAGCGCATCGCCCGCTAAAATGACGGCGGCCTGGGTCCAGCTTGGTTTTTCCATCGGCCAGAAGATCCGTTCATCGTACTGCCAACCCATCCAGTAGGCACCGTCTGTATCTCTGTATCGCGATTGCTGTTCAAATAATTGCAAAGCATCCTGTCTCCGACCGACCGCGAGAAGCGCTAGGACGAGTTCGCATGTTTCCGCAACGGTGATCCAAGGCTCAGCCAAGACGCAGTGGCAGCCACGGCTGGGCGATACGAATTGTTCCCATCGTGAGTCGATGCGTTTCGTTGCGACGTCGCCGGTCAACACTCCAGATAGCACAGGATAATACCAATCCATTGCAAAACCGGAATCTTGATTGGTGCGCCTATTGAACCGGGCTGGTTTGGTTCTAAGCGCGGTTCCGAGTTGGTGACGCGCATTATCGAACTCCAACACATCGTAACCCAAAAGGCGCCCTAAATGAGCTGCGCAATTCAGGCTCATATAGATGGATGCATTCCCTGCGATTAGAGCGTCATCGACATCATTTGTGCCCGCAGCCTCTTTAGACCAAGAGATGTCGCCGCTCGGGCTTTGCAGGCTGATTACGAAATCCATCGCTCGTGCCACCATAGGCCAATAACGTCGAACCTGCTCGATCGCGTCGAAACACATCGCGAAATGCAAAACACCAACTGCGCAATAGGCTGAAAAATTCGTATCCCGAGCTTGGGGTGCCTTGTCCCTAGACATTGTTAGGCGATCGCGCATCGGTACTGCGTTGCCGTAATCGCAAAGCCACGAACCATCACCGTCTTGTCGATCCGCAAGGTATTCGAGCGCCTTCTCAGCGGCTGTCCGCTCGTGCATCACGGAGAGCCCCATTAGGCTCTCTGTATGGTTCCAAGGATCCCAAGGTCCATCATCATACCAAGGTATGTCCCCATCCGGACCCTGGAGCTCGAGGATCCGTTTTAACGGGGCGACGAACGCAGCTCTGATGGAAGCGACGGAAGCGAGGTGTTCCGCCGTCGTCACGTGCTTTTCCTTGGACCGAAGTAGTAAACGAGACTCTTACCCATGATGGGGTTCAAAATCGCTTCAAGCCAGCGCGTCAGTCGCGGACGTTTCATTATGTCCCAGACCAGGAGCTTATGATAGATGCGAATCAACGGGTGGCTGTCCTGGCGGGACCAAAAAAGGCACTTCAACCACCAGTACGGACTGTGAAGCGCATGAGCATGGTGCGTTTTGAAGTGCTCAAACCCCTGATTCTCGACGCTGATTTTCAAATCGACTGCGTCGAATATTCGAATATGGCCGCCGATTTGATGAGGATAGCCTTCGGGCGCGGGCGCTAGTTTCCAGCAAATTCGTTCCGGCCACGCTCTTGGCACTGTGACGCAGAGTTTTCCGGTTGGTTTTAGGATACGGCGGATTTCGCTCAACACTTCGAAATAGGGTCCAATATGCTCAAGCACTTCGGAGCAAATGACCGCATCAAAAGTGTCGGTTTCATACGGGAGACGTAATGCGTCGACTCGCTGGAAAGAAGTAATCAGCGATGGCTCTGACTCTGGGCGAGGCAGAAAGGCCAGTCCCTGCTCGGCGATCTTCAATGAGTTTTGGTCCAGATCGGCTCCGACCGCATTGACGGTTCCGAGAAGATGAAGCCCATGAACGTGACGACCTTCTCCGCATCCTAAGTCGAGCACCCAATCGCCTTCCGACAAATCAAGATGTTTGAACCGCGCCGTCAGCATGCCTGCTCAATCGCGGTCTCGAACAATTCAACGTACCGCGGTGCGATTTTGCCCCAGTCAAAGCGCAAATCTGCTCGTTCCTGGCAGCGCTTGGCTGCTGACTTCCACTTTGCAGGGTCTTCTAAAAGATCATGAACTGCTCTTGCAAGGGCGCTTGCATCGCCCTTTGGAACGATGATCCCTGCGTCGCCAGCAACTTCGGGCAGCGCGCCACCGTCAGTTACAATCACCGGCGTGCCGCACGCCATCGCTTCTGCTGCGGGCAAACCGAACCCTTCGTACAGTGATGGCGAAACAAGTAAGGTGGCGGACTGGAATTCCCGAGCCAACTCGGCGCGAGTAAGACCAGAGCGAAACTCAATCCTGTTCTCTAGCCCCAAAGCTTCTATTCGATCCTGGGTTGGGCCGTCCCGAAGTTTCCCGATCACCCGCAAAATTAAATCCGGGTGCTGTTTAAGAAGCGTTGCGTATGCGTCGATGAGGAAGCGAAGTCCCTTTAACGGCACATCTGCGCTTGCCGTGGTGACGATTCGTTTTGACGCGCGCTTCACCTTCGGGTCCGGTTGGAATGCGGATCTATCTACGCCGAGAGGGATGACTGATATCGGATTCTCGTCAAGCCCAAACTCTTGAATAATATGATTTTTCGAAGATTTCGATGGAGTTACCAAATGCTCTAACTGCCGCGCCACTCTGACTTGCATGCGGTAAAACGCGTACCATCTTCTAACCATCCATCTTTGCTTCCAATTAGTTGCGGCGTTGTACGCTAAGCGCCTGTCTTCAGTAATTGGATGATGGACCATTGTAACCAGAGGCACGCCAATTGCTCGGCTCGCTTCGAGAATACCACTGGCTAGCGTCTGGTTATCGAGCAGCACATCGAATTCCCCTTTGTTTCGCAAGAGAAAGGACTTTGCGCGCTCGCCAAACGTGTAGGGCTCTACGAACTTTCCCGACAAATGGCCAAAATACTCATACGAATCGATCGGGCTCAATAAGTGGTGCGGGCGAAGCGCGAAATGGCCATTGTGCGGTTTGGAGTATAGATCCAGCGACGGCAGTTCGGTGATTTTCACTTTGGGGTCTAGCAGAGGGTAGGGTGGGCCAGACAGAACGCGCACCCTATGTCCGGCTTCAATCAGCGCACGGGACAAGTAATCTAAGTAAACACCCTGTCCGCCAACACGTGGATCCGAGCGATACGACAGAATGCCGATGCGGAGCGATGACTTGGCGCCAAGACCATGGTTAGCTGGAGCGACCGGAAAATCTGTTGTCGTTTCGAATGCCATAATCTCTGCGTAGTAATGGCTACGGACTTCAGATCAAGTTGAACGCTCATCTAAGCCGCTTTTTTTGGTGGCGCTGATTATCTGAGGTCATACTATGCATAATATCGCATTATATGGCGTGTTGGATTCCCGTTTCAGGTGAGTCCTGGTGCTTGTATCCGAATGATTAGCTATTCTGTGATATGTATCTAGCGTCGAGAACTGAAGGGGTCATACTCGACTTCATAAACTCTGAAAGCTTCATGTGGTACGAGAGTTGCAACACGCAATCGCAATAAATCGCATGCGTACCGCTATCAGTATAGGAAAACGCAATGAAACACTTTTTGTCCGCGACCAGCATCGGCTTTGCCATGTCGCTAGCGCTCACGGGTACTGCTCAGGCTCAAAACGAGTATTTCAGCCGTGACAAATACGAGGCCGTGACAGATCGGCGTCAACCAGATTTTGATCCAAACCCAGTTCGTGTCGGCGCGTATTCTGTTCTTCCATACGCAGAAGCGGGTGCAGAGTACGAAACAAATGTGTTTGCATTGGAAGAAGATGAAGAGGGTGACACAGTCATTTTCTTAGGCGCGGGCGTCCGCGCCGATTCTAACTGGAGCCGGCACGACCTGAGTCTATTCGCGAACACCCGCTACAATGAGTATTTGGATTTTTCGGATAACTCGGCGGCCAATACGACAATTGGCGCAAACGGGCGGATTGACGTCACAAGAGGGTTTTCTCTAGCGCCTCGCGTCGCTTTCTCAGATCTAGTTGAGCAAAGGGGCGACTTTGCTGGTGCGCAAGGACTTGCAGAACCCATTCAGTCTACCCGTCTCAATGCTGGACTCGATGCAGATTATAGTACCGGTCGTTTTCGCTTTTCCGCTGGCGGATCGATAGCTGAGGCGGATTTCGACGATACTGCGTTACTCGAGACGACCGGAGAGCTTGATCAAGACTTCCGCGACCAAACCACAACAGAAGGTCGGGTCCAAGCAACCTACGCGGTCAATCCAAACTTTGCGGTTTTTGCGCAAGCAACTGCTTCACAAGCGGATTACGACGAAACTGTTTTGATTGATTCGATCGAACGAGATCGAGATCGTGACCAATACACGGTTCGAGCCGGTGCCGATTTTGAGCTGAACGCTCTTCTACGCGGCAATGTCGGGGTTGGTTATTTCGAGAGCGATGTTGAAGACGAATTTTTCCAAGACACGGATGGTTTGTCGGTTGATGCGAGCGTCACCTGGTTCCCCAGCCGTATAACGAATGTCATTTTCACAGGTAGACGTGGCGTCGTTGACTTTGGCTTAATCGAAGCGGCATCAGCAGTTCAAACAGCTTATGGTGCGCGGGTCGTACATGAGCTTCGGCGTAATATCGTACTCGGTGCGGGTGTCAATTACAGCGAGGAAGAATACGAAGATGTTGATCGAACCGACGATCGGATCAATTTTTCAGCCGATGCCACCTACAAACTAAACCCACATGTCCATTTTCAGGGTTTCGCACGTACGGTTTCACGCGACACCAGCGGCGCAGACGAAAATCTTGGGCGTGCATTTGACAACCAAGTTGTCGGTGTCTCAGTTAGACTCTTCCCATAATCTTGGTTTGATCCATACTTTTGGGACGCTTTATTAAGTAAGGGTGGCGTAATACCGTGAACAGGCAAATAAGCATCGAACTACCGCAGCGACCTGTTTCCGGTCAGGAAGACGATTCTCAGGTCATTCAGCTCGACGTAAAGTCTCTGTTTGCACTCGTGATGCGCCGGATTTGGTTGATTTCGGTTACCGCGATTGTGGTGTTTGTTACCTTTGCTTACCAAACTCTCACTGAGACCCCGATGTATCGGGCAACGGCCAGTGTCATTGTCGATCCTCGAGAGCTGAACGTCATTGAACTGGGCGATGTTTTGGGCGCCGCCGGCATGTCCGGTGCGGTGATGGATACTGAAGTTGAGATCATTGAGTCGAACACGCTTTTGTCGCGCGTGGCTGAAAAAGAAAACTTGCTGGAGAATCCGGAATTCAATCTGGCACTGGATCCTCCGAAACCAACTTTGATTGATCAGGCTATCGGTTTGATGCAGCGTTTGACTGCGCCACCGCAAGGTTCGACCGGACCCTCTCCGCAAAGAACGCCTGAACAAATCCGGCAACGGCGCCTTCGGAACACAGTTCAAGTGTTGCAAGGTCACGTCGACGTCGCGCGTGTAGGCCAGACCTATTTAATCAACATTACTGTGGTGAGCGAGTCGAATGGAACCGCCGCACGGCTGGCTAACGCGATTGCCGAGCAGTATCGCGTTGAGCAACTAGAAGCACGCTTGGAAGCGACCCGAACGGCTACGGAGTGGCTTGGTTCGCGTGTGGATGTACTGCGTGAAGAAGTGAATTTCAAAGAGCGCGAGGTAGAACGCTACAGGTCGCAATCAGGATTGTTGGCGGCTCAAGGCACAACATTAACAGAGACAAGCATTCAGGCGCTGCAACAACAACGGATTCAACTTCAGGCGGATCTCGAACGCGTTCAAGCCCGATACACAAATGTTCGCAGAAGCTTAGACAGCGGCGCCGGCGTCGATTCTATTACCGAAGTCTTGGATTCGCCCATCATCACGTCGCTCAAAAACCAACAATCAGCGATCTTGAGTCGTGTCGCCGAGTTGGAAACAACTCTGTTACCGCGACACCCAGATTTGGTCTCCGCACGAAGCCAAGCAACTGACATTGAAACTCAGATTAGTGCTGAAGTTCAGAGGATTACAACGAGTTTGGCGGCCGAGGTCCGAGTGGCACGCGACCGGATCAATGAAATCAACGCCAGAATTGCGTCGAGCCGCGAGGAGTTGGTTCGAAACAATACTGCGTTAGTTCGCCTTCGCGAGTTGGAGCGGGATGCTGAGGCAAGTAGCGAAATCTATGATGAATTTGTGTCACGCCTGAAAGAAACGCGGGAACAGAACGACCTAGTCCAACCAGACGCGCGTGTTCTGACCTATGCGACTGTACCAGGAAGACCATCCTCGCCAAACATACTGCTGAATCTGATCATTGGCCTGCTGCTTGGCGGCGTTCTAGGCGGCGCTGCAGCTTTGCTGGCAGAGATATTTGACGGCAAAGTCACAACATCTGAAGATATTGAAAAACGTCTCGGCATTCCAGCGCTGGGCACTGTGCCCTTGATAAAGTCGATGCCTCTGATCAATCGGAAAGACCGCGAACCCGCCAAATACATTGTCAACAACCCCTTGTCTTCGTTTGCGGAAAGCATTCGTTACCTTCGTGCGGCGATCACTTTTTCTGACATTGATGGACGGACCCAAGTGGTCACGCTGACATCTTCGCTTCCAGACGAAGGGAAAACGAGCCTAAGCTTAAGCATGGCAAGAATGTCAGCCATGTCGGGTACGAAGACACTTGTTATCGACGGCGACTTCCGACGCCGACAATTGACAGAAACGCTTGGTCTAGATCCGGAAATTGGGTTTGTCGAATACCTCTTCGGTAAGGGCGAATTAGATCTAGCGATTAGAACCGATGAAGAAACAGGGCTCGATGTGCTGCCGCTTAGTTTAACCGGGCATGCGCCTCATGATGTTTTCGGCACGCAAACATTTGACAAACTCTTGGAAGAGTTGCGCGAGCGCTATGAGTTGATCGTGATCGACACAGGCCCGCTGCTTCTGATGGCTGAAGCTCGCGTCGTTGCGAGCAAAGCTGACAAAACTATACTCGTCGTTCGTTGGCGGCACTCAAATCGCCAAACGGTTCGTCGTTCCATCAAAATTCTGAAAGAGTTCAATGCTGGTGTCCTCGGCGCGGCCCTGAATATGGTGGACACCTCAAATCGTCGCTACAGCATGAACGAGACGTCGAGCTATCGGGCTTACTCCTCATACTATCAACGCCAAGATACGCCATTCTGGCGCCGTATCCTGTCGAGTAACAGGCCGAAAAACACGCAACTTCCAACTGTCCCGGTAAATACGGGTGATGCTGAAACGGCGGAAACAGCCAACAAAGATTCGAACAAGGCTGCCGTCGACAGCTAATCGCCCTGTTTCGCAATTGACTGGGCCCAACAATCAGTGCCGGTTGCCTAGTTATTCCGCATATTAAGCCATATGGTGGGCCAGCAGAAAAGTGGTCCTGGCGATGAAGCATTAATCGTTAGGTTTTACCGAATCCCCGTCTATGGGTGAGTCCACGATTTGAAGGGGGGTAAGTTTGATGACAATCAAAAGAGTAGTCTATGGCGCGGCCAGCCTAACGCCTCTCTTGGTTTGTGCATCACAACCCTTGGCGTGGTCTGAAGGCATCTTTCAGGAATACCCATTGGATGGATCGTTTATTTCCGATCTCGGCTCGCTGGTTAGTCCTGCTTGGTATGTTGGCGACTATTCAGTGAGCCAGCATCATCACTACAACACAGCTTTCTCATCTGATTATGTCGTCCGCGACGGCGATGTGACTAGCCTGAAGATCGATAGAAACGCAAATCCACCGAATTCAACGACAGGCGGCGAAGTGCAACGAACCGGGAGCTTTAGCTACGGGCGCTATGAGGTTGTAATGCGGCCAGCCAAGGGTTCAGGATTGGTTTCGTCCTTTTTCACTTATTCAGGACCGTATTTTGGGACCGTGCATGATGAAATCGACATTGAGTTTCTTGGGAATAACACGCGCGAGGTCTCTTTGAACATCTTTACCGACGGCAAGCCGTTGGTGCCGGCGAAGAAGGTTGAATTACCGTTTGATGCATCTGAGAGCTTCAATCTGTACGCGTTCGAATGGAGTCCGCAAGCTGTCCATTGGTACGTCAATGAGCAGCGCGTCTTCACTGTTTCCGCAAGCGAGCGGAAGCTCCCCTCAACACCAGGCAAAGTGATGGCTAACCTTTGGACAGGCGACGAGTATTTTCACTCTTGGCATGGACCGCCCCATTTCGAAGACGGCACAACTTCAGACTACAAGTGCATGAGCTATCTTGCCTTGGGCGACGATGCCCAGCAGTGCTCTGATGTATTTTTTCGCTAAGCGAGTAGCCAGCTAATCAGCGCAGTCAGGTGCGCTCTCGCTAGACCGCTGCCCGCCCGCAGATTGACAGATTAGGTCGTGCTGATTGTCTAACGACGTCAGAGGCTGTCCGTCTTGAAGTTTGATTGAGCGCCAAATTGGAAACGTCGTTTGCGATTCTGCACTGTCGGTGCATGTGAACCGGCACTGTGCAGTCGACGCAATGGCTTCTGTTTCTCGGTCCTGCCAACGGCCTGATGCGAACCGTGTAAGCCTGGCACGGGGCATCTGCACCTGATCTATCGAAGGGAGTGCAACGGGTGGGTTTTCCAATGGATTGGACGCGACCAGAGACGGGAAAGACTCTCCTGTACCAAGTGGCGCACTTGGTTCGAAAGCGACCTGTTGGAAAGACGGTTCCTTCTCCAGCGAATCTGCGCTGTCTGCCATGACCACGGACATCGGCTCGCGTTCGCGCATCGCATCAGGTGCAAAATCCAGGTTTAGCCTATTCAGGAAAATGTCTGTTCCGCTATAGCGATCAGGACGGACGCTCCCGGCAACAAGCACGTCACCGCTCTCCGAAACCGTCACATGGTCGAGTGTTGCTGAGGCCATGAGCTTTATGGTTGAGTGCCCGACGGGATGACCATCGGATTTGAGTTGGAATAGCGCCAAGTCGCGCCAACCGAACTGCTCATCCGATAGTCCATAAACTAGGATGCTACCGTCGTTTACGGCCGAAACTGACAACGCTGAGTTCTGTTTAGCAATACCGTCGACGTTTGCGGTTTGTACCAACTGTCCGACAACATCGTATTCAAGAAGCGTCAGCTCTTGCCGACTGTACAAGACTGCAACCAAACCGCCCGTTGATGTGACCGCCAGACCGGCGACCTTCTCATCTTGTTCTAGAAAAAGTGTTGATGTCCAAGCAGTCGATCCGCTTGGTGTGACTGCGGTCAATTTGGCAGAACCTTTATTTGCAGTTTGCGATAGGACGAATATCTCGCCACTCTCACCAATTGTCATTGATGCCGTTTTGCTCGCTTCCAGAGGGAGTTCCCATTTTAAGGAACCGAGAGCATCAATCGAGGCGACGCGAACTTCGCCAGTACTGTGCCCTGGCGCAAACAAGATGATGCCTTCGCCGTGCTCGTAGATCCGTGCTCCGATCGCATTCGAACTTTGCGCCAGCAAAGACTTGGTCCAGACTTCATTTCCCTCGTCGTCGAGTCGCGAAAATGCGATCGCGTTCGTCGTCGGGTAAGCAACGTAGGCGCCTCCAGATGCTGCGGAAACGGCGACGATTTCGCTTTGCCCTGTGCCAGGTCGCCGCAACGTTTCTTTAAAAGTCCCGTCGCGCAGAATCTTGATAACGCTCAACTCGTCCGGTTGATCTGGAGAATTCGAATGGAGTTTGACAACTGCCTCGAAGCCTTCATCGCCTCTATCCGTCAAGCTCAAGATTTGATCTGAAGCGGACGAACCAATCGTCATGCTTTGCTGATTCTGACCTAGATCTGTTCGAACGCTCTCTAGGCTTCTGACCGTTAGCAAATAATCCTGAGCTCGCTCAGTTGGAACGGCAGCTATCGCGGCGCCTCGTGTTACGAAGCCCGTAAAAAAGCCAATTAGCAGCAAACCTACCAAGATCGCCAAGGTGAGCGCCCAAGTCGGTGATCCCGCAAAGTCATCAGGACTACCTTCTTTGTATGGATCAAAAGTCATCTTCGCACCAAATGAAGTTTCAGAATGACAAGGTTGAAGTGGAAAGCTTCACACCTAGTTCCAAACTGAATTCAGTCCCCTTTTTCATTAATTTGCTCCAACATCCAGATCAGAGCAACCAATTCAATTCGCTAGGCTTGCAAGCTTATTGCCAAATAGTGGCAGGCTCGTAACGGGCCCAATTTTCTTCAAAAATCCTCAAAAAAACCGCAGTTCAAGAATCTTATGTTTTACATTAACCCAGCATTGGTAAAATCTGTAGTTAAATAATAGCATGTACGCACAGCAACGCCCAGTTTCTTTGTCGCTTAATGAAATAAAAAGCGGCGCTCGTGTCCTACCTGACGCGCGGCCACTCCAACATGAGCAGTGGGTGGAGACTGAAGACCAACCTTGGCCCTTTGCGGTTCGTCTTTTGATTATAGCTGTTTTGAGTGTTCTATGCTGGGCGCCAATTATCGGCGTTGGCTTGTATTTCATGTCGGTTTAGAGCAAAACTCAATGTATTGAAGATTGAAACCCGCCACGAGGTTTTGTGGATGGCATGCTTCTCTCAGGCGTCTTGTTTCACCTTATGTTTTGAGATCATCTATACGCTGTCCTCCAGCTGAGTAGGAATACGGCGCCATGCTGAATTCATCCAAAATTGCGAGCGTGATTGCGGTTTACAATGATGAAGATCGGATTGGTCGGGCAATCGGGTCTGCGGCACGGTCTGCTGTTGCTGATGGCATGCGCCATGAGGTGATCGTTGTGGACGATCACTCGACAGATGACACATTTCGGCGGGCTGAAATTGCAGCCTCCGAATATTCAAACGTTCGTGTGTTTCGAATGCCGCAAAATGGTGGCCCAGCGGATGCCCGAAACTACGGTTTGACGAAAACAGATGCAGCGTGGTTCACACCAATCGACAGCGACGATGTGGTTGAACCTCAACGCCTTGCCGTCTTGTCCAGAACCGCATTGGAAACGGGTTCGCGGTTCGTTGCAGACAATCTGTATCTGACTGACGAAGAATATCCAACTCGAGTCACTCAATTTCCGTATTGTAGCACCTGCGGATGAACATGTCTGCCATCAACGGGATCGGTCCGCTTGGCTTGCTCGGCC